>CAVFAT010000050.1:0-109356 GCA_963620785.1 Bacteroidaceae bacterium
GCAGTAGCTTTTACCAATACGAAGAATAGCGGCAGCGATGAACCAGAGCCTGAACCTGAAAAGAAAACTGGTAACTTGATCGTATCCAAGCTAGTTAGCGGTAACGCAGGCGATACTACGAAGGACTTTACCTTTACAGTAAAACTTGGAGATAGCAGCATAAACGGAAGCTATGGAGACATGACTTTTGAAAATGGTGTTGCAAGCTTTACGCTGAAGCATGGTGAGAAAAAGACTGCAATCGGACTACCGGCAGGAACCAGCTATGAAGTAAGCGAGAGCGAAGCAAATCAAAATGGTTATACAACGACCGCTGCCGGAGCAAAAGGAAGTATCATAAAGGATCAGACCGTAACAGCTGCCTTTACCAATATAAAGAGAAGCAGTACGACTGTTGATAACGGAGGAAATACGCCTAACAAACCGAACATAACGAATCAATCAACAGGAACGACAGCTTCTGCAGCGAGAACCGGTGATGAAAGCAATCCTCTTTTCTGGCTGATTTTGATGCTGGCAGTAGTTGCGGTATTTACGGGGCTTTGCATTTACGGCAGAAAAGGTCGTCATAAACAGAGATAGGCATCTCTTTTTAGCTTGCATTGTGAAAAAAGTGTGTATTTTCTTTCCTTCTTTGGGTAAATATGGTATCGTATTTGCCGTAGCGTTTTTAAAATTCATTGGAAAGGAGCTGTATTCTCCAAAGAGTACAGAGAAAAAAAGAAAATGAAAAAGAAAATTTTAGCAGGAGTTTTGGCCATGACCATGCTTTTTACTGCAGGTTGTGGAACAAGTAGTGCCTCCGGAGATGCAAGTGGAAATGCAAGCGGAGATGCATCATCTGATGCAATCGTAGTACCGGATATGCCGGAATATGATGCTTTGGATTATGTAGAACTTGGTGATTACATGGGGCTTGATATTGAAACAACTCAGTATGAAGCAACACAGGATCAGTATGATGAGTACATTGACAGTATCATCTCTAATGCAACAAAATACGAGACCAGTGATGCAACGGTTGTAAAGGATGACGATCGTGTAAAGATCGATTATGTTGGTAAGATTGACGGGGAAGAGTTTACAGGTGGTTCCGCGGAAGATTATGAACTGGTAATCGGTTCTAATACCTTTATTGATGACTTTGAAGATCAGTTGATCGGTGCCAAGGTCGGAAAAGAAACGGAAGTAAATGTTACATTCCCGGATGATTACTCCAGTTCTGACCTGGCTGGAAAGGATGCCGTATTTACCGTAACAGTGAAGGCAATTCTTGAAAAGGTTGTACCGGAATATGATGATGCCTTTGTAAAGGATTATACAGACGGCGAATATACCAGCACAAAGGACTATGATGAATATATCTGGAATGCTTTAGAGACACAGGCAGAGAACAATACCAAATCCGAGCTTTCTTCTAAGCTGGAAGAGGCTGTTTATGACTGCTGTACCGTAAATGGGGCACCGGATGGACTTCATGATTACTATGTAGCACTTTATAAATCTCAGGATCAGCAGACAGCTTCTGCTTACGGCATTGATTATGAGACCTTTGTAACAAATTACTATGGATTTGCCAGCATGGATGCTTACGAAGAAGAACTTTCTACTCAGGTAGATGAAACCATTATTCCGCAGGCTCTGATTCGTGAGGCGATTCTTGAGAAAGAAAACTGGAGCGTAGATGATGATGCGATCAACAGCTTCATGGAGCAGTATGCAAGCTACTATGGATATGAAAGTGCAGACAAGCTTCTTTCTGAGAACGGATATGATGATGTAGATTCTTTCATCGAGGCTGTTGGAGAAGAATCCTTTAATAAGGCAGTTCTTTCCCTGAAGCTTTGGGATGAGATTGAAGCAGCAGCAAATGTTACCTATGTTCCGGAATCTGAGGCTTCTTCAAACGCAACTGAGGCAAATTAAATGAAAAAAAAGTGGCTCATTCACGCGAAGAAAGCGGATTTCTATGGTCTGGCAAAAAAACTGGATGTGGATCCGGTGATTGTCAGAATGATCCGCAATCGTGATATTGAACCGGAGGACATGGCTACTTATCTCCATCCCTCCTTGTCGGATCTTTATGATCCCCATCTTCTGGTTGAAGAGAAGGCAGCAGAATTGATGCTGGAAAAGATCAGGGAGAAGGCAAGGATCAGAATTATCGGGGACTATGATATTGATGGAGTGAACTCCACTTACATCCTTTATCAGGGCCTGAAAAGACTTGGTGCAGATGTTGACTATGCTATTCCGGACAGAATTACAGATGGATATGGATTGAACCGCAACTTAATCGACCTGGCGCTTAGAGATAAGCGTCAGGTCATTTTGACGTGTGATAACGGAATTGCGGCTTATGAGGAAATAGCCTATGCGAAGGAGCAGGGGCTGACGGTCCTTGTAACAGATCATCATAATATTCCCTATGTTGAGGAAGAAGGAAAAAGGAGGGAGATTCTGCCGCCGGCAGATGCGATCGTGGATCCGAAGCTTTCAGACTGCAGTTATCCCTTCGAGGAAATCTGCGGTGCGGTTGTTGCGATGAAATTTCTGCAGGTTTTATATGAAAAGGCGGGACGGGATCTGGAAGAGCCTTTGCTTTATCTGGAATTTGCGGCTTTTGCAACGGTGGGAGATGTCATGCCGCTTCGGGATGAAAACAGGATTATCGTAAAGTATGGCATGGAAAGAATGAGCCATACACAGAATGCCGGTCTTCGGGCCCTGCTTCAGGTAAATGAGATCAAAGAGGTTAAGGCCTATCATTTGGGCTTTGTGCTGGGTCCCTGTATCAATGCAACCGGCAGGCTGGATTCAGCTATGCATGCGGTAAGACTTCTGAATGAGAAAAATTTCGGAAGGGCATTGGAGATCGCAGAGGAACTGAAGCAGATCAATGAAGAGAGGAAAAGGCTGACGGAAAAAGGCCTCGAAGAGGCGATAGAACAAATCGAAGGGGCTGACTGGAAAAAGGAAGCAGTCTATGTAGTCTATCTTCCAAATTGTCACGAGAGTATAGCGGGAATTATTGCGGGAAGGATCCGGGAACGCTATTATCGCCCCAGTTTTGTGATTACAGGAGAAGAGGATATCGTGAAGGGCTCTGCCCGTTCGATCGAAGCCTATTCCATGTATGATGAAATGACAAAATGCAGGGAGCTTTTTACAAAATTCGGCGGTCATCCTCTTGCAGCCGGTTTTTCCATGAAAAGAGAAAATATCGATCTTCTGCGGGAAAGACTAAATAGAAATGCTTCTCTTGGGCCGGAGGAGCTGACAGAAAAAAATTATATTGATGTAGCAATGCCCTTATCTTATATCAGCGAAGCTTTGATCCAGCAGCTGGATCTAATGGAACCCTTTGGTAAGGATAATGGCAAACCCGTATTCGCAGTCAAAAATATCCGCTTTATTTCAGCTGTAAGAATCGGGAAGAACAAAAATATGATTCGTTTTCTTTTGCTGAATGAAGAAGGACAGCGTATGACCGGAATGTATTTTCAGGATGCCGATACTTTCTTTGAGATGATTCGGGAGGAATATGGAATCGAGGAAGAGGAGGCTCTTTTGAAGGGAAGAGGAAGTCTGAATCTTTCCTTCGCCTATTATCCCTCCGTGAACGAATACCGAGGTTTTCGGTCTCTTCAGGTTGTCATATCAGAATTTATTTTATAAAATAAAAAGAGCGGAGAATCCTGCAGGCAGGATTCTCTCTTGTGAAATATAGAACATATAGAAAACTTCGTTCTTATTAAAAAGTTGAGGTAATAGCTATGTCAGAAACGAAAATCATGCTTGGCAACGAGGCTTTTGCGCGCGGTGCCTATGAAGCAGGAGTGAAGGTGCTTTCTTCTTATCCGGGAACACCCAGTACAGAAGTGAGCGAGAATCTTGTGAAGTACGATGGTGTTTATTGCGAATGGGCACCCAATGAGAAGGTTGCGACCGAGGTTGCTATCGGCGCCTCTGTGAGCGGTGTCAGATCGATCTGCTGTATGAAGATGGTTGGTGTTAATGTAGCAGCGGATCCTCTCTATGCCTTTTCTTATACTGGCGTGAATGGCGGTATGGTGCTTATGGCTGCAGATGATCCGGGAATCTACAGCTCTCAGAATGAGCAGGATACCAGAATGGTAGGCAGAGCGGCTAATGTACCGGTGATCGAGCCTTCTGATTCTCAAGAGGCAAAGGATTTTATTAAATTTGCCTTTGAAGCAAGTGAAAAATATGATACACCGATCATCATCCGTTCCACAACAAGACTGTCACATTCTCAGGGACCGGTTACCCTGGAGGAGCGTCAGGAGATTCCGGATAAGCCTTATGAGAAAAATATCCAGAAAAATGTAATGATGCCGGCTATGGCAATCGGACGCCACCTTGTAGTAGAAGAGCGCATGAATAAAATGGCTGAGGATGCCAATAGCATGCCGATCAATAAGGTAGAGTACAATGACAGTAAGATCGGTTTTATTACCTGCGGCATTGCTTATCAGTATGTGAAAGAAGTCTGTCCGGATGCTTCTGTTTTAAAGCTTGGCCTAGTTAATCCGCTTCCCAGAAAGTTGATCGAGGAATTTGCATCCAAGGTGGACAAGCTCTATATATTTGAAGAACTTGAGCCTGTAATTGAAGAGCAGGTAAGATCCTGGGGCATTGAATGTATCGGAAAAGAGCTTTTCACCCGCCAGGGCGAATACAGTGCCAATATGCTTCGGGAAAAAATCCTGGGTCAGAAGTTAGAACTGAAAGCAGCGGCAGATGTTCCGCCAAGACCTCCTATCCTATGTCCGGGATGTCCTCACAGAAGTGTATATTATGCTCTGAAGAGACTGCATATGCATGCGGCAGGCGATATCGGCTGCTATACCCTGGGTGCTCTGGCACCGCTTTCCGTACTGGATACCACTCTTTGTATGGGTGCCAGCATCAGTATGCTGCATGGTATGGAAAAGGCAAAGGGCAAAGATTATATTAAGGACTGGGTTGCCGTAATTGGTGATTCTACCTTTATGCATACAGGAATTAATTCCCTGATGGATATGGTTTATAACCAGGGAACAGGAACGGTTATTATTCTGGATAATTCGATCACAGGTATGACCGGACATCAGGACAATCCGGCAACCGGAAAGACCCTGATGGGAGAAAGTGTTCCGGCAATTAATATCAAGCTTCTTTGCGAATCTCTTGGCATTAAGAATGTAACAGAGATCAGCTCCTTTGATCAGGAAGGTCTTGTTAAGCTGATTAAAGAGGAAACAGCAAAGGATGAAATTAGTGTCATCATCACAAAAGCACCCTGTGCGCTCCTGAAAAATGTGAAATTCCCTTATCGCTGCAGAGAGATTAGTGAGAAATGTAAGAAATGCGGTGCATGTCTGAAACCGGGCTGTCCGGCAATTACGAAGAATGCAGACGGTACGATTTCAATCGATCAGACCATGTGCAACGGCTGTGGACTTTGCATGCAGCTGTGTAAGTTTGATGCAATTGAACAGTTTGAAAAGTAAGGAGACTGCTATGGAAACAAAAAATATTATGATTGTTGGTGTCGGTGGTCAGGGAACCCTGCTTACCAGCCGTATCCTTGGCGGCATCATTACAGATAACGGCTATCAGGTGAAATTATCCGAAGTACACGGCATGGCTCAGCGAGGAGGCAGTGTTGTTACTTTTGTAAGATATGGAGATCAGGTTGCAGAACCCATTGTTGAAGAAGGACAGGCAGATCTTTTGATTGCCTTCGAGAGACTCGAAGCAAAAAGATATGCGCATTTCCTGAAGAAGGATGGCGTGATCATTGTAAATGATCAGAGGATTGATCCTATTTCTGTTGTTACCGGTGTAAGAGAATATCCGGAAAATATCATTGAAGAGCTGGAGAAGGAACATACCGTATATCGTATCAAAGCCCAGGAAGAAGCTTTGAAGCTTGGCAATTCCAAGGTCTTCAACGTGATCGTACTGGGACTTGCGGCTCAGCATATGAATTTTGAAAAAGAGCAGTGGCTGGATGTGATTGAAAAGACGGTTCCGGCAAAGCTGGTTGATCTGAACAAGCAGGCCTTTTTGGTTGGCTATGAGGCATAGAAGGGCCTTTGTTGCATAAACTATAGCAATCATAAAGCGTAAGAGTATTACATAGCGCATAATATAAGAAGCACATTGTAATACTAAAAATAATAAGGTAAAAAATAATCATAAAAGAAAAGCCATAGCTTTGGAGTATTCCGGGCTATGGCTTTTTCTGTGGAACAGGAAACTTCCTTCCTATTGCTAAAAATATTTCTTTACTAAAAATATTTCTGCTTTTTTATAGATTTTTTATAGACTCTTTTCTAATAGATTTTTTCCAGAAGCAATTTATTTGATCAAATCCGCGATTTCATAAAGAAGTGCTTTGGATTCCGGCCAGCCGAGGCAGGGATCGGTAATGGATTTACCATAGATGTGTTCTCCGATTTTCTGACTGCCGGGTTCGATATAGCTTTCGATCATCAGTCCTTTTACGAAATGACGCATATCGTTGTTGTATTCCAGATTGTGAAGAACCTCACGGGCAATACGGATCTGTTCAATATACTGCTTGTTGGAATTAGAGTGATTGCAGTCAATAATAACTGCATGGTTTTTTAATTCCTTTTCATTGTACATCTGCATAAGGCGTCTTAAATCTTCATAGTGATAGTTTGGTTTTGCAGCTCCGTGCTTATTAACCGCACCACGAAGAATGACATGGCAAAGAGGATTGCCGCTGGTATGTACCTCGCTGCCTCTGTAGATAAAATCATGTGGTCCCTGAGCTGCAACGACGGAATTGAGCATAACGGAAAAGTCACCGCTGGTGGGATTCTTCATTCCAACCGGGATATCCAGTCCGCTGGAGGTCAGTCTGTGCTGCTGGTTTTCAGAGGAACGTGCTCCGATTGCAACATAGGAGAGAATATCACTCAGATAGCCCCAGTTATCCGGATAGAGCATTTCATCTGCAGCAGAAAGGCCGGTCTCCTCAAGGGCGCGGATATGCATTTTTCTCATGGCAATCAGACCGGAAAGCATATCAGGCTTCTTTTCCGGATCCGGCTGATGGATAATTCCCTTATAACCTTCTCCGGTTGTACGGGGCTTATTGGTGTAAATTCTCGGGATGATCAGTAATTTATCTTTGAGTTCCTCCTGGATCGGAACAAGACGATTGATATAGTCACAGACAGAGTCTTCATTGTCAGCGGAACAGGGGCCGATAATAACAATGAATTTGTTGACCTCTCCACGGAAAATCTTGGCAATTTCCTCGTCTCTGGCAGCCTTTGCTGCAGCTGCTTTGTCAGAAAGAGGGTAGGCTCTCTTGATCTCATCCGGAGATGGGAGTCTGGTTATGAATTCGATAGACATGATAATAGGTCCTTCCTATAGTGTGAATGGGATTAGAAATCAGTGCAAAGGTAATCCGGAAAAACGGCTTTGGTTACTTCTTTGACGGGCATTTCATATCCGGTAAAGTGTTCAAAGGCCTTGGCTCCCTGGTTGATCAACATGGGAATTCCGTTTAAAGTGGAGCAGCCTGCAGCCTTTGCAGCCTTCAAAAAAGCGGTTTCCATCGGATTGTAGATGACATCATATACGAGAAGATCCTTGTGCAGAATGCTCAGATCCTTAATCGGCAGAAGCTCCTCATGAGGTTTCATTCCGGCGGAAGTGGCATTCACCAGTACCGAGCTTTCCCGGCAATGCTGCTGAAGCATGCTTTCATCTTCAATATCTGCAATGATTACCCTTGCAGAGGATGCAGCCTGAAGCTGGTCTGCAAAGGCAAGGGCTTCTGCCCATTTGCTGTTTTTGCGGCGGAAGACCAGAATTTCCTTGACACCGTCAAGGGCAGCCTGGACGCAGATTGCCGTAGCAGCACCGCCAAGTCCCAGCACGGAGAGCTTTTCTCCTTTCAGGTCGAGTCCCACATCCCGCAGAGACTGCATAAAGCCATAACCGTCTGTGGAATAGCCGTAGAGCTTACCATCCCTTGGAACAACAGTATTAACGGAAGCAGATAAAGCAGCTTCTTTTGAAATTTCATCTACAAGTCCGGCGACAATTCTCTTGCCCGGCATGGTTACATTAAAGCCACTTACATGCATGGCAGTGAGTCCCTTGATGGCAGCAGGATAATCCTGATCATTTACCTGAAGGGCAGTGTAAACATAGTCGAGATTTAAAATCCGGCATGCTTCATTGTGCATTGCCGGAGAGAGAGAATGTGCGACGGGATTGCCGATCAGGCAAAGTTGTTTTGTGTAACCGGTAATATTCATCTTTTTCATCCCAAAAATCAAATCTTAAAGACTTTAACATATTAACGCATTGTAACTTTAAAGTCAATAAGTGCGTCTTTTCCTTGCGGTAGAATTTTTGCACTGCTATACTTAAGGAAAAGCTGTGTTCAGCTTTTGCCCTAACTATAACATTATAACAGAATTTGAATAGAATGGAGAAAAAATACATGAGGACAAAGGCTCTGAAAAGAGATCAGCTGACGCTTTGTGTACCGGTCACAGATCAGAAGCAGGAAGATATTATTGCAAAGATCCTGGATTTGACAGCAAAGAAAACTGAAGCAATCGAGTGGCGTATCGATTACTTTGAAAAGGGAGATCAGGCAGAAAGTATTCTGGAACTTTTGGAGGAAATACAGCCCTTTTTGACAGAGACGATTTTGATCCTTACCTATCGTAGTGAAAGAGAAGGCGGATGCGGCAGGCTGAGCAGACCTGACTATGAGGAGCTGCTTAGAAAAATCGCATCCTGTCAGACCATTGATTATCTGGATTATGAGATTATGGGTTCTGAGGATGCCTTTGCGGCAGTAAAAGAATTCCATGCAGAAGGAGCAAGGCTGATCGCTTCCAATCATCATTTTGAAGGAACACCGGATGAGATGGAGATGGTTCAGATCTTAGAGCATATGATCTTGGCAGAAGCGGATATTGCAAAAATCGCAGTGATGCCAAAGAGTCTTTCGGATACCATGCGTCTGCTTTATGCCTCAGCACTTATAAAAGAAAAATATCCGGAGCAGGCTTTGATCACAATTGCGATGGGCGAAAAGGGTGCAGTTACCAGGCTGATTGGAGAAGCAACGGGTTCCTGCCTTTCCTTTGTTACCCAGGGCAGGGCATCTGCACCGGGACAGATGACATATCAGGCAGTTGAACAGGCAAGAGAGGCAATTCATCTTTGCCTTGCAGAGGGAGAAAATAATGAGCCGTAAATATTTTTTTGTTGGATTTATGGGCAGCGGAAAGACCACGATTTCCAGGAAACTGGCACAGGTAAGCAAAATAAAGTGGATCGATACCGACCAGGAAATTGAAAAAGAAGAAAAAAGGCAGATCACAGAAATATTTGCCGAGGAGGGAGAAGCTGCTTTTCGGGATATGGAGACAGCCTATCTTCGCAAGCTGAAAGATAGAGATGAGGAAATGATCGTGTCCTGTGGAGGCGGAATCATCCTCCGGGAAGAGAATATTGAGCTGATGCAGGAAATGGGAGAGGTGATCTACCTCATGGCTTCGCCCCATACCATCTATAAAAGAGTGAGAAATTCGGACAAAAGACCGATTTTAAACGGACATATGAATGTAGGCTATATTTCTGAACTGATGAAGAAAAGGCTTCCTCATTATGAGAAGGCGGCAACCACTACGGTAGAGGTAAATCAAAAAAGAGTGCAGGATATTGTAGAAGAAATTCGGTCATCTTGCGGCATCTGATTTGCTTTTTCATGGGGAATATGCTATGATACGATTCATGCATCCGTAGTTTAATGGATAAAACGTCGGATTCCGGTTCCGGAGCTGCGGGTTCGATTCCTGTCGGATGCACGCAGGGATGGCAGAAAGAATTGTCATCCCTTTTTCTTTATATGCCACGTGCGTAGCACGGGGCGGTTCCGCGAGCCTGTGCCGATAGGCACATTTTCATGGCGAGCGATCTTTAGTATATGCCACGCGCGCAGCGCGGGGCGGTTCCGATTAAATGTAATTATGAAATAAAAGCTTTGCAATAAGCAGGAGCTTTATCAGGAGGTACTTTATGAAAAAGAGAGTGGTTTCGGTTTTACTGGCGCTTTCTATGGCTATGAGTCTGGGTCTTAGCGGATGCAGCCTCTTTTCATCAAATTCCGAGTCAGCAGATTCGACCGGAGAGGCAGTTTCTGCAGATGCAGTGGTATCTGCAGATGCGGCAGTAGAAAGCAACTTTCAGGTGAATGCAATTGAAGGAATCAATAGTCTTTTTACAGATTATTATACATCTTATGCTTCGGGTGATACCGGCATGCTTCAGCAGCTTGCCTATCCCTTCTCAGACAGAGAGCTGCAGTATATTTCTTTGATGAGTCAGTATATTGATTCTTATTCTGACTTTATTATTTACTCCAAGGATGGTGTAAATGCAGGAGAATATATTGTGTCGGTTTCCATGAAGATTCATTTTACGGGAATTGAAACGCCAGCACCGGGTGTGGAAACCTTCTACGTAAAAACAGGCGAAAATGGCAATTACTATATCGACAACAGCTATAGCTCCTACAATCTTTCCGCCCAGGAAAGCGAGACGGATCCGACAATTTTGAACTTCATTAACAGCTATAACTCTCAGTCAGATGTTGTACAGCTCTTTAATGAAGTAAATGCGGCATACCAGCAGGCACTTGCAGGAGATGAGGCATTGCAGAATCTGATGAATACCACGATTCCAAATGCAGTCAGCAGTTGGAATGAAACGGGTACAATTCCGAGCATTGAGAATGCATCAGAAACAGACGCAGCCAGCACAGAAGATACAAGCACTGAGGATGTGGCAGCGGATGACAGCGGTGAGGATACAAGCGGAGCGGATGTCACAGAAGATGGCAGTGAGGATACTTCCGATCAGCTCAGTTATATTCCGGAAGGAAAGAAGATCACGATCACAGATCCTGTTAGGGTTAGAAAATCCATGAGCGAATCTGCAAAGGTTCTTGGTACAGCCGTAGTAGGTGATACGGTTACGGTTATCATGAGCTATGAAGAGGGCTGGACAAAGGTTACCTGGGGAGATGAGACCGGTTATATCAAGACAGATCTTCTTCAGACACAGTAAGAGATAAAAGCAAGGAATCCTTTTAGAAAACACGAGAGAAAAGGACCGGAAAAAGAAAAGGCATCTGCTTGGCGGATGCCTTTTGCCTTATGAAAAGGCACTGCAGGCACAAGAGCCAGCGGGCAGAAGAAAAAAAGGGGAAAAGATATGGCAGAACAGACAGATGGTGTAAGAATCAATAAATATTTAAGTGAAGCTGGATTTTGTTCCAGAAGACAGGCAGATCAGCTGGTAGAAGAAGGCAGGGTTGAAATCGATGGAAAGAAAGCTTTGATGGGTGAAAAAATCCTGCCGGGACAGCTGGTTTGTGTAGATGGAGAGAGAATAGAAAAGGAAGAAGAAAAAATCCTGATTGCCTTCAATAAGCCGAAGGGAATCGTTTGCACGACCGGACATTATAAGGACAATATCATAGAATATATCGGCTATCCCAAGCGAATCTATCCGATTGGCAGACTGGATAAGGATTCCACCGGTCTGATCCTTCTGACCAATCAGGGAGAAATTGTGAATCGGATTCTGAAGGCTTCCAATTATCATGAAAAGGAATACGAGGTTACGGTAAATAAGGATCTGACCAGAGCATTTTTGGATGGAATGGCCAATGGCGTGCCGATATTGGATACCGTAACCAGAAAATGCAAGATCAAGGCAAGCGGCAGGAGGAGCTTTCGCATTATCCTGACCCAGGGCCTGAACCGGCAGATCAGAAGAATGTGTGACTATTTCGATTACAGGGTAGTCAGCCTGAAGCGAATCCGAATCATGAATATTGAGCTGGGAGATCTGGAGGTCGGTAAATACCGGGATCTGACAGAAGAAGAAAGAGCAAAATTGGAGAGCCTTCTATGAATAAGAAAGAGTACGAAGCCTTAAAAGCAAAAATTGAATATCATATGGATCGTTATTACAATCAGGATGATCCTGAGATCTCTGATTATGAGTATGATCTGCTGATGCAGGAATTGAAAAAGGCAGAGGCGGAGCATCCGGAATGGATCAGCAAGGAGTCTCCGTCTCAGAAGGTTGGCGGATCTGTTAAGCGGGAAGCCGGTGTAAAGGTAAGACATAACGTGCCCATGCTTTCTATTAATGATGTCTTTCATCCGGATGAGGTAAGGGAATGGGTTAATAAGGTTCTGCTTCTGCATCCGGATGCAGCTTTTTCGGTGGAAGAAAAAATAGACGGACTCAGTATGTCTTTGCGTTATAGAAGAGATGCGGAGGATTCGGATTGGATGAGGCTGGAACTGGCTGAAACAAGGGGAACCGGTTTTGAAGGAGAAGATGTTACAGCAAATGCCTTGGTGATCCCGAGTGTTCAGAAGAAGATCAAAGCCGCCTATGATTATCTGGAGCTTCGAGGCGAAGTCTACATGACCCACGAGGCTTTTGAAAGATACAATGAGGAAATGGAAGAAAAAGGAAAGAAACCGGCGGCAAATCCGAGAAATCTGGCAGCAGGAACTTTAAGGCAGCTGGATCCTGCAATTACGAAGGCGCGTGGTCTTCACATGCTGATCTTCAATGTTCAGGATGGTCCGACAGAGCTGATGAGAAGGCAGGGAGATGGACTTGATTATCTGACCTCGCTTGGTATCGAAAGTGTTTGGCACAAGAGCTGCAGGACGGCAGAGGAAGTGCTTAAGGCAATTGAGGAGATCGGTAAAAGGCGGGAGGATCTGCCCTATGATATTGACGGTGCCGTAGTAAAGCTGGAGCAGATCGATTATCGCAGTGATTTCCCGGCAGGAAGCAAGTATAGCGATGGCCATATTGCTTATAAGTATCCGCCGGAGGAGCGGATAGTCAGAATGGAGGAAATCGAGGAGACGGTAGGACGTACCGGAAAGATTGCCTTTATCGGACATGTTCTTGATGCGAAAACAGGAAAGCCGGCAAGGCTCTGCGGTACAAGCGTATCGAGGGTTACCCTTCATAATCAGGATTATATCCGGGAGATGAAGATCGGAATCGGCGGCCTCTATCGTATTTTGAAATCGGGAGATATTATTCCGAAGCTTACTGGATTGGTAGAAGAACCGGAGACGGTCTACGAGGCATCTTCTGTCTGTCCGGTATGCGGTCAGAGTCTGGAAAAAGAAGAGGAAACGGCGGATATTCGTTGTATCAATCCTTTATGTCCTGCTCAATTGAGCAGAACGATTTCTTATTTTACTTCCAGAAACTGTATGGATATTGCGGGACTGGGCGAGACTTTAGTAGATAGTCTTGTAAAAGAGGGCTATCTTGCAAGTTATGCGGATATCTACAAACTGAAGGAGCAGAGAGAGGAACTGATCGAGAAAGGCCTGATCGGAAAAGAAAAGAATACGGATAAGATTCTTTCTGCAATTGAGGCCTCTAAGGAAAACTCTCCGGTGCAGCTTCTGACGGGACTTGGCATTCGAAATGTCGGCAGGGCAACGGCAGCAGAATTGATGAAGCATTACAGATCCATTCAGGAGCTGATGAGAACAGAGGAAGAAGAGCTTTTGGAGATACCGGATATCGGAGAAACAACTGCACATGATATTTTGTCTTTCTTCCGTAATGAGGCAGATATTAAGGTGATGCAGGAACTGGAATCCTATGGTCTGAATATGAAAATGGAGGAAAAGGCAGAAGAGCAGGAAATTCTGAAGGGAATGACCTTTGTGGTTACGGGAACTCTGCCGGATATGGGACGGAAGGAAGCACAGGAACTGATTGAACAGGCTGGAGGAAAGGTAACCGGATCGGTATCAAAGAAGACCACTTATCTTTTGGCAGGAGAAAATGCCGGAAGTAAGCTGGATAAGGCAAATGCCCTTGGTGTCCCGGTCATATCTCAGGAGGAACTTCTTGCGATGCTGAAAAAAGAAGAAAAATAAGTCCTGTAAAAAATAGGAAAAGTGCTTGCATTCTTTCTGAACGGGTGGTAATATACTTACAAGATAATTCCTATCGAAAAACTAGGAATTATAGGAAAAGACAATAAGGTGTAAGGATAAATAAAATCAGGAGGAAAGACTTATGAGCAAGAAACCTTATAATGAGAGAAACTTCAAATTCGAAACATTAGCGCTTCATGTAGGCCAGGAAGAAGCAGATCCGGCTACAGATTCCAGAGCAGTTCCGATTTATGCAACAACTTCTTATGTTTTTCATAATGCACAGCATGCAGCCGATCGTTTTGGCTTGGCAGATGCCGGCAACATCTATGGCCGTCTGACAAACTCTACACAGTCTGTATTTGAAGATCGTATTGCAGCTCTTGAGGGTGGTGCAGCAGGACTTGCCGTAGCATCCGGTGCAGCAGCAATTACATATACCATTCAGGCACTTGCAAAAGCAGGTGAGCATATCGTAGCACAGAAGACAATCTACGGTGGAACAACCAATCTTCTTGCTCATACTCTGCCGCTCTATGGTATCGAAGCTTCCTTCGTTGATGTACATAATCTTCAGGAAGTAGAAGATGCAATCCAGGAGAACACAAAGGCAATCTTTATTGAGACCATGGGTAATCCGAATTCTGATATTCCGGATATTGATGCAGTCGCTGAGATCGCTCATAAGCACGGACTTCCGCTTGTAATCGATAATACATTCGGAACTCCTTATCTGATTCAGCCGATCAAACACGGCGCAGATATCGTTGTTCATTCTGCTACCAAGTTCATCGGTGGACACGGAACAACACTTGGCGGTGTAATCGTAGAGGCAGGCAGCTTTGATTTTGCGGCTTCCGGAAAGTATCCTTGGATTTCAGAGCCGAACCCGAGCTACCATGGCGTTAAATTCACAGAGGCAGCAGGACCGGCAGCTTTTGTAACTTATATTCGTGCAATCCTTCTGCGTGATACAGGGGCAACCATTTCTCCTTTTGCAGCCTTCCTTCTTCTTCAGGGAACAGAGACACTTTCCCTTCGTCTGGAAAGACATGCAGAAAATGCTCAGAAGGTAGTAGAGTATCTGACAAAGAATCCGCATGTTGCAAAGGTAAATCATCCTTCTCTTCCGGATCATCCGGATCATGAGCTCTATACCAAGTATTTCCCGAACGGAGGAGCTTCCATCTTCACCTTCGAGATCAAGGGCGGAAAGGATGCAGCCTTCAAGTTTATTGACAATCTGGAAGTATTCTCTCTTCTGGCAAATGTAGCCGATGTAAAATCCCTTGTTGTACATCCGGCAACAACAACACACAGCCAGCTGACAGAGGAAGAGCTTGCAGAGGTAGGTATCACACAGGGTACCATCCGTCTTTCTATCGGAACAGAGAATATTGATGATATCATCGAGGATCTGGATGAGGCATTTAAGGCCCTTGATGAATAATATGCCACGCGCATAGCGCGGGGCGGTTCCGCGAGCCGGCAGCGCTAGCTGCGTGTAAATGGCGAGCGATCAGTATAATATGCCACGCGCATAGCGCGGGGCGGTTCCGCGAGCCTGTGCCGATAGGCACACTTTCATGGCGAGCGATCAGCATAATATGCCACGCGCATAGCGCGGGGCATAAACCTCCTAGAACCTATTTTGCTGCCATACCCTTTGGGTATGGCAGCATTTTATTTGCTTAAGAAGGAATTTTTCTATATCAAATAATTATCAAATAATTCTCTGTATCAAAAAAATCCTGCAGGTTTAGCACTGCGGCGGATAAGAATTTTGCCGCTAAAGAGACCCGCCGCAGGCGGAGAGAAAATATGTGGATGAAAAAGATTTCTTGTGGAACTTGAACCTGATTTCTCAATATGATAGTCTGTAAGATATGGTATCAGAACTATGGAAAAGAAAGAGGGCAGAAAAAATTCTGCAGACTGGAGGAAAAGAAATGCCGAAAAAGGGAGCATTAAAAAAGAAAAGAAGCTCCGGCGGAGGATTCGGTAGCTATGGCGATGCCGGCAGAACGTCCATTGTAGGAAATGGAGGAAGGGTGCTTGGCTGCGGTACGTCGATGGTGATCACGGCAGTAATTATTTTTGTTGTGATTCTTGTTCTTGCCTTTATGTTTACCTCTATGAATAAAAACAGCGGTAATGTGGCAGAGGCAACCGTAAGCAGTACGATCAACAGAACAAAACTGACGGATGTTCCGGATTTTAACAGTAATTGTATTAAGGATGAGCTGGAATGGATCGAAGATGTAGCGACAACAGAAAACGGACTGGAACCTTTCTACAAAAAGACCGGTATTCAGCCTTATATTATATTCAGAGGCTATGACGCAACCTTAAGTACAGAGGAAGAAAAAGAAGAATGGGCAAATAATTATTTCAGTGAGAATATTTCCGATCAGAATGCCTTTCTTTTTGTTTATTTTGCAGAAAAGAATACAACGACCGATATTGGCTATATGTGTTCCGTAAGCGGTGCTTCTGCGGATGCAGTAATGGATACAGAGGCGATGAATGTCTTCTGGGATAATATGGATCGCTACTGGAAATCGGATCTGTCTACTGATCAAATGCTGATTCAGTCTTATACAGATACAGCAACGAGAATCATGAAGCATCATACGACACCGGCCGAAAGGACCAGAAATATCATTATCCTGATTGTAATTCTTGTGATTCTTGGAGCAGCTGCTTTCTTCTATAAGGGAAAAGGGGAGAAAGTTCTGAAAAAGATCAGCACGCTCAAAAAGCCCCGTCATCCTTCGTCAAAGAAGAGCAGGCCAAAGAGACCAAAGCGGGAGACAGCTGGAGAGGAAGAGCCTTTCGATGAGGATGCAGAGGCTATTCCGGAGGCGGAAGAAGCCGAAGAGATCGAAGAGGAAAAATCGTATCCTCTTTTAACAGATGAGGAAATTGCTGAAATCAGGAAAAAACTGGGACTTTAAGCAGAAGCATTTAATTTAAATATGGGATAAAGGAGCCACCGGTGTCTTGCACATCGGTGGATTTTACTAAATATTGCGATGAAAAAAGAATTAAATTATTTTTTAATTGATGGAAAATACTATGGCGGTGACCAGAATACCATCCCGGATAAGCTGCTTCAGTTTGCGGGATGTGCCGCAATTACGGCATGTGATCTGTCTATTTATTTGGATCTTTATTGCCAGACAAGGCTGTATCCCTATGATTTACAGGAGATCAGTGAAAAAGACTATGTGAAATTTGCCTCAGATATGATGAAGCGCTGTATCACACCGGGACTTAGAGGCGTGGATACGCTGGAGCGTTATCTTCGCGGATTTGAGAAGTTCCAGGTGAAAAGGGGCATGCATCCGGTTAAGCTGGAGGGCTTTTCCGGAGAAAATGATGTAGAAGAAGCCAGGGAGAAGATCAGGGAATCTATTGATAGCGGTATTCCTGTAGTTAATCTGACCCTTCGTCATCAGGATGTGAAAAGCTTTGATGATTATGAATGGCACTGGTTTATTTTTAATGGCTACGAGGAAAGAGAAGAAGGCTTTTTTGTTAAGACGGTATCCTATGGAAAATATGTATGGCTGAATTTTGACAAGCTTTGGGATACCGGTTTTGAGGATAAGGGAGGCCTGGTTCTTTTTCATTTAAACAAATGTCAGTAAATAAATACCAATAAAAGTAAATATCGCGGAATGCATTTTCCGGCTGATAAATCTGAGAAAAAGCGATACATGAGATAGATATGCGGAAAAAACAGAGAGGAAAGAGAGAATAGGAAATGCTGACAATACCTGTTTATAATATCATTCTTGTTCCCGGGGTTACCTATTATTTCCAAAATGATTATTTTAAGGAACTCTTGGGAGGCGAGAACTTTGAGAAGGGTGAAGAGCTTGCCTTTCTTATGATAAAAGAAGATAAAGATGCGGAGGAGCTGACTCCGGAGGATTTTTATCCGATCGGCTTATCTGCAGTAATCGAGAAGATTGGAAAGGAAGACATTGTTTCCGTTCGTACTCTTCAGAGAATCAATATTGAGAATCTGCAGATTGACAAAAAAGGAAAGATCAGCTTTACGCATACCCTGCGGGAAGAGATCAATGATCTGGATGAGGAAGAAGAAAAAAGACGTCTTGAGGATGTAAAATCTGCCTATATTCAGTATGTAAGTGAGCAGCAGTGGGGAATCCTGGCAAGAAATTATGTCAATCAGTGGGATTCTATGGGAGAAATGGTTGCTTCAATTTCGACCAAGACAGATGTTCCAAATGAGGAACGTTATGCAATTCTGGCGGCGGATCGTATATCAGAGCGTACGGCTCTGATGGAAAAGGTTCTTTATGAGTTCCTTCAGATGGCAAGGGTCGGAAATGAAGCAGAATCTGAGGCGGCAGAGCAGAATGAGCAGCTCTATCGTGAGGATGCCATCAAAAAACAGATTGAATATCTGCAGAGAGAACTGGATGAGATGCATCCGGAAAACATCTCGGATGTCAGACGCTTTGAAAAGAAAATCAAAGAAAGCGGTATGAACGAGCAGGCAGAGACGGAGGCTAAGAAGGTTCTTCTGCGCATGAAGCAGGAGGGGCAGAACAGTCCGGAATACGGCATGCTCTATGATTATCTGGACTTCACCTGCTCTTTATCCTGGAAAAAGGAAGAAAACCGGGAAATTGATCTGAAGCTGGCTGAGGAAATTCTGGCTGAGGACCATTATGGTCTGAAAAAGCCAAAGAAAAGAATCCTTCAGCAGATTGCGGTCATGACATTGAATAAAAAACAGTCCGGATCCATTCTCCTTTTTGTGGGTGCACCGGGTACCGGAAAAACCAGTATTTGTCAGAGCATTGCGAAGGCGCTTGGCAGAAGCTATGTCAGAGTCAGCCTCGGAGGTGTTCGGGATGAGGCGGAGATTCGTGGACACAGAAGGACCTATATCGGTGCTATGCCGGGCCGGATTATGGATGGTATAAAAAAATCGGGTACTTCCAATCCGGTCATGGTATTGGATGAGGTAGACAAGCTTTCCCATGATTACAGCGGAGATCCTTCCAGTGCTCTTCTTGAGGTGCTTGATCCGGAGCAGAATTTTTCCTTTACGGATCACTATATGAATGTGCCTTACGACTTGTCAGATGTGCTCTTTATCTGCACGGCTAATTCAACAGATGGAATTCCCGAGCCTTTGCTGAACCGAATGGAAATCATTGATTTTGCGGGTTATACTGCTTCCGAAAAGTTTCAGATTGCCAAAAAGCATCTGATTCCCAGATCAATGAAAGAGATGGGACTTAAGAAAAAGCAGATTTCTTTTACAGATGATGCGATTCATAGGATTATTTCTGATTATACGATGGAGTCAGGCGTACGTGGTCTCAAGAAATGTATCGATACCATTTGTCGGAGTGCGGCGGTTCTTCTGGTTAGGGGAGAACAAAAGTCGATCAGAGTGAATCCTAAGCGATTGAAGGAACTGACGGATGCAAAGCCGCTTTTGCACGATAAGATCCTGAAGGAGACAAAGGCGGGCGTTGTGACCGGTTTGGCATGGACCATGGCCGGCGGAGAAATCCTTTATATCGAAAGTGTGATGATGAAGGGCGAAGGAAAGCTGATCGTAACCGGCCAGCTGGGAGATGTGATGAAGGAGTCAATTCAGATCGCTCTGAGCCTGGTTAAGCTGAAATTTCCGGAAAAGGCAGAAGTCTTCGAGAAAAATGATATTCATATTCATGTGCCGGAGGGTGCGATTCCGAAGGATGGTCCTTCCGCAGGAATTACGATGACAACCGCCCTGTCTTCTTTGATTTGTGAAAAAGCCGTAGATCCCCATATTGCAATGACCGGTGAGGTTTCCTTAAGAGGTGCCGTACTGCCAATTGGCGGACTTCCGGAAAAGCTGATGGCAGCAGTCCGGGCAGGCGTGACAAAGGTCTTTATTCCAAAGGAAAACGTGCAGGATCTGGAGGATGTTGCTGAAGAAGTGAAAGAGGCACTGGAGATCATCCCTGTGGAATGGGTGGATGAGGTGCTGAAAAAGACAGGCATTCTTTGATATGTGCTTTGAGAGATAGATGCTTTGAGATAAGGAGGAATGAATGGTGTTTTTCGTTCGGCCTATGTTGATTGTATTTTGGGTATATATGCTTGTTGCTCTGCTGCCGGCGATTGGACTCATGGTTTATATTTATAGTCTGGATAAAATAGAACATGAGCCGGTCGGCCTGATTTTGAAGTTGGCTTTTTTTGGTGGAATCGCAGCGGTACTTTCCGGTTTTTTGGAAACAATCGGACAGAAGATCCTGCATTTCTTTCAATTTGATACGGCATCACCGCTTTATACGATTTTGCTGGCTTTTTTGGTAGTAGCACTTGCAGAGGAGGGACTGAAGCTCTTTTTCCTTTACAAGGGAAGCTGGAAGGATCCGAATTTTGATTATACCTTTGATGCAGTTGTTTATTCTGCAGCGGTTTCTCTTGGCTTTGCCGCTTTGGA
Source organism: Bacteroidaceae bacterium (assembly GCA_963620785.1). Taxonomy (GTDB): domain Bacteria; phylum Bacillota; class Clostridia; order Lachnospirales; family Lachnospiraceae; genus RUG14243. The sequence continues at coordinate 20,506 of CAVFAT010000050.1, forward strand.
AAATGTCATGTATGTTGTCGGATTCGGGCTTTCTGTTGGATTTATGAGAGCCTTTCTGTCCATTCCTGGGCATCTTGCCTTTGCAATTCTGACAGGGCTTTTTTATGGAAGGGCAAAGGAAAAGGAAAAAGTTGGCTGGAAGGCAGGTGTCTGCTTTGAGCTCTTTACAGGTTTGCTTCTTGCCATCGTCCTGCATGGTCTCTATGATATGACAGCCATGCTGGGAAATGCACCGGCTATTGTTTGTTTTGTCATTATTGTTGCAATTATTTACTTTATTGTCTTTCGCCTGGTGCGGAAGGCGGCAAATGACGATCATCGGATTTGAGGATAGCGATTGAGGATCGTTTGAAAAGGAAATTCAAGCACAGGATAAAGGGATAAGATAAATGGAAGCAAAGAAGAAGGAAAGAAAAGTAAAAGCGGCAGTAAGAAAAAAACAAATATAAACAAATGATATAGTAAAATATAAAGCTATAATATGAGGTTATAGTGCTTATAAAAAAACAGCATGGTAGGATCGGAGTCTTTTTATTGTTTCATTTTTAGAAACGTGGTATTGTAAGTATGTCGCAGGGAGGTAATAAATGAATACATACGTTCTTTCAATTTTAGCTGAGAACAAGTCAGGTGTTTTGAGCAGACTGACCGGTCTGTTTTCAAGAAGAGGTTATAATATCGACAGCATTACTGCCGGCGTAACCGCAGATGAGCGCTTCTCCAGAATTACAATTGTTACAAGCGGAGAAGACGAGCTGATGGTAGAACAGATTGAAAAACAGCTGGCAAAGCTGGAAGATGTAGTTTCCATTGAAAGACTGAAAAGAGACGAGTCGGTAGCCAGAGAGCTTATCCTTGTTAAGGTAAGGGTTCCTGCAGAGTCCCGTCAGTCAATGATGTCAGTGATTGATATCTTTAGAGCAAGAGTCATTGATGTTTCAGCGGATTCAATGGTGATTGAGCTTACCGGTTCCCAGAATAAGCTGGAAGCTTTCATCGGACTCATGAAGGAGTACGATATCGTAGAGCTTGCGAGAACAGGAGCAACAGCCCTTTCACGCGGCATGGAAAATGTTAAATTTTTAGATTAACTAAATTTTAAGTATCAACAGGAGGTCATTAAAATGGCAGCAAGAATTTTCTATCAGGAAGATTGTAACGTTTCTTTACTGGAAGGCAAGAAGATCGCAATCGTAGGTTACGGAAGCCAGGGACATGCACATGCAAAGAACCTGAGAGATTCCGGATGCGATGTTATTATCGGTCTTTATGAAGGAAGCAAATCCTGGAAGAAGGCAGAAGAGGATGGATTCCAGGTTTACACAACAGCTGAAGCAGCAAAGCTTGCTGATATTATCATGGTTCTGATCAATGATGAGAAACAGGCAGATATGTACAAAGCAGATATCGAGCCGAACCTGGAAGCAGGCAACATGCTGATGTTTGCACACGGCTTCAATATCCACTATGGATGTATCGTTCCTCCGGCAGATGTAGATGTTACAATGATCGCTCCGAAGGCTCCGGGACATACAGTACGTTCTGAGTATGAAGAGGGCAAAGGAACACCTTGCCTGGTAGCTGTATATCAGGATGCTACAGGAAAGGCTTGGGAGAATGCACTTGCTTACGGCGCTGGTATCGGTGGTGCAAGAGCTGGTATTCTTGAGACAACCTTCCGTACAGAGACAGAGACAGACCTCTTCGGTGAGCAGGCTGTTCTTTGCGGTGGTGTATGCGCACTGATGCAGGCAGGTTTTGAGACTCTGACAGAAGCTGGATATGATCCGAGAAATGCTTACTTCGAGTGTATCCACGAGATGAAGCTGATCGTAGATCTGATCTATCAGTCAGGTTTCGCAGGAATGAGATATTCTATTTCCAACACTGCTGAGTACGGCGATTATATTACAGGACCGAAGATCGTTACAGAAGATACAAAGAAGGCTATGAAGAAAGTTCTTACCGATATCCAGGATGGTACATTCGCAAGCGAATTCCTTCAGGATATGTCTTCTGCAGGACGTCAGGTTCACTTCAAGGCAATGAGAAAGCTTGCTTCTGAGCATCCGTCAGAGAAGGTTGGCGAGGAAATCCGTAAGCTTTACAGCTGGAATGATGATTCCTCTAAGCTGATCAACAACTAAGAAATCCTTGATTTCCTTGGATTGCTTTGCAAATCAACTGAGGAAAAACGGCTTTTAGCAAAGCTTTTTGATCAAATGATTTATATCATATAGAAGGAGTTGCTTTTATATGATTCAGGAGGGAAGGACTGTCGCTTTTTTGCGGCAGTCCTTCTTGGCTTATAGAAAAGAGATAGAAGAGATTTTCTTTTCATATTTGAATAAAGTATGTTATACTTTTTCACAGAAAAAACTTCCTGAAAAAAATAAGGGGGATATATGAAACGTATTTTATTAAAATTGAGTGGAGAAGCACTCGCGGGTGATAACCATTTTGGCTTTGATGAGGCAACAGTAAAAGAGGTTGCCCGTCAGGTAAAGCAGGTCTATGATTCAGGAATTGCGATCGGTGTTGTAATTGGCGGAGGTAATTTCTGGCGCGGCAGATCTTCTGACGCAATCGAGCGTACCAAGGCAGATCAGATCGGTATGCTTGCAACGGTAATGAATTGCATTTATGTATCTGAGATTTTCCGCAGCACAGGAATGAAAACAGAGATCCTGACACCCTTTGCCTGCGGTGATGTCGCAAAGCTTTATTCTAAGGATGAAGTCATGGAAGATCTGGAAGAGGGCAAGGTCGTATTCTTTGCCGGAGGAACAGGTCATCCTTATTTTTCAACAGATACGGCAACCGTTCTTCGTGCAATTGAGATGGAAGCAGATGCAATTTTCCTTGCAAAGGCCATTGACGGTGTTTATGACAGTGATCCGAAGATCAATCCGGATGCTAAGAAATATGATGAAATTGCTATTGATGATGTCGTAGCCAATAAGCTGGGCGTAATCGATCTGGCAGCATCTGTTCTTTGCATGGAAAACAAGATGCCGATGTATCTTTTTGGCCTGAATAAAGAAAATAGCATTGCAGAAAGTATTTTGGGCACTTTCACCGGAACAAAAGTAACCGTTTAGGAGGAGATTAAGATGGATATAAAGCTTTATGAGTCCAAGATGGACAAAACACACAAAAAACTGCTGGAGGAATTCGATGCAATCCGTGTCGGACGTGCCAATCCCCATGTACTGGATCGAATCATGGTTGATTATTACGGATCACCGACAGCGATTCAGCAGGTAGCCAATGTTGCGGTTCCTGAAGCAAGAATGATTCAGATTACACCCTGGGAGACCAGCATGCTGAAGGAAATCGAAAAGGCAATCAATCTGTCAGAGCTTGGCATTAATCCGACGAATGACGGCAAGTCTATTCGACTGATCTTCCCGGAAATGACAGAAGAGAGAAGAAAAGAGGTTGCAAAGGAAGCCCGCAAAAAGGGTGAGGATGCAAAGGTTGCTGTTCGTAATATCAGAAGAGATGCCATTGATCAGCTGAAGAAGGAACTCAAGGCAAAAGAGATTTCTGAGGATGTAGAGGCTGACTTTGAAGAGGATATCCAGAAATTAACAGATAAGTTTATCAAGATTATTGATGGATCTGTAAAGGAAAAGGAAAAAGAAATTACAACCGTTTAAAGAAAATGACATCAGGAGAGGGGACATGCAGCTTGCCTGTCCCTTTTCTTTATGTAATAGGATTTTTCAATGATGAAAAGAAATTTTGTCCTATTACACTTATCTGATGGAGGAAGAAAATGGAAGAAAAAAAGATTCCGAATCATGTTGCGATCATTTTGGATGGCAATGGCAGGTGGGCGAAAAGCAAAGGAATGCCGAGAGAATATGGTCATACCATTGGTGCAAAAAATGTAGAGACCATTATTGAAGCTGCAGATGATCTGGGAATTCGCTATGTAACCTATTATGCTTTTTCGACGGAAAACTGGAAAAGGCCGGAAAAGGAAGTAAAGAAGCTGATGAATCTGCTTCGGGATTATCTGAAGACGGCGATAAAAAAAGCAAATAAAAACAATATTCGAATGAGGATCATCGGAGACAGAAGTGGTTTGGCTGAGGATCTGCAGGCTCAGATTGAAAGAGTGGAAGAGGCTACGGCTGACAATACCGGCATTACGATGACGATTGCCATTAATTACGGAAGCCGGGATGAGATCGTTCGTGCTATAAACCGGATCCAAAAGGAGATGAAGGAAGGCAGAATCGCTGAGACGGAGATTACGGAGGAGATGATCGCTTCTTATCTGGATACGGCTGATCTTCCGGATCCGGATCTGATGATCAGAACCAGCGGAGAACAAAGACTTTCTAACTATCTGCTCTGGCAGCTGGCCTACAGCGAGTTTTATTTTACAGATGTGCCCTGGCCTGCCTTCAGCAAAAAGGATCTTGAGGCAGCAGTAGAGGCCTATGCGAACAGAGACAGACGATACGGGAAGATCAAGGAGGAATAGGCATGTTTCGTACGAGATTGATCAGTGGTATTGTATTGATATTGCTTCTTCTGCTCTTTATCTGGCCGGGTGGCTGGATCCTTTGGGCAGGCTGTTTTGCGATTTCCCTGATCGGACTCTTTGAGCTCTACCGGGTTTTTGGAATTGAAAAGAAGCTGCCGGGGCTGATCGGATATGGGGCCTTAGCGGTCTTTTATCTGGATTTGAAGCTGCATTTTCTGATAGCAGATATGCTCCTTGTGATCGGCCTTCTTTTGCTTTTGCTCTTTGCCTTTGTGCTGACCTATCCCAGGTATACAGCAGCATCGGTCATGCAGGCTTTTTTCGGTGTTTTATATGTAGGTGTTATGCTTTCTTTCATCTATCAGACAAGAGCGATGGAAAATGGTTTTTATGATGTATGGCTGATCTTTTTCTGTGCATGGGGCTGTGATACCTGTGCTTACTGTGCAGGTATGCTCTTCGGAAAGCATAAGCTGGCCCCCATTCTTTCACCGAAGAAGTCGATCGAGGGTTCTATCGGAGGCATTGCCGGAGCAGCGGCTTTAGGTGCACTTTACGGCTGTCTGCTTCATGCCCAGTATGGATTCGATGTTGGGCGAATCGGAGCCTATGCCCTGATTTGTGCGATCGGAGCAGTTTTCTCCCAGCTGGGGGATTTGTCTGCATCTGCAATCAAGAGAAATTATGATATAAAGGACTATGGTAATCTGATTCCCGGTCACGGTGGGATCATGGATCGCTTTGACAGCGTGATCGTAACCGCACCGATGATCTATTATCTTGCTTATTATCTGGTACATTGAGGAAGACGATATGAAAAAAATTGCAATATTGGGATCGACAGGATCGATCGGAACTCAAACCTTGGATGTAGTAAGGGCAAATGACGACCTTGAAGTAGTTGCCCTTTCCTGCGGCAAAAATATTGCCTTGATGGAGAAGCAGATTCGGGAATTTTCACCGGAGCTGGTCAGTGTCTGGGAAGAAGCAGACGCTATGAGGCTAAAGGAAAGCATTGCAGATCTTGAGGTAAAGGTATATTCCGGAATGGAAGGTCTGCTTGAGGTTGCGAGAGCAGAGCATGCAGAAATTCTGGTAACGGCAATTGTGGGTATGCTTGGTGTTCGTCCGACCATCGCTGCGATCGAATCCGGAAAGACCATTGCCCTGGCCAATAAAGAAACCCTTGTTACGGCAGGACATATCATTATGCCACTTGCAAGGGAAAAGGGCGTTCAGATTCTGCCGGTAGACAGTGAGCACAGTGCAATCTTTCAGTCTCTGAATGGAGAAAGACAGAATAAAATCGATAAAATTCTCCTGACTGCTTCAGGCGGTGCCTTTCGCGGCAAAAAGAGAGAAGAGCTGGTTAATATTCGTCCGGAGGATGCCCTTACCAATCCGAACTGGGTCATGGGACAGAAGGTGACGATCGATTCTTCTACCCTGATCAATAAGGGCTTGGAAGTTATGGAAGCCAAATGGCTTTTTGATGTAGAGCCGGAGCAGATTCAGGTGGTTGTACATCCTCAGAGTATTGTGCATTCCATGGTGCAGTATGAAGATGGAGCGGTAATCGCCCAGCTTGGCGTTCCGGATATGAAGCTGCCGATTCAGTATGCACTTTACTATCCAAATCGCAGATTTTTGGGCGGAGACCGGCTGGATTTCTGGCAGCTGAAGGAGCTTACCTTTGAGAAGGCAGATACGGAAACCTTCTATGGACTGAAGCTGGCTTATCAGGCATTGAAGCAGGGCGGTAACATGCCGACTGTCTTTAATGCGGCAAATGAAAATGCGGTTCCCCTCTTTTTAAAGGGAAAGATTGCTTATCTGGATATTCCGGCACTTGTTCAGGATAGTATGGAGCATATTGCTTTTCGTGATAATCCGTCCTTGGAAGAGGTTTTGGAAACAGAGGCAGAAGTGAATGACTATGTAAAGGGTAAGATACATTGAGTATTCTGGTCGCGATTATTATTTTTTCGCTCATCATCATTTTTCATGAGTTTGGCCATTTTATTGTGGCGAAGAAAAACGGAATCAGGGTGGAGGAGTTTTGTCTCGGACTTGGGCCGACTTTGTTTGGTTTTACCAGGGGAGAGACAAAATACTCAATCCATCTGCTTCCTTTCGGAGGTGCCTGTGTAATGACCGATGGGGATGGTGATAGTGATGATGAAAGGGCATTTTTAAATAAGGGAATATGGGCCAGGATCGCAGTGATAGCTGCCGGTCCTGGATTTAATTTCCTATTGGCCTTTCTTTTGGCTTTGATCATGATCGCCTGCATTGGCTATGATGAACCTGTGGTTACCTATGTAACAGATGGAGGAAGCGCACAGGCAGCAGGAATCGAGGACGGAGACAGGATCATCCGTATCGATGGGGAGAGAATCTTCCTTTACCGGGAGCTTTCGAATTACCTTTATCTGCATCCCCAAAAAGTCACAAAGGAAATTCAGGTCGTATATGAAAGAGATGGACAAAGATATGAAACAAGCCTGACCCCTTCTTATGATGAAGAGGCGGGACGCTATCTTCTCGGAGTCCAGTGGAATGGCGTAAGAAACCATGCAGGCCCCCTGAAGGTACTTGCTTACAGCCTCTATGAGGTGAAATACTGGATTCAGATCACGGTAGATTCCCTGGGAATGATGTTTGCGGGACAGGTTTCTGCGAATGACATTTCCGGACCGGTAAGGATCGTCAGTACCATCGGAGATACCTATCAGCAAAGCCGGGCGATCAGTTGGTTTGCGGTATTTATTAATATGCTGAACATCTCGATTCTTCTGTCGGCAAATCTGGGTGTCATGAACCTGCTTCCGATTCCTGCTTTGGACGGAGGAAGGCTTCTTTTTCTGATCATCGAATTGATCAGAGGAAAACGGGTGGATCCGGAAAAAGAAGGAATGGTGCATGTAGCAGGAATGATGCTTCTTTTGGGGCTGATGGTAGTGATCATGTTCCATGATATTGTTAACTTGTTTTAATTAGAAGGATTTTAAAGTTTTATAGAGCGGGGAAAGAAAATGAAGGAAAGGAAAATCACCAAAAAGGTAACGATTGGAGACAGGGTGATCGGCGGTGGAAACCCTATTCTGATCCAGTCTATGACGAATACGAAAACCGAGGATGTAGATGCAACGGTAGCGCAGATCCTGGCTTTGGAGAGAGCGGGCTGCGAACTGGTGCGTTGTACGGTTCCAAACCTAAATGCGGCAAAGGCTTTTAAAGAGATCAAAAAACAGATTCATATTCCTCTCATTGCGGATATCCATTTTGATTACCGGATGGCAATTGCAGCCATGGAAAATGGAGCAGATAAGATCCGTATCAATCCGGGCAATATCGGCTCCAATGAGCGGGTAAAGGCAGTAATTGATTGTGCAAAGGAAAGAAATATCCCCATCCGTGTCGGCGTAAACAGTGGCTCCCTTGAAAAGGAATATTTGGAAAAGTACGGAAAGGTTACCGCAGAAGGATTGGTAGAGTCTGCTCTTGGAAAGGTGGCTTTGATCGAAGATTTGGGCTATGACAATTTGGTAGTCAGTATCAAATCCTCAGATGTTCTGATGTGTGCAGATGCTTACCGGCTCTTTTCGGAGAAGAGTGACTATCCCCTGCATGTCGGTATTACGGAGGCGGGAACCCTGCTTAGCGGAAATATTAAGTCTTCCATTGGTCTGGCCTTGATTCTTTCACAGGGAATCGGTGATACCATTCGCGTTTCTCTTACCGGAGATCCCGTGGAGGAGATCAAGTCTGCAAAGCTGATCCTGAGAACCCTTGGTCTGAGACAGGGAGGAATTGAGATCGTTTCTTGTCCGACCTGCGGAAGAACCCAGATTGATCTGATCGGTCTGGCCAATCAGGTAGAGGCACTTTGCCAGGAAATTCCTTTGGACCTGAAGGTTGCCGTGATGGGCTGTGTTGTAAACGGTCCGGGTGAAGCAAAGGAAGCCGATATTGGCGTTGCCGGAGGAGACGGTGTCGGATTAATTATCAAAAAAGGTGAGATCATCAAAAAAGTTCCGGAGAAGGACCTCCTGGAGGAACTGAGAAAGGAACTGCAAAACTGGGGTAAATAGATTGAAGAGAACATTTGCAGAGGTATTCCCTAGCTATCAGACAAGTGAAGAAATGCAGGCCTTTTTGGCAGATTGCGAGATCAGCAAGGTTTCAACCAACCGGCAGAGGGATCTGATCAGAGTTTATCTGAAGTCTCCGCGGCTGATCGAGAAAAAGAAAATCTGGGAGTTGGAAAAGGATTTGAAGAAGAAACTCTTTCCCAGAATGCGGATTCAGATCAAAATCTATGAGTCTTTCCTGCTTTCTGCGCAATATACGCCCAAAAAGCTTTTTGATGCTTATCAGAAGAGTATCCTGGATGAACTCAAGCAGATCAGCAGTATTGATTATAATATCATGCTGAATACCAAGGTGGCTTTTTCCCAGGACAGGATTATGATGCTCCGGATGCCGGACTCCATTATGACAGAACAAAGAGCATCTTTTATTGTTGATTTTCTGCAGGAGGTCTTCCAAAAGCGCTGTGGCCTGGATGTAGAGATTCGTCTTGAATTCTATCAAATGCAGACGAACCGTTCCAGAGAGGATCTGGAATATACACTGATGAATCAGGTGGATGAGGTCGCAAGACAGTATGAGAACAGCCATCAGAAGCCGGCAAAGGAAGAGAAAAAGGAAGAGAGAAAGAGTCATTATCACAGTCGTTTGGTTCGGTCAAATGATCCGGATGTGATTTACGGAAAGGATTTTGAGGATGAAGATGCTCTGCCTTTAGATCAGTTCAGCTCTCCTATGGGAGATGTTATCCTGAGAGGCAAGGTGATTGCGATTGAGGACAGGGAACTGAGAAATCCGGAGAAATCCATTGTTATCTTCACAATCACGGATTTTACGGATAGTGTGAAGATCAAGCTTTTTATTGAAACTGCCAGCAAGCCGGAATTATATGAAGGGCTGAAGGTAGGAAGTTTTATCAAATTAAAGGGAAATTCTTATATTGATAAGTTTGATAATGAGCTTTCCGTGAATTATATTGTCGGCATCAAGAAGATTGCCGATTTCACAAGCTCCCGTATGGACAGAAGTCCCCGCAAGAGGGTGGAACTGCACTGTCATACCAAGATGAGTGATATGGATGCGATTTCCGATGTGAAGGATATCATCAAATGTGCAAAATCCTGGGGACATAAGGCGATTGCGATTACGGACCATGGTGTGGTTCAGGCCTTTCCGGATGCCAATCATGCGGTTTCGCCGGATGAGGATTTTAAAGTGATCTACGGCTGTGAGGGATATTTGGTTGATGACTTGAAGGAAATTGTCCGAAAGCCGAATCATCAGGACTTTATGCACAGCTTTGTTGTTTTTGATCTGGAAACAACGGGCTTCTCTCCGGTAGATAATAGGATTATCGAGATCGGAGCGGTGAAGATTGAGAATGGAACGATCACAGACCGTTTTTCCACCTTTGTTAATCCGGATGTTCCGATTCCCTTTCATATCGAGCAGCTGACCAGCATCAGTGACCAGATGGTTCTTTCCGCTCCCAGGATCGAGGAAGCCCTTCCGGATTTCATGAACTTTTGCCGGGATGCGGTGATGGTTGCGCATAATGCAGATTTTGATATGAGTTTCATTGAAGAGAACTGCAAAAGGCTAAATCTGTCTTGTGATTTCACGGTGGTTGATACCCTGGCAATGGCCAGAAGCCTCCTTACCCGTCTGAATCGTTTCACACTGGATTCTGTAGCAAAGGATCTGGGGATTTCCCTGGATCATCATCACCGAGCGGTAGACGATGCGGAATGTACAGCGGGAATCTTTATGAAGATGACGCAAATGCTTGAGAAAAAGGGCATTTCCAATTTGGATGATGTGAATGAAGCGGGCAAGATGGATGAGAAATCCATTAAAAAGCTGAAATCCTATCACATCATTCTTCTTGCCAAAAATGATATTGGCAGAGTGCATCTCTATCAGTTGGTTTCAGAGGCACATTTGAAGTATTTTCGAAAAAGACCCCTGATTCCGAAGAGCAGACTTGCGGAACTTCGGGAGGGCATTATTATCGGTTCGGCCTGTGAGGCAGGAGAACTCTTTCAGGCAGTGATCCGGGGCGCAGGAGATGAGGAGCTGCACAGGATTGCGGATTTCTATGATTATTTGGAGGTTCAGCCGGTCGGAAATAATATGTTCCTTCTGGAAAATGACAAGAATGACATTCACAGCGTAGAAGACCTGCAGAATCTGAACCGGAAGGTGATCGATCTGGGCGATGCTCTGCATAAGCCGGTTGTAGCAACCTGTGATGTTCATTTCCTGAATCCGGAAGACGAAGTCTATCGCAGGATTATCATGGCGGGACAGAAGTTCAAGGATGCGGATAATCAGCCCCCTCTCTATCTGCATACAACAGAGGAGATGCTGGAGGAATTTTCCTATCTCGGAAGGGATAAGGCGGAGGAGATTGTCATTACGAATACCAATCTGATCGCTGATATGTGTGAGAAGATCAAGCCGGTTCGTCCGGACAAGTGTCCGCCGGTTATTGAAAATTCAGATGCAACCCTGCGGCAGATCTGCTATGACAAGGCGCATGAAATGTATGGTGAGGATTTGCCCCCCATTGTTACAGCCAGATTGGAAAGGGAGCTGAATTCCATTATTTCCAATGGATATTCCGTTATGTATATCATTGCCCAGAAGCTGGTATGGAAATCCAATGAGGATGGTTATCTGGTAGGATCGAGAGGCTCGGTTGGTTCTTCCTTTGTGGCGACGATGTCCGGAATCACAGAGGTAAATCCCCTGCATCCCCATTATTATTGTCCCAACTGTCATTATTATGACTTTGATTCGGAAGAGGTTAAAAAATACGATGGACGTGCCGGCTGCGATATGCCGGATAAGGACTGTCCGGTCTGTGGAAAGCCTTTGAAAAAGGATGGCTTTGACATTCCTTTTGAGACCTTTTTGGGCTTTAAGGGCAATAAGGAGCCGGATATCGATCTGAACTTTTCCGGAGAATATCAGGCACAGGCACATAAGTATACAGAGGTTATTTTCGGAACAGGGCAGACCTTTAAGGCAGGAACCATTGGTACCCTGGCAGATAAGACGGCCTTCGGATATGTAAAGAACTATTATGAAGAAAGAGGCGTTCAAAAGCGCGTTTGCGAGATAGACCGTATCGTGCAGGGCTGTGTCGGTGTCAGAAGAACCACCGGACAGCATCCGGGCGGTATCGTTGTTCTGCCGCACGGTGAGTCTATCTATACCTTTACGCCGGTTCAGCATCCGGCAAATGATACAACAACCGATATCATTACCACGCATTTTGATTATCATTCCATCGATCATAACCTGCTGAAGCTGGATATTCTCGGGCACGACGATCCGACCATGATTCGTATGCTGGAGGATCTGACCGGAGTGGACGCCAAGGGTATTCCTCTGGATGATCCCGAGGTTATGTCTCTTTTCAGGAGCTGTGAAGCCCTGAAGGTGGATCCGGATGAGCTGGGGGTAAATCTAGGCTCTTTGGGTGTTCCGGAGTTTGGTACGGAATTCGTTATGCAGATGCTGAAGGATACCAAGCCTTCCTCCTTCTCGGATCTGATCCGTATATCGGGACTTTCCCATGGTACGGATGTATGGCTGGGAAATGCCCAGACCCTGATCAAGGAAGGAAAAGCTACTATTTCAACAGCTATCTGTACCCGAGATGATATCATGACCTATCTGATCGGAAAGGGGCTGGACAGTGAGCTTTCCTTCACGATCATGGAGGCAGTTCGTAAGGGCAAGGGCTTAAAGCCGGAATTCGAAGAAGAAATGAAGGCACATGATGTTCCGGATTGGTATATCTGGTCCTGCAAGAAGATTAAATATATGTTCCCCAAGGCACATGCGGCAGCTTACGTTATGATGGCCTGGCGTATTGCCTGGTTTAAGATCAATTATCCTCTGGCCTATTATGCGGCTTACTTCAGTATTCGTGCGACGAGCTTCAATTATGAGCTGATGGCTCTTGGTAAGGACCGCTTAAAGTATTATATGGAGGATTATGCAAAGAGAAAGGACACGCTGACCAAGGCAGAGCAGGATGTGGCCAAGGACATGAAAAATGTCTGGGAAATGTACTGCAGGGGCTATGAATTCCTTCCGATCGATGTCTATCAGGCAGGAGCGACAAGATTCCGTATTATTGACGGAAAGCTGATGCCGGCTTTAAATACCATTGATGGCCTTGGAGATAAGGCGGCAGAGGGAATCGAAAATGGTGCAAAGAAGGGGAAATTCCTTTCAAAAGAGGATTTCAGAAATCGCACCAAATGCGGCAAATCAATGGTGGATCAGCTTTCAGAGCTGGGAATCCTGAAGGGACTGCCGGAAACAAACCAGCTGTCAATCTTTGATTTTGTATCATAGGGAGAGTTATGAAGGATATTAAAGAATTAAGAGAAGAACTGGATGTCATTGACAAGGAAATTGTCGAGCTCTTTGAAAAGAGAATGGCAGTTAGCGAGGAAGTTGCCGATTACAAGATCGCAAATGCCAAGCCTGTTCTGGATCTGGAAAGAGAACAGAGCAAGATTGCAAAGGTCGGGGATCTGGCTTCCTCTGAGTTTAACAGAATCGGAATCGAGGAACTTTTTCAGCAGCTGATGAGTATGAGCCGTAAGCTGCAGTATCGTAAGCTGACGGAAAAAGGCGTGCTGGGCAACCTTCCCTTCATTCGTTTGGATAAGCTGCAGATGGATAATGTCAGGGTGGTTTATCAGGGCGTGGAAGGTGCCTACAGTGAAAAGGCTGTGAAGAGCTTTTTTGGTCCGGACGCAAACCGCTTTCACGTTGAAAGCTTTCGTGATGCCATGAATATGATCGCTGACGGGGCAGCAGATTATGCAGTTCTTCCGATTGAAAATTCCTCGGCAGGAATCGTTACCCAAAACTATGACATGCTGATGGAGTTTGAGAATTATATTGTGGCAGAACAGATTGTCAGAATCGAGCACTGTCTGCTGGGCTTACCGGATGCAGAAATAGAAGATATCGACAGTGTCTATTCTCATGTGCAGGGACTGATGCAGTGCGGATCTTTCCTGGAAAGACATCGGAAAATGACTGCCTATCAGGCAAAGAATACAGCAATCGCGGCCAAAAGCGTAAAAGAAGCAGGTCTTCTCAGTCAGGCGGCAATTGCCAGTGAAGAGGCAGCAGAGCTCTATGGTCTTAAGATATTGGAAAGAGATATTGCAGACAATAAAGAAAACTATACCCGCTTTATTATCGTATCGAATCAAAGAGTTTTTCAGAAGGATGCAGGCAAGATCAGCATATGTTTCCAGCTTCCGCATCGCAAAGGCTCCCTTTACCAGCTGATGTCGCACTTTACCTATAATGGTTTGAATATGACGAAGATTGAGTCCAGGCCGATTCCGGATCGGACATGGGAATATCGTTTCTTTGTTGATTTTGACGGCAATCTGAATGATTCCGCTGTAAAGAATGCCATCCGGGGCATTCGGGAGGAAGCAAATGGCCTTCGGATCCTTGGAAATTATTAGGAAGATTGCAAAATAAGCGCTTGACAGGATCGATAAGATTTTGTATTATAGCATAGTTGAAACAAGCAGAGTATCCACTCTCACCTCAGCACAATCGGGTGACTGAAGGTTTTATGAACAAAACGCACAGATTTTGTGTCTGTTTTTTGGTGGATAGTCTGCAGACTATCCACTTTTTGCATTATATGGAGGTACGGGACCATTAGCGAATTAATGATCAACGAACAGATCCGTGATAAGGAAGTTCGTGTAATCGGAGAACATGGAGAACAGGTAGGCATCATGTCACCGAAGGAAGCAATGCAGCTCGCAAGAGAAGCAGATCTGGATCTGGTTAAGGTTGCACCTAAGGCACAGCCGCCGGTATGCAAGATCATTGACTATGGCAAATATCGATATGAGGCAGCGCGCAAGGAAAAAGAAGCACGCAAGAAGCAGAAGTCGATGGAAGTCAAAGAAATTCGAATGTCACCGAACATTGATACCAATGATCTTAACACCAAGCAGAACAATGCAAGAAAGTTCCTTGCAAAGGGAGCGAGAGTTAAGATTACGCTTCGTTTCCGTGGACGTGAAATGTCCCATATGAATGCAAGTCGTCATATTCTGGATGACTTTGCCGAGGCACTCAGTGATGTAGCTGAGGTTTACAAGCCAGCAAAGGTGGAAGGCCGCAGTATCTCAATGACACTCGCAGAAAAGAAATAATCAGGACTGAAGGAGGATTTCAAAATGCCGAAGATGAAGACAAAAAGAGCAGCTGCAAAGCGCTTTAAAACAACAGGCACAGGTAAATTAAAGAGAAATAAAGCTTACAAGAGCCATATCTTAACAAAGAAGACTGCCAAGAGAAAGAGAAATCTTAGAAAAGCAGCTATGACAGATTCTACAAACGTAAAGTCTATGAAGAAGATTTTACCGTACAGCTAATTTTGGTGGAAGGAGAATAAAGAAATGGCTAGAATTAAAGGCGGAATGAACGCAAAGAAAAAGCATAAGAGAGTTCTGAAACTGGCAAAAGGTTACAGAGGAGCCAGATCAAAACAGTATAGAGTAGCAAAGCAGTCTGTAATGCGTGCCCTGACAAGCTCTTACGCAGGCAGAAAGCAGAGAAAGAGACAGATGAGAAGTCTCTGGATCGCTCGTATCAATGCTGCAGCAAGACTGAATGGTCTTTCTTACAGCAAATTTATGTATGGTCTGAAGCTGGCTGAGGTTGAGATCAACCGTAAGATGCTTGCTGAGATGGCTGTAAATGATGCAGAAGGATTTGCAGCTCTTGTAGAAGTTGCAAAGGCTAAGCTTGCATAATAATAAATGAAAATGACGCATTTAGTAAGCGTTCCTATAAAAGGTATATCCGGAATGGATATACCTTTTTCTGTTATAGGAAACCAAAGGCGGAGAATTCTCCTTTGTGAAATGTAAGTAAATTGACATCTGTGAAAATTCTGCTAGAATTTCTTTGGAAGCTTCAAAGGAGTATGAGCTTTTGTGTAAAGGTATTCCAAGGGAGCGTTCTCTATAAAAATGTATATAATAAGAAGTCAGGACGCTAGAGCCTGAGAATGGAGAGAAAAATGGCAGTACTTGTTACCGGCGGTGCCGGCTATATTGGCAGCCATACCTGTATTGAACTTTTGAATGCAGGCTATGAGGTTATTGTTGTTGATAATCTGTACAATTCCAAAAAGACGGCAATTGACAGAGTAGAAGAGATTAGCGGTAAAAAGGTATCTTTTTATGAGGTGGACTGCTGCGATGAGAAGGCGCTTTCGCAGGTTTTTGCAGAACATCCGGAGATCGATTCTGCAATTCATTTTGCCGGTTATAAGGCGGTTGGAGAATCTGTTGCAAAACCGATCATGTACTACGAAAACAATATCATGAGTATGCTCAGCCTGATTAAGTGTATGGATAAGGCTGGCGTAAAGAATCTTGTATTCAGCTCTTCTGCAACGGTATATGGTAAGCCGGCTCAGATCCCGATTACAGAGGAATGCCCGAAAGGGGAGTGTACCAATCCCTATGGACAGACAAAGTCTATGATTGAGCAGATCCTGCAGGATCTTCATGTGGCAGATCCCTCCTGGCATATCATGCTGCTTCGTTATTTCAATCCGGTTGGCGCTCACAAGAGCGGCCTGATCGGAGAGGATCCGAAAGGAATTCCGAATAACCTTATGCCTTATATTACACAGGTTGCAATCGGCAAGCTGGAGAAGCTTGGTGTATTTGGAAATGACTACGACACACCTGACGGAACCGGTGTAAGAGATTATATCCATGTTGTGGATCTTGCAGCGGGTCATGTGAAGGCGATTGACAAGATCGGAGAAAAGGAAGGCGTTTCCATTTATAATCTCGGAACGGGAAAGGGTTATAGCGTTCTGGATATGGTGCACGCTTTTGGAAAGGCATGCGGTAAGGAGATTCCTTATGAGATTAAAGCGCGCCGTGCAGGTGATATCGATACCTGCTATTCGGATCCGGCAAAGGCAAACCGGGAGCTTGGTTGGAAGGCAGAGCATAGCCTGGAAGAAATGTGTGCAGATTCCTGGAAATGGCAGTCTATGAACCCGAATGGCTACGGAGAATAAAGAGAGCCTTTTGTAGAAAAAATAGATTCAAATAAAAAAATATAAAAAATTGCAAAAAAGTACTTGCAAAGTGTTTGAGTATCTGATATTATAACATTCGTCAGGTGATGACAAACGCCTGACGAATTAAATAAGGTTCGTTGGTCAAGCGGTTAAGACGTCGCCCTCTCACGGCGAAAACAGGGGTTCGATTCCCCTACGAACTGCGACTGTTAATAAACAGCCCAACCCAGGAGAATGTCTGAGGTTTACGATTTGTAGGCCGCGGGCATTTTTGCTATATATAACTATATGGAAATAGCAATGTTGCATTTTCCATAGGAGACAGTATATAGATAAGAAGAGAATGATCATGAAATATTTTCCGGCTGAATAAAGGGAAATGATTGAATGAATTGCAAATCAGTATGGGAAAGGCTATAATTTGTTATAGATTAATTTGAATCTCAAGAGGGAGGACATAGGAAATGATCGTAGCAAACAGATTTGAAGAGGCACCTTATGAATCAGCCAGAGATCATATGGCGAGACATCTTGCTGACTGGATTCGCGGAACATGGCTTCAGCAGACAGCACAGGGAAATGTAAGATGGGAAGACGGCTATTATGAAGCCTTTCCGGCAATTGATTTTGCACGTGAAGAAAGCTTTCCGAGACTGCATGGTATCGATTATATCCTTCACTGGTGGGGAAGCCGTGAGGAAGATACAGAAGGAACAGCAGGTGCTTTGACGGTGCTTTGGAAGGTAGAGCCTGAAAATGAAGGCGAGAAGATGCTGCTCTACAAGACCTATATTTATTTTACGGATTATGATATGGAGCTTGGCATTTATGATAATGAAGCAGACAGACGTGAAAACTTTGAAAACCGGATCATGGGTGTTTTCAAAGATTGGGAAGCACTTTATCATGAAGAAGTTTTGGGATAGGCTTGAATTTCAGCATTTGCAGTGTTATACTGTATTAGAATTTTAGTAGCAAGGTAGTTTTAAGACTGGGCTTTCGGCCCGGTCTTAATTCGTGTTAAGGAGAATTACATGTCGAATGCAAAGCTGTATGAAGAAAAAACAGAAGAGCTGATCGAGCCCCTTCTTGCAGAAAGAGGGTTTGAATTGGTCGATGTGGAGTATGTAAAGGAAGGAAGCGAATATTATCTTCGTGTCTATATGGATAAGGAAGGCGGCATCACAATTGATGACTGTGTTGAAGTCAGCAGAGCCTTCAATGAGATCCTTGACAGAGAAGACTATATTTCGGATGCATACATCTTTGAGGTCAGCTCACCGGGTCTGGATCGTCCTTTGAAGAAGGAAAAGGATTTTGCCAGAAGCATCGGTAAAAGAGTTCTTGTAAAAACCTATCAGAAGATAGATAAGACGAAAGAATTCTACGGAATCTTAAAGGCATATGATGATTCGACTGTTACGATAGATGGCGAAAAGGGAGATATGGTAATTGAAAGAAAGAATATCTCCATTATCCGCCTTGCATATGAGTTTGATTGAGCAGAAAGGCAGGAAGGAAAAGGATGAACACAGAATTACTGGAAGCGCTTGATGTGCTTGAGCGTGAAAAAAACATTAGCAAGGAAGCTTTGATGGAAGCAATTGAGAATTCTTTGCTGACAGCATGCAAGAACCATTTCGGCAAGGCAGACAATATGCGGGTGAATATGAACCGGCAAACCGGTGACTTTGAAGTTATTGCAGAAAAGACGATCGTTGAGCATGTGGAAGATCCGGTTACCCAGATCAGCCTGGAGAAGGCAAAGGCGGCCAACAGTGCCTATGAGGCTGGAGACCTGGTAAATGTCCGCATTGATTCCAAGGAATTCGGACGTATTGCAACACAGAATGCAAAGAATGTAATCCTTCAGAAGATCCGTGAGGAAGAAAGAAAGGCACTTTTCTCCGAATATTATGAGAAGGAGCATGAAGTGGTAACAGGCGTGATTCAGAGAATCATGAACAAGAGCATCAATATCAACCTTGGCAAAACAGACGGCATTCTGAATGAAAGCGAAATGGTCAAGGGTGAGAACTATTATGCGAACCAGAGACTGAAGGTTTATGTGGTTGAGGTGAAGGATACGCCGCGCGGACCGAAGATCTACGTTTCCAGAACCCATCCGGAGCTGGTAAAGAGACTCTTCGAGGAAGAGGTTACAGAAGTCAGAGATGGCATCGTTGAGATCAAGGGCATTGCAAGAGAGGCTGGCTCCAGAACCAAAATGGCAGTCTGGTCCAATGATTCCAATGTAGATCCGGTTGGTGCCTGTGTTGGTATGAACGGCTCTCGTGTTAATGCGATCGTAGGCGAGCTGAACGGAGAGAAGATCGATATCATCAATTGGAGTGAGTCACCGGCTCAGCTGATTGAAAATGCCCTTAGCCCGGCAAAGGTGATCTATGTTATTGCGGATGCAGACGAGAAGACAGCGGATGTTGTTGTTCCGGATTATCAGCTTTCTCTGGCAATCGGTAAGGAAGGCCAGAATGCAAGACTGGCAGCTAGACTGACAGGCTACAAGATCGACATCAAGAGTGAGACACAGGCCAGAGAAGCGGGCGAATTCATTGGATACTCAGAGGAAGATTATTACGAAGAGTATGATGAGGATGAAGAGTATGACGAAGAAGCCTATGATGAGGAAGACTACGATGACGAGTCATACGATGAAGAATCCTATGATGACGAAGCCTTCGAAGGTGAAGATGATATGGCTGATTCCTATGAGGACGAAGAAACAGAGGATGCGTATTTAGAGGATAAGGATACAGAGTCTCCTGAAGAAGAATAATCTTAAGAATGAACCGAAGGTAAATTATGGCAGTAAAGAAACAGCCGGCCAGACAGTGTGTCGGATGCAGAGAGCTGAAACTGAAAAAAGAACTGATTCGTGTTGTAAAGACAGAAGACAGTATTTGCGTGGATCTTTCGGGAAGAAAGAACGGACGGGGCGCTTATTTATGCAGAAGCACAGCCTGCCTGGAAAAAGCCTGGAAATCCAAGGGTCTGGAGAAATCTCTGAAAACGAGAGTTCCGGAGGAAGTATATGAGAGCCTGCGGGAGGAGATGAAGGAGATTGAATGACAAGGTACTGGCTTTGATGGGTCTGTGTGCAAGAGCGGGAAAGCTGCAAAGCGGAGAGCTGCCGGCAGAAAAATCCATAAAAAAAGGATCTGCACAGCTTTTGATCATTGCCGGAGATGCATCAGATAATACAAAGAAAAAGTTCAAAAATATGGCTGACTATCGTGACTTGCCCTATTTTTTATACAGCGACAGGGAAACACTGGGGAGAGCGATCGGCAAGGAATTCCGTTCTGTGATCTGTATTACAGAGGAAGGCTTTGCGGCTTCGATCAGGAAGGCGTTTGATGAGCTGCAGAAGATGAAGATATGAGGAGGAGACTTTAATGGCAAAAATCAGAGTACATGAACTTGCAAAAGAACTCGATGTCCAGAGCAAGGACATCATTACATATGTAAAAGCAGAAAGCGACACCGATGTAAAGGCAATGAGCGCCCTGGACGAAGAGCAGGAGAAAAAGGTCAGAAACCATTTCTCTTCTTCAAAGGCAGGACAGAGTGCTAAGACAGAGCCTGCAGGAGAAAAGTCTGCAGAAGCAGGACAGGGCGAGAAGAAGGCAGGAGACAAGCCTGCCAAGAAAAAGAATATCTCTGTTGTCTTTAGTCATGCTGCCGGCGGAAAGGGTATGAAGCGTCCGCAGAGACCTGGACAGGGACAGAAGAAGGAGCGTACAGATCGTCAGCAGGCGGGAGCAAACAATGGCCAGCCGAGACCGAAAAAACAGAGCAGACGTCTGATGGAAGCGGCTGCGGCAGATCGCGCCAAGGAAGAAGAAAGAGCATTAAGAAAACAGGCAGAAGAGGCTGAAGCAGTAAAAGAGCAGAAGGTTGAAAAGACAGAGGCTGAAGTTACGCCGGTTGTTAAGGAAGAGCCTCTTGTCGAAACTGTAAAGAAGCCAATCGTTCGTGAGAATATCTTTGATCAGATCAAGCAGCAGGAAGAAGCCAGAAAGAAGGCAGCAGCTGCAAGAAAGAATGAAAAGCGCGGCGACAGAAATGGCAATGACAGAGGTGACCGCAGAGGCAACAGAAACGGCGGCGACCGTCAGGAGCGAAATGGCGGCAACAGAAACGGTGGTGACCGTAATGGAAACGATCGTGGCAACCGCAATAACAGACCGGATAACAGAAATACAAATGCAGGAGCAGGTCAGGGAAGAGCTGCTGCAGCTGCAGGCGGCAAGTTTGACAATAGCAGTAATAAGCCGGGCAGAAAAGGCCAGGACAATAAGAAAAACGATTACAGCAAGAAGGATAAGAGACGCGGAAGCAGACTGGACAAATCCGAGCGCAGCTTCTCTCTTGAGAAGACCAGCGGTCACAAGAAGGCACATAAGCAGCCACAGAAGGCGCAGGAGACAACAGATGAGATCCGCACAGTTACTCTGCCGGAGCATATGATGCTTAAGGATCTGGCAGATACGCTGAAGATCGCACCGACAGCTCTTGTGAAGAAGCTTTTCCTGGAAGGCAAGATCGTGACCCTTAATCAGGAGATCGATTATGAAGAGGCAGAGGCAATCGCTCTTGAGTACAACTGCATTGCAGAACCGGAGGAGAAAGTTGATGTTATCGAAGAGCTCCTGAAGGAAGAAGAAGAGGATGAGACAGATATGGTTTCCAGACCGCCGGTTGTCTGCGTTATGGGACATGTCGATCACGGTAAAACATCACTTCTTGATGCCATCCGAAATACAAACCACATTGCAAGTGAGGCAGGTGGTATTACCCAGGCGATCGGTGCTTATATGGTAACGATCAATGACAGAAAGATTACCTTCCTGGATACACCTGGACACGAAGCCTTCACGGCAATGCGAATGCGTGGTGCAAATTCTACAGATATCGCAGTTCTCGTTGTTGCTGCAGATGACGGTGTTATGCCGCAGACAGTAGAGGCGATTAACCATGCGAAGGCAGCAGGCATTGAAGTAATTGTTGCCATCAACAAGATTGATAAGCCGGGTGCGAATCCGGAGCGCGTAAAGCAGGAGCTTTCCGAATATGAACTGATTCCGGAGGATTGGGGCGGAAGTACCGTATTTGTTGAGGTTTCCGCAAAGACCCAGCAGGGTATCGATGACCTTCTGGAAATGATTCTTCTGACTGCTGATGTGCTTGAATTGAAGGCAAATCCGAACCGTAAGGCAAGAGGTCTTGTTATCGAGTCCAAGCTGGATAAGGGCAAGGGTGTTTGCGCAACTGTTCTGGTACAGAAGGGAACCCTGAAAGTCGGTGAGCCGATTGCTGCAGGCGAGGCTTATGGTAAGGTTCGTGCCATGACAGATGAGAACGGCAGAAGAGTTAAGGAGGCAGGTCCTTCTACTCCGGTAGAGATTCAGGGACTTTCCGCAGTACCGAATGCAGGCGAGATCTTTGTTGCGACAGAATCTGACAAGGAAGCAAGAAACTTCGCAGAGACCTTCATTTCTGAGGGCAGAAATAAGCTGCTTGCAGATACCAAGTCCAGAATGACATTGGACGATCTCTTCTCTCAGATTCAGGCCGGCAATGTAAAGGAACTCGAGCTGATCGTAAAGGCAGATGTACAGGGTTCTGTCGAGGCTTTGAAGCAGTCTCTTGAGAAACTGTCCAATGAAGAAGTTGTAGTTAAGATCATCCACAGCGGTGTTGGTGCGATCAATGAATCTGATGTGGTTCTTGCAACAGCCAGCAATGCAGTCATCATTGGCTTTAATGTCAGACCGGATGCACAGGCAAAGGCAACAGCGGACAGCGAAGGCGTAGAGATCAAGCTTTACAATGTCATTTACAATGCGATCGAGGATGTAGAAGCAGCCATGAAGGGTATGCTGGATCCGATCTTTGAGGAGCAGATCACCGGACATGTAGAGGTTCGTCAGATCTTCAAGGCATCCGGTGTCGGCAATATTGCAGGTTCTCTGGTTCAGGACGGTGTGATCAAGAAGGACAGCAGTGTTCGTGTATTCAGAGGAGAAGAGCTTCTCTTCGAAGGCAAGCTTGGTTCTCTTAAGAGATACAAGGACGATGTGAAGGAAGCAAAGGCCGGTTATGAGTGCGGTATTGTTGTGGACGGCTTTGACAAGTTCCAGGAAGGCGACATCATCGAAGCTTACAGCATGGTAGAGGTACCGCGATAGGAGACAGAGATTGAGAAAAAACAGTATAAAAAATACAAGGATCAATGAGGAAGTACGCAAGGAACTTTCCAATATCATTCAGCATGAGATCAAGGATCCGAGAATTGCACCCATGACAAGCGTTACGCTTGTCGAGGTTGCAACAGATCTGAAGAGTGCAAAGGCCTATATCAGTGTCCTTGGTGATGAAAAGCAGCAGAAGGATACTTTGGCAGGTCTGAAGAGTGCGGAAGGTTATATCAGAAGACAGCTTGCACATTCCATTAATCTGCGTAATACACCAGAGATCAGTTTTATTGCGGATCAGTCAATCGAGTATGCAATTCATATGTCTGAGCTGATCGATCAGGTGAATAAAGGAAATAAAAATGATGAAACAGATTGATTATTATATCGAGAGGGCAGAGCGCATCGCCATGTCCGGTCATGTCAGACCGGATGGCGACTGTATCGGTTCAACCCTGGCTCTTTATAACTACATCAAAGAAAACTATCCGGAGAAAGAGATCTTTCTGCCTTTGGATGAGATTTTGGATTCCTTCCGCTTTTTGAAATCAAGTGAGGAGATTGACCACAGCTTTCCGGAAAAGGAAGCTTTCGATCTCTTTATCTCTTTGGATTGTGCGGATCCCTCTCGTCTGGAGGAGGCGCAGAAGTATCTGAATGCGGCAAAGTATAGTCTTTGCATCGATCATCATGTAAGCAATCAGGGCTTTGCGATGGAGAATCAGATCATTCCGGATGCAAGCTCTACCTGTGAGGTTCTTTATGATCTTTTGGATCCGACAAAGGTATCCAGAGAGGTTGCAGAGTGTCTTTATGTGGGTATTATCCATGATTCGGGCGTTTTTCAGTATTCCTGCACTTCAGAGAATACCTTCCGTGTAGCCGGTAAACTGATTTCGACCGGTTTTGATTTTACAAAAATCATTGATGATACCTTTAACAAAAAGTCTTACGATCAGAACAGGATTCTGGGCAAGACTTTGGAGGAGAGCAGACTGCATTTGGAAGGAAAGGCAGTCAGTGGCTTTGTATCGAAAGAAGATATGGAGACTTACCATGTTCTGCCCAAGCATCTGGATGGAATCGTCAGCCAGCTGCGCTTTACCAGAGGAGTAGAGGTAGCTGTTTTTGGCTATCCTTTGGATGAGAATACGATCAAAATCAGCTTCCGCAGCAACGGAGCGGACGTGGCAGGGCTGGCATCCTTTTTTGGCGGCGGTGGCCATGTAAGAGCGGCCGGCTGCAGCATTCAGGCAAAGAGCTGGGAGGAAGCCTTAGAGCAGATCCTGCCGCAGCTGGAGAAGATAATTTAATGTGGAATGGAATTGTAAATCTATATAAACCGGCCGGATTTACCAGTCATGATGCGGTGGCAAAGCTTCGCGGAATATTCGGACAGAAAAAAGTCGGCCATACCGGCACTCTGGATCCGGATGCAGAAGGGGTTCTTCCGATTTGTCTGGGTAAGGCGACCAAGGTCTGCGAGCTTTTGACAGACAGAAGTAAGACCTATCAGGCGGTTATGCTCCTGGGAAGGGCTACGGATACCCAGGATACAAGCGGGGAAACGATCTTTTCTTCTGACAAAATACCGGAGGAAGCAAAGGTAAGAGAGGTAATTGCCCTTTTTCAGGGAGAACAGATGCAGATTCCTCCGATGTATTCTGCCTTAAAGGTAAATGGAAAGAAGCTCTATGAGCTTGCCAGAGAGGGGAAGACTGTAGAGCGAAAGGCCAGAAAGATCCGGATTGATGAGCTTAAGATTGAAAAGATCGAGCTGCCCAGAGTGACTATGACCATTTCCTGCTCAAAGGGAACCTATATCAGAACCCTTTGCAATGATATCGGCGAAAAGCTGGGCTGTGGAGCCTGCATGGAGCATTTGCTCCGGACAAGGGTAGGCGAGTTTGAACTGGAGGACTGCCTTAGGCTGGAGGAGCTGCAGGAAGCAAAGGAAAATGGAAAGCTGGAGGACTGCCTGATGCAGGTAGATCGTCTTTTCGAAAATGACCCGGCTTTTCATTTTTTGGCAGAATACAGCAAATATGCAGATAACGGGAATCGCCTGGCAGAGCATATGATGAAGGAAGCAGCTGAACTAGATGACAAGACCATGGTTCGCATCTATAATGAGGAAGGCCTTTTTTACGGAATTTATACATACGAAAAAAAGAGCAGGGACTTTAAGCCGGTAAAACGATTTAAGGAATAAGAGTAGTAATGATTTATATAAATGATCTGAATGCATTTCGGATAGAAGAAGATACCGTTCTTACGATCGGTAAGTTTGACGGACTTCACATGGGACATAAAAAGCTTCTGGATGAAGTGAGGAAGAAACAGAAGGAAGGACTGCGCAGTGCAATTTTCACCTTCGATATTCCTCCCCAGAATGAAATCACCCATACCAAGGGCAAAATCCTGACAACCAATGACGAGAAGCATTTTATCTTTAAGGAAGCGGGAATCGATTATTTTATCGAATGCCCTTTTACAGAAGAAATCAGAAATCTGGAGGCAGAGGCTTTTATCCGTCTTGTAGTGGAAAAGTTCCGGGTAAAATGCTTTGTGGTTGGAACGGATTGTCACTTCGGTCATAACCGTTCCGGAGATTATGAACTTTTAAGAAAATATGCATCCCAATATGGCTATGAAGTCATTGTTGTAGAGAAAAAGCAATATGAGGGCAGAGATATCAGCTCTACCTTTATCCGGGAGGAAATCGAGAAGGGAAATATCGAAAAAGCGAACCTTCTCCTGGGTTATCCCTATTTCATTAAGGGAATCGTGCAGACAGGCAATCGGATCGGCAATACCATTGGCTTTCCGACTGTAAATCAGATTCCGGAGGGAGATAAACTGCTTCCGCCTTATGGGGTATATGCCGCTCAGATTGTAATCGGAGACAGGTGTTATCAGGGTGTCAGCAATATTGGCATTAAGCCCACAATTAAAGGACATAATGTCTGCGGTGTTGAGACAAATATCTTTGATTTTAATGAAGATGTCTATGGCAAGGAAATTTATGTTCGTCTTTTCCATTTTATCCGCCCGGAGAGAAAGTTCGATTCTCTGGAAGAACTAAAGGCAATGATCGCAAAGAATTCAGAAGAAGCAGCAGAAATTCTGAGTGCCTACAAGCAGTCGCCGATTCTTCTGGAGCCGGTATCAGAGGAAATGATCCTGGCTTAAGGGAAGGATAGGATTGGCGCTTCCTAAAAGAAATTTTCCGGAAAAGAAATGCTGAAATAGAATATTTTCCGAATAAGAATATTTTCCAAAGGAAATCGGAATGCGTATTTACAAGTATGTGTCAGCATGCTATAATGCATAAGATTGAGCTTGCCGATGTTCAGAAGATGGATCACTCCGACCGCTTCTTAATATCAGGCGTATCATAAAAGAAAAGGAGAAAGTAAAATGATTACAAAAGAAAAGAAAACAGCAATCATCAACGAGTATGCAACAAAGCCGGGTGACACAGGTTCACCGGAGGTACAGGTAGCAATTCTGACAGAAAGAATCAGAGAGCTGACAGAGCACCTCAAGGTTAACAAGAAGGATCACCACTCCAGAAGAGGACTTCTGAAGATGGTAGGTCAGAGACGTCGTCTTCTTGCATACCTTAAGAAAAAAGATATCGAGAGATATCGTAGTCTGATTGAGCGTCTTGGTCTGAGAAAATAATTCAGGATCGGGAAATTCAGATTGTGATAGGATTCAATGAGCGGTCTTATTTAATAAGCCCGCTCATTTTACCTTATATATGACACAAAAGTGTCCTGATGAGAAGAAGAAAGGAGAAGAAATGTACAAGAGTTATACTATGGACCTTGCAGGCAAAACACTTCGTGTTGATGTCGGACGTGTAGCTGCACAGGCCAACGGCGCGGCTTTTATGCATTATGGCGATACTGTTGTTCTTTCTACTGCAACAGCATCTGAAAAGCCAAGAGACGGAATTGATTTCTTTCCGCTCAGCGTTGAATTCGAAGAAAAAATGTATTCTGTCGGAAAAATTCCGGGAGGTTTCAATAAAAGAGAGGGAAAGGCATCTACGAACTCCGTTCTGACTGCTCGTGTAATCGACCGTCCTATGCGTCCTCTTTTCCCAAAGGATTACAGAAATGACGTAACTCTGAACAACATGGTAATGAGTGTTGATCCGGAGTGCCGTCCTGAGCTGGTTGCAATGCTTGGTTCTGCAATTTCTACCTGTATTTCGGACATTCCTTTTGACGGACCTTGTGCAATGACACAGGTCGGCATGGAAAACGGTGCCTTTGTGATCAACCCGGGTCAGAAGCTTTGGGACGAAGGAGATCTGAGACTGACTGTTGCTTCTACAGCCGAGAAGGTTATCATGATCGAGGCCGGTGCAAATGAGATTCCGGATGATAAGATGATCGAGGCAATTTATACAGCACATGAAGTAAACCTTCAGATCATTGAATTTATCAACAAGATCGTTGCAGAGGTCGGCAAAGAAAAGCACAGCTATGACAGCTATGTTATTCCGGAAGAGCTTTTTGATGAGATCAAGAAGATCGTTCCGCCGGAAGAAATGGAAGAGGCTGTATTCACAGATGTGAAGCAGGTAAGAGAAGAGAATATTCGTCAGATCACAGAAAAGCTGGAAGAAGCTTTTGCTGAAAATGAAGAATGGCTTCCCTTGATCGGTGATGCTGTATATCAGTATCAGAAGAAGACTGTTCGTAAGATGATCCTGAAGGATCACAAGAGACCGGACGGACGTGCGATCGATGAGATCAGACCGCTTGCAGCAGAAGTGGATATTGTGCCCCGTGTACATGGTTCTGCTATGTTTACCAGAGGACAGACTCAGATCTGTACCATCACAACGCTTGCACCTCTTTCCGAGGTAAAGAGAATCGACGGACTGGATGCTAATATCACAAAGCAGCGTTACATGCATCACTACAATTTCCCGTCTTACTCTGTTGGTGAGACAAAGCCAAGCCGTGGACCGGGAAGAAGAGAAATCGGTCATGGAGCACTTGCAGAAAGAGCACTCCTTCCGGTACTTCCGAGTGAGGAAGAGTTCCCTTATACCATGAGACTGGTATCCGAGACCTTCGAGTCTAACGGATCAACCTCTCAGGCCAGTGTTTGTGCATCTACTCTGTCCCTGATGGCTGCCGGTGTTCCGATCAAGAAACCGGTTGCAGGTATTTCCTGTGGTCTGGTAACAGGTGATACGGATGATGATTATCTGGTACTGACAGATATTCAGGGTCTTGAGGATTTCTTCGGAGATATGGACTTTAAGGTTGCAGGTACACCGGATGGTATCACTGCTATCCAGATGGATATCAAAATCCATGGTCTGACACGTGATATCGTGGAAGAAGCAATTCGCCGTACCCATGAAGCACGTACTTTTATCTTAGAATCTACCATGCTTCCCTGCATTTCTGCTCCGCGCGAGTCAGTAAATGAGTATGCACCGAAGATCTCCAATATTACAATTGATCCGGCTAAGATCGGTGAAGTTGTTGGTCAGAGAGGAAAGACAATCAATGCCCTTGTTGACCGTTGTGATGTAAAGATCGATATTACAGATGATGGATTTGTTTCTGTAAGCGGCATGGATCAGGAGAAGATCGATGAAGCAATCCGCCTGATTCAGGTAATCGTTACCGATTATTATGAAGGACAGATGCTGGAAGGAAGCGTTGTCAGCATCAAGGAATTCGGCGCTTTCGTTGAATTTGCTCCGGGCAAGGAGGGAATGGTACACATTTCCAAGATTGCAAACCGCAGAATCGATCATGTTGAGGATGTTCTGACACTTGGTGACCATGTAAAGGTAAAATGCCTTGGCAAGGACAAGATGGGAAGATATTCATTCTCTATGAAGGATGTTAAGCAGGAATATTAATATTGCTGCTTTGAACAGAAGTTTAAAGCTGTCGCATGTATTGCGGCAGCTTTTTTTATCGTACAGGAAGCTTCCTTCCTATACGATAAAAATGCTCCGCTTCTTGACAGAAAAAATTCGACTATTTAAAATGAAAAACAGGAGAATGAAGTGGGATATATGATCCGGATGAGAAAATATATTTTGTTGTTTACCTATGATAAAGAAGGGAGATACGTATGAAAAAGGGTATGAAAAAGTTTGAAAAACTTTTGGCTTTTACTCTTGTTTTCTGTATGGCTTTTGCTTCATCTGCAAATGTTTTTGCAA
This sequence comes from Bacteroidaceae bacterium, assembly GCA_963620785.1. Classification (GTDB taxonomy): domain Bacteria; phylum Bacillota; class Clostridia; order Lachnospirales; family Lachnospiraceae; genus RUG14243. The sequence continues at coordinate 49,644 of CAVFAT010000050.1, forward strand.
CAGAAACAATGTCATTAGCAGGAAACATAGCAGAAGCCGGCGGCTCGATGCCATCAGCAGCCTCGTCTGATGCAACTGCAGACTTAGAGCCCTATCAAGAAGCTGGTGGGGAAGAGGATGATTTCTCTAATCATATAGAAGAAGAGCCTGTAGGATTGGCGGGTAATTCGATGGAAGAGAATGGAGCAAATCAGCTTTATAATGTCACAATTACGACTGGTTCAGCTGAACAGGAATATACTGGAAAGCCATTAACCTGTGAGGAGTATACCGTTGAAGGACTTCCGGAAGGCTGTAAGGTAGAAAGCATAGAATTTGCAGCTGGAAGTGATTTCAAATTTGTTGAAGTTGGATGTATAAAGAATACTGCTTACAATGCTAAAATTGTAGATGCGAGCGGAACTGATATCACAGATAATTGTAATATTACATATATTCCGGGCCAATTGAAGATAAGTCAGAATACGGCAGAGATTAAAATTGTTTCTAAAAATGGAAGCTGGGCCTATGATGGCGAGGAACATAATGAGGGCTATTATGTATCTTACAAAAAAGATGGTAAAGAAGATTTTGTGGAATTGAATTCTGGTGAGACCTGTTTGCTTCCTACAGGAGATGAGATTTATGCTGAAACGACCTCTGTAACAGATGTAACGGGAAATGATGGTATAAAAAATCAGTTCACTGAGCTCAATTTTTTGAATCAAAGCCAATATGCTAATATAACGATAAGCAATGGTACGCTTTATGTTAGTAAGAGATATATTACAATTACCGCGAACAATACAAATGCGGCCTATGATGGCGAGGAGAAAGGCAGCAGCGGAGAATTTACTGTAACGTCAACATTGCAAGACGGCTTGCCTGCCGGCCAGAAAGTATCCGAATTGAAGATTGATGGAACAGCAAGTGCTGTAGGCCTTTATGAAGGATGCCTTATTCCTTCTGATGCAAAAATTGTTGACGAGAATGAGAAAGATACGACAGCAAATTATAATATTACATATGCTGCCGGTGATTTAAATATCTATATGGGAGGTCTTGAGGACTATGTGACTCTGACGCCCACAGATGTAAGTGTTGTATACGATGGAAGTGCACATGCAGCAGGAACTGCTGCAGCGATAGATAAGCTTGGTCATACTCTTACAATTGAATACAGCGCAGATGGCGTGCATTGGACGGAGGATCCGTCCGAAATTACTGCAACAACTGTAGCAGACAGCAAGACAGTTCAGATTCGTGTATCAAGTCCTGCTTATGAGGGCTATAAATATGGCTCAGAGAAGCTGGAAGTAAAAAAGGCGAATATCAGTGATCATGTAAAATTGACAGTGGCAAATGTGCAGGCAACTTACGATGGAAGTGCACATGCGGCAGGAAGAGCCACAGCTACGGATGATTTAGGCAATTCTGTTAAAATAGAATATTCCGGAGACAAGGGTCTGACCTGGATAGAGGATCCGTCCAGCATTACGATAACAGATGCAAATGACTGGAATAACGTAGTTATGGTTCGGGCATCGGCTGATAATTATAGCGGATATGTATATAAAAATGAGAAACTGGTGGTTCTGCCCAAGAATATTTCAGCCAGCAAGGTCACTTTGACGCCGGCAGATGTGAGCTGTGAATATGACGGAAATGGGCATGCAGCAGGAGCTGCCACAGCAAATGATCCGCTTGGAAATTCGCTGAAGATTGAATATAGCCTGGATGGCCAGAATTGGACAACAGATCCGACGACGATCACGGCAAAGGATGTATATGATAGTAGTCAGATATCTGTAAGGGTATCCTGTGCAAAGAATACTTATGGTTATCAAAATTATTATGGCTATAAAACAGCTAAGCAGTCATTGGAGATTACAGAGACAGATATTGCCAAGTACGCAAGCCTGAGCACGAATGATGTGAGTCTTGTATATGATGGAAGTGTACATACAGCAGGAAGTGCCCAGGTGGATGATCCCTTTGGAAATCCCTTTGAAATTGAATACAGTGCAGATGGCGTGCATTGGACGGAGGATCCGTCTGAAATTACAGCAAAGGATGTAGCGGACAGCAAGACTGTACAAATAAAAGCATATGCTACGAATGTCAATTATACAGGTGTCTTGAGTGGAAGCGCAAAGCTGGAGATCACACCTGCAGATATTCAGGATTATGTAAGGCTTACACCGGCAGATGTAAGTCAGGAGTATGACGGAAACAGCTATACTGCAGGCCTTGCTGCAGCAGAAGATCCAAATGGCAATCCGCTTACGGTTGAGTACAGCGTAGATGGCGAGAACTGGACAACAGATCCGACCAGTATCACAGCAAAGGATGTAGCAGACAGCAAGACGGTTCAGCTGCGCGTATCAATTGCGGCTGCTGACAACGAAGATGGGGAAGAAAATGATGATGCAGCAGAAGGCAGATCTCTTCTTTTATCCGCATCAGTAGAAAATGAGAGTATTTCCGGTAATTACAGGGGTTACGTAACCGGTGAAGAGAAGCTGGAAATCACGCCGGCAGATGTTGCTGATTATGTAAGTCTGACAGCTACAGATGTAAGCCTTGAATACGATGGAAGCGCACATGCAGCAGGAACGGCTGTAGCAGAAGATAAGCTTGGCAATCCGCTTACAGTTGAATATAGCGTAGATGGCGAGAACTGGACAAGCAATCCGGCTGAAATCACAGCAACAAATCCTGAGGACAGCAAGACAATCCAGCTGCGTGTATCAGGTGAAAACTATAGCGGCTATGTAACTGGGACAGAAAAGCTGACCATTCTGGCTTCTGAGAAGAAAGATGATCAGAAGAAGGATGATCAGAATAAGGATCAGGATCCCGGAAAAGATGCAGATAAGGATAGCGGACATAAGGGCAATGCTGATCAGAAAACAGATGGAAAGGGCGATAAGACAAAGCCTGCAGCTAATGCAAACACAGATGCAAAGAGCAATGTAAATGCAGCTGCCGACAAAAAGGCAGATACAGCAAATACAGTAAGCAGTAAGAGCGATGCTGTTTCTACCGGAGACAGCCTTGAGGTTCTTCTCTTCACTGCACTTGCAGTTTTAGCGGGAGTAGCAGTCCTTCTTCTTGTAAGAAGAAAAAGACATGCATAGGTAGCAGGGCGCCTGTGGCGGTCATATGCGACATCTGCATTGTACGCCGCAGTGCATATCCTCGCGGAGCATTTTAATGTAATAGGAACGAGCTTCCTATTACATTAAAAAGGAGCTGACATACCAATGAATGCAATAAAGCATATCAATTGGTAGTCAGCTCCTTTTTTGTACAGATTGAGTCTGAAAAAAATTACACTTTATTAAGAGATGATTAAGCTTTTCATATCCTGATAGAAAGCAGGATATGAAATATTGACGCAGTCGGCATCTTTCATTTGGGAAGGTCCTTCTGCATTCATTGCAGCGACAGTCATAGCCATGGCGATGCGGTGATCCAGATAAGAATCAAGTTCTGCTCCATGCAGAGACTTTCCGCCTTTGATGATCATGCCATCTTCTGTCGGTATGATATCAGCACCCATTGCTTTTAAATTGGAAGTAGTTGTTGCGATACGGTCACTTTCTTTTGCTTTTAAATCGGCGGCATCTTTGATGATAGTTTCTCCTTCGGCAAAGGCAGCCATGACGGCGATCATGGGAATCTCATCGATCAGAGCAGGAATCAGATCTCCTTCGATGACACAGCCTCTTAAGGAAGAAGATCGCACCAGGAGATCACAAACCGGCTCGCCGGATACAAGGCCTTCATTTTCTTTTTGGATATCTGCCCCCATCATCTCACATACACGAAGAAGTCCGGCACGACTGGGGTTGATGCCTACATTTTTGATGAGAAGTTCGGCATCTTTGGATAGGAGACCGGCTGCGATAAAGTAGGCGGCAGAAGAAATATCGCCGGGAACCTCAATATCCTGGCCGAAAAGCTCCGGTTCCGGAGCAATGGAAACCTGATTGCCATCCTGCCTAAGGGATGCACCAAAGGCGCTGAGCATGCGTTCACTGTGGTCTCTGGATAAGGCTGGCTCTTCTACGGTAGTAATGCCGTCCGCATAAAGTCCGGCCAGCAGGATGCAGGATTTCACCTGGGCGCTGGCAATGGGAGAAGCATAATGGATTCCTTTCAGAGAAGAGGGCCTGATCAAAAGGGGTGCACAGTCATTGCCGGCGATGCTTCTGATATCAGCTCCCATCATAGAGAGGGGCTTGATAATTCTTTTCATAGGTCTGGTGTTCAGAGATGCATCTCCGGACAGGGTACTTTCAAAGCTTTGACCACTCAATATACCGCTGATCAGTCTGGTTGTTGTGCCACTGTTTCCGGTATTTAAGGTAGAAGATGGACTTTGCAGACCATGCAGTCCTTTTCCTTTCACAAGGACGGAACTGTTTTCTTCTTCGAGCTGAATTTCGATACCCAATTGACGGAAACAGGAGATTGTAGACAGGCAGTCAGCGCTCAAAAGACAGTTTTTTACCCGGGTAGATCCCTTGGCGATCGACCCGAACATAATACTTCTGTGAGAAATGGATTTGTCTGCGGGAACTGTAATTTCTCCCCTCAGTGTTTTAATCGGTTGGATTTGCATGGCCTAATTCCTTTCATAAATATGGTAGCGGAAGCGCTTCAACAGATCGGTGGCTTCCTCGAGTGCTCTGGCATCATAGAATTCAATGCAGAGAACACCTTCTTCGAATTCGCGGTTATGGATAATACCGATATTACGGATGCTGATATGATGGGTGGAAAGGCGGGTTGCAATTGTGGCAATCTCACCTGCCTCATCAATCAGATCGCAGTAAAGGCGGAAGTTTTGACGATAAGCGGCGCCGGTTCGGTTCGTGATTGAATCCCGATAGTCCTTGGCGTCGGCAAAGAAATCGAGGATTTCTTCACTGCAATCCTCCTTTACTTCGTCTCTGATCTTCTGCAGAATATCGATATATTGATCCAGAACAGGCAGGATAAAAGACTTATTGCCTTTAGAGATTTGAGACCACATATCGGGAGAAGAAGAGGAAATCCTTGTAATATCCTTAAAGCCGCCGGCAGCGATCCGTTTCATGCTTTCCTTTTCTGTATCGTTCTGGTGAACTAAATTTACCAGAGCTGCAGAGATGATATGTGGAACATGGGATACATTTGCTGTTGCAAAATCATGCTCGGAGGCAGTCATTTGAATCGGAATGACATCAAGCGATTTCAAAAAAGCGGTAAAAGCGCTGACCTTGCTTTCCGGTACGGCAGAATCAGGTGTGATGATATAGTACACATTTTCAAAAAGGTAGGCATTTGAGGAATTGTAGCCGATGGTTTCAAGACCGGCCATTGGATGTCCTCCGATAAAGCGGTTTTCAATGCCAAGCTGCTTTGCCTCTTCCTGAATCTTTGATTTCATACTGCTGACATCCGTGATCAAGGTTTCCTTTGGCAGGTCCTCCTTCAGCTGGGAAAGAAGAGCAAGATTGATGGAAACGGGAGCACATAGAAAAAGAAGATCGCACTTTGCAAAATCCCTGCCGGCCTCTTTGGCGGCAAAGTCAATGGTTCCGTCATTCATGGCATCCAGAACGGATGAGGAATCAGAGTCATAACCGATAAGGGTTAGCTCCGGATGCTTTCGCCGTATGGTTTTGGCAAGGGAGCCTCCGATCAGCCCCAAGCCGATGATTCCAATAGTTTCTATTTTCATTTTATTTACCTCTAAATGATTGATTAAATGGACAAAGAATCCTGCTTGCAGGATTCTTTACAATAGGAAACTTCGTTCCTATTGCGCAAAAACGCTCTGCGAGGATGCGTACTGCGGCGTACAATGCAGATGTCGCAAGCGACCGCCGCAGGCGCAAGAATGTGCCAAGGCGCATTCTTTAAAAGTCCTCACTGATTATACCGCATAGGCGAGGACTGATTCCACTATGATACCCTTTATTTTGCTGAAAGGCAACACTTTAAAGTGCGAAAGTTTAAATTGCTAAAGTGAAAGCGAAAGTAAAATCGGGATAGTTTCCAGACAATTGTAGGGAAAATTGTATATAATTACGGAAAATTCTTGTAAAGCTGTCTGAAATTTAGTAAAATAGCCTTGTTGAGTGGGAGTAAGCGGAATATTTAGAGGATTCCGTTTAAAAATATAAAATAAGGGGGAACATTATTTATGAATGTTTACACAACTGACAAAATCCGAAACGTAGCAATTCTTGGCAACGGAAGCTGTGGAAAGACTACATTGGTTGAGGCAATGGCCTATCTTTCCGGAATCACAAGCCGTATGGGAACGATTCAGGATGGAAATACAATTAGTGATTATGATCCGGAAGAGGTTAAAAGAACATTTTCAATCAATACAAGTCTGGTTCCGATTGAGTGGGAAGGAACCAAGATCAACCTTCTGGATACACCAGGCTATCCGGGCTTTGTCGGTGAGGTGGATGAAGCAGTTGCGGCAGCAGATGCAGCAATTATTGTTGTTAACGGCAAATCCGGCGTAGAGGCCGGAACAAAGAAGGCATGGGATCTTTGTGAGAAATACAATCTTCCCCGTATCTTCTATGTGAATGACATGGATATTGATGATGTCAGCTTCAGAGAAGTTGTAGAGGAGCTGACAGAGCGCTATGGCAAGAAAATTGCTCCATTCCATCTTCCGATCAGAGAGAATGAAAAGTTTGTCGGCTATATTAATGTTGTCAGCATGACAGGCTACAGATGGAATGATAAGGGAGAGGTTGAGGAGTGCCCGATCCCGGATTACTCCATGGAAAATCTCGAAAAATACAGAGAGACCCTTCTGGAGGCAGTTGCTGAGACGAGTGAAGAATTCATGGAACGCTATTTTGAGGGAGATGAGTTCTCTGAGAATGAGATTCGTGCAGCACTTCGTGTGAATGTGATCGACGGAAGTATCACACCGGTAACCATGGGATCTTCGGTTCTTTGCCAGGGACCCTATACGATGATTGATGATATTGTTAAGTATTTCCCGAGTCCGGATACACTGACCTGTGCAGGTCTGAATCTCAAAACAAATGAGGTTTATAATGCGGATTATGATTTCGCAAAGGCAAAGAGCGGATATGTATTTAAGACGATCGTAGATCCTTTTATCGGAAAGTATTCCCTGGTCAAGGTAAATTCCGGTGTACTTAAGCCGGATGATTTGATCTACAATACCCGTACAGAAAAGGAATTCAAATGCGGTAAGCTTTATACCCTTTTGGGCAGCAAGCAGATTCAGCTGGAAGAGGTTCATGCAGGAGATATCTGTGCACTTGCCAAGCTGCCGGATACCAATACAGGAGATTCCCTTGCAACCAAGAACACACCGGTTGTTTATGGAAAGACAGAGATTTCCCTTCCTTACTACTATGTCAAATATGATGCAAAGAACAAGGGAGATGAGGATAAGGTTTCTCAGGCACTTCAGAAGATCATGCAGGAAGATCTCACTGTTAAGGCAGTAAATGACAGTGCAAATAGGCAGTCTCTTCTTTATGGCATGGGAGACATTCATCTGTCTGTTGTTGTTAGCAAGTTGAAGGAACTTTATAAGACAGAAATCGAATTATCCAAACCAAAGGTATCCTTCCGCGAGACGATCATTGGTCATGCAGATGTGGATTCCAAATATAAGAAGCAGTCAGGCGGACATGGACAATATGGTCATGTAAAGATGACCTTCGAGCCATCCGGTGATCAGGAATCCGCTTATGTATTTGAGCAGAGTGTTGTGGGCGGTTCTGTACCGAAGAATTATTTCCCGGCAGTAGAAAAGGGAATCGCAGAGTGCTGTGAGGCAGGTCCTTTGGCAGGATATCCGGTAGTCGGTGTAAAAGCAAATCTTTATGACGGATCCTACCATCCGGTAGATTCTTCAGAAATGGCCTTTAAGGTTGCAGCAACCCAGGCCTTTAAGGATGGATTCATGAAATGCAATCCGATCCTCTTAGAGCCGATCGAAACCATGAAGGTTGTAGTAGAAGATCAGTATACCGGAGATATCATGGGTGATCTGACCAAGCGCCGTGGCCGTGTCATGGGAATGACACCGACAAATGACGGACGTACGGAGATCGTTGCAGAGGTTCCGATGATGGAAATCTTTGATTATACCCTGGATCTTCGTTCCATGACGGGAGGTACAGGAACCTATTCTTATGAATTTGCCAGATATGAGCAGGCACCGCATGATGTACAGGAAAAGGAAGTAGCTGCAAGAAAAGCAGAAGCTGAAGAATAAAAAGTACTTTGAAGGCTGTCACACCAGGGCAAGAAGGTGTGGCAGCCCTTTTTATGTAATTGGAAACTTTGTTCCTATTACGTAAAAGGCTCCGCGAGGATGCACATTGCGGCGGAGAGTAATATTACCTTATCTTGACAAATTTATGACATGTGTTTATCATTTTAAAGAATGAATAATTGTGCCGTACTATACATTTTTATAGAAGGCCAGGAAGGAAAGTTTGCAATGAGTACACCCTACAATCACAGAGAAATAGAACAAAAATGGCGTAAAATCTGGGAAGAAAAGCCAGTGAACGTCGATGACGGAAAAAAAGAAAAATATTATTGCCTGGATATGTTCCCTTATCCATCCGGAAACGGACTTCATGTAGGACATTGGAGAGGCTATGTTATTTCTGATGTTTGGAGCAGATATAAGCTGATGAAGGGCTATTATCTGATTCATCCGATGGGCTGGGATGCCTTCGGTCTGCCGGCAGAGAACTATGCCATCAAAAATAATACCCATCCGGCGATTTCAACCGCTGCAAATATCAAGAATATTAAGAGACAGATTCAGGAAATTTCCGCAATCTATGACTGGGATCGTGAGGTAAATACCACTGATCCGAATTTCTACAAGTGGACCCAGTGGATCTTTGTAAAGATGTTTAAGGAAGGGCTTGCTTATGAAAAGCAGATGCCGATCAACTGGTGCCCCTCCTGTAAAACGGGACTTGCAAACGAAGAGGTTGTAAACGGAAAATGCGAACGCTGCGGCAGTGAGGTTACCAAGAAAAACCTTCGTCAGTGGATGCTTAAGATTACAAAATATGCAGACAGACTTCTGAATGATCTGGATAAGCTGGACTGGCCTGAGAAGGTTAAGAAGATGCAGACAGACTGGATCGGCAAGAGCTATGGTGCTGAAGTTGATTTTGCGGTAGATGGTCGTGAGGACAAGATTACGGTTTATACAACCAGACCGGATACCCTTTACGGAGCAACCTTTATGGTATTGGCACCGGAGCATGCGATTGCAGCAGAGCTAGCAGATGCAGAGCATAAGGAAGCTGTAGACAAATATATCTTTGATGCTTCCATGAAGTCTAATGTAGACAGAATGCAGGACAAGGAAAAGACCGGTGTATTCACCGGAAGCTATGCGATCAATCCTCTGAACGGAAAGAAGATTCCGATCTGGCTGTCCGATTATGTTCTGGCTGATTATGGTACCGGTGCGATCATGTGTGTACCGGCTCATGATGATCGTGACTTTGAATTTGCAAAGAAATTCGGCCTGGATATTATCCCGGTTATTTCAGCAGACGGCAGTATCCCGGAGGAGATGACAGAGGCTTATACAGGATCCGGTATTGTGATCAATTCCGGTGACTGGGACGGATCTGATTCTGCAAGACTGAAGGAAGAAGCACCGGATATTATTGAAAAGAAGGGCTTCGGCAGAAAGACAGTTAATTACAAGCTTCGTGACTGGGTTTTCTCCCGTCAGAGATACTGGGGCGAGCCGATTCCGATCGTACATTGTCCGGATTGCGGTGCAGTTCCGGTTCCGGAAGACCAGCTTCCTCTGCTTTTGCCGGATGTAGAATCCTATGAGCCGACAGGCACAGGAGAGTCTCCTCTTGCAGCAATCGATGAGTGGGTGAATACAAGCTGCCCCTGCTGTGGAAAGCCTGCAAAGAGAGAAACCAATACCATGCCGCAGTGGGCAGGATCTTCCTGGTACTTCCTGCGCTATGTAGATAATAAAAATAATGACGAGCTGGTATCCAGAGAGAAGGCGGACAAATATCTGCCGGTTGATATGTATATCGGTGGTGTTGAGCATGCCGTGCTTCATCTTCTCTATTCCAGATTCTATACCAAATTCCTTTATGATATCGGTGTTGTTGATTTTGATGAGCCTTTCCACAAGCTCTTTAATCAGGGTATGATCACCGGCAAGAACGGTATCAAGATGAGCAAGTCCAAGGGAAATGTAGTATCTCCGGATGATCTTGTAAGAGATTACGGATGTGATTCCCTCAGGCTGTATGAGCTTTTTGTTGGACCGCCTGAGTTGGATGCAGAGTGGGATGACAGAGGGATTGACGGTGTATACCGTTTCCTGACCAGATTCTGGAAACTGGTTCAGGAACAGAAGGATCAGGACGTTGCAGAGTCTAAGGAACTTCTGAAGATTCGCAGCAAGATGGTAAAGACCATTACCCAGAGACTGGAAAGCTTCAGCTTAAATACCGTTATTTCCGGTTTCATGGAATTTAATAATCAGTTGATCGACCTCGGCAAGAAGGACGGCGTAGATAAGAAGACACTGGAAACCTTCGTTCAGCTTCTGGCTCCTTTTGCACCGCATATCAGTGAAGAAATCTGGGCAGAGCTTGGTCATGAGGACAGCGTATTCCATGGCGGCTGGCCGAGCTATGAGGAGGAACACCTGGTTGAGGACGAGATCAAGGTTCCGGTTCAGGTAAATGGAAAGACCAAGGCAGTTCTTACCCTTCCGGCTTCCGTAAGCAAGGAAGATGCAATTTCTGCAGGCAAGGAGGCAGTCGCTTCCAAGATTAGCGGAACGATTATCAAAGAGATTTATGTTCCGGGCAAGATTATTAATCTGGTTGTAAAGTAAAAGCGAGGAGGAAGAGATTATGCAGAAGATTCAGATGACAACACCTCTTGTAGAGATGGACGGCGATGAAATGACCAGAGTTCTCTGGCAGATCATTAAGGATGAGCTCCTTTTACCCTTTATCGATCTGAAGACAGAATACTATGATCTGGGACTGGTTTATCGTAATGAAACAGATGATCAGGTAACATTTGATTCAGCTGAAGCCACCAAAAAATATGGTGTAGCTGTAAAATGCGCGACAATCACACCGAATGCAGCCAGAATGGATGAATATGATCTGAAGGAAATGTGGAAGAGCCCGAACGGCACCATCCGTGCAATTCTTGACGGAACCGTATTCCGTACACCGATTAAGGTGAAGGGAATCAATCCCTGCGTAAAGAACTGGGTAAAACCAATCACAATTGCCAGACATGCCTATGGTGATGTTTATAAGGCTAGCGAGATGAAAATCCCGGGAGCAGGTAAGGCGGAACTGGTTTTCACGGCAGAGGATGGAACTGAGATCAGAGAGCTGATTCATGAATTCAAGGAGCCGGGTATCATCCAGGGACAGCATAATCTGAACAAGTCTATCGAAAGCTTTGCTAGAAGCTGCTTCAATTACGCACTGGATCAAAAGAAGGATCTTTGGTTTGCAACAAAGGATACCATTTCCAAGAAATATGATCATACTTTCAAGGATATCTTCCAGGAAATTTATGATGCAGAATATGCTGATAAATTCACAGAGGCAGGAATCGAGTATTTCTATACATTGATCGATGATGCGGTAGCAAGAGTAATGAAGGCGGAAGGCGGATTCATCTGGGCTTGCAAGAACTATGACGGTGATGTCATGAGCGATATGATTTCTTCTGCATGTGGTTCTCTTGCAATGATGACTTCTGTATTGGTTTCTCCGGCCGGTATTTATGAATACGAGGCTGCACATGGAACGGTTCAGCGTCATTATTATAAGCATCTGAAGCATGAAGAAACCTCTACAAACTCAGTTGCAACCATTTTTGCATGGACAGGTGCATTGAGAAAACGTGGAGAATTGGATCATCTTCCCGAACTGATGGAATTTGCAGATCAGCTGGAAAAAGCCTGCATTGATACCATCGAGTCCGGCAAGATGACAAAGGATCTGGCTCTGATTACGGAACTTGAGAATCCTACCGTTCTGAACAGTGAGGAGTTCATCAAGGCGATCAGACAGACTTTAGAGGAAATGCGCAAATAATATTGGCATAAGGTAGGGAATGCTATGAGCGGAAATATTTCAAATGTAGTTATCAGAAGAATGCCCAGATATTACAGATATCTGTCCGATCTTCTCGATAACGGAGTTGAAAGAATCTCATCGAATGAGTTGAGTAAAATTATGAATGTAACCGCATCCCAGATCAGACAGGATCTGAATAATTTCGGTGGCTTTGGTCAGCAGGGATATGGTTATAATGTAGAGTATCTTCATCAGGAAATCGGCAAGATCCTGGGTATCGACAGAAAGCATCATATGATCATTATCGGTGCCGGACATCTGGGACAGGCGATTGCAAACTTTGTTAATTTTGAAAAAAGAGGCTTTGTCCTCAGTGGAATTTTCGATGTAAATCCGGCATTGGAAGGTACTGTGATCCGTGGCGTGAAGGTTCGGATGATGGATGAACTGGAAGACTTTCTGAAGAATAATCCCGGCGATATTGTGGTATTTACCATGCCTAAGGATAAGGCAAGCGATATCGCACAGAAGGTTGTATCACTTGGTATCAAGGCAATCTGGAATTTTGCCAATATGGAATTAGACCTGCCGGAGGATGTTACGGTTGAAAACGTACATCTTTCCGATAGTCTGATGCAGCTTTCTTATAATATTGAAAAGCATAGGACAGAAGAATAGTGTCCGGCTAAAAAAGTTATGTTTGAGAGGATAATCACAGCTTGTGGTTATCCTCTCCTTTATCTGCTGGATCCTTCCTTACAGCTGGACATTTATTGTATGGCGGAATGAGGAGAGCAGACGAAATAGGGAGAAAAAGATGAAATATGTGATTTCTGCCGAAGAAATGAAGCTGTATGACAGCAGAACTATGGAGCATTTTGGAATGCCCTCCTGTGTTTTGATGGAGAGGGCGGCCTTAAGTGTGCTGGATGTCATCCGGGAGAAAGGGCTAAAGACAGACAGGGTTCTGCTTGTTTGCGGCAGCGGAAATAACGGAGGAGATGGCATGGTCCTTGCAAGACTGCTTTTTCTTGCAGGATCGGAAGTAGAACTGGTAATGGCCGGTAATCCTGATCATTTTTCTGTAGAAGCAAAAAGACAGATGGGAATCCTGGAAGCTTATGGCGTTCCGGTATCAGATCAGATGCCGGAAAAAGATTACTATGATCTGGTGGTAGATGCCATTTTCGGAATCGGACTTTCGCGTCCGGTAAAGGAAGAATATGCCACAGTGATCGAAAAAATGAATTCTTTAAGCGGCTTTAAACTGGCAGTGGATATTGCATCTGGTATCAGTGCAAACACCGGACAGATCCTGGGGACGGCCTTTCGGGCAGATCTGACGGTAACCTTTGCCTTTGCAAAGTACGGACAGCTTTTGGATCCGGGAAGAGAGCTTAGCGGAGAACTGATCGTTAAGGAAATCGGCATTACAAAGGAAAGTTTTCTGGGAGATAAGCCGACTGGTTTTTATTATGAGAAAGAAGATGTCAGCCTCGTTCCTGCCAGAAAAGCTTCTTCCAATAAGGGAAGCTACGGAAAGGTACTTTCTGTAACAGGAGCACCGAATATGGCAGGAGCAGCATATTTTGCATCCAAGGCAGCTTCCGTTACCGGAGCAGGACTGGTCTATATTCATACGGCAGAGGAAAACAGAATTATCTTACAGGGACTCATGCCGGAGGCAGTTTTAAAGAGCTATGCAGAGAATCCGCTTTTGAGTCTGGAAGAAGAAGTGAAAGGCTGCAATGTGATTATTTGCGGCTGTGGTATAGGGAAAAACAAAAATGCAAGGGAAATCCTTTGCTATCTTCTTGCTCATGCAGATGCTCCCCTTATCCTGGATGCGGATGCTTTGAATCTGCTTGCGGAGGAAGAGACGCTTCGAAAGGCTGCTGCATCCTATGCCGGAGAGCTGATCATTACGCCTCATATGGGAGAAGCATCTCGCCTTTTAAGGAGAAAGATAAGTGAGATTAAGGAGGACAGGCTTCTTGCAGCAGAAGAGCTGGCTAAGGAGCTGAACGGCATTTGTGTTTTAAAAGATGCGGTAACCCTTGTTAAGGCAAAAGAAAGAGATTGCTATATCAACAGAAGCGGATGCAATGCCATGTCAAAGGGTGGAAGCGGAGATGCCCTGACCGGTGTCATTGCCGGCCTGATCGCCCAGGGGATGAAGGCATATGAGGCTGCTTGTCTGGGTGTTTACCTGCATGGACTTGCGGGGCAGATAGCGGCGGAAGCCTGCGGCAATTACAGTATGGCGCCGACAGATCTGATCGAAGGAATCAAAAGCATACTAAAGGAGGTATCCCGATAATGTATCGGTATGAAAGAAGCGAAGCCATCATTAATTTGGATGCGATTCGTCATAATATGGAAGTGATGTATGAGGGTGTGCCGGATACGGCACAAATGGTAGCTGTTATCAAGGCAGATGGTTATGGACATGGTGCGAGAGAAATTGCTCATGAGATTGAAGATCTGGATTATCTTTATGGCTTTGCGACAGCGACAATCGAGGAGGCTTTGGAGCTTAGAAGAGAAGGTGTCAAAAAGGCGATCATGGTTCTTGGCTATGTCTTCCCTTCTCAGTACGAAAGGGCAATTCAGGAAGATATTTTATTGCCGGTCTTTGATTTTGATACAGCCAAAGCACTCTCGGACACAGCCCTGCGGATAGGAAAAGAGGCTGATTTTCAGTTTGTAATTGATACCGGTATGCATCGGATCGGTTATCCTGTAACAGAGGAGGCGGCAGATGAAATAAAAAGGATCACAGAGCTGCCCATGCTTCATGCGGAGGGAATGTTTACGCATTTCTTCCTTGCGGATGCAGCCGATAAAAGCAGTGCAGAGGAACAGTTTGAGACATTCTGCAGGATGAATCGGATGCTGCAGGAGAGAAAGATCTACATTCCGCATGTGCATTGTTCAAACAGTGCAGCCCTGATCGATATGCCCCATATGGCAATGGATCTAGTCAGGGCAGGTATCACCTTATATGGCCTGCTGCCTTCAGATGAGGTGAAGAAGATCGATCTTCAGCCGGTTATGGAGCTGAGAGCCAGGGTTACCTATGTAAAAACTGTTGAAAAAGGTGGAAGCATCAGCTATGGAGCAACCTACACGGCCGAAAAGGATGTCAGGATTGCAACCATTGGGTTTGGCTATGCTGATGGCTATCCCAGACAGCTGTCCAATAAGGGCTGGGTGCTGATTCATGGAAAAAAAGCACCGATCTGTGGCAGGGTCTGCATGGATCAATTTATGGTAGATGTCTCTGAAATTCCGGATGTAAAATGCGGGGATGAAGCTGTCCTGATCGGAAGAGAAGGAGATGAGATGATCACAATGGAAGAATTGGGAGATCTCAGCGGAAGATTTAACTATGAGCTGGCCTGCGATATCAGCAAAAGAGTGGCGAGAGTTTACATAAAACAGGGACAGCTGCTTTCCTGGAGGGACGCTTATAAGCTTGACTAATATAAGCTGAAATGATACATTTTTAATGTTGCCTATTGTTGAGAAGTCTGCAATTTTTGCAGGCAATTAGAGAAAGTCAGGTGTTTTTAGATGGATGATGGCGCCGCGGCCATGTTTTCAATTGTTATTCTAATCATTGTTCTTCTTCTTCTTTTTCAGATGAATGCCTTTCGGGCGGCGATTGAGGCAATCAGTCAGTCAGCGATTGACGCGATGGAAAAGGAAAAACAGAAGGAGAGAATCAGGACATTTGCGGATGATCCGGAAGCATTTGAGCAGATCGGCAAGATTCTGCATGGGATGATTTTCTTTTTGATGGGTGCTTTCTTTTATCCCTTTATCAACAGAAGCTTTTTTGATGCTTCGCTGAGCGATGCATCTGCTGCAGGCTGGATGCTTTTGACTGCAGTATTGCTATTGCTGCTGCTTTTCTGGATTGGGGATTTCCTTCCGATTAAGGTTGGAGAAAGAAAGCCGGAAAAATATGCCATGCGCCTTTGCGGTCCTATGTATGCTTTGTACCGGATCTTCATGCCCTTATCCGGGCTGCTCAATGTTTTGGCCAATCTTGCTTCCCGTCTCTTTCGTATCGACCCCTATGAAAGTGTGGATGATGTGACGGAAGAAGAAATTATTTCCATGGTAAATGAAGGACATGAGCAGGGATCGATTCAGGAAAGTGAAGCAGAGATGATTCATAATATCTTTGAACTGGATGATACAGAAGCAGCAGATGTTATGACCCGGAGAAAAAATATCATTGCGATCGATCAGGAGCTTCCCTTTGAGGAGGCACTTGATTTTATGCTGAATGAGCCCTTCTCCAGATTTCCGGTCTATCAGGAGGATATTGATCATATCACCGGAATTATCCATATCAAAGATGCGATGCGTCTTGCCAGAGAAAAGGACAATCTGTCCCTTAAGGTTGGAGAAATCAAGAATCTGATGAATGATCCCATCTTCATTCCGGAGACCCAGAGCATTAATGTTCTCTTCAAGAGCATGCAGATTCAGAAAAATCATCTGGTGCTTGTTGTTGATGAATATGGTCAGACAGCAGGTCTGGTTTCCCTGGAGGATATTCTGGAAGAAATCGTGGGAAATATCGAGGATGAGCATGATATGGAAGAGGCGATGATTCTGCCCAAGGGAGAAAATACCTTCCTTATTAAGGGTATGGCTGATCTCGAAGAGGTAGAAGAAGCTCTGCAGATTCACTTTGATACGGAGGATATCGATACCTTAAACGGATTTCTGATTTCTTTGATTGATAAGATTCCGGAGGATAACGATCAGATCGAAATTGAATACGGAAGTTATTTATTCCGTGTTCTCTCCGTAAAAAACAAAACAATTCAAACGGTACTTGCCATCAGACAGAAGGAAAACACGAGTAAAAGTATAGAAGAAAAAGAGGTTTAGAAATGTCAGGACATTCAAAATTTGCCAATATTAAGCACAAAAAAGAGAAAAATGATAAAGCTAAGGGAAAAGTATTTACCATTATCGGACGTGAGATCGCGGTAGCGGTTAAAGAAGGCGGAGCAGATCCGGCCAATAACAGCAAGCTTCGTGATGTCATCGCAAAGGCTAAGGCTTCCAATATGCCGAACGATACCATTGAGCGTGGTATTAAGAAGGCAGCAGGTGATGTTGGAAATGTAAATTATGAAACCGTTACTTATGAAGGATACGGACCGAACGGAACAGCGATCATTGTTCAGGCTCTGACTGACAATAAGAACAGAACTGCTGCAAATGTAAGAAGTGCTTTCACAAAAGGAAACGGAAATGTTGGTACACAGGGCTGTGTATCCTTTATGTTTGATCAGAAGGGACAGATCATCGTTGACAAGGAAGAATGCGAGATGGATGCAGATGATCTGATGATGATCGCTCTGGATGCCGGTGCAGATGACTTCAACGAGGAAGAGGACAGCTTTGAGATTCTGACCGCACCGGAAGCTTTTAGTGCAGTCAGAGAAAATCTCGAAAAAGAAGGTATTCCGATGGCCAGTGCAGAGGTTACCAGAATTCCGCAGAACTATGTAACACTTACCGATGAGCAGGATATTTATCATATCAGACGTACCCTGGATCTTCTGGACGATGATGATGATGTTCAGGAGGTATATCATAACTGGGATATGCCGGATGATGAAGACTAATCGCAACGGGTGAAAAATGGCGACAAAAAATACGCGAACATCATCTTCAAAGAAAAAATCAAATACAGGCTCCGCTTCGAGAAAAACGACTTCCTCCAGAAAAGGCAGTTCCCGAAAGAGGAGAAGATCGAAGAAGCAGTCCAGGATTTACAGGGAAAATGCGATTTTTATTACGATATCCGTGATTTCCCTCTTGCTGATGATCAGTATTTTGGGGCATGGCGGCAGCTTTGGTGCACTTTTCCGTGAGCTGCAGTTTGGCTTCAGCGGGCTTTTGGCTTATATTTTCCCAATTCTTCTTTTTGCTCTTTCCGTTTATCTTTATGTCGGAAAGAAAAAGAACAATAAGTATGCAAGAGCCCTGGTATATGTGATTCTTTTTGTTTTCATCTGCTTTTTTGCCCAACTTGTCAGCGGCAATTATGCCGGAGGAGACGCAATGCAGGCAGCCTTCTACTCCAGACAGGCACATAGGGGAGGCGGTCTGATCGGAGGCGGATTAGAAAGTCTGATTCGCGGTGTCTTCGGCCTGATCGGTGCTTATCTGATCGATATTGCAGTCATCATTCTCTGTCTGGTCTATCTGACCGGCAAGTCCTTTGTTGCAGGTGTCGGCAGGGGTACAGCCAAGGCATATAATAAGGCTTATACCAAGACAAAAGAGAATATTGAATACCAGAAGGAGCAGCGTTCCAAAAAGAAGGAAGAGGAAAGCAGACTTAGAATGGATCATAAGGTATCGGGTGTAAGCTTTGATACCAAGGTGGGAGATTCTGCATCAGCTTCCGGGAAAAAACAGACAGGGGTCAAAGTTCCGGGAGAAGGCTCCGGAAGAAAATATGAGCCGAGTCTTACAGGCAAAGGCACATTTGAGAAAAGTTACAGCAGGCAGGCGATTGAACTGGCTAAGCTGAACAAGATTCCGCAGGAAGAGAGCTATGCTTCTTCCGAACAGAGTGAGAAAGCAAATGATGCTCTTTCCTCCCGGGTGGGCGTGGAAGCACAAGAGGACAGCTATGAGTTTTATGACGATTTCGAGGATATAGCTCCATTTGCAGAGATGGAGGAAACTTCTTCTTATGGAATGGATGCAGAGGATCTTTTCTCAGAGTCAAATGGTTCAGAAGTAAAAAATATGCCGGAAGAGCTTTCACCCTATGATTCTTATGAATATGAGGATGAAGAAGAAGGAGAAGAAGCTGAAGATCCGAGAGCGATCCTGGAAGAGCTTGCCAGACCGGCAGCAGCAGCGTCTGTTCTTACAGCCGGTGGAGCAGCTGCTTTTGCAGCAGGAACAAAGCCGAAGGAAGAGCAGGCAGAAAAGTCTTCTGATTCTTCTTATTCTGAAAGACAGGAAGGAGCTTCTTCCGAAAGGAAGGAAGCTTCTGGGGAAACAGACGGGGAAATTGAAATTTCTGATCATGCGCCGGAAGCAGAAGCGTATCGCTTCCCAAGCCTGGAACTGCTTGCCAGACCAGCCATTTCAAGTGGCGGCAGAGATGAATTTGCATACCAGAATCAGAAAAAGCTGCAGGATACGATGCAGAGCTTTGGCGTAAATGTAACCGTGACCGGTTTCCAACAGGGACCGACGGTTACAAGGTATGAGCTTTTGCCGGCGGCAGGTGTAAAGGTCAGCAAGATCCTTTCCTTATCGGATGATCTGAAGCTGGCACTTGCAGCAGCGGATATTCGTATCGAGGCGCCAATTCCAGGCAAGTCTGCGATTGGAATTGAAGTTCCGAATAAGACAAGGGTTACGGTTTCCCTGCGGGAGCTGATTGATACAGAAGCTTTTGCCGGCCATAAGTCGAAAATTGCTTTTGCGGCAGGTAAAGACATTAACGGCAACGTTATCCTGGCAGACATTCAGAAGATGCCACATCTTCTGATCGCAGGGGCAA
Organism: Bacteroidaceae bacterium; assembly: GCA_963620785.1. Lineage (GTDB taxonomy): Bacteria > Bacillota > Clostridia > Lachnospirales > Lachnospiraceae > RUG14243. The sequence continues at coordinate 69,315 of CAVFAT010000050.1, forward strand.
CAGGTTCCGGTAAGTCAGTCTGTATCAATACGATCATTATGAGTATCCTTTATAAGGCAAGACCGGATGAAGTCAAACTGATTATGATCGACCCTAAGGTAGTTGAGCTGAGTGTTTACAACGGAATCCCGCATTTGCTGACACCGGTTGTAACTGACCCGAAGAAGGCGGCTAGTGCCCTGAACTGGGCGGTTGCCGAAATGACCAGACGCTATCAGCTTTTTGCAGCAGAGAGTGTCAGGGATATCAAGGCCTATAATGCAAAGGCAAGGAAGAAAAACGCAGAGATGGAAGAAATTGCAGAGATCCTTCCTCAGATTGTAATTATCGTAGACGAGCTTGCGGATCTGATGATGGTTGCTCCTTCCGAGGTCGAGGATGCAATCTGCCGTCTGGCCCAGCTTGCAAGAGCAGCAGGTCTCCATCTTGTCATTGCAACCCAGAGACCGTCTGTAAATGTTATTACGGGTCTGATCAAGGCAAATATGCCATCCAGAATTGCTTTTTCCGTATCTTCCGGTGTGGATTCCCGTACAATTCTCGATATGAATGGAGCGGAGAAGCTGCTCGGAAACGGCGATATGCTATACTATCCACAGGGACTTTCCAAGCCTTTGCGTGTACAGGGTGCCTTCGTCAGTGATGATGAGGTTTCTGCTGTTGTGGAGGCAGTTAAAGAAAATAATGAAAAGCCGGAATACAATGAGGAGATATCCAACCATGAGATTGCATCCTCTGGCTCATCTTCCGCAGCGACAGAAAGCGGCGAGGAAAGAGATGAGCTTTTCCAGCAGGCAGGACGCTTTTTGATTGAAGCAAACAAGGGTTCAATCGGTTCCTTGCAGCGTAAATTCCGAATCGGATTTAACCGTGCTGCAAGAATCGTTGATCAATTGGAGGAAGCTGGCGTTTTGGGCCCCGAGGAGGGAACGAAACCAAGGCAGATTCTGATGACAATAGAAGAATTTGAATGTTTGGTAACAGGAAAAAGCGAAGGAGAAGAGAAACATGATGACTGACATTGAGATTGCACAGAGCTGTACCATGAAACCGATTCAGGATGTTGCAGCCAAGGTTGGCGTGTGTGAAGACGATCTTGAATTTTACGGAAAGTATAAGGCGAAGCTCTCCGATGAACTCGAGAAAAAGCTGCAGGATCAGCCGGATGGAAAGCTGGTTTTGGTTACAGCAATCAATCCGACACCGGCAGGAGAAGGAAAGACAACAACATCTGTCGGCCTGGCAGAAGGTCTTTGGAAATCCGGCAAAAAGGCAGTGCTTGCTTTGCGTGAGCCTTCGCTTGGACCTTGCTTTGGTATCAAGGGCGGAGCAGCAGGCGGCGGCTATGCCCAGCTGGTTCCGATGGAAGATCTGAACCTGCATTTTACAGGAGATTTTCATGCGATTACATCTGCAAACAATCTGCTTGCAGCAATGCTGGATAATCATATTCAGCAGGGAAATGAACTCGGAATCGATACCCGCCAGGTTGTATGGAAGAGATGTCTGGATATGAATGACAGAGCGCTTCGTAACATTGTCATCGGTCTTGGTGCGAAGGCAGACGGCTATGTTCGTGAGGACCACTTCATTATTACGGTTGCTTCTGAAATCATGGCTGTTCTTTGTCTTGCAAATGATATGGAAGATCTGAAGAACAGACTTGCCCGTATGATCGTTGCCTACACAAGAGACGGTGAGCCGATTACAGCAGACGATCTGCATGCAACCGGTGCGATGGCAGCCCTTCTCAAGGATGCGATCAAGCCAAATATGATTCAGACGATGGAAGGCAATCCTGCTATTGTACATGGCGGACCCTTTGCAAATATTGCCCATGGCTGCAATAGCGTAAGAGCAACAAAGATGGCTTTAAAGCTTGGTGATATTGCGGTTACTGAGGGAGGCTTTGGAGCCGATCTTGGTGCAGAGAAGTTCATGGATATTAAGTGCCGTATGGCAGAGCTGCATCCGGACTGTGTTGTTCTGGTTGCAACTGCAAGAGCATTAAAATACAATGGCGGCGTTCCGAAAACAGAGACAAGCGAGCCAAATCTTGAGGCCCTGAAGAAGGGAATCGTAAATCTGGAGAAGCATATTGAGAACATCCAGAAGTTTGGCGTTCCTCTTGTTGTTGCGATTAACCGTTTTGTGACAGATTCTGATGAGGAACTGGCTTATATCGAAGAGTTCTGCAGAGAGAAAGGCTGTGAATTTGCTCTTTCCGAGGTTTGGGAGAAGGGCGGCGAAGGCGGACTTGCTCTTGCTGATGCTGTAATCAAAACCCTGGAAGAAAAGGAAAGCAATTATAAGCCGATTTATGATGTTGATCTGTCCATTAAGGAGAAGATCGAAACCATCGCACGTGAGATTTACGGAGCAGATGGCGTGACCTATTCTCCGGCAGCAAATCGTGAGATCAAAAGAATGGAGAAGCTTGGCTTGGACAAGATGCCGATCTGTATGGCAAAGACCCAGTATTCTCTTTCTGATGATGATAAGAAGCTGGGACGTCCGACAGGCTTTACCATTAATGTAAGAGAACTTTATCCGTCAGCGGGAGCCGGCTTCCTGGTTGCATTGACCGGAAACGTAATGACCATGCCGGGTCTGCCCAAGGTTCCGGCTGCAAACAATATTGATGTTGTAGACGGCAATAAGATCGTTGGACTCTTCTAATTCGATTCTGTTCGGAACGAAATAGAGAAAGAGAAGATAAAGTTTTCGTAAAAATATAGGATCTAATAAAAAGTATGCAGAAAAACCCAAAGTCCGGCTTTATTCGGACTTTGGGTAATTTAGAAACAGGTAACAGGAATGCAGATTATTGATGGAAAGAAAATTTCTGCCGAAATCAAGGATGAGGTTAAGGCAGAGATTGCAGCATTAAAAGAAAAAGGAATAGAAGGATGCCTTGCAGTTATTCAGGTTGGAGCAGATCCGGCGTCCTCTGTTTATGTAAAAAATAAGGCAAAGGCCTGCGACTATGTAGGTCTTTCTTCTCTTACCTATCATATGGAGGAGAATACAAGCCAGGCAGAATTACTGGAAAAGATTGAGGAACTGAATGCGGATGAAAAGGTTGTTGGCATTTTGGTACAGCTTCCGCTTCCCGGACATATTGATGAGGATGCGGTAATTGATGCGATCGATCCGGCTAAGGATGTGGATGGCTTCAGCGTAAAGAGCGTAGGGGCACTTTCCATCGGAAAGGAAGGCTTTGTTTCCTGTACACCGGCCGGCATTATCCAGCTGATGAAGCGTTCCGGTATTGAGATGGATGGAAAAAATTGTGTGGTTGTCGGCAGAAGCAATATTGTCGGAAAGCCTATGGGTATGTTGATGCTTCGTGAAAATGCAACCGTAACCATAGCCCATTCCCATACAAAGAACCTGAAGGAAATTTGTTCACGGGCAGATATTCTGATTGCTGCAGTCGGCAAGAAAGAATTTATCAAAGCAGACTATGTAAAAGAGGGTGCAGTTGTCATCGATGTTGGTATTCACAGGGATGAGAACAACAAATTGAAGGGTGATGTGGCTTTTGATGAAGTCAGCCAAAAGGCTTCCTTTATTACGCCTGTACCGGGCGGTGTCGGTCCGATGACCATTGCCATGCTGATGTACAATTGCCTTGCATCCTTAAAGAGGAGACAATAAGAAGCGATTATGATTTGTCCGAACTGTAAGTCAGAAATTGAAGATGGGAAGATCTATTGTCCCAAGTGCGGAAAAGAAATTCAGCTTGTTCCGGTATACAGTATGCTGGAGGAAGAAATTCTGCAGGATAGAATTCCGCCTGAAGAGAAGACGGTAAGGACGCAGGGAGAAGAGATAAGCAGGCCGAGAGAAAGACACAGGAGAAGAAGGAAGCGTTCTCACGCATGGATTTTTTTTCTGATCCTTCTTTTTGCTGCCATTGGAGCAGGAATTTACTTCTTTGTGAATTACAGCTTTCATCATTCCTATTCTTATCAGATGAGTCAGGCAATTGATGCTTATGATGCAGAAGCGTATGATCAGGCTCTGGAATATGGAAAACAGGCTTTATCCTTGCAGAAGGATGACCTGGATGCCTTGCTTTTGATCGCACAGTGCTATGAGGGAAAGAAAGATTACGAGAAGGAAGAAGAAAATCTTCAGACTGCTTTAAAAAATTACCCGGAGGAGGAGAAGGTTTACCGGGCTCTGATCGGCTGTTATACCCTGTCAGATTCTTATGACAAGCTCTACTATCTGGCAGAGTCCTGCAGCAGCGAGGACTTGCAGGCACTTTTTGAAGGCTATATCGTAGAAAGTCCGTCTGTATCAGTAGAGAGCGGCAGCTACAGTGAGCCCTTGTCGATCGAACTGACAACGGAGGATTCTTCTTTGAGTATTTACTACAGTCTGGATGGGACAACACCGAGTCTTAGCTCTGACAAGTATTCTTCTCCGATTCAGATTGGGGACGGAGAAATCTCTCTTGTTGCAGTGGCCTATGATGAGGATGGCCATTATTCTCTGCCAACGACAGAGCAGTACAATGTAGATGCGGATGCTCCCTCGGATGTGACGATCTCTCTTGCAAGCGGCACCTATTATTATGACAATGAGATTGTGATCAGCGCTGATCCAGGCTGTCGGATTTATTATGCCTGGGATACAACAGATGCTGCTGATCTTACAACAGAATATACAGGAGCGCTTAGTCTCTTGGAAGGAAACCATGTACTGGCGGTGATGGTAGAGGATGATTTCGGACAGACCAGCTCTGTGATCACAAGAAGCTATATTTATCTTCCGTCAGAGTGATTTTCATGCAGGAGAAATCCTGTGAAAGTTCTGCGAAAGAAGATGCTTTGCTTAGCGAAAAGGCTTTTGAAGGCTTGATAAGCAGTAAAGAAAAAAAGAAGAGGAGCTGCCGGCAGGCTGCGCCTCTTCTTTATCATTAGGAAACTTTATATCAGTCAAGGAAAGTGATCTTACCATCTTCCAGGCTGCCGATCCTGGCAAGGGCAAAGACATCCAGCCCCTGGGATACAAGCTTATCATGGCCAGGCTGGAAGGACTTTTCAATCAGAACAGCGATGCCTGCAATTGTTGCGTGTGCCAGACGAATCAGACGAACCGCACCTGTTGCGGCTTCGCCGTTTGCAAGAAAGTCATCCACGATCAGAACATGGTCAGCTTCAGAAAGGTATTCCTTGGATACACAAAGCTTATAACCGACTTCTTTTGTAAAGGAGATAACCTCGGTTTCATAGAGATTATTATTCAAAATACTGGAAGGCTGTTTTTTCATGATGACCATGGGTACGCCAAGCGCTTTTGCTGTCATCAGACCCGGTGCAATGCCGGAGCTTTCAATGGCGGCCACCTTGGTAATGCTCTGATCCTTAAAATGATCGGCGATTGCCTGCCCAAGCTTTTCCATTAAAGCAGCATCTACCATATGGTTGATAAAACTGTCTACCTTAAGGATTTCATTTGTGATGACCTTGCCTTCTTTTTGGATTTTTTCTTCAAATTCTTTCATAATGTGCTCCTTTTCCTAGCTGAAGCTTTATACTAACACGATAGTAAAAGACTTGAGAAAATGCTGATCGAAACAGCATTTCTATAGATTTCTATAGATAAGTATAGTCGATATCATTTCATGAAACAATAACAAAAGAGGAAGGCCATGAGAATCTCCATACTCTGCATTGGTAAAATCAAAGAAAAGTTTTACAGGGATGCAATCGAGGAATATTTAAAGAGACTTTCCGCCTATGCAAATGTCAGTATTTTGCAGGAGGCGGATGAGAAAACGAAGGAAAACGCTTCTGAAAATGAGATCAGGATCGTAAAAAATAAAGAAGGGGAAAGGATGCTGAAGCATTGGGACGAAAATGCCTATCATATTGCCCTTTGTATTGATGGAAAGAAGATGGATTCTGTTACCTTTTCCAAAAAAATAGACCAGATTCTCCTGGGAGGAAGCAGTCATATCCAGTTTATCATTGGCGGATCTTTAGGGCTTTCCGATGAGCTGATCAAAAAAGCAGACCTGAAGCTGAGTTTTTCTGATATGACCTTTCCCCATCAGCTTATGCGGGTGATCCTTTTGGAACAGATTTATCGGGCAGAAAGGATTTCCCATAAGGAGCCTTATCATAAATAAGGGTGAGGAAGAAGGAAAAGATAGAAAATGTAAGAATAAGCTTTTCTTTTTTTATTCGTATTTTCCTTAAAGCAGCATTCCCTCAGATTCGTTGACGTGTTATAACATAATATGGTAGAATTTTATGAACTAGCTTTATAAAGGAATACAATATATATGAGTTTAAAGGAAGAGACACTGAGCCTTTCGGGGGATGTGTTTGAGAAGCTGTGCGGAAGCTTTGATTCCAATCTGAAAAAAATCGAAAGAACCTATCATGTCAGCTTGATCTATCGGGACAATGTGCTGAAGATTCTTGGCGAAAAAGCTGCGATCGAGCAGGCAAAGAGCACGATCCGGCAGCTTTTGGAGCTGATTTCAAAGAAAGAAAGCTTAAATGAGCAGAATGTGAATTATGCGATTGCACTCACAGAAGAGAATTCATCATTTTCTGCTGCCGATATTGATCCGGATATTATCTGTCATACCGTTTCAGGCAAGGCTGTCCAGGCAAAGACCTTTGGTCAGCAGAATTATGTAAAAATGATGAAGGAAAAGATGATCGTCTTTGGCGTAGGACCGGCAGGAACAGGCAAAACTTTCCTGGCGATGGCGATGGCGATTACCGCCTTCAAGAATGGCGATGTGGAGCGGATCATTCTGACCAGACCGGCAATTGAGGCGGGGGAGAAACTGGGCTTTCTTCCGGGAGATCTGCAGAGTAAGATCGATCCTTACCTTAGGCCCCTTTATGATGCACTTTATCAGATTATGGGAGCGGACAGTTTTCTGAAGAATTCGGAAAAAGGGCTGATCGAGGTTGCGCCTTTGGCTTATATGCGAGGTCGTACATTAGACAATGCCTATATTATCCTGGATGAGGCGCAGAATACGACGCCGGCACAAATGAAGATGTTTTTGACCCGAATCGGTTTTGGCTCCAAGGTGGTTATAACCGGTGATCAGACGCAGAAGGATCTGCCTGCCGGAACGAAATCCGGACTGGAGGATGCTTTAAGAGTCCTTGCCGATGTAGACGAGATCGGTGTCTGCAAACTCAGCAGCAAGGATGTAGTCAGACATCCTTTGGTACAGAAGATCGTCAAGGCCTATGAGCAGGAGGAAGAAAGAATACGCCGCAAATCCGAGCGCAAGGCAAAGGGCATTAAGAAAGGAAATGACAGATGACGATTCATTTTGAACAGGAGACAGAAGATCAGTTTTCCTTTGATCCGCAGGAAGTAGCGGAAAAGGTAATCCAGCAGGCCTTGGAGGAATGCCATTGTCCATATGAGGCAGATGTGAATCTCCTTCTGGTGGGAGAGGAAAGCATTCGGGAGATGAATGCGAACTTTCGTCAGATCGATCGGGTAACGGATGTCTTATCTTTTCCGATGCTCACTTATGAGGAGCCGGCGGATTTTTCCGATGAGGCACTTGAAAGCCAGGATTCCTTTCACCCGGAGAGCGGAGAGCTGATGCTGGGAGATATTGTAATCTGTGTTCCCCGTATGAAGGAACAGGCAGAGGAGTATGGTCATGGCGAAAAAAGAGAATTTGCCTTTTTGGTCGTACACAGCATGCTGCATCTCTTCGGTTATGATCATATGTCAGAAGAAGAAGCAAAAGAAATGGAGGCCTTACAGGAATCCGTTTTGAATAAATGTAATATAAAAAGATAATTTCATGGAGGACAGAAGTATGAAGTTCAGGAAAGTAACTGTATTTCTTGCCGTAGCAGCACTTGGTGTATCTGTACTTGCAGGATGCGGAAGCAATGATACAGCTGAGGAAGAGACAAGCGAGGTAGTGGAAAATACTGCAGAAAGTGCGGATTCTGAAGAAGAAACCGTAGCTGAGCCGCAGGAAGAGCAGAAGGAAGCAGTAACGACCAGCTATTTAACAGGCGAGGAAATTGACGAAGAATATGTCAATTACAGACCGCTTGCCTTGATGATGCCGAATGACAATTACGGTGCAATTCCTCATGTTGGTATTTCAGCAGCAGGTGTTATTTATGAGGCACCGGTAGAAGGCTCTTATACCCGTCTGATGGCAATCTTCGACAGAGCTGCTTTGAATAATATTGAAAAGCTCGGACCGATCAGAAGCTGCCGTCTTTACTATCCGGAATTTGCTTTGGAATACAATGCCATCTATGCGCACTGGGGACAGGCTGCTTATGCAGAGGATTTCCTGAAATCCGGTCAGGTAGATGATATTAACGGTGTATGGGATTCTTCTCCTTTCTATAGAGATTCCAACAGAAAATCTCCGAACAATGTATTTACAAACGGTGAGCTGATGACAGAAGCTTTCCAGAAGCACGGTTTCCAGGAGGAATATTATCAAAGCTATTCCGGACATTTCAAATTCGCAGAGTCCGAGAATACACTGGAAAATGGCCAGCAGGCTTTGACGGTTACACCTGGATATGATGTAAACAAGCCCTACTTTGAATACAATGAAGAAGATGGACTTTACTACAGATATCAGTACGGTGAGAAACATATGGATGCCGGCAATGATACACAGCTTGCAGTTAAGAATATCCTGATCCAGGCAGTTCCGGTGAAGGTGCTTGACGAAAAGGGCTATCTTGAGATCGATACAACAGCCGGCGGTGAAGGCTACTATATCACAGACGGCAAGGCAATTAAGGTTACCTGGAGCAAGGAAGACCTCTATTCCCGTGCAGCTTACTATGATGAGAACGGCAACGAGATTGAGATCAATACAGGAAAAACATGGGTTTGCGTTGTGAACCAGGATAAGCTGGACAAGGTAACCATCGAATAAAACGAACAAGTCGAATAAGAAAATTCGAAAGCGTTCAGATAAGAATCTAAGAATCAAAAAAGAAGCAGTAAAAAAGCAGTAACACAATACTATGGAAAAAAAGAAAAAAAGCTCGGACTTTCTGGTTCAGGGATCCATTCTTGCAATGGCATCCCTGATCAGCCGTGTGATCGGACTGATCTACAGAATTCCACTGACAAACATAATAGGAGACGGCGGCAACAATATTTATGCCGCCGCATACGATGTATATAACATTTTACTTCTGATCTCATCCTACAGCCTTCCTCTTGCGGTCTCCAAGCTGGTGGCGGCAAGGCTGGCAACGGGAGAAAAGAAAAATGCAAATCGTGTTTTCCGCGGTGCCTTTGTATTTGCCTTAACGACAGGTACAATCGCTTTTATTATTGTATTTGTCTTTGCGGATGCGATCACCAGACTCCTTGCGACACCTCAGAGCTTTTTGGCTTTGCGGGTGCTTGGACCGGGACTGATCATTGTTGCGGTCATGGGTGTTGTTCGTGGTTATTTCCAGGGAATGGGCACCATGGTTCCGAGTGCGATTTCTCAGATCATTGAGCAGATCGTTAATGCGATTGTCAGCGTTCTGGGCGCTTATTTCCTTTTTTCTTATGGCAGCAAGGTCGGAGCGGTCGTCGGAAATTCCGAAGAATACGGAGAGGCCTTTGGTGCAGCCGGAGGAACTTTGGGAACGGTAACCGGTGCTGCAGCTTCTTTGATCTTTCTTTTCCTGGTTTATCTTACCTATAGCCGGTCTTTCAAAAAGGAAATCCGGGCAGATAAGAATCACAGAACGGAGTCCTATGGCTCAATCGCAAAGCTCTTGATCCTGACCATTGTTCCGGTCCTTTTAAGTACAACGGTCTACAACATCAGTTCCATTGTGGATCAGGGTATTTTTAAGAACCTGGCTCTTTATCAGGGGCATGCCGCATCTGAAATCTCTATCTGGTGGGGCGTCTTTACAGGAAAATATAAGGTGCTGACCAATGTGCCGATTGCAATTGCATCCGCTATGGCTGCTTCCTGTGTGCCGAGTATTACAGCGGCATACAGCCAGAAGGATAATAAGCTTGTAAGGGCCAAGATTTCATCTTCCCTTCGTTTTATCATGATTTTGGCTTTTCCCTGTATGGTTGGTCTTTGCGTACTGGCGAGTCCGATCCTTCAGCTCTTGTTCCATGATGCAAGACCGCTCGGAGCCAATATGATTGTGGCAGGCGGAATCTCCATTATCTTTTATTCGGTTTCCACCTTGTCCAATGCCGCTTTGCAGGGCATCGATCATATGGCAGAACCGGTAAAAAATGCAATTGTATCGTTGATTCTTCATATTGGCGTACTCTTCATTCTGATGCTGGTATTCCATATGAATATTTATGCTGTTATTTTTGCCAATGTATTTTTCTCTCTGATCATGTGTATCCTGAATTCAAGATCCTTGTTCAGATATTGTAAATTCCGGCAGGAATACAGGAGAACCTATATCATACCGGCAATATCGGCAATCCTGATGGGGCTTGTTGTATATGCGATTTATAAGCTGGTCATGATTGGATGCCACAGCAATGCCCTGGCAACGCTTCTGGCAATTCTCATGGGAATGCTGTCCTATAGTCTCTTTATCACCAGACTGGGCGGCATTACAGAAGCAGAACTGAGAGGCTTCCCTAAGGGAGGCATGATCATCAGTGTCCTTAAGAAGATAAAGGTATTATAATATGACATCAAAAGATGTAGTCATAATAGGAGGGGGTGCAGCCGGCCTGACCGCCGCAATCAGTGCGGCAAGGTCAGGTTCGGCTGTTGCTGTTCTTGAACATATGGACAGAGTCGGAAAGAAAATTCTTTCCACCGGAAATGGAAAATGCAATCTGTCAAATGAGCTTCAGGGCGGTCAGAATTATAGAGGGCTGAACCCTGATTTTGTATGTCCGGCTCTGGAAGCATTTGACCTGAAAAAAACGCTTGCTTTTTTCCGCAGCATCGGAATCCTGACAATTTCGAAAAACGGTTATCTTTATCCGAGGACGGAGCAGGCTTCATCTGTTCTGGACGCCCTTCGGTATGAATGTGAAAGACAGGGGGCAGAGTTGAAAACCCTTTGCCAGCTGCAGGAAATCCGTCCTATCCAGCCTGGTTTTTTGATCCGTTACAAAGAGGATGGCAGGAAAAAGGAAGTTCGGACGAGAGGACTGATCATAGCGACAGGCGGTCTGAGTGCTTCGAAAACGGGCAGTGATGGAAGCATGGACACTTTTCTTTTGAAGCTGGGACATTCATTGACAGAAAGAGTACCTGCTTTATGCGCTTTGAAATGTAAGGGAGATTTCTGGGGACAGATCAGCGGCATACGGACAGATGCTGAGATTCGTCTCTTTTCAGAGGAAAAAGAGATCGCCTGTGAAAAAGGAAACCTTCAGCTGACCGGATACGGGATATCAGGCATACCGGTTTTTCAACTAAGCAGGTGGGCGGCCTATGAACTGAAAAAAGGACAGAAGGTAAGAGCGGAGATTGATTTTCTGCCGGAGCTGGAGAGCCGGCAGCTGCAGCGCTATCTGCAGCATCGGGCAAGGGCGACGGAAGGAGAAGAGAGAATGCGCACCTTTGAAGGTCTTTTGCCCAAAAAGCTCCTTCCTTTGATGATGAAGAAAAGCGGATTGGAGCTGAAAGGAAAGGGAATTTCCGAGAAGGAGATCAAGCGCTTCCTTCAGTGTGCGAAGGCATTTTCGATTGAGATTGAGGAAACGGTTTCCTTTGAACAGTCCCAGGTGACGGCGGGAGGAATTCCCGGAGAAGAGGTAGATCCTCTATCCCTGGAATCCAGACTTTTGGAGGGGCTCTTCTTTGCCGGAGAGCTTTTGGATGTAGATGGCAGGTGCGGCGGCTATAATCTGCAATGGGCCTGGTCTTCAGGCTATCTTGCAGGCAAATATGCATCAGAGTACGGAAAAGGAATATGCTTAGAATAACAAATATCAAATTACCCTATACACACAGTCAGGAGGAGCTGCTTTCGGCAGTTAGCGGAAAGCTGCATATCACAAAGAAGGAGCTGCATTCCCTGACAATCCGGAAGAAGGCTTTGGACTGCCGGAAAAAGCCGGAGCTTTATTATGTTTATACGGCAGATGTTTCCTGCGAAAAGGAGGAGAAGATCCTCAAAAGGGCAAGGAAGCAGACCGATATTCAGAAGGCCCCGGAGGAACGATATCTTTTCGAGGCAGACGGAAAAAGCCCCCTGAAAGAAAGACCGGTGATCGTCGGGAGCGGACCGGCGGGGCTTTTTTGCGGATTGGCTCTTGCCAGGGCTGGCTATCGGCCACTCATTATTGAAAGAGGAAAGGATGTTGTCAGCCGGTCTAAGGATGTTGAAGCCTTTTGGGAAAAGGGAATTTTGAATCCGGAGAGCAATCCACAATTCGGAGAAGGGGGCGCAGGCACCTTTTCCGACGGGAAATTGAATACGCTTGTCCGGGACAAAAATGGTTTTGGCAGAAAGGTTTTGGAGGAGTTTGTCCATTTTGGGGCAGATCCGGAGATTATGATCTATGCAAAACCTCACGTTGGAACAGACACCCTTCTTCATATCCTGCAGGAAATGCGGAAGGAAATTGAAGCCTGGGGCGGCAGCTTCCTTTTTCAGACGAAGATGACGGATTTGAAAGAGGAAGAAAATGGGATCGAAGTCAGTCTCTCTTCCGGAGAAAAGCTCCACAGTCAGGTTTTGGTTTTGGCGATCGGCAACAGTGCCAGGGATACTTTTATCCGCTTAAAGGAAAGAAAGCTGCCTATGGAGGCGAAGGCCTTTGCCGTAGGACTTCGAATTGAGCATCTGCAGGAAATGATCAATTTCAATGCCTATGGCAAAAGTGCAAAGGAGGCGGATCTTCCGCCTTCTCCCTATAAGGTAACGGGCAAAAGCAAGGCGGGAAGGGGTGTTTATTCCTTCTGTATGTGTCCGGGCGGCTATGTCATCAATGCTTCCTCCCAGGAAGGATACACGGCAGTAAATGGGATGAGTTATCATGACCGTGCCGGAGCAAATGCCAATTCTGCCATCATTCTTACGGTGGATCAAAAGGATTTCGGAAGTGATGAGCTTTTGGCGGGAATGTATTTCCAGCAGGAATTGGAGAAAAAGGCCTATCAGCTGGGACAGGGGGCAATTCCCCAGCAGCTGCTGAAGGATTTTGCAAGGGGAAAAGAAAGCAGCGGCTATGGAGAGGTAATCTCTGCCCATAAGGGAAAGGCGGCTTTTGCAGATCTTCGGAAAATTTTCCCGGAAGGAATGGCCGATGAACTTTTGGAGGGAATCCAGAGCTTTACCAGACAGATTCCGGCCTTTGATATGGGCGATGCGGTTCTTTCCGGTGTAGAAAGCAGAAGCTCTTCTCCGGTCAGAATTCTGAGAGACAAGAGCTTCGAAAGCGAAATGAAGCATGTTTATCCCTGCGGAGAGGGAGCCGGTTATGCGGGAGGCATTGTTTCTGCTGCCATGGACGGATTAAGAACAGCCCAGGCCATAGCACATGTATATGCGCCAATCAAATAAGAATCAGATAGAGCAAGCAAGCAGCTTGTTGGAGGAAAGAGAGGGAAAAATTGGCTGAATATTCACCAATGATGACAAAGTATCTTGAAACAAAAAAAGAATACCCGGACTGCATTCTCTTTTACCGTCTTGGAGATTTTTATGAGATGTTCTTTGAGGATGCGCTTACTGCTTCAAGAGAGCTGCAGCTTACCCTGACAGGAAAAGCCTGCGGAAAGGAAGAAAAGGCGCCCATGTGCGGTGTTCCCTTCCATGCGGTAGACAGCTATCTGGACAAGCTGGTGGAAAAAGGCTATAAGGTTGCCATCTGTGAGCAGGTTGAGGATCCAAAGGCAGCAAAGGGCCTGGTGAAGAGGGAGGTTACCCGTATCGTAACGCCCGGTACCAATTTCAGCACATCTGCATTGGATGATAAAAAGAATAATTATATCTGCAGTATTTATGCGGCAAAGGGACGCTTTGGGCTGGCAGTATCGGATGTATCGACAGGCTATTTTGCTTTTACAGAGCTGGAATCGCCTAGAAAGCTGACAGATGAGGTAATTCGCTTTGCACCCGCGGAGATTCTTTGCAATGCTGATTTTAAGAAGGTCTATGGCAGGAATGAAGAAGAGATTCACTTAAAGCTCGGAATTTCAGCTGCTACGATGGCGGACCGTTACTTCAAAAAAGACAATTGTATTGATGTACTGAAAGGACATTTTCATATCGCCTCACTTGCCGGAATCGGTATGACGGATTTTGATCATGGAACGATCGCATCCGGTTCCCTTTTGAGCTATCTTCTGGAAACCCAGATGAATGACCTGGCACATATCAGTGAGATTCATCCCTATGAGATCGGTTCTTATATGTTTTTGGACAGTGCGACCAGGAGAAATCTGGAACTGACAGAAACCATGCGGGAAAAAAGAACGACAGGTTCTCTTTTATGGGTGCTGGATAAAACCAAAACGGCTATGGGCGGACGACTGTTGCGTTCTTATATTTCCCAGCCTCTTATTCATGCAGAGGAAATTTGCAAAAGACAGGATGCAGTGGAATCCTTCCTGAGGAATATGATCTCCAGGGAAGAGCTGAGAGAATATCTGAACAGTGTCTATGATCTGGAGAGACTGATCGGAAGGATTACATACAGAAGTGCAAATCCAAGGGATCTGAATGCCTTTGCTTCTTCTCTGCAGTATCTGCCCTCTATTCGGGAGCTGCTCAGGGAATTTGACGGGGAACTGATCCGGAAGATTGAGGAAGAACTGGATCCACTGGAGGATCTTTATCACCTGATCGATTCGGCCATTGTAGAGGATGCTCCCATTTCCCTTCACGAAGGAGGAATCATTAAGGAGGGCTATCTGGAGGCAATCGATGAATATCGGAATGCGTCTACAGAGGGAAAGAGTTGGCTTGCCCAGATCGAAGCAGAGGAAAGAGAGAAAACCGGGATCAAGAACCTGAGGATCAAATACAATAAGGTCTTCGGCTATTACCTGGAGGTCACCAATTCCTTCCTGAATCTTGTACCGGATTATTTTATCCGCAAGCAGACATTGACCAATGCAGAACGTTTTATTACACCGGAGCTGAAGGAACTGGAGGATAAGATCCTGGGCGCCCAGGACAAGCTGACGGCTTTAGAATATGATACTTTCAATAAAATTTTGGATCAGATCAGCGATCAGGTAGAAAGAATCCAGAAAACAGCAAATGCCTTGGCACAGCTGGATGTTTTTATTTCCCTGGCTATTGTTGCGGAGAAAAATCGCTATTGCAGACCTGCGGTGGTAGAAGAAGATATCCTGAAGATCAAAAACGGAAGACATCCTGTGGTTGAGAAGACCATGCAGCATGAGCTTTTTATTGATAATGATACTACTTTTGAGGAAAATCAGAGAATTGCATTGATCACAGGTCCGAATATGGCCGGTAAATCGACCTATATGAGACAGGTTGCTTTGATCGTATTGATGGCTCAGATCGGAAGCTTTATCCCGGCTTCTTCGGCAACCATTGGCGTAGTGGATCGTATCTTTACCCGTGTTGGAGCTTCCGATGATCTTGCCAGCGGTCAGTCTACCTTTATGCTGGAAATGAATGAGGTGGCAAATATTCTTCGAAATGCGACAAACCGTTCTCTGATCATTCTGGATGAGATCGGAAGGGGTACCAGTACCTATGATGGTCTTTCTATTGCATGGGCAGTAGCAGAGTACATCAGCAGGAATCCTTCAGTATGCGCAAAAACTTTATTTGCAACCCATTATCATGAATTGACCCAGTTGGAAGAAATCCTGGATAATGTAAAGAATTACAATATTGCGGTCAGGGAAAGCGGAGACGATATTGTCTTTTTGAGAAAGATCAATCCGGGAGGAGCAGACAAAAGCTATGGAATACAGGTAGCAAAGCTTGCAGGTGTTCCGGATGCGGTAATCAATCGGGCAAAGGTCATCCTGAGCCATATTTCCGAGGAAAAGGATCAGGAAATCCGAATTGACCCGGAGGAAGTTTCTGCTGCCCCAGAGGAAGAAAAAAGAGAAGGAGAGGCCATGTCTTTTGCAGAATTTTCTGTGATTGATAAGCTGAAAAATTTGGAAACCGATAAGATAACGCCCTTAGAGGCCATGAACCTGATCTATGAGTTCCAGAAAATGCTGAAATAAAAAAGAGGCTTGCTTATGTCTGAAATCAGAGTGCTTGATCCGGTAACAATCGATAAAATTGCTGCAGGTGAGGTCGTGGAGAGACCCTATTCCGTTGTGAAGGAGCTTGCAGAAAATGCGATTGATGCCGGTGCAGATGCAGTGACAATTGAAATAAAGGACGGCGGGAAAAGCCTGATCCGGATTACCGATAACGGGAGCGGAATCGAAGCGGAGATGGTAAGGAAGGCTTTTTTGCGGCATTCTACCAGCAAACTGAGGGAGATCTCAGATCTGGAAAGTATCCGGACCCTGGGCTTTCGAGGAGAGGCTTTGTCGAGTATTTCGGCTGTAGCCCGTGTGGAGCTTATGACCAAAACGCGAGATCAGCTTTTGGGAATTTCCTATCGAATCGAGGGCGGAAAAGAAATATCCTGTGAAGAGGTGGGGCTGCCGGACGGAACGACTATCCTGGTGAAGGATCTTTTTTATAATACACCGGCCCGTTTGAAATTTATGAAAAGCGCACAAACAGAGGCTTCTTATATTGCTTCATTGGCAGAGGAGCTTTCCCTCTCTCATCCGGAGATAGCTTTTAAGCTGATCATCAATGGCAAGGTTCGTTTTCAAACCCCGGGAAGGGGCAGCCTGAGAGATGTTTTGTTTCAGATCTACGGGGCTGATATCCTGAAGAAGACCATTGATATCGATGTGACAAATGGTACTTATCATATGTATGGCTTTATCGGAAAGCCGGAGCTTTCCAGAGGAAACCGCAAGTTTGAGTCCTATTTTGTCAATGGTCGTTATGTAAAAAACCGCATTATTGAAAAGGGCATTGAGGACGGCTATAAGCATTACCTGATGCAGCATCAGTTTCCCTTTGTTCTTTTGATGTTTGAAATGGATGGCAGTCTTGTGGATGTAAATGTGCATCCGGCAAAGGCAGAAGTTCGTTTTTCCTATGAAAAGGAGCTTTACGACTGGCTTTGTGCCTCAATTGCAGAGGCTCTGAAGGAGCCGGAATTTATTCCGGAGATCCCCCTTGCGGTGAAAAAAGAAAAGGCTGAGAAGGTCGAGCTGCATAGAAAGGGAAGGAAGGCTGAGGAAGCTTCTTCTGAATTTTTTCAAAAAATGGAAGAAGAAAAGCCGGCTGAAAAAATAAAAAGAGCTGGCGTGGAAGAAATCCCGGAGAGGAAAGAAAAAGCTGCGGCAGAAGAGGCAGATAGGAATACAGATAAGAATACGGATTCTGCAGAACGTCTTCTCTATACGCCGAAGGCGAAGATTCCGGATATCCTTTCTTCCAAGCCCCTTGTAAAAGAAGCACCTGAGCCTTATGAGACAAGGGCTCTTGAGAAAAGAAAAGAGGAAGCGGCATCGGAAAGGAAAAAGGCAGAATATGTGCAGATGTCTTTGCCGATTGCCCAAACAGAAAGAAAACGCTTTCGCCTGATCGGAGAGATCTTTGATACCTACTGGATCCTGGAATATGACGGAAAAATGTATATGGTGGATCAGCATGCGGCGCATGAAAAGATCAATTATGAGAGGCTGGTTCGTAAATTTTCTCAGAAGAGCTTTGCATCCCAGCAGCTTCACCCGCCGATCATTGTCAGCCTAAATGCAGAGGAAGAGGCTTTGCTGGAACGATTTGGAAGCAGTTTCGAAGCATTTGGATTTGAAATCTCCCCCTTTGGGGGCAGGGAGTATAGTATATCTGCCGTTCCCTCGGATCTCTATGGGATGAATGAAAAGGAATTCTTTCATTCCCTTCTGGATGAAATGGATGATCTTTCGGGAGAAAATGCGGATCCGGATGTGATCTTGCATAGACTTGCAACAGCTGCCTGCAAGATGTCGGTAAAGGGAAATGATAGGATATCCCTGCATGAGGCGGAGATACTTTTGAAGGAGCTTTTTGCATGTGACAATCCCTATCATTGTCCGCATGGACGTCCGACCATGGTTGCTATTACAAAAAGTGAACTCGAAAGAATGTTTAAGAGGATCGTATCATGAAGGAGCCCTTGATTATTTTATCCGGACCGACTGCAGTTGGAAAAACAAAGCTGTCGATCGAACTGGCAAAAGCTGTAAATGGAAGCATTATCAGTGCGGATTCGGCACAGGTTTACCGCTATATGGATATTGGATCCGCAAAGATCAAAGCAGAGGAAATGGAAGGCGTAAAGCATTATTTGATCGACGTGCTGGATCCTTCGGTTGCCTTTGATGTAGTTACTTTTAAGCAGATGGCCAAAGAAGCCATGGCTGAGATTCTGGCAGAGGGAAAAATACCGATCCTTGTCGGAGGAACCGGCTTTTATATTCAGGCCTTGCTGAAGGATGTTTGCTTTGAAGAGGAAACAGGAGACAGAAGCTACCGAAAGAGCCTGGAAAAGCTTGCCGAAGAAAATGGAGAGTTTCTCTATGCAAGGCTAAAGGAATGTGACCCCCTTTCGGCTGAGAAGATTCACCCGAACAATAAAAAGAGAGTGATTCGGGCCCTGGAATTCTACCATGAAAACGGTTATCCGATCTCCGAGCATAATGCCGGGGAAAGGAAGCGAAGCTCTCCTTATAACTATGCCTATTTTGTTTTGAATCAGGATCGTAAAATTCTCTATGAGAGAATTGAAAAAAGAGTCGATCAGATGATGGAGGAGGGACTTTTGGAGGAGGTCCGCGCTTTAAAGGAAAAGGGCTATGATGCCTCCCTTGTGTCCATGCAGGCTTTGGGCTACAAACAGCTTTTGGCTTACCTTGACGGCGAATACTCTTTAGAAGAGGCAGTTTACCGGATCAAGAGGGATACCCGTCATTTTGCCAAACGCCAGTTGACCTGGTTTCGGAGAGAAGAGGATGTGATTTTCTTTGACAAGGGAGAATTTGCATCCGAGGAAGAAATTTTAAATAAAATGCTGATGATATTAAAAGAGGAAAAGATTTATGAATGAGTTAAAGGAGCTTTACCGCAGCTTTGGAATTGATGAAGACATTTATGAGCTGGGAGAAAAGGCAGAAAAGAGCTTGAAGGAGCGTTTTGAAGGAATCGATCTTGTGGCAGAGTACAATCAGGCCCGTGTGATTGCAGCAATGCAGAAAAATAAGGTTTCGGCAGAATGCTTTAATAATGCAAGCGGCTATGGCTATGATGATTACGGCCGGGATACTTTGGAAAGGGTTTATGCGGATGTTTTTCATACAGAGGACGCTTTGGTAAGACCGCAGATCACCTGTGGCACCCATGCCCTGGCACTTGCGCTTATGTCAAATTTAAGACCCGGGGATGAGCTTTTTTCTCCGGTTGGAAAGCCCTATGATACTCTGGAAGAGGTAATCGGTATCCGCCCATCCAAGGGATCTTTGGCAGAATACGGTGTTGTATACAGACAATGTGATCTTTTGCCGGACGGAAGTTTTAATTATGAGGAGATTCCGAATTATATCAATGAAAAAACAAAACTGGTGACCATTCAGAGGAGCAAGGGATATCAGACAAGACCTTCCTTTGGAGTAAAGCAGATCGGTGAGCTGATTGCCTTTATCAAGAAAATTAAGCCGGATGTGATCTGTATGGTAGATAATTGCTACGGAGAATTCACAGAAACAATCGAGCCTTCCGATGTTGGTGCAGATATGGTGGTAGGATCTCTGATCAAAAATCCTGGTGGTGGACTGGCACCGATCGGCGGCTATATCTGTGGTAAGAAGGAATGCATTGAAAATGCAGCCTACAGACTGACCGCACCTGGTCTTGGAAAAGAAGTAGGTGCAAGTCTCGGCATAATGAGAAGCTTTTTCCAGGGACTTTTCCTGGCACCGACCGTAACCGCATCCGCTCTGAAGGGAGCAATTTTTGCGGCCAATCTTTATGAAAGCTTTGGTTTCCCAGTCGTTCCGAATGGAAGCGAGGAAAGACATGATATTATCCAGGCGGTTACCTTGGGATCGGCAGAAGGGGTTAAGGCTTTTTGCAAGGGAATCCAGATGGCTGCACCGGTGGATGGCTTTGTTACACCGGAGCCCTGGGCAATGCCCGGCTATGATGATCCAGTTATTATGGCAGCAGGCGCTTTTGTACAGGGTTCTTCCATTGAGCTTTCTGCTGATGGACCGATCAAAGAGCCATATGCCGTATATTTTCAGGGTGGTCTTACCTGGCAGCATGCCAAGCTGGGAATTTTGATGTCTCTGCAGCAGGTAAAAAATGCAGGCTGTCTTCCTGAGAAAAGATTGTAATTCTTTACGGGATTTGCTAACATAAAAAGATGAGTTTGGTGAGAGAGGGAAAGCAGGTAATTATGAATTATCCCTCTATCAGATCCATGCCCAGTGAAACAAGGCCATATGAAAAGTTCGAACGCTATGGCGTAGAGAGTCTGTCCGATGCGGAGCTTTTGGCGGTTCTTCTCAGAAACGGCACAAAAGGAAAAAATTCAATCGAAACGGCTTCTGCAATTCTTGCGGAAGGCGGGAACAGCTTAAAGGGACTGCATAGCCTGAGTCAGAAGGAACTGATGCAGATTCCCGGCATCGGAAGGGTTAAGGCGATTCAGTTAAAATGCCTTGCTGAACTGAGCACAAGAATGGCAAAGGCGGTGAAGTTTGCCGGTGTTCGTATGAATGATCCGGAAACTGTTGCTGATTATTATATGGAAGCTTTAAGGCATAGGGAGGAGGAACATATCATTCTTGCTCTCTTTGATTCTGCCGGCAGGCTGATCAAGGATATAGAAGTAGCAAGAGGTTCTGTAAATGCTGCCTATATTACACCGAGAGAGATTTTTCGGCATGCCCTTGCGGCGGGAGCGGTTTCTTTGATCCTTCTTCATAATCATCCGAGTGGAGACGCAAAGCCGAGCGAGGAGGATATTGCCTTCACCAAGAGATTGGATGCAAGCGGAAGGCTGATCGGAATTCCGGTGAATGATCATTTGATCATCGGAGACAAATGCTATTTCAGCTTTCGCTGTCATGATCTGATCTAATGAGCAAAAAGAGAAAAAGGAGCACGCCATGAGTCATGTACTTGGCCTGGATTTTGGTTCCGAAGCAATCAAAATCTGCTCAATGTCTATCAAAAGAATTATAAATGAAAAAAATGCAATTGCCACGGACGGGGACGAGAGCTGGTTCGGAGATGAGGCCTATGAAATGGCAAACCGGGTTTCCGACAGATACCAGGTTACCTTTCCGGTTCGAAGGGGCATGCTTTCTTCCTATCAGGAAGCAGTTGATGTGATGCGCTTTTATCTGGATGAATTTTATCATGCCTCCAGAGATTCAATGCTGAATTTATCCCTGCCGACAGGCCTGTCCCATGTACAGCGCAAGGCCTATTACGAGCTTTTTAATAATCTTGGAATTGCACATAGAAACATTCGGATTACGGATAAGCCGGTTGCGGCAGCAGTCGGCATGGGACTTCCCCTTTTTAAAAGGCGGGGGATCTTTATGCTGGATATGGGTGCCCAGACGACAGAGCTCAGTATTATTTCTGACGGAAGGATTCTGATCAGCCGTCTTCTGCCTTATGGGTCGGAGGATATGCTGCAGGAAATCCAAAAGCTTGTCAAATCAGAAAAAAATTGTATTATTGGACGGGAGAGTGCTTTTCGGATCTTGTCACAGATCGGTCATGCCTACAAAGACCGTGAGAAGGATCGGGATGAAAAGCTATTACTGACGGGAATCAATGCTGTCAGCGGATACCCGGAGCGTTTTAAACTAAGAAGTGAGCCGGTTACGGATGCGATTTACCGGATTCCGGAAAAAATCGCAGCTGAGGCAAAGGTTCTTTTCGAAAGAATTCCTTATGATATCCGTAAGGAAATTGACGAAAAAGGAGTCTGTCTGACCGGAGGTGCATCCCGGCTGGATCGTATGGATGATTTGCTGACAAGCCGACTGGCTCTGCCCTGTGTCAGAAATGACAGGCCAATGGAAAACACTGCCTGTGGTCTGGCAAGAATGTTAACGGATGACAGATTATCAGAGCTGACTTATGAGTTGAATGGTATAAACTGATGAAGAAGATACAGAAGAACAATAAAAAAATATCGTCAAGACGGATGCTGCTGGTCATAGTGGCAATCTGTATTGCTGCTATGGTCCTGACTACGGCATATTCGAGCAGTGTGAAGGCTTTTCAGATTGCAGCTGAGGTCGTTTTTGCTCCTATGCAAAACGGAATTAATAAGATCGGAGCCTTTTTTGTCACCTCATCCGAAACATCTAAGTCAAATGCGGAGCTGGTAGCAGAAAATCAGGCACTGCAGAAGCAGATCGATGAGCTGGAAGAAAAAAACAGCTCTCTGGCTATGCAGGTATATGAGCTGGATGATCTCCGTCAGCTTTACAGTCTGGATGGACAATATGAGGATTATGAAAAGGTTGGAGCCTATGTAATCGCAAAGGATGGAGGTAACTGGTTCGATACCTTCACGATCAATAAAGGTTCTCAGGATGGTATCGAGGTGGGCATGAATGTGCTTGCTTCCGGCGGACTGGCCGGTATTATTACCGAGGTAGGACTTCATACTGCGACTGTAAGATCGATCATTGACAATTCCAGTGATATCAGTGCCATGATGCTGACGACAAATGACAACTGTATTGTTAGCGGAAGTCTGACCAGAATGACCTCCGAGGGTGCGATCACCTTTTCCGAGTTGGCGGATGATCAGGATGCTGTAGCAACAGGAGATGCAGTGGTTACTTCTTATATTAGTGACCGTTATCTGCCAGGACTGGTAATCGGTTATGTGAAGTCAGTCCAGAAGGATTCGAATAATCTTACCAAATCAGGAACCATTACACCGGTAGTTGATTTCAGACATATCCGGGAGGTTCTGGTTATTTTAGATAAAAAGGAAACGGAATAATGAGCGGAGCTGCAAAAAGAAAACTCATGATCGTCATCACGATTCTGGTGGCTTTCTTATTACAATACAGTGTTTTATCCAGATGGACTCTTTTGGCGATCACACCGAATCTCCTTCTGGGACTCACCTGCATTTATGGATTGATGTATGGTCAAAATCACGGCATGCTCAGTGGTTTTTTGGCCGGCCTGATGATTGATGCTTTTGCGGGAGATATTATCGGCTTTTATGCCCTGATCTACTGCATGATCGGATATCTGACAGGACATTTTCACAGCATGTTTTTCCCGGAAGATCATAAGCTGCCGATCATTGGACTCTGCATCAGTGATTTTGCTTACGGCCTTTTGATCTATTTCCTTTATTATTTTGTCAGGGGAGATTTTCATTTCCTCTATTATGTATTGAATATCATCATGCCGGAGCTTGTAATCACGGTATTGATTATGATTCCGGTTTATTTTTTCCTGCTGTTCCTTGAAGAAAAAATCAGTATAAGTGAACAGAGAAGGGAGCATAAGATTGTTTGATTATATAAAAGATAAGCTTTATAATCTGACACATTCTCGAATTTCCGCTGTTGTAGTTCTGGTTGTTGCCTGCTCTGCAATCTTATTCGGACGGGTTTTTTATCTGCAGATTATAAAGGGTGAAGAATATCAGAACAATTATACTTTGAGTATTCTGAAGGAGAAGTCAGTAGCGGCAACAAGAGGAAGCATTTACGATCGAAACGGAAATGTGCTTGCCTATGACAAGCTGGCTTATACGGTTACCTTCGAGGATACCGGCGAATATGATACCTATGCGGAAATGAATACCGCACTCTATAAGGCAATTAAAATCATCAAGAAAAACGGCGACAGCATCGACAATCCCCTGTCTATGAACATGGATGAGGATGGAAATTTGGAATATACTGTTTCCGGCAGCAGTCTGCAGCGTTTCCTGGCGGATGTATTTGGCCATTCTTATATCAAGGAGCTTGCCTATAACTCAAAGCTGGGTACCAATGAGGCAAATGCTACAGCTCAGCAGCTTTTTGATTATTTGTGCAGCAACTATAAGATTTCCTATGATACTTCTCTTGCCTCTGGAGATGCAAAAGAAAGTGATGATGGAACGGTCTATTCTAAGAGTGATGCCTTTGAGCTGGTGAAGGTCAGATATGCGGTTGCGGCAAATGCTTACCAGAAATATATTGAGACAAATATTGCAAGCGATGTAAGTGAAAAAACAGTTGCAGATATCAAGGAGCATTCGGACGAGGTCGTTGGTATCGACATTGCAGAAACAACCTCCAGAGTCTACAATAACAGCCAGTATTTTGCTCATATCATTGGATATACAGGAACCATTTCCGAGGATGAGTATAAGAGTCTTTCTGAGCAAAGATATGACTATACCCTTACCGATAAGGTCGGTAAATCCGGAATCGAACAGGTAGAAGAGACAACTCTGCAGGGAATCAAGGGCAAGCAGGTACTCTATGTAGATAACGTGGGTACGGTACTTGAGGTTGCCGATGATACGGATCCGATCGCAGGTTCTGATGTATATCTGACATTGGATGCAGATCTGCAGATGAGTATCTATAACATTCTGGAAAAAGAACTTTCGACGATTATATTGGATAAGCTGATCAATGAGATCAATTATGACAAGACCGGACTTACGCGTTCTAAGATCATGATTCCGATCGGCGATGTTTACTTCCAGATGCTCAATAACAATGTCCTGGATATCGATGCTTTCAGTGATGACGATGCCGGCGAAACAGAGAAGGAAGTCTATGCGACATATAAGGCCAAGGAGGACGAGGTTATCCCCTGGGTTATGGCAGAGCTAAGATCCAGTACGCCGACCGCTTTTTCGGAATGTACTGAGGAGCTTCAGAGCTATGAAAATTATGTCATGGAGCTTCTTTATAATCAGAAAATCGTCGACAGGTCTGCAATCGATACAGAGAGTGAGGAATATCAGGCCTGGAAAGAGGGAAGCTGTTCACTCAAGGAATATATTGAGTACAATATGGCAATCAACAATGTAGACAGCTCTGTTCTGGTTTCTACCTCTCAGACAGAAACATCAGATCAGATTTACAATCAGCTGATGAGCTATATTGAGGAAGATCTGCAGACAAATTCAGAATTCCATAAGCTGATCTATAAGCAGCTGGTTTACAATGAATCTATTACGGGTACACAGATCTGCAAGATGCTCTTTGAGCAGGGTGTATTGGATTCATCTACAGATGCCAATTATGAGGACCTGATGTCAGGTGACCTGTCTGCTTATGATTTTATGGCAGCCAAGATCCGGAATCTGGAAATCACACCGGCACAGATCGCACTGGATCCCTGCAATGCATCCAGCGTTGTGGTTGACCCCAATAATGGTCAGGTTCTGGCCTGTGTAACCTATCCGGGTTATGACAATAACAAACTTGCAAATTCTGTAGATGCGGATTATTATTCTTCCCTGACGAAGGATCTTTCTTATCCGCTTTTGAATTATGCAACCCAGAATAAGACGGCTCCTGGTTCTACCTACAAGCCGCTTACGGCAACGGCAGCATTGACAGAAGGTATTATTACAGTAAATGATACGGTTACCGATGAAGGTAAGTTTATGGATGTATATCCGAATCCGGTTTGCTGGGTTTATCCAAGCTCTCACGGTACCATCAACGTCAGCCAGGCTTTACGTGATTCCTGTAACTATTTCTTCTATACCATGGGTTACAGAATGGCAACCCAGAATGCTTCCGGAGATGCGGGAGAGGCTGTTTATAATGATGAACAGGGAATCGCAACGCTGGCAAAATATGCCAAAGAATACGGACTCGGAACAACAACCGGTATCGAGATACCGGAATCAGAGCCGGAGATTTCCGATGAGGATGCGGTTCGTTCTGCAATCGGACAGGGTAAAAATAACTATACGACAACACAGCTGGCTCGCTATATTGCCGCAGTGGCAAACAGCGGAACAGTATATGATCTTTCTTTGATCTATAAGGTCGTTGATAATAACGGAGGCACGAGTCAGAAATTCACACCATCCATTTATAATCAATTGACGGATGTATCCCAGACCACCTGGGACGCGATTCACAGTGGTATGAGGATGGTAGTAACGGATTCTTTGAGTTCAACCTTTGGAAGTGTTACAACCGAGGTTGCCGGTAAAACCGGTACAGCCGAGCAGACAACCACAAGACCCAACCATGGCCTCTTTGTTTGTTATGCACCTTACAGCAGTCCGGAGATTGCGATCGCAACCAGGATTCCATATGGATATAATTCCGGTTATGCGGCAGATGCAACCTCAAATATGATTAAGTATTACTTCAAGGAAGACAATTACGAGGATATTCTGACAGACATGTCTTCCGGATCTTCAGCAACATCGGTAGGAGATTAAGATGAAGCGTCCAATTTTGGTAAAAAGCTTTTCGAATGGCATTACAATTGTTTGCAGCCCCGAAGCGGACTATGAAGAAATTTTGTCTTCTTCTGCGGAGCATTTCAAAAATACGGCAAAGTTTTTCAGAAATGCTTCCCTGTCCCTTCGCCTGCAGGGCAGACTCTTTACCGAAGAAGAAATCGACCAGCTGGTTGATATCATTGAAGAAGCAGCTTCCGTAAGGATTATTGGTGTAAGCCTTGCTGACCATGATCCGGAGGAAGAAAATAAAGATCGCCTCAAGAAGATAGAGGAGCAAATCCCCTATCTGGCGAAGATGATCAAGGGTCCCATCAGGAATGGACAGATCATCCGGGAGGAGGTCAGCCTGGTCATCGATGGAGATGTGCATGCAGGCGCCAATGTTTACTCCGCCGGGAATATTCTGGTTCTCGGCAGACTGGAAGGGCTTGCACACGCGGGCTACCCGGAGGATGAATCTTCCTTTGTGGCAGCTGATATTTTCCATCCTGCAGGGGTGTGGATCGGAAGAACAGAAGGACTGAACCTGGGGAGGGGATCAGGCTTTCAGATGGCAAAGCTGGTAGATCAGAAGATCGTCCTTCAGGATTCTGAAGAAAGAATTCAGCCGGCACTTAGGGAACTGTCTGACAATCAGGTCATTTGGTTTACCTCAGGCGAAAGAGAGGCAGGTACTTCGACCTGTCTTACCCAGATAGCCTTTCAGCTGGCGGCAGCAGGAAAGAAGGTCCTGTATCTGGATCTGGATGGCAGCAGGATCCTGCCGCATTCTACAGCTGCTTATGATATGGAAAATCTTCTGGATGAGGAATGCAGCTTTTTCCAGGCGGCAGTAAAGGATAAGAAGTATCCTGGACTGACCACGATTGCTGCAGATGGACCGATTGATCTTGGCCTAAAAAGACAGAAGGCCTTGCATGCCCTGATCGCCGACAAGAAAAGGGAATATGATCATATTCTGATTGATCATGCTCGGCCAATCGACAGAGATATTTTATATCTATCTTCTGAGGCCAGAAAAATCCTGATGATCAGCCGGGGAGAATACCAGTCTGTGGTTTCTACAGATCAGCTTCTTGGCAGATTTTCCGATGCGGGTTATACGAAGGAAATTCCGGTTTTGATCAATGCCTATACAGAAAACAGAAGAGATATGGATTATCTTACCCAGGAGGAAATTGCCCGTCATCTCGAGGTCCCGATCGCTCTCTTCATTCCTCAGGATCCGGAACTCTTAAAGTGCGGCTGTAAGCTGCTTGAAGATACGCCGGCGGGAGAGGCTTTTTCTGAATTGCTTGCTTTACTGATCGGAAAGCAAGAAGAGAAAAGCAACAAAAAAGAAAAAAGCGGTTTTTTTTCAAAAGCAAAAAAGGGCGGTTTTTTATTTAAAAGATAATTTTTATTTAAAAGATAAAAAGTAAGAAGATAAAGTACCATGAAAGACTTACAGATTAATTTTATTAAAAAATATCATTTCAGAGATTATCATTTTATGCTGATCATACCGACTGTCATTCTGACGGTTCTCGGAATCATGGTAATCGGCAGTGCAGATCAGTCTTATCAGAACAAACAAATTATGGGTATGGTGATCGGAATTGTGGTAATGATCGCAGTTTCTATGATAGACTATAAATACCTGTTGAAATATTACTGGCTGATGTATGTATTCAGTCTGCTCATGCTCCTTCTGGTTATGTTCTTCGGTGACAAATCACTGGGAGCGACCCGATGGATCGACCTTGGCTTTGTAAGATTTCAGCCTTCGGAGCTGACGAAGCTCTTTATGATCCTTTTTCTTGCAAAGTTTTTTACAGAGCATCAGGAGAATCTGAACGAAAAGAAGACCTTATTGAAAGCCCTGATTTTGATTGCAATTCCGCTTGCCATGATCTTAAAGCAGCCGGATCTTTCAACAACCATTGTTTTATTCATTTTATGTATGCTGATGCTCTTTTTGGCAGGTGTGAAGGCAAAATATGTAAAATGGTCCCTGGGAATCGGTATTCCCGGATTTTTCCTTTTGCTTTTTGCAATCGTACATGACAGCTCTCATAAACTGATCAGTGAATATCAGTATTTGCGTATTATGGCCTGGCTCTATCCGAGTGAGTATCCTCAGAGTGCTTACCAGCAGCAGAATTCCATTCTGGCGATCGGATCAGGCAGACTGTTGGGCAAGGGACTTTACAATACTTCGGTAGAATCCGTAAAGAACGGTAATTTTATTTCCGAGCCTCAGACAGACTTTATTTTTGCGGTTACGGGAGAGGAGCTTGGCTTTGCAGGCTGCTGTGCAGTGATCGGTCTTTTGCTTCTGATCAGCGTGGAATGTATCCTGATCGGCATGAAGTGCAGAAATCTCAGCGGCAAACTGATTGCTTACGGAATGGGAATTTTGATCTCCTTCCAGAGCTTTGTTAATATCTGCGTAGTAACAGGCCTGATGCCGAATACCGGATTGCCCCTTCCTTTCGTCAGCTACGGATTAACCTCTTTGGTTACTTTATATATGGGAATCGGTTTTGTATTAAATGTTGGCTTACAAAGAACATAGATGGGAGGCACTATGAAGATCGGATTAATCGCACATGATTCTAAGAAGAAGCTGATGCAGAATTTTTGTGTTGCTTATAAGGGAATTTTATCCAGGCATGACTTATATGCTACCGGAACGACCGGAAGAATGATCGAGGAGGCATCAGGCCTTTCGATTCACAAATATCTGGCAGGTCCGCTCGGTGGTGCACAGCAGTTTTGTTCCCAGATCGAAAATAATGATCTGGATGCGGTGATCTTCCTGCGGGATCCCATGTCACCAAAGTCACATGAACCCAGCAGCAATAGCATCATCCGGAATTGTGATGTTTACAATATTCCCTGTGCCACCAATCTGGCGACAGCGGAGGTTTTGATTCTAGCACTTGACAGAGGAGATCTTGATTGGCGTGAAATGTATCATTAAGAGGGTGACCTGTCTTCTTTTGAGCGCAGTTTTACTTTTGCCTATGGCAGCCTGCGGCAAAGAAGAAAGTCTGGAAGAGGCATACGATGTGATCGATACCTCAGCAAAATATAATATCGGGACAGACTTTTTCGCGGTAAGTCAGACCTTTACCGGAAGCGGTGTGGCAATTATAGGCGAGGAGGATGTGATAGAGGGAGTGGTGGACTCGTCCCTTTCCAAGGCAGCTCTTCTCGTAAATGTGGATGACAATGAAGTCTTATATGCCCGTTCTGCTCTGGAAAAGCTTTATCCGGCTTCGATTACAAAGCTGATGACAGCCTACCTGGTTCTGAATCAGGTAGATGATCTGGATGCAGAGCTGACAATTTCTTCAACAGCGGTAGCATTACCGGAGGGCTCTTCCCGCTGTGGCTTTTTGGCAGGAGATAAGATGACGGTTCGTGACTGTCTCTATGGTCTGCTTCTGAAATCAGGAAATGATGCAGCAGTAGCTCTTGCAGAATATGTTTCCGGCTCGGAGACAGAATTCGTAAAGCTAATGAATGAGACAGCCAAGAGTTTTGGCGCTTCTCATACAAACTTTGTAAATTCCAATGGTCTGCATGATGACAACCATTATACGACCGCTTATGATCTTTATCTGATCATGAATCATCTCCTGCAGGATGAGGAATATAAAAAGCTTGCGGCAGACGCTTCCTACAAGGCTGTTTATCAAAATGCAGATGGAGAAGAGGTCAGTGCAAGCTGGCAGAGTACGGATCTTTATCTGGATAACACCTATGAGCTGCCTCAGGGAATCACTATTCTGGGAGGCAAAACCGGAACCACTTCAAATGCCGGATCCTGCCTTCTGCTCTACACGCAGAATGAAGAGGGAGAGCACTTTGTTTCCATTGTTTTGGGTGCGGATAATAAGGACAATCTTTACGAGGAAATGAGCGAGCTTTTGCAGCTGGAGAACAATTAAGACAGAAACCATGTTGTCTTTTAGATAGGGATGAATTATAATGAATTTATCAAATCGCGGTCAAAATACTGCGAAATATGAGCGAATGATATGGAGGTAAATGACGATGGTTCAATTAATTATCGGAGAGAAGGGGAATGGCAAGACAAAATATCTTTTGGATCTTGTAAATAAAAATTTAGAGAAAGCGGAAGGAAATTCCGTATTTATTGATAACTCAACAAAGCATATGTATTCACTTGACCGTAAGATCAGACTGATTAATTTCTCAGATTATGATCTGAAGAATAAATATGAGTTTGTTGGCTTCATTGCCGGTATTCTTTCTCAGGACAATGATATCGAATATGTATACTTTGATAATTATAAACGTCTGGCAGATGTTTCCAACGAAGAGCTTGAGACATCTATTTACAGATT
Source organism: Bacteroidaceae bacterium (assembly GCA_963620785.1). Taxonomy (GTDB): domain Bacteria; phylum Bacillota; class Clostridia; order Lachnospirales; family Lachnospiraceae; genus RUG14243. The sequence continues at coordinate 100,154 of CAVFAT010000050.1, forward strand.
AGAAGAACTCAGCAAGATTACGGGTGTGAAGTTTATCGCTACTGTATCTGCTGTAAAGGATGAGATTCCTGAGGCAATCAGAGAATATATTGTTGCCGAATTATAAAAGACGATAAGGCATATTATAGTATGGACAGATGAAATGAGAAACACCGTACGGGTTTCTCATTTCTTTCTGTAATAGGGAATTGTTTTGGCAAAGAAAGATAATAAAGTGATTAAGATGAAGCCGCGTTTTCAACTGAATGTCGGCTTTTTGGTATTTTTCATTATATTGATCTATATGTTTTATTTCGTGATACGCTTTTTTCTTGCACCCCATGTCACTGCCTATAAGGTGGAAGAAGGGAGTATGGCCTCCAACAAAAGCTATACCGGAATTGCCCTTCGGGAGGAAATGGTTGAAAGCGCGGATGCTTCCGGCAGGATTAATTATTATCTTCAGGAAGGAAAAAGTGCAGGGGTACAGACGCTTGTTTATACCCTGGATCAGAATGGCAGTCTGAGCGATATTCTGGATCAGTCAGATAAGACAGATTATCTCAGTGACAGTGATCTTCAGGAGCTTCACCAGGCCTTTACGGATTTTTCGATTGCTTATAATGACAGCTCCTTTTCCTCTGTTTATCAGCTTACAGAGAAGATAAATTCTAATCTGGCGGATTATATGAATCAAAATGCCTTAGAAGAGCTGCTGGCATCTGCCGGCTCTTCAGGTGTAAAGCTGGTCTATGCGAAAAAGCCGGGTGTGATCGAGTATTATATTGATGGCATGGAATCTCTTACGGCGGATGAAGTGACCGATGAGCTAATGGATGCAGGCTCTTATTCGCCGACTGTGCTTGCGAATGATGCAGAGGTGGAGAGTGGCGATGCGGTCTATAAAATGATCCGCAATGAGAATTGGCAGGTTGTAATTGAAGTGACGGATAGTGTTGCCTCCCAGCTGGAAGAAAAAGGCGCGGTAGAGGTCGTTTTCAATAAGGATAATCATTCTGCCTGGGCTACGGTTACGACCAGAAAGAACGGAGATCAAACTTTTGCGGTTCTCTCCTTTACAAATTCTATGGTGAGATATGCCCAGGATCGTTATCTGACCGTAAAATTAAAAATGAATCAGGAGGAAGGCTTAAAGGTTCCAAATACGGCAATTACAGAAAAGGATTTTTACCTGATTCCAAAGGAATATGCATCGAATGGAGGGGACTCCTCGGCCACAGGTTTTAACAAGGTGAATTCTGACGGTGGTATCAGCTTTATCAGCCCGACGATCTATGCGGAAAATGATGACTATTATTATGTTACAGGGGATGATGTAACAGAGGGAATGATCCTTCAGAAAGCAGATTCCACAGAGCAGTATACGATTTCTCATACCGGCAGATTGCAGGGTGTTTATTGTATCAATAAAGGCTATACCGTTTTCAAGCAAATTGAGATATTATATTCGGGAGATACTTATTCTCTTGTTGCGACGGGCTCAGATTATGAGCTCAAGCAGTTTGATTACATTGCACTGGATGCATCCAATGTAAAAGAAAATCAGATTGTTCGCTAGAATTTGATAAAAGAATTTGATAAAGAATTTGAAAAAAGATTTAACAGAGATTTGACAGATAAAGGAGGCTTTACAATGATCGCTGAAAATTTAGATGAGGTAAGAAAAAGAATTGATCAGGCATGTGAGCGTGCAGGCCGTGATTCCAAGGAAGTGACCTTAATCGCGGTAAGTAAAACAAAGCCGCTTGCCATGCTGGAGGAGGCCTATGCCCATGGAAGCCGAGATTTCGGAGAGAACTGGGTTCAGGAAATCCAGGAAAAGGTGCCCCTTCTTCCGGCGGATATTCACTGGCATATGATCGGTCATTTACAGAGAAATAAAGTGAAGTATATCATCGACAAGGTTTCTCTGATCCATTCCGTAGATTCTGTTCGCCTTGCAGAGGAAATCGAAAAGCAGGCAGAAAAGCATAATGTAGAAATGGATGTTCTGATTGAGGTTAATATGGCAGAGGAGGAGACCAAATTTGGCCTGAAAAAGGACGAGGTCATCCAGATGGTAAGAGAGTGTGCAAAGCTGCCTCATGTCCATATTAAGGGGCTGATGACAATCGCTCCATTTGTCGAGAATCCTGAGGATAATCGGCAATATTTCAAGGCGATTCGAGAATTATCTGTTGACATAAGCAGGGAAAACATTGATAATGTTTCTATGGGCATTCTGTCCATGGGCATGACAGGTGATTTTGAAGTAGCAGTTGAAGAGGGTGCTACTCTTGTTCGTGTCGGAACCGGTATATTCGGTGAGAGAAATTATAATAAATGATTAGGAGATTAGAACATTGGGTTTTGTAGATAGCTTTTTGAATATTATGCGCTTGAATCCGGATGATGATGAGTATGATGATGAGTACGATGACGAATATCTGGATGAGGAAGAAGAGGAAGAAGAAAAGCTTTCTTTCTTCGGACGCAGAAAGGCAAAGAAAGCAGAAGAAGATGAAGATGATTTTGATTCTGAGCCGGAAGAAAAGCATGAGTCCAGACGAGATAAGAAGGCTGCAGCGAAGGAGCGCGAACGTCAGTCCAGAGAGGAAGAAAAGACAAGTACTCGCAATAGCTCCAAAGTAGTACAGATGAGACAGACCAAGCGTCAGGTGAAGGAAGAAATGGAAATTTGTTTAATTAAACCGACAACAGTTGAAGATTCCAGAGAAATTACACAGACCCTTTTAAAGGGATGTTCCATTGTTTTGAATATGGAAGGACTTGATGTGGAAATTGCTCAGAGAATCATTGATTTCTCTTCTGGTTCCACCTATGCAATTGATGGCAATCTTCAGAAGATCAACAGCTCGATCTTTCTTCTGACACCTCCGGGGGTGGAGATTTCCGGTGATGTCGGCGACAATCTTCAGGCAATTCTCAGCTCTGTTAATGTCGGAAGCAGCTTTATTAAGACCAGTCTGTAAAGAATTGAATATTTGAATTTACTATGAATGAAATAAAAGCATCGGGATTTCTCCTGGTGCTTTTTGCGGTAAATAGAATGAAATGGGAGAATTAAAAATGAAGGATCGCATCCATGTTCATCAGGATGGCAAGGTCATCTATGATATTGTATTTAAAAATGATTTTTCAGAGCTGAAGAATGAATTGGAGCAGGCAGGCTTTACGACAAGCAAAAAGGCCTGCATTATTTCGGATTCCAATGTCGCACCCCTTTATCTGGATGGATTGAAGGATCTTCTGGGAGACTATTTTTCCTTCGTCGGAAGTTATACCCTTCCTGCAGGAGAAAGCAACAAGACCCTGGATCACATCGGAGATATTTATGAATATCTGATTCAGCAGCATTTTGACCGCAAGGATCTGCTGATCGCCTTAGGCGGCGGTGTGATTGGAGATATGACCGGTTTTGCGGCTTCTACTTATCTGAGAGGAATCGACTTTATTCAGATTCCAAGCAGCCTGCTTGCTATGGTTGACAGCAGTGTTGGCGGAAAAACCGGAGTGGATTTCAGGGGCTACAAAAATATGGTTGGCGCCTTCTATATGCCTAAGCTGGTTTATATGAATCTGAGCCTGTTGAAAAGCCTTCCGGAGAGAGAACTTGCCTGTGGTATGGCCGAGGTTATCAAATACGGTTATATCAGGGATAAGGCCTTTTTGGACTATCTGGAAGCATATGAAGGTGACGTCTTAAATGAAGAATTCCTGCATGAGATCGTTTATAAAAGCTGCCGTCACAAGGCCGATGTTGTGGAGGAGGATCCAAAGGAGCAGGGTATCCGGGCATTGCTTAATTTTGGCCATACGATCGGTCATGCAATTGAGAAGTTGGAGGGCTTTCAGCTGCTTCACGGGGAGTGCGTTGCAATCGGCATGGCTGCAGCTGCCTATCTTTCCATGAAGAAGGAGCAGATTACAGAGGCAGAATATGATTCAGTCTTAGAACTTCTGAAGAAATATCAGCTGGCAGTCAAGGCAGAGGCAAAGAATTTTACAGCAAAGGATGTGCTTCATACCATGCGTTCCGATAAAAAGACCATGGCCGGAAACATTCGCTTTATTATGATGAGAGGACTGGGAGATACCTATATCGATCAGGAAATAGAGGATAAGGATTTTCTGGATGCAATTGAAAGCGTGTTAGTGTGATCGTGTTAGCGTGCTCAGAAAGTGATAAAAGTGAGTGATAAATGTATGTGATAGAGGTATTGATTGAATTCTTACTTCCGAACTTGCTTCTGAATCTTTACTTTATCCTTACTTTCAAGATAGGTATATATTATTTTTAGAAAAGGCTAGGCAGATAAATAAATGGAAAAGAAGAGCAAAAAGAGAATCTTCGGTATTTTGCTGATCGTATTACTGGTTTTGCTGGATCAGCTGACAAAGGAACTTGCAGTTATTCTTTTAAAAGGAAAGCAGGGCTTTGTTATTCTGAAGAATGTATTTGAATTACAGTATCTTGAGAATACAGGGGCTGCCTTCAGTATGCTGGAGGGAAAGACCATCTTTTTCCTGATTTTGACAATTGTAATTGTTCTTGCAGCGGCAGTTATTTACTTTAAAACACCTCTGGACAAGCATTTTTTCTGGTTTCGGGCTACTTTAGTTCTTTTGATTTCCGGTGCAATCGGTAATTTTATAGATCGTACCCTTAATGGTTATGTGGTAGATTTCTTTTATTTTAAGCTGATCAATTTTCCGGTCTTTAATGTAGCGGATATTTATGTTACAGCAGCAGAAATCCTTTTGATCATTCTTGTTCTTTTTTACTATCAGTCAGAGGATTTTGAGGAGATTTTCCATGGAAAGAAATAATTTGGAAAAAGAGATAGAAGCCAAAAAAAGGGAAGAATTCATTGTCGAAAATGAATATGCCGGAGAAAGACTGGATAAATTTCTTTCATTGGTATATTCCGAAAAATCCAGAAATTATTTTCAGAATCTGATCAAAAAAGGAAACGTTCTGGTCAATGGAAAGAGCCAGAAGGGCAGTTACAAAGTAAATGAAGAGGAAAAGGTAGTTGTTCTTTTGCCTGAGGATGAAGAAATCCAGATTCTGCCGGAGGCAATTGACCTCGATATTCTGTATGAAGACGAAGATTTTCTTGTTGTCAATAAGCCAAAGGATATGGTTGTGCATCCTGCACCGGGACATACCAGCGGAACCCTTGTGAATGCCGTTATGTATCACTGTAAAGATCAGCTTTCCGGAATAAACGGACAGATTCGTCCGGGTATCGTGCATCGAATCGATAAAGATACGACAGGAGCTTTGATCGTATGCAAAAACGACCAGGCACATAATAAAATTGCAGAACAGATCAAGGAACATTCTGTTACACGAAGGTATGTTGGCTTTGTAGCAGGTATCATCAAGGAAGAGGAAGGCTGTCTGGAATCAACGATTGGAAGACATCCTCTGGACCGGAAGAAAATGGCTCCCAATGTAAAAAATGGAAAGGAAGCTATTACGCATTATAAGGTTCTCGAGTGTTATCCGGGACATAATGTAAGCTTCGTACAGTTTGAGCTGGAAACGGGCAGAACCCATCAGATTCGTGTTCATATGGCTATGATCAATCATCCCTTGCTGGGAGATCCCCTTTATGGATCCGGAAAAAATCCTTACCACCTGATAGGGCAGGCTTTGCATGCAGAGGTCATCGGACTGATTCATCCGAGAAGCGGTGAATATATTGAAGTGCACGCGCCTTATCCGGATTATTTTGAAAAACTTTTTGCGCGCTTTCGTGGTTGAAACTTTTTTTCACAGCGGAAATGAAGTTCGCAGCTGAAAAAAGGTTGCAGCTGAAAAGACGTGCGTAGCGGAAAAAAAGTTTGCAGTAGAAAAGAAGTTTACAGCGGAGTATTCTAGCACACCAGATTTTGCCTTAGGCAGAGTCTGGTTTTTATTTATAAGCTATAGCTTTGTATTGTATAAGGAAGCGATAAAATAGCAAGTCGACTTGAAAGTTTTGGGAGAGAATACTATAATAAGAGAAAAGCAACTATTCGCAAAAGACAGCTTTTACGAATAGTTAGAAGGAATTTAAAGGGATCAAGGAGATATAGATCAATGGAAGCCAGATATTCTGACCGGATCAACAGGCAAAATGAGCTTAAATTACGTGAAATGCTAAAGGAATTACCTATGTTCTGCAAGGAATTCTTCATAGGAATCGAACAGTCGACTGCGAGTCGTACCCGGCTGGCTTATGCCTATGATTTGCGCATCTTTTTCCGCTATATCATGGAAAATAATCCTCTTTACCAGAATATGGAAATGCATGATATTCCGATTGATATTTTGGATCAGCTGACTGCTACGGATATTGAAGAATATCTTTCTTATCTTCGTATTTATGATCAGGATGGGAATGAACATACCAATGAGGAACGGGGGCTTTCCCGCAAGCTAGCCTGCCTTCGCTCCTTCTATAATTACTATTTCAAGAAGGAACTGATTGAAAAGAATCCGGCGGCTCTTGTTTCCATGCCGAAGCTTCATAAGAAAAATATCATTCGCCTGGATCCGGATGAGGTTGCCAAATTGTTAGATCAGGTGGAAAATGGTGACGGTTTAACGGACAAGCAAAAGCTTTATCATGCAAAAACAAAAAAACGTGATTTCGCTCTCCTGACCCTCTTATTGGGAACTGGAATTCGTGTTTCGGAATGTGTTGGGTTGAATCTTTCAGATGTAGATCTGAATAACAATGGAATTCGGGTACAAAGAAAAGGTGGTTCTGAGGCGATTGTATATTTTGGCAGAGAGGTTGAGGATGCCTTACAGGCGTATCTTGAGGAAAGATCTCATGCCAGGACCTTTGCTGAGGATGAGCCTGCTCTCTTCCTCTCCATGCAGGGAAAAAGAATCAGTGTAAGGGCTGTCGAAAATCTGGTAAAAAAATACGCAAAAACGGTTACTTCGCTGAAGAAAATTACACCTCATAAGCTGAGGAGTACCTATGGTACCAGTCTCTATCGGGAAACAGGGGATATTTACCTTGTAGCCGATGTTCTTGGGCATAAGGATATCAATACGACCCGGAAGCATTATGCTGCGATTGAGGAAGACAGACGGCGGCTGGCTGCGAATAAGGTGCAGCTGCGCGAAGAGTAAGTTTTGCCAATTATGCCGCTTAGGACTGAATTTGCGAAAAACTATTGACAGTATCGCCAGTATCAAGTATCGACAGTATCTGTCGATTATTATAGTTATCGATATTGCAGACAAATGTAGGTAATATTGTAAACGATAATGTAGAAATGTAGAAATAATGTAGAAATGTAGAAATGAAGACAAGGAGAAGAAAGCATCTTCCTCCAGGGACCGCTCGCGCTTAGTACAAAGCGTAGCGGTTCTAAACTCACATCGCCTGATCGGCGTGTTCGTTAAGTACCGACGCTTTGTTATGTCCCTTTCCGGAAGATTGCTTTCCCCTCCTTGTATTTACTTATTGGCATTTTTATTTTTTATGAAAGACAGTTGGTCTTTGGCAATAAAATTTTCAAATGTGTAATGCTATTTGTATGATGTTTGTATTAGAAATTGTTCTGCTATAAATATAATATAAAGTATCAAGGGTTTGCTATAGAAATCCTTGATACTTAGTCATTTAAAGCCAGAATCTGTCTTGCAACATAAACACCACTGGCAGATGCATGAGAAAGGGAATGTGTCACTCCGCTTCCATCTCCAATAACATAGAGTCCCTTATAGCTTGTCTCAAGGTTCTCATCTAATTTTACTTCCATATTATAGAATTTAACCTCAACACCATATAAAAGTGTATCGTCATTTGCTGTTCCGGGTGCAATTTTGTCCAGTGCATGAATCATTTCGATGATGCCATCCAGAATACGTTTGGGAAGAACAAGGGAAAGATCGCCCGGAGTTGCATTTAAGGTAGGTCTTACATTGCTTTCCAGAAGTCGCTTTTCATTGGTTCTTCTTCCACGCTCCAAATCGCCAAATCTTTGTACAATAACACCGCCGCCCAACATATTGGAAAGACGGGCAATGCTCTCGCCATAGCCGTTGGAATCCTTAAAGGGTTCGGAGAAATGCTTGGAAACCAGAAGGGCAAAGTTGGTATTGTCCGTTTTCTTTGATGGGTCTTCAAAGCTGTGTCCATTTACTGTGATAATTCCGTTTGTATTTTCATTTACAACAATGCCATTCGGATTCATGCAGAAGGTTCTGACATTATCCTCGAATTTCTCGGTACGGTAAACGATCTTGCTTTCATAAAGCTGATCGGTAAGGTGTGAAAAAATCTGTGCCGGCAGTTCGACTCTGACACCGATATCAACACGGTTAGAACTGGTCGGAATATTCAGATCCTGACATACCTTTTCCATCCACTTGCTGCCACTTCGGCCGGCAGAAACGATACAATATTTTCCCTTTGCTTCCATCTTATCACAGATGATTCGGTAACCTTCTTCTTCTACTTCAATTCTGTCTACCGGTGTATGGAAATAAAAGTCGACCTTCTCTTCCATTTCTCGGTAAAGATTCTGAAGAACAATGTAGTTAATATCTGTTCCAAGATGACGGACAGATGCGTCCAGAAGATTCAGCTTATTCTGCATACAAAGCTTTTTAAATTCGCTTCCGGCAGTTGAATAAAGCTTTGGATTCAAATCGTCTGCATGGGAAAGGTTGATCTCATCGACATACTGCATAAGCTCCAATGCTTTTTCCTTGCCGATATGCTCGTATAAGGTTCCACCAAAGTCATTTGTAATATTATACTTTCCGTCTGAGAAGGCTCCGGCACCGCCAAATCCGCTCATAATTGCACATGTTTTGCAGTTCTGGCATGCAGTAATCTTCTTTCCATCGATTGGACATTTCCTGGATTGCAGGGGATTTCCGGTTTCAAAAACGGCAATCCTTAGTTCAGGATCATGGATCATCAGCTCATAGGCTGAAAAAATACCCCCAGGTCCAGCTCCAATAATAAGGACGTCATATTGCTTGTTATCAGTCATAAAACAACACTCCTAATAAAATAAAAATTAGTTTTAGCCATAGAAATATCCACTGCTCGGCTGGTCAGCGAAGCTTTTTATGACATAAAAATCGCCCCGCAGTTTGTGCGAGGCATAAACCGATTTATTATAGCACAATTTTAAAATTTGTATAAGCAGATTTTGATTTATTTGCATGCTGTGCATGC
>CAVFAT010000051.1:0-154899 GCA_963620785.1 Bacteroidaceae bacterium
TGATGCAAAAAACGCAGCTGTCTCCATTCGGTACCCAGGCAAACTCTGCGCCATCTCGTAGCTTGATCCCGATTCCACATGACCGGTCTGATGCTTGTAACCACCGACCATTCTCTCGGCATTGTCAATGATCGTCTGACCTGTCTCTTTCAATCCGGTTACTGCTTTGTATTTCTATTCTTCCATGATTTTCCTTAAATTTGAGTATAAAAATACCACTGATCTCCTGATCAGTGGCTATGCTCTATATATTATTTTTTCTATGTCTTTTTTGTCTACACTAATCGTTTCCCAATCCTCTGGCGAATCACCAAGGTCAACTTCGCAAGCATCTTCAAAAATCTCAACTATGGTTCCTATTCGTCTATCCTTCAATTTAACCACATCATATTGTTTCATTGTTTTCACCTCTTATCCACATATAACTCCCTTTTCCTGGCATTGCTCCTGTCCTCGCTTTCTCCCAAATAGCTCAAAAGGCCACAAGACCTCTTTCCCGAGTGCCTGCCGCCTTTCAGTTTCTTTTCTATTGCTCTTGATTATTTCCTGCCAGATCTTTCCGAATCAGCTCCTTTATATAACCTTGCTTATTCGGTACCGAATCAAGCTTTTCTAAGATGTCCGCATCATATACAAGATTTAACTTCATGCAAATCTTCTTTGTTGCCTTCTTATCATATCTTTCTTGTGGTGTCATTTTGCCTCCTTCTCTTTCCATAAATCTAAAAGGTTTAAGCCTGCTGACAAGGCGATCAAGCCACCTGCAGCATAATCAAGAAATTCGTTTGCTCTTGCAATAATCCCGCAGAAAATCGCAAGCTGTGCTATAATTATCGCTTTTTTCATAGATTATCTTTTTCAGATGAATTATACTGTTTACGAAGGCAGTGGCATTCATCCGCCATCCCTCGTATTTAGCACTTATTCAAATAACTCTTTTAATCCATCCAGAACGCTCACTGTCAGGCTTGCGACTGTTAAGATATAAAGAATTATTTGCATTAAATGCTTTTCTGTTTCTTCTTCATCTGTCTTTTCTCCTTCCATTATTATAATATTATAAGTATGTACATATATCAAGACACTAACGAAATAAGCCCCACAGAGTTTTCTTCCGTTACTTCTTTAAGCAATTCTCCTAAGTCTTCTAAGTTCATGTCGTCTTCCATGTTTTTCCTCCTTGAATTGCTTTTCACTTTTCAACTTCTATCGAAAGTTGTCTCTCTTTTCTCTTGTTCTCAAAACAAATGCAACAAGCATTTTTATTAATCCTACTACTACTAAAAATTTTCCTAATTTTAAAAGCATGCTCTTTCCTCTTCTATTGGTTTATGGTATATTTCATAGGTGGGGGACTTTTAGGTCCTAGCCAAAATATTTACTAAATAAAATTAGTAACATTCCTGTGATTAAGTCTATCATGGCGCTGATTATGAGTTCGTGCCATTTGATAGGCTTTTTCTTTTGTTTATTTTTTTACCAATATGCTATTTTTCCTTTAGTATATTCCTTTCAAAATCGCTTGGCAATCTCAGACTGTAGCGCTCGACATAATAGGCCAAAAAGTTCCACCATGTATACTTACCTTTCCAATTTATTCTTTCGGATTCTCTTTAAAAATACATATCCTACCATACACGCAATAAGTTCTGTGATCGGAACTGCCCACCAAATCAACGAAACTCCTATCTGCCCCTTTCTGACAAAAATAGAGAAAATTCCTGCCAAAGGTAATATTACTACAAGCTGTCTGATTAACGAAATTACAAGTGATTCCATTCCAGCATCCAATGCCTGATAAATCCCCTGATATGCTACATTGATTCCTGCAAAAATGAAGCTGATGGAAATAATTCTCATTGCTCCGATAAAATATTCTCTTGATTGTCCTGCATTAAATAAAACTGCAAAAGCACCTGGGAAACTTTCTGTAATTGCCGCACCGATAATCATAAGTATAATCGTATAGATTAATCCATATTTTATGCCATCCTGAATTCTCTTTTTGTTATTCATTCCATATGCAAAAGCAATGATCGGTGTGATTGCATCTCTAAGTCCAAAGGCGAGAAACAAAACAAATTGCTGCACTTTATAAAATAATCCATATGCGGTCTGTGCTGAAGGACTAAATTTCAAGATCAGATTCATCGCATATACCATAATAGACATGAGCGCCTGTGCAATAATTGCCGGAAGTCCGATCGCATAGATTTCCCTGATTGTTCTGGCATCCGGTTTCATATACTGTATACTATGCTCAAATTCCTTATTTAATCTTGTATGGAATATGAACAATAATACCGCAGATGCGACCTGCCCGATTACGGTTGCATAGGCTGCTCCTTTTACGCCCATTTCAGGGACAGGTCCGATCCCATAGATCATAATTGGATCGAGAATAATATTTACAGCTGCTCCCAGGATCTGTCCCATTGTAGAATATAAGGAGCGGCCTGTTGCCTGTAAGAGCTTTTCAAATAAAGAAAAGAAAATCATTCCAAATGAGATAAGGCAGCATATTCTTAAGTAGCTTGTTCCCATTGAAATAACTTCCGGATCAAGAGTCTGTGATGAAATATATGCTTTTACCCCAAAAATTCCAAACAATAAACAAAGCAGATAGATTATAAATCCAAGAAACAAACTGTTTCCCGCCACACTAGCAGCTTTTTTCGCATTTCCCTGACCTAATGTTCTAGCAAGAAGCGCATTTGTTCCCACTCCCGTTCCTATTCCAATCGCTACAATGAGCATCTGAATCGGAAAAACCAGAGTAAGCGCATTAAGCGCAGCCTCACTTCCTGATCTCATATTTCCAACAAAAGCACTGTCTACAATATTGTATACCGCCTGCAATGCCATAGATAAGATCATCGGTATTCCCATCTGCAACATGAGCTTATTTACCGGCATCTCCTTCATCTTACTACTTTCTGCCATCTTTTCCTAATCCTCCTTTTTTTGCACAAGATAGAATCCTGCTTGTAGGATTCTCCGTCTGCGGCGTTTCGCATCAGGCAACCTATTTCCTTTCCGCCGCAGCGCGATCCTTGCGGAACTTTTTTATGCAATAGGAACGAAGTTTCCTATTACATAAAAAAAAGTGTGTGCTTATCCCGTAAGTCGGACTTACGCTGATAAGCTACACACTTTTAACTGCATTATATTTTTCTTTTGGGGTAAAAGTCAAACAAAATTTTCTTGCCTTTTTCTCTTTTATGCATTATTATAAATCCGAATTTAAGAAACAAAGCCAGCTTTTAAAGCGTGAAATCATGAGGAACTGCTTACCCTCACAGATTTCACGCTTATTTTTTTACAGATGCTTATGTGAATGAGTAGCTTTTTATGTAATCGGAATGAAATTTCCAATTACACAAAAAGGCTGGCAGCTATGTGATATTGCTAAAAGCATTTCACAACTACAATAGGAGGATTGTAAGATGAAGGAAATTTTTCACAGAACAAGTATTAGAAAGTATCAGGACAAATCTGTCGAGAACGAAAAAATCGAAAAACTGCTGCAAGCTGCTATGGCCGCACCATCTGCCGGAAACCAGCAGCCTTGGGAATTCTATGTAGTTAAAGATAAAACGGTATTAGAAAAGTTATCAAAAACCAGCCCTAACGCTGGCTGCTGCGCATCTGCACCTCTTGCTTTTGTCGCATGCTACCGAAGCAACTGCATGTTACCTGAATATGCGCAAATTGACATGAGCGCATCCGTAGAAAATCTCTTACTGGAGGCAGATGCACTTGAACTTGGTGCAGTATGGCTTGGAATTGCTCCTCTAAGAGAACGAATGCAGGCTGTAGGCACAGTATTGAATCTAGCAGAAAATTTAGAGGCCTTCGCTATTATTCCATGTGGCTATCCGGAAACGGTTCACGCTCAACAGGATCGTTTTGATGAGCAGCGTATCCATTATGTTTTATAATAAGATATCAGCAAAATCCGGGTTATAGGACAAAACGTGTTGATAGCTAATCCCCTAAGCAAGAAGAAAATGCACCGGCCATCAGACCGGTGCATTTTCTCTTCATCTTCTTAGTTCAGTTGTTTAAGAAAGTCTTGCTCATTCCATCTCTTATACGTTGATCTCTGCTTCCATTCCAATGATATCCTTATTCTCTTCCAGCATAGGTCTTACTACCTGCTTCAGATAATTTTCAACCTGGCGGGGTGCACGACCAACATACTTCTTCGGATCCATGGAAGCCTGCAGCTCCTCAAGACTGAGATGGAAGGCCGGATCTGCTGCAATCAGCTCAAGCAGATTGTTATCTCCGCCTTCTTCCTTAACATGCTTTCCTGCTTCCATTGAAAGCTGACGAATTCTCTCATGCATTTCCTGACGGTCTCCGCCTGCCTTCACTGCATCCATCATGATATTCTCAGTTGCCATAAAGGGAAGTTCTGCCATAAGGTGCTTGGTAATTACCTTATCGTAAACCTTCAGTCCATCTGATACATTCAGTACCAGATCAAGAATACCGTCGATTGCCAAAAAGCCTTCCGGAACAGAAAGACGCTTATTTGCAGAATCATCCAGGGTTCTTTCAAACCACTGGGTTGCAGAGGTAATTGCCGGGTTGATTGCATCTGCGATTACATATCTGGAAAGGGAAGCAATTCTCTCACTTCTCATCGGATTTCTCTTATATGCCATAGCGGAAGAACCAATCTGATTCTTCTCAAAGGGCTCTTCTACCTCTTTCAAATGCTGAAGCAGACGAATATCATTTGAGAATTTTGTAGCTGAAGCTGCGATTCCGGCAAGCACATTTAATACTCTGGTATCAACCTTTCTGGAATAGGTCTGACCGGATACCGGATAGCATGCCTTGAAGCCCATCTTTTCTGCAATCATCGGATCGATCTTATCAATTGTCTCGTGATCTCCGTCAAAAAGCTCCAAAAAGCTTGCCTGGGTACCGGTTGTTCCCTTAGAGCCAAGCAACTTCAAGGTGGATTTTACATAATCCAGATCCTCCAGATCCATCATAAATTCCTGAATCCAAAGAGTTGCTCTCTTACCTACAGTTGTCGGCTGAGCCGGCTGGAAATGTGTAAAAGCAAGCGTCGGAAGCTCCTTATATTCATCTGCAAACTGGGAAAGCTTGGCAATTACATTCACCAGCTTGCTGCGTACAAGTCCCAGAGCCTCATCCATCAGAATGATATCTGTATTGTCACCGACATAGCAGGAGGTTGCTCCGAGATGAATGATTCCCTTTGCCTTCGGGCACTGAACACCATAGGCATAAACATGAGACATAACATCATGACGTACTTCCTTCTCACGTTCCTTGGCAACCTCAAAATTGATATCATCCTTATGTGCCTTCAATTCTTCGATCTGCTCATCTGTAATATTCAGACCAAGCTCTTTTTCTGTCTCAGCAAGTGCGATCCACAGTCTTCTCCATGTGCGGAATTTCTTTTCCGGAGAAAAAATATACTGCATTTCCTTACTTGCATAACGCTCTGAAAGCGGGCTGGTATATCTGTCGTTACTCATTCTGACTCAATCCTTTCGCATATGAATTATGTAAACATATTTATGAGAATTATTTATCGAAATCCTCACCTGTCAGCATCTTGTATGCTTCTTTGTATTTAGCGATTGTCTTATCAACAATCTCATCCGGCAGCTTATAATCACTATCCGGATTTGCTGTCAGCCAGTCTCTTACAAACTGCTTGTCAAAGGAAGGCTGTCCCTTGCCCGGCTCATAGCCTTCTACCGGCCAGAAACGAGAGCAATCCGGTGTGATCATTTCATCGCCAAGGATGATCTCTCCATTCTCATCCAGACCAAATTCAAATTTGGTATCTGCAATAATAATACCACGCTCAAAGGCATAGTCTGCACACTTCTTGTAAACAGCCAGAGTATATTCTCTTAATTTTGCTGCATATTCCTCGCCCTTGCCCGGGAAAGCTTTTTCCAGAACATCAATACTCTGCTCATAAGTAATGTTCTCGTCATGATCACCGATTTCTGCTTTTGTGGACGGTGTATACAGCGCTTCTGATAATTTCTGAGATTCAACAAGCTCCTCCGGAACCTTAATACCGCAAACTGTGCCATCCTTCTGATAGCTTGCCCAGCCGCTTCCGGAGATATAACCACGTACAATGCACTCAATCGGAAGCATTGTCAGCTTCTTGCACATCATACTTTTGCCGTCAAACTGAGGCTGCTGGAAAAATTCCGGCATATCCTTTGTATCTACGGAAATCATGTGATTCGGCACAATGTCCTTTGTCAGATCAAACCAAAATTTAGACATCTGGGTCAGGATGGCACCCTTGTCTGTAACCTGGTTTTTCAGGATTACATCAAAAGCTGAAATTCTGTCTGTAGCCACCATGATCAGGCTGTCGCCATTATCATAGATTTCTCTTACCTTGCCTTCTTTGAATGGTTTAAATTCCTGCATCTTCAATTCTCCTTACTGTTTCCTCGTCAGAAAACTGCTCGTCATGATAAAGTTATCGCGGTAGGCAATATGCCGGCTTGGGGCTGCTTCACCTCAGGCTCCTTTCCCGCATAAACTAAGATATGCGATGTGGCACGCCACATCGCATACAACGTAAGATTCTATCACATTTTTTTCAAAAGGGAAAGCCCTGTCATCTCTTTTGGTTTCTCCAGACCCATCATTTCAATCAAAGTGGGAGCAATATCTGCCAGACGGCCTCCTTCCTTCAGTCCATAGCCCTCTTTGTAGTTCACCAGAACAAAAGGAACCGGATTGGTCGTATGTGCTGTGAATGGCTCTCCTGTCTCATAATCAATCATCTGTTCACAATTGCCATGATCCGCACAAAGGAACATCTGACCATCTTCTTCCAGCAGAGCATCAACTGCTTTTCCGACACAGGCATCTACCGCTTCTACTGCTTTGACCGCCGCAGAAATCACACCGGTATGTCCAACCATGTCCGGATTTGCAAAATTGATGATGATCACATCATACTTTCCGGAATGAATCGCTTCTACCAGCTTTTCGCCAACAGTATAAGCACTCATCTCCGGCTGAAGATCATAGGTAGCAACCTTCGGAGAAGGAACCAGGATACGATCCTCATTTTCATTCGGCTCTTCTACACCGCCATTAAAGAAGAAAGTAACATGGGCATACTTTTCTGTTTCTGCCAGACGAAGCTGACTTTTTCCCTGATCCGCAAGAAACTGTCCCAAAGTATTGGTAAGATTTTCTTTCTCAAAGGCAATCTGCTTATTCGGGATTGTTTCATCATAATCCTTGAAGCAAACGTAATCGACATGCGGATGCTTCTTTCTTTCGAATCCGTCAAATTCATCACAGCAAAAAGCTCTGGTAATCTGTCTTGCTCTGTCCGGACGGAAATTGTAGAAAATAACACTGTCATTTTCTTCTACAGTAGCTAAAGGCTTTCCATCCTTTACCACAACAAAGGGAACGATAAATTCATCGGTCACCTTTTCTGCATAGGAAGCCTCAACGCCTTCTGCCGCACTGGCTGCCGTCTTTCCTTCACCCAGGGTAAGGGCATCATAGGCCTTCTGTACGCGATCCCATCTGTTATCGCGGTCCATTGCATAATAACGGCCGCTCACACTTGCGATCTGACCAACTCCGATCTCCGCAATCTTTTCTTCCAGTTCCTGAATAAATCCAAGACCGGAAGTTGGTGCTGTATCACGTCCATCCATAAAGCAATGCACATAAACCTCAGATAAACCCTGACGTTTTGCCATTTCAAGCAAAGCATAAAGATGCTCCTGATGAGAATGAACACCGCCGTCTGATAAAAGTCCCCAAAGATGAAGTGCCTTTTTATTTTCCTTTGCATGATTTACAGCTTCCAAAAGAACCTGATTCTCAAAGAAATCTCCATCCTGAATGGCCTTTGTGATTCTTGTCAGATCCTGATAAACAATACGGCCGGCACCCATATTCATATGGCCAACCTCTGAATTGCCCATCTGACCATCCGGCAGACCCACATCCAGTCCGCTCGCATATCCCTTCTGCCAGGGATATTTTTCCAGTAAAGCTCTGATATTAGGCAGATTTGCCTGCTTAACAGCATTGCCTTCTTCTCTGTCATTTATGCCGAATCCGTCCAGGATCATCAGCATTGTTGTCTTTTTACTCATTGATCTATCTCTTCTTATTATCTTATCTGTTTACAATCTGACCAAACTCTGCCTTCAGAGAAGCTCCGCCAACCAGGCCGCCGTCAATATCTTTCTGAGAGAAAAGATCTGCTGCTGTCTTCGCATTTACTGATCCGCCGTAAAGAATACGGGTTTCCTCAGATACTTCCTGACCGTAAAGCTCTGTCAGGCATACACGGATTGCCTCGCAAACCTCCTGTGCCTGCTCTGTACTGGCTGTTTTGCCTGTTCCGATTGCCCAGATCGGCTCATAAGCTACAATTGCTTTCTTTGCATTTTCTGCTGTAACATTCTGGAAAGCGATCTTGATCTGCTGTCTGATCCAGTCAATGGTGATTCCCTGTTCTCTCTGCTCAAGACTCTCTCCACAGCAGATGATCGGTGTAATATCATGCTCAAAGGCTTTCAGGACTTTTTTGTTTACAGTTTCATCTGTCTCTGCAAAATATCCGCGTCTCTCGCTGTGGCCAAGAATAACATATTTTACGCCTGCATCAACCAGCATATTGGGAGCAATCTCTCCTGTATATGCTCCGCTTTCTTCGTAGTACATATTCTCGGCACCGATTTCAATATTGCTTCCCTTTGCAGCTTCAACTGCCGGAATAATATCAATTGCAGGAACACAAAAAATAACATCTACCTCATCATTCTTTACAAGAGGTTTCAGCTCCTCAATCAGGGCTACTGCCTCTGATGGTGTTTTATTCATTTTCCAATTGCCTGCAGCTACAATTCTTCTCATTCTTATATTCTCCTATTTATGTAAACTTATTTGTCGTTTGCGGCTGCAACACCCGGAAGCTCTTTGCCCTCCAGGAATTCAAGAGATGCGCCGCCGCCTGTGGAAATATGAGACATCTTATCACCAAAACCAAGCTGATTTACTGCTGCTGCACTGTCTCCACCACCAATAATGGTTGTTGCATCTGTATCAGCAAGTGCCTCTGCTACGGCAACTGTACCTGCAGCAAGAATCGGATTCTCGAATACACCCATCGGTCCGTTCCAAACAACTGTCTTTGCACTCTTTACAGCTTCTGCATAAAGTTCTCTTGTTTTCGGTCCGATATCCATTCCCATCTTATCTGCCGGCATTTTATCTGCATCAACTGTTTCAACTGCAATCTCTGCATCGATCGGATTCGGAAAGGCATCTGTAACAACCGTATCGATCGGAAGAAGCAGCTTCTTTCCAAGCTCTTCTGCCTTCTTCATCATTTCTGCGCAATATTCTACCTTCTCATTATCAACCAAAGATGTTCCAATCTCATAGCCCTTTGCCTTAAGGAAGGTATAAGCCATTCCTCCGCCAATGATCAGCGTATCACACTTCTCAAGCAGGTTGGAAATTACATTCAGCTTGTCTGCAACCTTTGCTCCGCCAAGAATTGCAACAAAAGGACGAACCGGATTCTCTACTGCATTTCCAAGGAAATCGATTTCCTTCTGCATCAGATATCCAACTGCTGCGGTCGGAACAAGTGCTGCAACACCAACATTAGAGCAGTGTGCTCTGTGTGCTGTTCCGAATGCATCATTTACATATACATCACAAAGGGAAGCCAGATCCTTGCTGAAAGCCTCACCATTCTTTGTTTCTTCTGCACGGTAACGTGTATTCTGAAGCAGAACCACATCTCCATCCTGCATTGCAGCAACTGCTGCTTTTGCATTCTCTCCTACAACCTCATCGTCTGCAGCAAATTTTACTTCCTGTCCAAGAAGCTCACTTAAACGTACTGCAACCGGTGCCAGGGATAATTCCGGTTTCGGCTCTCCCTTCGGCTTGCCAAGATGAGAACAAAGAATGACCTTTCCTCCATCCGCGATCAACTTTTTGATTGTCGGCAGAGAAGCTACCAGTCTGTTTTCATCTGTAATCTTTCCATCCTTTAACGGCACATTAAAATCGCAGCGGCAAAGAACTCTTTTTCCTTTTACATCAATATCATCTACTGTAAGTTTGTTAAGCATTCTAATTTCCTCCTTCGAGAATACCCTTTGGATCAACTACTCCTTTTTGATAGGGACTTCTATCAAAATCCCTATTACACCTATTATTAAGAAATGCTGATTTTATCAGCCTTTCCAAGTACTGCTATACAAGTACTACTATAATAGAAGCAAAGCTGCTTTGACAAGAAAGAAAAAAGGAGCCCGGCCCAAATTGACCGGACCCCTTTCGCGAGTCATTTAAGAGTTGCTTCTATTAGCCAAGCTCTGCAAAGTACTTAATTGTACGAACCATCTGGCTTGTATAGGAGTTCTCATTGTCATACCATGAAACAACCTGAACCTGAGTTGTTCCGTTATCCAGCGGAAGAACCATTGTCTGTGTTGCATCAAAGAGAGAACCATATGTCATGCCTACGATATCAGAAGATACGATCTCATCTTCATTGTAGCCATAGGACTCATTTGCAGCTGCCTTCATTGCTGCGTTGATCTGTTCTACAGTTACTTCGCCTTCAACAACAGCATTCAAAATAGTTGTTGATCCTGTCGGGGTCGGTACACGCTGAGCAGCACCGATCAGCTTGCCTGCCAGTTCCGGAATAACAAGTCCGATTGCCTTTGCAGCTCCTGTTGAGTTCGGAACGATATTAACAGCTGCAGCACGGGATCTTCTCAGATCGCCCTTTCTCTGCGGGCCGTCAAGTGTCATCTGATCGCCTGTATAAGCATGGATTGTGCACATGATACCGGATTTGATCTTAACAAGATCATTCAGTGCCTTTGTCATCGGTGCAAGGCAGTTTGTTGTGCAGGATGCTGCTGAAATGATGGTATCCTCTTTTGTCAGGATATCGTGGTTTGTATTAAATACAACTGTCGGAAGATCATTTCCTGCCGGTGCGGAAATAACAACCTTCTTTGCACCTGCATTGATATGTGCCTGTGCTTTTGCCTTGCTTGTATAGAAGCCTGAGCACTCAAGAACAACGTCTACTCCAAGCTCACCCCATGGGCAGTTGTTTGCATCCGGCTCACTGTAGATTGTAATTTCTTTGCCGTCTACTGTGATAGAATTCTCACCGGCTGTTACTGTGCTTGCAAGCTTGTAGGTTCCCTGTGTGCTGTCATATTTCAGAAGATGAGCAAGCATCTTCGGGCTTGTAAGATCGTTGATTGCAACAACCTCATATCCTTCTGCACCGAACATCTGTCTGAATGCCAGACGGCCAATTCTGCCAAAACCATTGATTGCAACTTTTACTGCCATGTTAGTTTCCTCCTAAATCTCTTATTGATTTAAATTACCTGTGGGAATGACAGTTTTTACTGATTTCTTCCCCTCATTTGTGTCCTATTTTATACTCTTTGCACATAAAAAACAAGGCTTTTTGTTAAATTTATAACAGAATTTTCGCTTTTTTTACCTTTTCCGCTTCATTCCTTTTGTTTGCCTGCTTTTCCTTTACATTCCGCCTCTTTTTCTCCTTTGTCGAAGTGCTTTCATCGTGCTATGATATATCCTGTATTTTGCAGTACAGTAGGCAAATACACAAGTATAGATATAAAAAGAAAGAAGGATTTTCAATGTGGGATTTACATATGCACTGCCGCTATTCCGGTGACAGTGAGGCCGAACCGGAAGCAATGATTGCTTCAGCTATGAAAAAAGATCTTGATGGACTTTGTTTTACAGATCATGAGGATATGGATTATCCCAAGGTTCCGGATGATGTTGATTTTCTGATTGATTTTGACGCTTATACTAAGGAAATGACTGCTTTGAAAGAGAAGTATGAGGGAACTTTTTCTGTTCTCATGGGTGTTGAACTCGGACTGCAAGAGCAGGTTGCTGCGGAAAATGCCGCCATCCTGGAAAAGTATCCCTTTGATATGGCAATCGGTTCCATTCATGTCGTTCACCATGAGGATCCTTATTATCCTGCTTTTTATGAGAAGAGAAGCAGCAAGGCAGCCTTCCGTGAATATTTCGAAGCAACCCTGGAAAATCTTCAGGCCTTTTGCGGTTTTGATGTCCTCGGACATCTCGGTTATATTATCCGCTATGCTCCCGGTCAGCTCCGGGACTTTAACCCCAAGGACTATATGGATATCGTAGATGAGATCTTCCGTTTTCTGATCGAAAGGGGTAAGGGAATCGAGATCAACAGCTCGGGCTATAAGTCCGGCCTTGCTTCTCTTCCCTGCAAAGAATATCTGCTGCGTTACCGGGAATTAGGCGGAGAGATCATCACAACCGGAGCAGATGCCCATAAGCCGGAGGATATCGCCCATTCTTTTGATCAGGCAAGAGACTTACTGCTTTCCTGCGGTTTCCGCTATTACAGTGTCTTCCGCGATCGAAAGCCGGAATTCATAAAGTTGTAAATTTTCTATCCAACATAATCTGGCAAAAAGGACTTTATTTTCTCAGCTAACGACCAGCTGGAAAATAAAGTCCTTTTTAGTGCATTCAGAAGATACATTAAGAAGTTCTTATGCTTTATGCTTCATCAATTGCCTTACCGATGTCGGTACGCATATATTTGTTATCAAATTCTACCCATGTGGTTGCTTCATAGGCATTTGCGCGTGCCTCCTGAAGGGTTTTTCCAAGAGCTGTGATTCCAAGAACACGTCCACCATTTGTAACGATCTCGCCCTTTTCATTGAATGCGGTTCCTGCATGGAAGCAATAATAGCCTTCCTTGTCATCGAATTTCTCGAGTCCCTTAATGGGGAATCCTTTCTCATAAGAAACCGGATATCCTTTTGAAGCAAGCACAACGCAAACGCAGGCATTGTCTTCAAACTGCAGGTCGATCTCATCCAGCTTACCATCTATGCAGGCTTCCATCACATCAACAATGTCATTCTTCATTCGCGGAAGAACAACCTGTGCCTCCGGATCTCCGAATCTGGCATTATATTCCAGAACCTTAGGGCCTTCTTCCGTTAACATCAGACCAAAGAAGATTACGCCCGTAAAAGGTCTTCCCTCTGCTGCCATCGCATCAACTGTTGCCTGATAAATGTATTTTTTGCAGAATGCGTCCACTTCTTCTGTATAGAAGGGAGTCGGGGAAAAGTTACCCATTCCGCCGGTATTCAGTCCCTTGTCTCCATCCTCTGCTCTCTTATGATCCTGGGCAGATGCCATGATCTTGATGGTCTTTCCATCTACAAAAGAAAGAACAGAAACCTCACGGCCTGTCATAAACTCTTCGATTACCATCTGATTGCCGGCATCTCCGAATTTTTTGTCAGCCATGATCTCTTTTGCTCCGGCCTTTGCCTCTTCCAGATTCTGACAGATCAAAACGCCCTTTCCAAGAGCCAGTCCGTCTGCTTTCAGAACGATCGGGAATTTTGCTCCTTCCAGATAAGCAACTGCCTTTTCATAATCATCAAAGGTCTCATAAGCAGCTGTCGGAATATTGTATTTTTTCATCAGTTCTTTTGAAAAAGCCTTTGATCCCTCAATAATCGCTGCATTCTTGCGGGGGCCAAATACTCGAAGGCCTTCTTTTTCAAATACATCCACGATACCGCCAACCAGAGGATCGTCCATTCCGATAACTGTCAGATCAATCTCTTTTTCTTTTGCAAAGGCAAGCAGCTTATCAAACTCCATTGCCTTGATCGGTACCAGCTCAGCAAGAGCTGCAATTCCCGCATTTCCGGGTGCACAGTAAATCTTATCTGCCTTCGGACTCTTTGCAAGCGCTGTTACAATTGCATGCTCACGTCCACCGCTTCCAACTACAAGAACTTTCATGGTTCTCTCCTATCCGGCCTTTCAGCCAAGTACTCTATTTTTGGAATTATTCTCTAATCTTTGCAATGCCGTCTTCAACATAAACCTTATCGTTTGCAATCAGATCAATTGCCTTGGGAAGCAGAATCCATTCTGCTTCTTCCATCACTCTCTGCTGAAGACTCTTTGCTGTATCATCCTGTCTGATTTCCACTGCCTTCTGCAGAATAATGGGACCTGTATCGGTTCCTTCATCTACAAAATGCACCGTTGCTCCGGTTACCTTTACGCCTCTTGCCAAAGCACCCTCGTGCACCTTCAGACCATAATAGCCTGTACCGCAGAAAGAAGGAATCAGGGAAGGATGTACATTGATGATTCTGTTTTTGTATAAGCGGATCATCTCCTCCGGAATCACAACAAGGAAGCCTGCCAGAACAACCAGATCGATTTCTGCCTCCTGCAGTTCAGAAATCAGAGCCTTATGAAAAAGCTCCCGATTCTCATAGGACTTGGGTGAAATCACAAGATTCTTAATCCCTGCCTTTTCTGCCCGCTCCAGAGCATAAACGCCTGCATTGTTGGATATGACAAGAGAAATTCTTGCATTTGTAATCCTTCCGTCAGCAACCGAATCAATAATTGCCTGAAGATTTGTTCCTCCTCCGGAAACAAGGACTGCTACATTTAGCATAAAGTAACTCCTTTTTCTCCATCTTCGATCTTACCAACTACAAAGGCCTTTTCGCCTGCAGCTTCAATAGCGGAAATTGCAGCATCCACATCCTTGGGATCAAGCGCCAGCATCATGCCGATACCCATATTGTAGGTATTGTACATCATCTCTTCTGCCACATTTCCTTCCTTAGCCATAAGCTTGAAGATCGGCGGAACCTCATAAGAATCTTTCTCAACAATTGCTCTTTTTCCTTCCGGAAGCATACGCGGAATATTTTCATAGAAACCGCCGCCGGTAATGTGGCTGCAGCCCTTGATGGTTACGCCGCTTTCTCTCACACTGCGAAGAGCCTTTACATAAATCTTTGTCGGTGCAAGAAGAACCTCTCCTAAGCTTGCGCCCAGCTCTTCTCTATAGCTTGTAAGGGAAGCCTTTGTCATCGGGAAAATCTTTCTGACAAGGGAAAATCCATTGCTGTGTACACCTGAGGAAGCAATTCCGACAAGTACATCTCCGGCTGCAATATCCTTTCCTGTGATCAGATCTTTCTGATCAACTACACCTACTGCAAATCCTGCCAGATCATATTCGTCTTCCGGATAAAAGCCCGGCATTTCTGCAGTTTCACCGCCGATCAGGGCTGCATCGGACTGTACACAGCCTTCTGCTACACCGCTAACGATGGTTGCAATCTTTTCCGGATCGTTCTTGCCGCAGGCAATATAATCCAGGAAGAAAAGCGGCTCACCGCCGGCACAGGCAATGTCATTTACACACATGGCAACACAGTCAATACCGATTGTATCGTGCTTGTCCAGAAGAAAAGCCAGTTTCAGCTTTGTTCCGACACCATCTGTTCCGGATACCAGAGTCGGATGCTCCATATCCTTGAATTTGTCAGCAGAAAATGCACCGGAAAATCCGCCAAGTCCGGTCAGAACTTCCTCACGCATGGTACGCTGAACATGTTTCTTCATCAGCTCAACTGACTTGTAGCCAGCCTCAATATCTACTCCAGCATTCTTGTAATCCATAGTTTCCTCCCTTACTTTGCGTAGTCCTTACGTCCAACTTCTTTTAACTTTGCATCCTTTGCCACAACTTCATTTTTCATATTTTCTGTATAAGACTTAAGCTTGGCAAGCAGCTCCGGATCGGAAGCAGCCAGAATCTTTGCTGCGAGAATACCGGCATTTTTTCCACCGTTAATCGCAACAGTTGCTACCGGAATACCGGAAGGCATCTGCACGATGGAATAAAGAGAATCCACACCTCCAAGATCTGAGGTTTTCATCGGGATACCGATAACCGGCAGGGGAAAGAGTGCAGCGCACATTCCCGGAAGATGAGCAGCTTTTCCTGCTCCGGCAATAATAACCTTCATGCCCTTCTCTTCTGCTGATTTTGCCCAGTCAAAAAAGATGTCCGGTTCTCTGTGTGCAGAAATAATGGTCATCTCATAATCAATTCCAAACTGGTCAAGAATATCTGCTGCCTGATTCATGATCGGAAGATCAGAATCACTGCCCATAACAATACCAACTTCAGCCATGATTTTTTCTCCTTTTTGTCTATCTTTCATTTATCTTAAATTCCCTCAAGAGGGATATTTAATTCTTCTGTACCCGGCAAAACAAACCTGCCGTCCCGGATCAACTCAATCCTGCTTTCATCTTTCTTTAGAACTTCAATACATTCCAGTTCTTCAAAGGGAAGCGTAATATCCGTATGGCAATTGAAATATGCCTTGGAAGGATCTTCTTCCCTTAAATCTGCAAATTTGTTGGAACGGGCCACGATTTTTTTGCCATCCGGATTATAGGTAATCATATCCTCCTGATGAGAATAACAGGTATCACCCAAAGCAAAATGGGGTCCGGTCTTTTCTGCAATCAGAATCGGCAGCTTGTCCGCAATTCCATAGTCCTTGCCCATCCGATAGGCTGTCGTATTGGTGCCAATCGCAAATTCACCCAAAGGAAGGAATTCATGATCATATAATACATTGGATCGGAAATATTTTTGATTTTCTTCCTCATCCTCAAAATTAGAAAGGGAATATTCTGTGACGATACCGTCCCTGAACTGAATCTTTAAATTTCTGTATTCCAATCCGTTCAAATATACCTTAGATACATGAAGAATGCCATTTGTTCCTTCCAAAACAGGCGAAGTAAAAACCTCTCCTACCGGAATATTAACATCTGCCACACAATTTTCAAAGATGCTTTCCTTTGCAGGATCCTCCAGTTCCCAAAGCTGAACTGTGATATCGGTCTGATTGTCACCCTTTCCCTTTACATGAGCTGCATATCCCTGATCCAGGGCATCGATCAGCTTCTGCTGGATCTTCTGATATTTTTCATAATCAAGGGTATTGATCTCTGCCGTTTTCCGGAAAATCTCTTCAAAATTATCTCCAATCGACGGAACCGGATAAGAAATAATGGTAAAACTTCTCTTATCTCCCGGAATGTACCGATTGGTAATCCGGCCGGATTCTGCTGTCTGATAAACACGGAGAGACTGCTGCTTCTCACTAAACTGAGCTCTGCTTTCCTTAATAACAGGAACAAAAGGAAACTCGCCAAAAACCTCTACCACTGCAGGACCGGCAAATGCCAGTGCTTCTTCTTTGTATTTTTCGTAAGCCACTGTAAGGGTTTCCAGCCTTCTCTTTACCAAGGCCTTATCCAGATAGATGCTCTGATCATTCGCATGATCAAAGTCATACTGGGGATTCGGCGACAGACTGCAAAAGCCGATCCGAAGGCTTCCATTTCTGCTGAAGGATGTAGCTGAAACTCGGTAAATCGTTGCTTCCAGACCCATTTTTTCAAAATTTCGGATTGCGGCCCGGATCATTCTTTCAAAACCGATATTATAACGGATATTGACCGTTTTCTTTTCGGAAAGATCGATTCCGGCAAGTTCAAATCCCTTGCGGTAGCCTTCTGTATAGGTATCGGCCATTTTTTGAATCATTTCATCTGAAAAGGTGTTCAAAAAACCTGCGACTTTTTCCTCTGTATCGGAAATATATTCTCCGAATTCATAGAGATAAGACAGATCGCTCAGATCCGCCTCCATGATAATATCCTTGGCAAAGGTCAGGGAAGGGTCTACGGTATTTCTTACACTCTGCTCACTGAAAAGCTCGCTGTAATCATGGTAAAACCAATAAATCGCATCCTTTATACTTTCCAAAGAAGGCATCCCTTCCTCAAAAAGGCAAGCAATCTGAAGAAAAAGCTCTGAAAAAATCAGAAGCTGCTCAAATCTGCCCTCAAAGGCATATACGATCGAACCTCTCAGCTCGCTGTAAAGAAAAGATAAAAGCGGACCATATTCTCCCAATCTTTTCTTTGCATAATCCGGCTCAGCAAAGCTCTTGTCGTAACCTTCTTCACCGGGCAAAATATCCTGATAAAGGGCATGATTGAAGCTTTTTTTCTCCTCCAGACTCCATTTTTTCCAATTTCCGCTCAGCTTTTCATCGAAAATCCGATAGGTCTGCAGAAGAAAAGCAGCTGTTGAGGAAAAATACTCCTGATAAGCCCCGGAGGAAATTCCTTCCTCCGCAAGCTGTGCGATTCTTCCTCTTGCCAGCTCAAAGCGTTCAATCAGATAATCATCTTCTTTTTCAAATAACTCTTGATAATCCATCTGTATCATCCATTTCTTAGATAATGCCTATGACGAATACGATCAGCCAAAGCAAAACCGTAAAGGAACACAGCCAAAGACCAACTCTTGGCAGTCTGAGATCAATATCTGCCACATTTCTCTCTCCTGCTGCCAGAATTGCACCAAAAAATGCAATCAATCCCGCGCTCATTCCTGCACCGCCAGCCGTATAATCGGCAGAAGCTCCGCTCATTGCCGAATAATAGACCAAAAGAGGAAAAAAGGACAAAGAAACAAGTCCCAAAATCAAAGCAAGCAAACCAAAAAAGGAAAACTTCTTCTTGCCGACCGCAAGTGAATATGCCGCCTTGTCTTTTTTTATATTATGTTTGAATTTTTTACTTTTTTTCTTTAGTGCCATTATAAATTAATCTGCCATAATAGAGTATTACAAAAATCCCATATCCGATCAGGCCGCCCAGCGTATTCATCATAATATCATCGATATCAAAAATGCCTACCTTGAAGGTCAGCTGGATCAATTCTACGCAAAGGCTCACATCGAAGCTCAAAAAAGCAACTAATCCGGCTGAACGGAATCTTCTTGAAAAAGCCGGCAAAAGCATACCAAAGGGCAAAAATCCAACGATATTTCCGGCCAGATTGCTGATAACCTGATGAATTCCTATCTGTTTCCGGTATATCCAGAATCTTTTGATCTCCGCAAAAGGAATCAGATTATAACGATAGCTGCGATTTGCCATGGTTCTGTCATATTCCTCATAAAAGATCAAGAGATAGATCAATATTAAAAGATAGATCAGAAAACAGACCAGACAGAAAAATTTAATCAGCTTTTTTCTGTCTATTTTCAAGAATTATTTTACTCCGTACTCTTCATAATATGCATCAATTGCAGCCTTGATCTTATTATCGATCACGATCTTTCCCTTGTAGGGTTTGTTGTAGAGATGCTCTACTACTTCTGCCATTGTTACGATCGCTGTTGTCTTCAGACCGTAGTTCTCCTGAATCTCGCTCAGAGCTGACTTTTCACCCTGGCCTCTTTCCATTCGATCTACGGAAACAACCAATCCCAGTACATCCACATCACCCTGTGCCTTGATGATAGGCATCGTCTCTTTGATAGAGGTTCCTGCCGTTGTAACATCCTCAATGATTACGACCTTGTCTCCGTCTGCAATCGGAGAACCCAGGAGGATACCGGTATCTCCGTGATCCTTTACTTCCTTACGGTTTGAGCAATAACGAATATCTGCCTCATATTCCTCTTCCATAGCAATGCTTGCTGCAACGGAAAGCGGGATTCCCTTATAGGCCGGTCCGAAAAGAATATCAAAGTCCGTACCAAAAGCGTCCTTGATCGCACGTGCATAGTACTTTCCCAGTCTCTTCAGCTGTCCGCCGCTTCTGTAGAAGCCCGTATTAATGAAAAAGGGAGTTTTCCTTCCGCTCTTTGTTACAAAATCGCCAAATTTCAGCACGCCGCAATCTACCATAAATTCGATAAATTCCTCTTTATATCTTTCCATTTTGCTTTTCTCCTTTTTCTATTAATGAATTGCTTTTCGCTTTTTCTTGTTCGCTTTGTATGATTTGCTTTATCTTTATTCTGCAGCGCCGATCAATTCCCTGATATCCTCAATGTGATTATCCAGCAGGTACTGCTTTATTCCTTCTGCAACCTCCTGGGCAGCAAAAGGATTATGAAAGCTGGCTGTTCCGACCGCTACCATCGTTGCACCGGCTAATATCATTTCGATTGCATCTTCTGCATTTGAAATACCGCCCATTCCAATGATCGGAAGCTTAATGGCATGAGAAACATCATAGCACATCCTGACGGCAATCGGGTGTACTGCCGGACCTGACATGCCTCCTGTTTTGTTTGCAAGAAGGATTCGTCTGCTTTTTGTATCGATTTTCATTCCGGTCAGCGTATTGATCAGAGATACACCATCTGCACCTCCTGCTTCTACCGCACGGGCAATCTCTGTGATATCCGTAACATTCGGTGTCAGCTTCATAATAACCGGCTGAGCTGCTCTTTTCTTTACTTCCTTTGTAACAAGCTCCGCCATCTTCGGATCTGTACCAAAGGTAATGCCGCCTTCCTTTACATTCGGACAGGAAATGTTAATCTCCAGAAGATCCACGTCCTTTTCATCAGCAAGGCGTTCCACAACTTCCGTATATTCATCAATAGAATGTCCACATACATTGACGATTACTCTTGTGTCATAATTTTTCAAAAAGGGAAGATCTCTTTTTAAAAAGACATCGATTCCGGGATTCTGCAGGCCGATTGCATTCAGCATGCCGCCATAGGTTTCTGCTACACGGGGAAGCTCATTCCCTGCCCAGGGCTTATTGGCAACACCCTTCGTTGTAACAGCTCCCAATTGATTCAAATCCACAAACTGGGAAAATTCCATTCCGGAGCCAAATGTGCCTGATGCAGTCGTAACCGGATTTTTCATTTTAACGCCGGCAAAGGTCACTTCTGTATTCATTACAATTCCACCTCTCTTGCTTCAAATACCGGTCCTTCTACACAAACACGGGCATTATTCACCTGTGAATGTTCATCCTTTTCCTTTGTCTTGCATACGCAGGCAAGACAGGCACCGATTCCGCAGGCCATTCTCTGCTCTAAGGAAAGATAAGCCGGCAGTTCCTGCTCAATCGCAAGTGCCTTTAATCCCTTCAGCATAGGCGTTGGTCCACAGGCAAAAAAGGCATCTCCCTCAAGCTCTCCAAGACGAATCGCGTCGACTACCGTTCCATGAATGCCAACACTGCCATCATCTGTAGAAATGATCAGCTTTCCGTATTTCTGAAATTCATCCGCAAGGAAAAGATCCTGATCTCTATAGCCCAGAACAAACTGCACTTCTTTTCCCTGCTCAAAAAACTGCTTTCCAAGCTCCAGCATCGGCGGAACACCAATTCCACCGCCTACAAGGATCGGATGCTCTGCATTCAGCTCATAGCCATTGCCCAGCGGGCCCAGAACATCCAACTGATCTCCGCTTTTCAATTCTGAAAACTCTGCTGTTCCCGTATGCTCACCTGTCACACGATAGACCAGTCTGATCTGGCCCTTTTCTTTATCAATCCCACAAAGGGAAATCGGTCTGGGCAGAAGTTTTGAAGCATTTTTGCTGTATACATTTACAAACTGCCCTGCCTTTGCAGTCTCCGCAATCTCATCTGCCTGAAGGAGAAGATCAAAGATTCCGTCGGCCAGACATCCTTGACTGATTACTTCTGTGGTCATTTTTTTCATTTTTATCACCTGTATTGATTAATATCTGCGATCATATCTTCTGTTGCCTTACGACTTGCCTCTGCAAAATGCTCTGCTCCATAGGAAGCATAAGCCTCTTTTGTATAAGCACAAATGATTCCTCTGGAGGAATTGATGATCGCACCCAGTCCATCTTTATTAAAGTAAGCAGCAAGATCCTCTGCCTTTCCGCCCTGTGCACCGTAACCCGGCACCAGAATGAAGGTCTTTGGCATAACCTTGCGCAGATAGGCACCCATTTCCGGATAGGTAGCGCCTACAACTGCACCAACCCTGCTGTAATCGGAACCCATGCAGCTCTCGCCCCATTCATTTACCTTCTCCGCTACATGTTCGTAAAGCGGCTTTCCATCGATAAGACGATCCTGAAATTCTCCGCTTGAAGGATTGGAAGTCTTCACGAGAACAAAGATTCCCTTGTTATTTTCTCTGCAAACCTTCATAAAAGGTTCAATTCCGTCTGTACCCAAATAAGGATTTACCGTAGCAAAGTCTTCTTTGAAAGGCTCATAGCTCTTGGAGCCAATCTGAATCTTTCCTAAATGTCCAACTGCATAAGCTGCAGAGGTTGATCCAATATCACCTCTCTTGATATCACCGATTACGACCAGACCTTTTTCCTTGCAATATGCTACTGTCTTCTCATAAGCAGCCATACCTGCTACACCAAACTGCTCATACATAGCAACCTGTGGCTTTACAGCCGGAATCAGATCATATACGGCATCTACGATTCCTTTATTAAACTGCCAGATCGCCTCTGCTGCTCCTTCCAGAGTCTCTCCGTATTGCTCAAAAGCTTCTTTTTGTATGTAATCCGGCACATAGGAAAGCATCGGATCCAAACCAACTACCACCGGTGCATTTTTCTTCTGAATCTGTTCAATAAGCTGATCAATCATTGCTTTACCCTCTTTTGCTGTATTATTGTTTTTTCTTTTCTTATCATGCTTTCATTGTTATAACTGTTATCGCTGTAACCGCTGTTACAATAAATGCTATTGCTATAACCCTTATTACTATAACGGTTGCTGTCATAGAAAATCCTTTCCTAAGGAATCAGCCTTCTACTCAAGCAAATATTTTATCACAGGCAATCAATCCCGCTCAACCGTTTCAGGACAACTTTTCATTTTCTTCTTCAAAGCCGTCCATAAAGCTCCAAGGGAACATAGGCTTTTATCTCTATTCCCTCTGCCTTGTATTCTTCTGTCAGAAGATTTCCGTGTTCACGGATCTGGGCCAAAAGAGAACTCTTACTGTAGGGAATCAGTCTTTCAACCAGAATCTGTTCCTCCATCAAAAGATCTTCCAGGGCACTCTTGATCTCCTCTGTTCCTATATTCTGCTTTACGGATGCATAAATCACCTTTTCTGCATGTGGATCATGCAAATCCAAAGATTGTCTTTCTTCTTCATCCAAAAGATCCATCTTGTTAAATACGGTAATGCACTTTTTCTTATCTGCACCCAGCTCCTCTAAGGTCTCATAAACCACCCGTATTTCCTCTTCCATATTCGGATTGTGTGCATCCGCAACATGAATCAGATAATCTGCGTAGCTTGCTTCCTCCAGGGTACTCTTAAAGGCTTCGATCAAATGATGTGGAAGCTTATTGATAAATCCGACGGTATCTGTAAGCAAAAGCTTCTGCCCACTCGGCAGATCCAGGACTCTTGTCGTCGGATCCAGGGTTGCAAAAAGCTTATCCTCCTCCAAAACCTCTGCATCTGTCAGGGTATTCAAAAGAGTGGATTTCCCTGCATTTGTATAGCCAACGATCGCTGCTGTTTTCAGAGAAGAGCTTCTTCTCTTCTCCCGGAGAAGATCTCTGTGTCTTTCAATTTCCTCCAGTTCCTTTTTCAGATTGCTAATCCTGCCGCGGATCGCACGACGATCCATTTCCAGTTTTTTCTCACCCGGTCCTCTGGTTCCGATTCCACCGCCCAGTCTCGACAGGCTTGTTCCCAGCCCCGTAAGATGTGTTGCCAGATATTTCTGCTGGGCAAGTTCAACCTGCACCTTGCCTTCTGCAGAGCTAGCTCTTGCTGCAAAGATATCCAGGATCAAAAGGGTTCGATCCATCACCTTTACATTTAACTCATCCCTCAGATTTCTGATCTGTGCCGGCGTCAGCTCATCATCGCAAATAATTCCATTTGCCTGCGTCATTTCGATCAGCTCCAGGATTTCCTTCACCTTTCCGCTTCCGACATAGGTCGCCGGATGAATTCTATCTCTTGCCTGAATGACATATCCAAGGGTATCTGCCCCCGCTGTCTTCGCCAATTCCTCCAGCTCAAATAAAGACTCCCTCGCTTCCTCGCTTTCTCCGAGCGCAACGCCAACAAGGATCACGCCTTCTTTCTCTTTTTCTGTAATAATCAGTTCTGCCAAATTCTGCTCCTATACGATAAAAAGAAAGTCTGTATGGCACTCCTGCCAAGCTCCTTGTCAGCTTGTGCCGCATACAGACTCTGTTTCTTTCTAAAATTCAAACGCTTCTTTGATACTGTCATAATGAAGGAAAATTCCCTCTTCGGCAAATTTCTTAATTTCTTCTGCGGAAGCAATCATATATCCATCGATTTCCTTTTCCTGAAATTGCAGATCTTCTTCTTTGAAATCAAGAATAAAGCGATAAACATCGACAAAATAATTATCGCCCTCGCCCGGATTTTCTCTATGGTAAGTGAAAAGATATCCGCCTTCTGCCGAGGATACATCCAATCCTGTTTCCTCCAAAAGTTCTCGTTTTACAGCCTCATAGGAGCTTTCCCCGGCCATGGCACCGCCGCCGGAAACCTCCCACCATCCTGCTGCCCAGGCCTTTGTCATTACACGTTTGGTAATGAGAAAAGTGTGATCCGGTCTGGCAATCACGCCAAGAACGGTCAGATGATACTCATCATCCGCAAGACACCAGTCATTCTTTTTCATGGTGCGGCCCGTAAGCTGCTTGTTCTTATCATAAATATCCCAATATTCCATCTCTTTACCTCGTCTGCAGGAAGGCATTTTCCCTTACCGCTTCCTGGTCATTCGGATAAGACTCAATGTATGACGCCATTGCTGTCTTTGCCTTATCCCATTCACCTTCCTTTTCATAAAGCACAATCTGAACACGACTCAGCTCCTGCTGGTAGCTGGTATCCTCAGCCTTCAGTCCTGCTTCGATCTGGGAAAGTGCCTTGTCATATTCTCCTTCTTCCTCATAAACGCTGATCAGTTCCAGTCTTGCCTTCTCTGATCCGGCATCAATCGCCTGCTGCAGATAGCTTAAAGCCTGATCTGTATCACCAAGATAATAGTAGATCTGTCCCTTCGCACAAAGTCCGGCTGCGCCATTTCCTGCCAGATCAAGAGCTGTATTCAGATACTGCTCTCCCTCATCTCCGTATCCTGCATTGTTCAGATTCTGATAAATCTGAATATAAAGATCGTAGTTCTTTTTGTCCTTTGCGATTGCCTCTGCATAGTCCGCGTCAGCAGATTCCTTGCTGCCCTCTGTGAGATAAACCGTACCGCGCAGATAATAAGGCTCCCAGGCCTTCGTATCATATTCGATCATTGCCGTATAGGCAGACAATGCATCTCCTGTTTCTCCGGCATTATAAAGTGCCGCCGCACGATAATAAGCAATATCCAGATCCATATCATCCAGACTGCCATAAGATTGATTCAAAGCAATCTGAAACATTTCGGCAGCTTCCTTATATCTGCCCATTTCCATCAGATCAATTGCCTGCTGTCTGTAATCCGCTTCCGTTTCTTTATTTCCGGACGCTCCGCAGCCTGCAAGAACAAGTATCATGAAAAGAAACAGAAGGATCGAAAGTCCTTTTCGTTTCAATTTATGTAAACCTCCCTTTTTCTTACACTTGACCTGCCACATTAAGGCAAGCTATAGTTAAGTATAACGTCTTCTTGTTTTATTGACAAGAAAAACCAAATTCAAAAGTATGAGGTAAATAAGACATGAAAAGTGAAATCAAAGATATGAATCTGGCCGAATCCGGCAATCACAAAATCAGCTGGGTAAAAAAGAATTGTCCCCTTCTCCGCTCTCTTGAAGAGGATTTTTCCAGGGAAAAGCCCTTTGAAGGAATCCGTATCGCCCTTTCCATTCATTTGGAAGCAAAAACAGCTTATCTCTGCAAGGTGCTTGCAGCAGGCGGCGCTGATATGTATATCACAGGCTCCAATCCCCTTTCTACTCAGGATGATGTGGCAGCTGCACTTGCTGCAGAAGGCATGAATGTATTTGCATGGTACGGCTCTACAGAGGAAGAATACAATCATCATATCAGCTGTGTTCTGGAAGCCGATCCCCAGATCATCATCGATGACGGCGGCGATCTTGTCCATATGATGCACAGCAAATATCCGGAAAAAATTGCAAATGTGATCGGTGGCTGTGAAGAAACCACAACCGGTGTCATTCGTTTGAAGGCTATGGATGCCGCAGGAGAACTCAAGTTCCCAATGGTACTTGTTAACAATGCCGATTGTAAACATCTTTTTGACAACCGCTATGGTACCGGCCAGTCTGTTTGGGACGGCATTAACCGTACCACCAATCTGATCGTTGCCGGCAAAATGGTTGTCGTTGCCGGATATGGCTGGTGCGGCAAGGGTGTTGCCATGCGTGCAAAAGCACTGGGCGCCCGTGTCATCATCACAGAAATCGATCCGATCAAGGCAATCGAAGCCGTTATGGATGGCTATGATGTTATGCCAATGCATGAAGCAGCTAAACTGGGAGATTTCTTCATCACTGTAACCGGCTGCAACAAGGTTATTTCTGAAGAAGATTTCCGGGTAATGAAAGACGGTGCTATCCTTTGTAATGCCGGCCATTTTGACTGTGAGGTAGATATGACCCGTCTTCGCGAAATCGCAACTGATATTTCCGAAGAGCGTCATAATATCATGGGCTATACCATTGAAGAAGGCAGAAGGATCTATGTTCTTGCAGAAGGCCGCCTGGTTAATCTTGCTGCCGGTGACGGACACCCTGCTGAGATTATGGATATGAGCTTTGCCATTCAGGCCCTCAGTGCCAAATATCTGGCTGAGCATGCAAAGGAATTGACCACTAAACTGATCGATGTTCCCAAGGAGGTTGATCAGGAGGTTGCTGTCAGAAAGCTGCGTTTCCTTGGAAAGGATCTGGATGTGCTGACTCCTGAGCAGGAAGCATATTTAAATCAGGGACTTTAAATAAATCAGGAAGCTCAAAAAGAGCTTTCATTGATCTAAAAAAAATGAATTTTAATGCATTGATCCTAATGCATTTATCTTAAAGATGCCTGGATTCCAAAAGAAAGACCTCAGTGATGAACTCGAACTGCATTTGCTATGCATCTCTTGTTCATCACTGAGGTCTTTCTGCTATTTTTCTTTTTTTTCGGCTTTCTCCTTTTCGTCTACAGGCTCTTTTGCATTCTTATCTGCATTGACAGCCTTTGCTTTTGTATCTTTGTCTGTCTCTTCTCTGCTTGTCTTCTTTTCTTCGAGACTTCCGTTTTTCCATACCTCTGTTGCTGCAATGCAGAGCTCTCCCGTCCAGGAAATCCGGTAGCCGCCAACGGTTATTCTTGCCTTCTGAAAAAGCTCCTGATCTGCCAGAAGGATCTTCAACTCCTCATGCTTGCGCATACTTGCGCGAAGATCATAAATCTTTGTCACACCATTTTCAAAAAGAACTCTAATCCGGCAATCCTCCAAGGGATATACCTTGTATGCAGGTGCAAATTTATCCTTTTTTTCTTCCGTAGCTTCATGAGCAAAATTTACAGTCGTTCCTTCAAGCTCCGTATCGCTATCTCTTTCTCTGTAGCTTTCCTTTTCTCCTATTTCATTTTCTCTTTTGATCAGAAGACAAAGATCAAAGAAAAATATCAGAAAGGAGATGGAAACATAGATTGCCCGGGTTTCCGTTTTGGAAATCAGGCCGAAAAAGAAAAGAAGCGCTGAAAGGATCGCACCTATTTCAAATACTGTTTTCCGATTCATTATTTTCCCTCAGCTATATCTAAAAGACCTTCAGCACCTTGAAATCCCGGCTTTCCATCGACAGCTGGTAAATCAGCTTTTTCATATGGGTATTGTTCATATCTCCCAAAATTTCCAGTTCAAAGGTAACCGATTTATCCGCATGATTCTCACTAATCAGAATCATACGTTCCATATTATAGCCATAATCTCCGACCATACTCAGAATAGAGGACATCGCATTCGGACGATCCGGTCTGGTCAGTCTCAGCTTCACAAGCTTTGCCGGATTCGGAATCTCAAGGCCTTCCAGCAAGGGGTCAATCAGGCCCGGTACCCAATCATAGATCAGGCCATATTGATACATTCTGCTGGTCTCCATGATCTTGCGCACAAGAGCCAAATAGCCATCCCTACGATCTTCCGGAACTTCCTTTCCAAGACGGCTGAGGATTTCCTCCTCCCGGTCAGCCCGGTAAATCGTTAAATCTCCGCTCTCAGTCTTCGCCTTGGCAACCTCATAGGAGCAGTCAAGCCTTTCCATCAATAGCTCTCTGATCTGAGGATCAATTCGGTCAATTTCTTTTCTGGCCTCTTCTAATTTCATCGCATTTTCCTTTCATTCTGTCTTTTCAGAAGAAATGACAGGTATTCTCTACATGGAAATCCATCCAAACGCACTTGCAACCGAGGATCCTAAAATGATCAGAAGGAAGATAATGCAAAGGTAACGGATCATGAAATTAAAAGTTCTCCTTCTTCTGAAAGGATGACCATCCTTCACAATTTCCTCTTCCATCTTGTCCAATCCAATAATATAAGTGCAGAAAAGGCAGGTCGCAATCGCTGCAATCGGCATCATAATGGAGTTTGTGATGAAATCAAAGAAATCCAAAAACTGCATGCCGATGATCTTTACTGTCGCAAGTGGTCCATATCCCAAAGAAGACAGGCTTCCAAGTCCGATGATAATGACACCGATTAATATCGTAGCCTTTCTTCTGCTCCAATGAAACTCGTCTTCTACTGTCGCAACTGCTGACTCTGCAAGAGCGATTGAAGAGGTCAATGCCGCAAACAGAACCAGAACAAAGAAAAGAATTCCTGCCGGTGTTGCAAATCCCATGCTGGCAAAAACCTTGGGAATTGCAATAAACATCAAGGATGGGCCGGCAGTTAAGATATCCGGATCTCCGCCTGAAAAGGCAAAAATCGCGGGGATAATCATCAAGCCTGCCATCATGGCAATGGCGGTATCAAAAATTTCTACATTTACCGTTGCACTATGGATAGAAACGTCATCCTTCATATAAGAACCAAAGGTAATCAAAATACCCATAGCAATGGACAGGGAATAAAACATCTGTCCCATAGCACTGACTACCGTCATCCAGGAAAAGTTCTTAAAGTTCGGGATCAAAAAGTATTTCACACCTTCCATTGCGCCGGGTCTGGTAACAGAGTAGAACATAATGATCACAGATAAAAGAACCAGAACCGGCATCATCAGTTTGGATACTCTCTCGATTCCATTTCTGACACCCATAAAAATGACGATCAGGGTTACAAGCGCAAAGGCGAGAAAGCAGAGCTCTGTCTGCACTCCATTTGAAATAAAGCCTGAAAAATAATCATCTTCTGCAAGCTTCTGCGCATTGCCCCGGAAGTACTCAATCGTATATTTGATTACCCATCCTCCGATTACAGAGTAATAGGGTACGATCAAAAGCGGTACGATTGAATTGATCCAGCCTCCGATTCGAAAGGGCAGCTTATCGGTATATTTCGCAAAAGCACCGACCGGACTTTTCTTGGACATACGTCCCAGGGCTGTCTCTGCCATGATCATGGTATAACCAAAGGTCAATGCCAGGAGGATATAAATGATAAGGAAAATTCCTCCGCCATATTTTGCAGCCAAATAAGGAAATCTCCATATATTTCCCAATCCGACAGAAGCGCCTGCTGCCGAAAGAACAAAGCCGATCTTGCCGGAAAAGCTATTTCTGTTTTGCAATTTATCTTAACCTCATACTTTCTTTATACTTTTTTATTTAATAAAAAGATTCAAAAGACCTGTTGACTGCAGGAAAAGGATCAGCATCAATACCGGTGCTATGTAGCGCACCATCACGGTATAGATCTTCTTTCTGCCAAATTTGTCTCCGGTTGATTCCATTTCATCCACGATCCACTTGGGTCCTACGATCCAACCAATCAGGATGCAAGATAAAAGGGAAATAAAGGGCATCATAAAGCTATTGCTGATATAGTCCATAATATCCAAAAGCTGTCCTACCGATCCATTCGGAAGCGGAACTTCCAGGTAGAAAACACTGTAACCCAGAGCAATCACAACCGATGCGATACAATAAACCACCGTTAAAATAATGGTCGTTTTCTTTCTGGATGCATGGAAAAGCTCCATACAGTTTGCTGTTACTGTCTCAAGCACAGATACACAGCTTGTGAGTGCCGCGAAGGCAGCCATCACAAAGAAAACAAATCCAATCACCGGGCCTGCAGCTCCCATTGCCGCAAAAACCTTCGGCAAGGAAACAAACATCAAAGAAGGACCTGCTCCCATTCCCTCTGTTCCAGAAAAGACATAGATAGAAGGAATGATCATAAGACCTGCAAGAAAGGCAACCAAAGAGTCGAAAATCTCGATTTGATTTACTGCTTTATTCAGGTTAACATCCGGTTTTACATAGGAACCATAAGTGATCATAATTCCCATTGATACACTCAGGGAAAAGAAAAGCTGACTCATTGCATCCAGCAAGATCTGTAAAAAGCGGGACAAAGTCAGACCTTCCAGATTTGGCTTCAGATATACCAGCAAACCATCCAGTCCGGTTCTTGTTACACCGCTTTCATCGGTATGACTTAAGGTCAGTGAATAAATAGAAATTGCAACAATCATGACCAGAAGAAGGGGCATGATAAATTTGGAGCACTTCTCAATACCACCCTCTACACCATTATAAACAATAAAGGCTGTGATCAGCATAAAGATCAAAGCATAAACTACTGATGCCACAGGAGAGGTAATAAAACCTGTAAAATAGCTGTCTCCTGCTGCCTCTGTCGCCTCGCCTGTCACATAGGTCACGATAAATCTGCTGATCCAACCGCCTATTACTGCATAATAGGTCATGATCAGAACCGGAACAAAAAATGTAATGATACCCAGGAATTTCCATTTCGGCCGCATCTGTGCATATGCATAAATCGAACTTTTCTTTGTTTTTCTTCCGATTGCGATATCTGACGTCAAAAGGGTAAAGCCAAAGGTAACTACCAGAATCAAATAAATGATCAGGAAAAGTCCGCCTCCATCCTTTGCCGCCAAATATGGAAATCGCCAAAGATTTCCGACGCCTACAGCGGATCCTGCCGCAGCCAGAACAAATCCAATCTGGCCGGAAAATCCGCCTCCGTCTTTTTTCTTACCCATACTCTTTCTCCTCCGCCCGGGACTTTTCTTCCGTCTTCTATCCTTGCCCAGGCTCTTTCTCTAAATTTTTGTCAGCTCTTCTGACGAACACAAATGTAGTACCATTCTAACACGATATTTCATACAAGTACAATTTAAAAAGAAAGTAGTTTCCTATAAAAACAAGTCCGCGAACGGCAGCAGCCGCCCGCGGACTTTCTTTCTCATCTTTTCTTTTTTTCTTCATTCAACAATCTTCAGATCATATTTGCTCTTGCAAAAGCCTGTCTTGTACATCTTTGAATATTTCCGGCACCGGGGAGACAATCTCCTATCGCATAAAACTGCAGGGCACAATTCTGATAAGCCAAAGCCTCCTCTGTTAATCGATCTGTACCGCCACAGATTACAATCGCATCCCCTGTCAGACTTTGCGCCTGCCCGTCTGCATCCAGATAGAAAACGGTATTTTCTTTTATTACAGTTGTTTTTGCATTCACAATTGCAGTAAATTCTTCATATCGCTCCCATTCTGCGGCTTCATGTGCATGGGTCTCGTCATCCTGCTTTACAAAAGACATGGTAATGTAATGAAGCCTGGATGCATCATGTGCCACTTCTTTCTGACGGGTCAGCACACTCACCTTATGTCCTGCCCGAAGCAGATAAATTGCTGTCTCGATACCGGTCTCGGAACCTCCGACAATAATAACATGCTTGCCAAGTTCAGCCTCCTTGCCCCAGATTTCCCAGCTTGTCGGATAGAGTGCCTTTCCCTCTGAATCATATAGCCCATCTATACTCTTTGGCAAAACAGCTCTGGCTCCTGTTGCCGCAAGCACTGCATCATAGCCCTCCTGCTCAATTTCCTCCGGAAGAGGATTCTTTTCAAGCATAATATTTACATTCAATCTCTTCAGCTCTCTGATCAGCCATTCCTTATAATTTTTAATTGGCCATTTAAAATCAAAATAATCTGCATGAAGGAGTTGTCCTCCCAGCTGATTGCTCTTTTCGTAAAGTGTTACGCAATGCCCTCTTTTGGCCGCCTCAAGAGCTGCTCTCATTCCGGCTGCACCGCCTCCGATTACTGCCACCTTTTTCGAAGTGGTCTCGCGGATCATACGGGGAAGTTCATGGCGAATCCCGTGCACCGGATTTACAGAGCACATGGTAATCCACGGTTCCGGCTCGGGAAGAATGGTTCCATGACATTTATTGCATTTGAGGCAAGGTGTAATCTCTCCGCTTTTTCCTTCTAAAAGCTTTTGACCATACTCATAATCTGCCATGAAGGCTCTGGCCATACCAAAGAGGTCACACTTTCCTTCTGCCAGGATTTCTTCCATTTCTTCCGGCTCCTGAAAACCTCCGATCGGAGCCAAAAGAGCAGTAATCCCCTCTTCCTTCAGTCGGGCTGCAAATGCTACGGCCGGATGGTCTCCCTGCTTAAAGTTAAAGCCCGTCGGATGAGATCTGGTTCCATCCTTCTCTCTGATCTGGAAAATATCAACATCCTTATCGATCAGATGACAAAATTCTGCCACATCATCGGAATTTACGCCCGGTTCCTGCTTCCAGCCATAGCCCCAGGGCTGCTCCCAGGCAATAATTGCCTCTGTGATGAAATTATCTCCAAAGCGCTCCTTTACCGCTGCATAAACCTGACGGATAAATCTTGATCTGTTCTCAATGGTATCGCTGTTATATTCATCCTCTCTGGTCTTCTGCTCCGGCAGAATTTCCATGTCGGTGCGCATACTAAGACCATCAAATCCCATAATTTTATACATATGCAGCTTTTCCACAAATGCATCAATCACCTCCGGCATCATTTCCTTCGGCAGCTGCTTGGTTTCCGGATGATCGTGAGGTGCCCCCATATCAAATACCTTGCCTCCGTAAAGGGAATAGCCTTCCGGCATATCCAAAGAAGCATGGATGAGAAGCTTCGATCCATAAAAATGAATCTCCTCCGCCAGAAGCGAAAAATAATTGTGAGTACTGGGATCACTTAGATCAAATGCCTGCATATGGGTAAAATCAAACTGATAAGGTCCCTTATGCTGTTCCATATTGTTCCACTCTGCGATTGTTACAATTCCGGCACCATTTCTTGCAAGATTAACATGAAAATCCCGAAATCCCTCTGCCGGAAAAGTCTCCGGACCCATCAGGGTATGAGGAGAGGCGTTCGGATATTCCATTCGATTCTTCAGTAAGTGATTGCCCACCATAATTGGTGAAAGCAAGTGCGGATATGCTTTTTTCATAATCTGATATCTCCTTTTCATTCTACGGGATGCTTATCATGACGCTCCCTTAAGTCGGCACGAATGCCTTCAATCTCTTCCTTCTTAATCGGATAGAAAAGAACTGCAATAAAGGAAATTGCAGCCAGAATACCCGGCAAAAGAAATCTGAGCACTGCAACGCCGCTGGCCATTGCCGGTGTAACATCAATCGTAACCGGCCCCATCCCCTGAAAACCGACAAATTGAAGACCGAAACCTGCAATGGTAGATGCAAAACCTGCAGCCAGCTTCATCAGAAAGGAAACGATGGCAAATACCGTCGCATCCTGACGAATACCGTTCTGCCATTCCAGTTTATCACATACCTCGAAGCAAAGGTTAATGACATTGATCTGCAAAGCTCCGACAAACATATTTGTGATCACCAAAACCACCAGATACAGAGGAATCGATACATTTCCAGCAAGATAACTCAATAGAAGCAAAACACAGTAAATCGGAACTCCGATCAGCATAATCGTCTTGCAGCTTCCGACCCTTGTTGCAATATAGGGATAAAAGAATTGGCCAATGCAGGCACCTACTGCGACAAGCGCTACGCCAAGTCCCATAATCAAAGCCGGTGAACCAAGGGAATATGTCAGATAGTAGCTGTTAATCATATCAGATAAGATCTGATTAAAAGTGAAAAAGAGCTGCGCTGCCATAACAGCAAGCAAGGCCCAGTTTCCTCTTAATACATTCAGAAAGTCCTGGAGACCGGAATTTTTCTTTGCCGCCGGTTCTGCTGTTGCAAGAGCCTTTTCATGACATCCGAAAAAAGAAAAGCCGGATGAAATAATTGCTACGACACCTACTAAAATTGCAGTATAAAAAACACCATTTTGTCCGATTGTAAGACCGTTTCCATCAAATCTGGCAACAAAAGCCGCCAAAACCAAAGGCCATACAAAAGCCGGAATTCTGGAAACAATTCTGCTCCATGCTGTAATGGAAGCTCTCTCCTGCGGATCATTTGTCATTGCGCCGGTCAAGCCAAAATAAGGAATTTCCAGAACGGTATAGCACATACCAAAAAGCACATAAATGATCACATAATAGACCATCTTTGCCTGATCGGATAGGGTCGGCACAAAGAAAAGTGCCGCAAAAATTGCTGCCATTGGAATTGACGATAGGATATAGGGTCTGAATTTGCCAAGCTTAGAATGGGTATGATCGGCAAGGGAACCCAGGATTGGATCATTGATTGCATCCCATATTCTAGCTCCCAGCATCATAGAACCGATAAAGGCTCCGGGCAATCCTGCTACCATCATCAAAAACATCATCAGATAATTATTTGCAATTGTCTGAAAACCATCCTTACCGGCAAAACCGATAGAATAACAAAGCTTTGCTCCCGGACTGACCCTGTCCTTGGGATTGATTGTATAAGCATCTTTCTTTTTATTCATTTTATTTCCCCCTTGCATTCACCAACCTGTCTCTTCCCCCAAAGTTACAGGTCAGCAGACTACTTACCTTATTTTTATGAAATAGATATATATTCGGATTTTACCTGTGCTCTCTTGCCGTTATAAGTCATAAACATATCCTCAACAAGATCACTTACCAGAATCCTTGCCTTAATTACATCCTTATCATTCGGATGGTTCCATGGCTGTCCGTGGAAAAAATAAGAAGCTGTAATCTTCTCTCCCTCTGCTGTCTCATAAATATAGGGATCCGGCATTTCTCCCGGTCTGATCAGCATCGGCTTTTCTCCTTCTTTCAAACCTGCCGGTCCAAATTCTTTTCCAACACAGGCAAACTGGCCGATTACATCTACATTTGCCAGCTCCAGGAAAAGCTTCAATGCTGCAAGCGTTGCCAAAGCCTCATTGGATCCGAAGAAGCCACCTCCGTAGGTGGTAAAAACAATCCCTATCGGTCTGTAATTGTCTGCTGACGGGCCTCCCGGGAAAGGACAGCTTCTCCGCCTCCACATGGCACCGATTCTCTTTTTGGGCGGCATGGCATCGGGTCCTCCCGGACCTCCTGCCTCTCCTGGAGGTGGCTTAATCGTATCGCTATTCGCCTGAAATCCATCGCCGGCATCAACCTGTTCCTGCACTTTGGATT
This sequence comes from Bacteroidaceae bacterium, assembly GCA_963620785.1. Taxonomy (GTDB): domain Bacteria; phylum Bacillota; class Clostridia; order Lachnospirales; family Lachnospiraceae; genus RUG14243. The sequence goes on from CAVFAT010000051.1 coordinate 35,344, forward strand.
CAAGCTCGCCGCCCGCTCCGAGAGAAAATACCTTATTGACAACAGTAAGCGGATATCCTGCTACAATCGGAGAGCCGAGTGCGATGACATCATAATCATCAAAATATAATTTTTCCTGCATGCCTTCCCAATCAGAGGCTTTCATGGTCATTCGGAAAAAAGTGACCTCCCATTTGTAATGTAGAAAAGTTTCCTCCATGGCTCTGGCAATCTTCTCTGTATTTTTTGTCATGGTTGCATAGAGAATCAAAGCTCTCAGCTTCTTTGGCGAAAAAGAAAGATTCTTCAGCTCGTAGGACTCATTCTTCTTTCCTTCTTCCAAAATACAGCCCTCTCCCTTTACACTTCCTTCTTCATCAAAAGAAAAACTGATCTGATGCAGTTTGTTATCCAATCCTGCTTCCACCGTGATTTCTTTCTCACGAACCACGATATTCCCCAACAGATCTGCTCCTCTGCTGCTGATAATCTCTCCTTCATATCCACGGTCTGTCTCTCTAAGCGCAATCACCATTTTTCTTTCCTTGCCTTCAAAACTGACCTGATAGGAATATTTACCGGCAAAATTCATTCTTTTCCTCCTTTCGCCTTGTCCTGCTTCTTTTTCTTTATCTTCAGTATAAAAGTCCAAAAAGCATCTGTATATTATCGTAAATGTTATTTTTTATTCACATTTTCTCCTATTGCATTTCTTTTTATGCTATAATTTTTGGCATATTCTTTACTTTTTAACAAGTGATCCATGTTTGCAGACTTTTCCGCCTGCGGCAGGTCATTTCAGTCATTTCAGTAATACTATTTTTTCTGTACACAGGCCTTTAAACTTTGCAAAGGATTCGAAAATTATGAACGAAAAAGCTCGTCTCCGTTTCGGAGAATTTGATGAAATGCGACCTTCGGCAAAAGAGCTCCGACAAAATATTTTAGAAAATAAAATGATGTCCCTTCTCTGCCATTGCTCTGCCGAAATTGATCCCAGTACTGAATTATTCTATTCTGTTAATCATATGTTTCTTGGCAGTGGAAGCTATATGCTTCTGCTCTTTTCTGAAATCAGCCCCATTTCACAGGAGCAATCTCTCGGCCAGGATGTCTATAGCCGTTTTTATCTCTATACCTTAATTCAGGAAGAGCTTTTAAAACTTTTTGAAGGCCACTTTACGATCCATACCGCTGAACTTGACGGCAGACTGGTCGCCCTTCTTATCTTTCATTATGGGGCTGTTCCTGCCATTCAGGCAGATCTCATGCAGTTAATTGAAAAACGATGCATCGATCTTTCAGAAAGCTTAAAAGAAAACTATGATCTGCATGTCATTTCTTATTTGGGACAGATCATGGATGAAATCCCACTGATTTCTTCTGTATATGATAAATTACTGAGTGCTTCCACTTTTCATCGTTATGTAAACCATAAGTTTGATCGTCCGATTTTCTATTTACCGAAGCCAAAGTCTCCATTAGAAAAAGAAACTACGCTTTCTGCTCATGATCATGCCAAGGCAATTGCAAATGCTATGCTTTCCCATGAAGATTATCGCCAGTATGCAATTTTAGCTTTGGATGCTCTGATCAATGAACCTCTTTTATCGATTGAAGAGCTGAAAAAACACAGCGGTGATCTTTTTGAAGCTCTCTGTCAGGCTCTTTCCGAAAGGGGTTTTCGTTTTCAGCACAAAAAAGCCTCTGAGGACTTCCAAAGAGAAAACACCCAAACAACCAGTTGGGATTCCAGCAGAGCCTGGTTTTTAAACTTTCTGGATGAGGTCTATGCAGAAAATGAAGTTGATGAGAATACCCAACGAGCTCTTCTCCTAGAAAAAGCAGAGGGCTATATCGAAGAAAGGATTCATGATCCGAGTCTAACCATCACTGATATTTCTGATACTCTTTCTGTCAGTATTGCTACTCTGAATGCACTTTTTCGCCGGCAGCTAAACCTTACTCCGGCAAAATATATTCGGCAAAAGCGCTTAAATGAAGCCTTGCTTCTACTTCAAAAAAGTGACCTTTCCGTTAAAAAGGTCGCAGAAAGCTGCGGCTTCGGCTCCCTGGAAACCTTCCATCGTCTCTTTCGTCAGGAATACGGCATTTCTCCGGGAATTCTGAAAAATAAAAACAGCAGCAGGGATTGATTTCCTGCTGCTGCGCTTCTATTTACTTCTATTTATTAAAATTTCTTTCTATATGCTTTTCCCGGCACTTACTGATGCTTAATTACCTTTCCATAATGCATTACAAAATCTACCTGACGGAATACAGAAAGATCTTCCTTCAGTTCTCCTTTAATTGCAATAAGATTGGCCAGCTTTCCAGTCTCAATGCTGCCCTGCGAATCCTCCAGACCACAGACATGTGCACTGTTAATGGTCGCTGCCTCAATCAGCTGCTTCATGGAAAGTCCTGCCTCCTGCATCAGCTCAAGCTCATGCACCGGAATTCCCTGCACGCTGTCATTTTCTGTCATTCGCATGGTATCTGTTCCAAGTGCAACCTTTCCACCCTTCTGAACAAAACGTCTGACATTATCCACTGCATTTCTTTCCTGCTGGTGGGTATCGATTGCTGCCATCTTTTCCAGCATTTCCTTCATTGCCGGAGGAAGTTCTCCGGGCGGAAGTGGCGGTCTTGGTGCATCGATGACTGCAAGTGTGGGAGTTACATACATGTTTTTCTTTACCATTTCTTCCAGCATGTCATCCTCAATCGGATCCAGGGACATGTGAGCCAGCTCCGGAACCCCTGCATCAATCAAAGACTGAATATATTCTGTATGCTGGATATGTACACCAAACCACATATTATTTTCCCTTGCAGCATCTGCCAGTGCCTTAAATTCCTCCGTGGACAGAACCGGCGTATTCGGATCCATTCTTTCCATATCCGCTGCCGATTTAATGCCTGAGCAGCCAAGCTTCTTCATTCTTTCAACGGCTGCTCTTGCCTCCTCGGCTCCCTTTACCGCAATTCCGTTTTCCTTTCCCATCATCATATGGCCATAGCCATTCTCACAGGTAATGAACCTTCCTGCACTGACAACCTGCGCCCTGTCCGGCTGTGTCAGAGAATGAATCCAGGAAAGAAATTCCTCCAAACTCTGATTACCGCCAAATCCCATATCTCTGACGGTGAGGACTCCGCCCATGGCCCATTCCTTTAAGGAGGTATCATCCATCGGCTCCATACCACTCACCAAATGCATATGGGCATCAAAAAAGCCCGGCATCAAGGTATATCCCTCCAGATCAATACTCTCATCTCCCATAAGATTCGATCCAATCTCCTGAATCATGCCGTCTTCTATCTTGATATCCTTCTTTTCCTGCCAGATATTCGTATCACAAACGATGGCATTTCGAATCACAATACTCATAAAATCCCCCTTCCTATCATTTCAAGCCCTAAATCATTGATTTTTAGACCTTTTCTTTTCATTTTATCACGCCATACTGTCACTCTGCCTTCATTCTAGACTTTATAATTCATAATTTCTAATAGTATTATATTATTTTTTCATAACCGATGAGTTATAATATATCGTATCGCAAAGCGATACGATGTACAGCGGCACATCGCGCTTTAGCGCGATCTTTCATGTGCCGCGTGTCTTATAATCTATCGTGCCACGAAGTGGTACGATGTACGAAGGCGCATCCTGCGATAGCAGGATCTTTCATGCGCCGTGAGTCAATATATCGTATCGCAAAGCGATACGATATGCAGCGGCACATCGCGCTTTAGCGCGATCTTTCATGTGCCGAGAAAGGAATCTCTATGGAATTATCACATTTAAAATATTTTCAGCTAACAGCCAAACTTCAGCATATTACAAAAGCTGCCTCCCAGCTTTATATCTCACAGCCGGCCCTTAGCAAAACAATCTCCAAGCTGGAACATGAGCTTGGTGTGAAGCTTTTTGACAGGGAAGGAAAGGGACTTTACCTGAATGAGTACGGGAAAGCTGTATTAAAGCATACCGAGCGGATTTTCTCTGAACTGGATGAAATGAAGAGAGAAATATCTGATATGAAGGACGGAACCTCCGGATCTCTCCGTATTGCAACCGTCTGGTCCTCTTCTAATCCCCTATGGCTGACCAGCAGTATCGGCAAATTTATGCCCCTTTATCCAAATATCCATATCCAGTATTTTAAAACCGAATTGGAGCGATTGGAAAAGCAGCTGACAGACGGAGAAATCGATATTGCCTTCTCTTCTGCTCCCCTGGCTTCTCCAACAATTGAATGGACCCCGCTTTTCTCTGAAAAAATCGGCATTGTTCTCTCTGACCGCCATCATTTTGCGAAAAGATTCTCTCTTCATATGATTGACCTGAAGGATGAAAAATTCTGTATTATGGATGTCAATTCGGATTCCTCCAGACTGACCCTAGAACTTTGTCAAAAAGCACATTTTACACCGAATATCTGCTATTCTCTGGACAATCCCCTTCTGATTGCCTATGCACTGACCAATGCCGATTGTGTTTCCATTATTTCCGAAAATGGCTACATACAGTCCCATAGTCAGGATAAGAATCTGGGGATTCCGGATGATAAGGTCTTCATCCCCCTTGAGGATGACTTTGCAAAAAGAACCTGCTATATGGGAACCCTGACAAAACGCTATCAGACAAAAGCCCAGCTTGATTTTATTGCAACCCTGAGACAAGCCATCGACTCAGTTAACAATGCGGGCTAACCATTCAAGCTAACTTCCGCCTTCATTCATATCTTTTGGGTTATGTATTGATATTCATTTATATATTGGAATTTATTATTTTAAGTGAATAAGATTTATCCTATAAGGAAGCCTGCGTTTTCAAGGAAAACCTTCACAAAAAACACTTGATTCAATAAGGAGATTTTTGCTATGAATGAAAAGGAATTACTGGAACGAATTGAAGCTTTGGAGAAAAAGGTGGAAAGGAATCAAAGAGCAGCCGATGCCGTTGAGATCCAAAACCTGATGAGTCGTTATATCTTTTATCTGGAAAATGGAAACATTGCCGGTGTATGGGATGATCTCTTTTCCCATGAAGATCCGGATGTCAGCATGGAAATCATGGATGCCGGCGGATATGTTGGAGCAGAACATGTAAAACGAGCCTACTATACCATGGCTCGAAAGGTTGATATGGATGGAAATCCAGTCGAAAAGACCTCTTCCGGTATGTCCAATACCAACTCTGAAAGAGCCGGTCTTCTTCTCATGCTCACTGTCGAAACGCCTATGATCGAAGTATCCCAGGATGGCAAACATGCCTGGGGACAGTGGCATTTATTCGGTCCTCATTCAAACCGCGTTTTTGACCATATCAGCGGCAACAAAAAGGATATTGCCTTTTGGATCGCCGGAAAATATGACAATGAATTTGTCAGGGATTCCGATGGACAGTGGCGTTTCAAATCTCTTCATGCCATTAACTGGCTGAGAACGCCCTATGATAAGAGTTGGCTGGAATGCGCTGACTGCAGGAGTACGCCTTCTCCCTATTATCCGACCGATATTCCAAGACGTATTACATCCTTTAATCCGGATCTCGGAAATGATCCGGATCGCTGGGGACCTCTGCCGCATGAGCACATCGTGCATGAATAGGTTTCTTATTAATTAAAAAAACGAGATGCTCTGCCTGGGATCAAAAACCGCTGGAAAGCCTGTTTTTCATCCGGCAGAAGCATCTCGTTTTTTTCTTACCTATTCATATAAAACAAATCCATATAAAGGTAAGGATCTCATTTATCAATCAGATTAATGATTCGTTCCTTTCAAGAAAGGAGCAATGTGCTTGTAAATAATAAAGGTTATCACAACGCTGATCATTTCCTTAATAAAGGTAAATGGTGCATTGAAAATAATCAAAGCCTCCAGGAGATTCTTCACACTCGGAAGAATTGCCTGATACATGGATACGATCGTTTCCATCGGCATAAAGGCTGTATATACCGGATATACAATAAAATAATTAGACGGAATCGATACCAAGGCAGAAACAACTGCTCCTGTCAGAGCGCCGATCAAGGCTCTTGTTCTGGTCTTCTTATGCTTATAGATCAGTCCGGCCGGCAATACGAACAGTGCACTCAGGATGAAGTTCGAGAGCTCGCCTACTCCGCCGGAAGATGTCATAAAAAGATGCAGAACATTTTTGATCAGGGCAATTACCACACCACTGACCGGTCCCAAAGCAAAGGCGCCGATCAAAGCCGGCAGATCGGAAAAGTCCATCTTGATAAAAGCCGGCACGAAAGGAACATTAAACTCCAGGAACTGAAGTACAAAAGAAACTGCAGCAAGCATCGCAGTCATTGTCATTCTGCGCACCTTACTGGTTTCATTTACTTGATTATTCATTATTCTCAAATCCTCCCCAGGATATTTGTTTTTTGGAAGTGCTTACTGAAGCGGATATTTATCTGTCAGTGTCTTGATGATTGCTTTCGCCGGCTCGATTCCTTCCTCGCCCTTCTTTACAACCATGGCGATTGCCTCTGCAACCTGATCAAAATCCTCTGCCTTCAGTCCTCTTGTTGTTGCAGACGGTGTTCCCAGACGGATACCGCTTGTTACAAATGCAGACTTGGGATCATTCGGGATGGTATTCTTGTTGGCTGTAATATGAGCTGCATCCAGAAGCTTCTCTACATTCTTGCCTGTCAGCTCATAGGGTGTCAGATCCAGCAGCATAAGGTGATTGTCTGTTCCGCCTGAAACGATCTTCATATCTCTTGCGATCAGTCCTTTTGCCAGAGCCTGTGCATTATCAACGATATTCTGTGCATATACCTTGAAATCATCACTCAAAGCTTCCTTAAAGCAAACAGCCTTTGCAGCGATCACATGCTCAAGCGGTCCTCCCTGAATGCCCGGGAATACAGCCTTGTTCAGCTTTACTTCATCTGCAAATTCCTGGCTGGAAAGAATGAGGCCACCACGCGGTCCTCTCAGGGTCTTATGTGTGGTAGTTGTGGTTACATGTGCATAGGGAATGGGGCTCTGATGAAGTCCTGTTGCTACAAGACCTGCAATATGTGCCATATCCACCATCAGATAAGCACCAACCTCATCTGCGATCTCACGGAAACGCTTAAAATCAATCGCTCTTGCGTAGGCACTTGCACCAGCAATGATCATCTTCGGCTTGCATTCCTTTGCAATACGAAGTACCTCATCATAGTCGATCAGTCCTTCCTCATTTACGCCATAAGGAACACAGTGGAAAAACATACCAGAGAAATTAACAGGGCTTCCATGAGACAGGTGTCCGCCATGATCCAGGTTCATTCCCATATAGGTATCCCCCTGCTCCATCAAAGCAGTAAATACTGCCATGTTTGCCTGGGCACCGGAATGTGGCTGAACATTTGCATAAGTGCAGCCAAAAAGTTCCTTGGCACGCTCAATTGCAAGTGTTTCGATCTCATCGATAACCTCACAGCCGCCATAGTAACGCTTTCCGGAATATCCTTCTGCATATTTATTGGTCAGAATGGTTCCCATTGCTCCCATCACACTGTGACTTACCCAGTTTTCAGAAGCAATCAGCTCAATATGGTCTGACTGTCTTTCAAACTCTTTGTCGATAAGATTGGCGATCTCAGGATCTGTAGCCTTTAATTCATCAAAATAGCTCATCATTTTCTCCTTATCTTTTTCATAACATAAATCTATTTTCAATCCCAAAAGGGACGGAAAAACAAACACTCGCTCTATTTTTAGGCTGATCAGTTTTCTTTTTCTTCTGCTTCCTCAACACTGATGTAAAGTTCATTCAGCTGTTTCTCATCAACCGGTGCTGGTGCGCCGCTCATCAGATCAGATGCATCCTTTACCTTCGGGAAGGCAATTACATCACGAATAGAATCTGCATGAACGATATGCATAACCAGTCTGTCCAGACCATAAGCCAGTCCTGCATGAGGCGGAACGCCATACTTAAAGGCATTCAAGAGGAAACCAAACTGCTCATAGGCATTTTCCTTGGAGAAGCCAAGTACCTCAAGCATTTTTTCCTGAATATCATCCTGGTGAATTCTGACAGAACCACCGCCAAGCTCCGTACCGTTTAATACGATATCATAAGCTCTCGCTCTTACGGCACCCGGATCGGAATCAATCTTGTCCCAGTCCTCTTCCATCGGCATGGTAAAGGGATGATGCATAGCCATAAAACGGTTTTCCTCATCCGACCACTCCAAAAGCGGGAATTCTGTTACCCAGAGGAAATTGTACTGATTCGGATCCAGCAGATCCATCTGCTTTGCCATTTCCAGGCGAAGGGCACCCAGAACATCCCAAACCATCTTGTTCTTTCCTGCAGCAAAGAGAAGCAGATCTCCTGCCTTACCTTCCATCTTTTCAATGATAGCAGCAAGCTCATCCTCTGTCATAAATTTGGAGAAGGAGCACTTCTGGCTTCCATCGCTCTTCAGCTGGATATAAGCCAGGCCGTTTGCTCCATATCCCTTTGCGAACTCAACCAGCTTGTCAATCTGCTTGCGGCCCATGTCGCCTTTGCCGGAAACATTAATACCACGAACACTGCCGCCTGCCTCAACAGCACCTGCAAATACACCAAAGTCACTGTCTTTTACCAGGTCGGAAATGTTGACCAGCTCCATGCCAAATCTTGTATCCGGCTTATCGGAACCGTAACGATCCATTGCCTCCTGCCAGGTCAGACGGGGAAGGGGGAGGGAGATATCAACACCCAATGTCTCCTTAAAGACATGCTGCATCAGTCTCTCATTGATATCCATAACATCCTCTTCATCTACAAAGGAAAGTTCCATATCAATCTGTGTAAATTCAGGCTGTCTGTCTGCACGAAGGTCTTCATCACGGAAGCATCTTGCGATCTGAATATAGCGATCATATCCGGAGCACATCAGAAGCTGCTTATAAAGCTGCGGTGACTGGGGCAGAGCATAAAAGCTGCCCGGATGCACACGGCTGGGTACAAGATAATCTCTTGCTCCCTCCGGTGTTGACTTCATCAGCATCGGGGTTTCGATCTCAAGGAAGCCTTCCTTCTCCATAAAGCTGCGCACCAGGTTCATTACCTTGCTCTTCATGAAGATATTTCTCTGAATATCCGGTCTTCTCAGATCCAGATAACGGTATTTTAAGCGAAGTTCATCCTTGGTTGTAATATTCTCTTCAATCGGGAAGGGAGGAGTCTCAGATTCAGAAAGGATCCGCAGGCTTTCCGCTACAATTTCGATCTCTCCGGTTTTCAGATTTTCATTGACTGCTCCGGCTCTTTTTGTAACAGTACCGACAATGGCAACCACAAATTCGCTTCTCAGCTTTCCAGCCTTTTCAAAGCCCTCTGTTCCGACATTGTTCTCATCAAATACAATCTGCAGAATACCGCTTCTGTCTCTCAGATCGATAAAAATCAAAGAGCCCAGATTTCTTCTCTTCTGCACCCAGCCCATGACCGTGACCTTAGATCCGATCTCGGCAGCTGTCACCTCTGTACATCTGTGTGTACGTTTTAATCCGCGCATGGATTCTGACATGATTTTTCTCCTTCTTTGCTTCCTATTGCATGACTGCTTTCTATCTTATCACTGTTTGTCAGGATAAAATTCAACAAATTCCTCATAACCCTGACTCTTCAGCTGTTCCTTCTGAAATTTTTTGTTTTTGTTCATTCTTGCAACCAATATCTGCTTACCAGCTGCTCTTTCCTCCTGTGCCTTGGCAAAAACCTCGCTCAGTCTCTCGGCCGGATACTTCTTGTCAATCAGATAAGCAGTCTTTTCCTTTTGACCCGGGATCTGGAAACCATTTTCCATGAGCAGAAGAATGATTCTCTCGAATCCAATGGAAAAGCCACAGGCCGGTACATTCTGTCCTGTGAAATTGCCTACCATCTTGTCATAGCGTCCGCCGCCGCCACAGCTGCCGCCGAACTGAGGCATGGCAATCTCAAAGATGGTGCCGGTATAGTAGGACATACCTCTGACCAGAGTCGGATCAAAAACCAGCTCAAAGTCTGCTGCCTTTGTTGCATTTACACTATCCGCAATCTGTCTAAGGCTTTCCGCAACCTCTGCATCCAGATAATCCCCCAGCTTACCGGTCAGGAAATCAAGCCCCTCTCTGACTTCTTTGACATTTTCAAGACCTGTAAAGAGCTCCAGATATTTTTCTACGCCCTCTGCCTCATAACCGCTCTCCAGAAGTTCTTTTTTGACTCCGTCGAGACCGATCTTGTCCATCTTGTCCAGAATGATAAAGATGGCATCATAATCAGCTTCCGCAAATCCACTGTAGGCTGCCATAGCCTTCAGGATTCTTCTCTCATTGATTCGGATCTCAAATCCGGAAAAACCAAGCTTGCCAAGTGTTGTTGTTGTTGCCGTAATCAGCTCTATCTCAGCAAGATTGCTGGCATCTCCGATGATATCGATATCGCACTGCATGAACTGACGATATCTGCCTCTCTGGGGACGGTCAGCTCTCCAGACATTGCCCATCTGCAAAGCCTTAAAGGGAGATGGAAGCTCTGCTGAATGATTGGAATAATACCTTACCAGGGGTACTGTCAGGTCATAACGCATACCGAAATCCACAACATCCGCTTCTTCCTTTGCCTCTGCTACATTCAGCTTCTCTCCTCTTTTCAGAACCTTGAAGATCAGCTTCTCATTTTCACCGCCCTGCTTATTGGAGAGATTTGCGATATTCTCCATACAAGGGGTTTCAATCGGTGTAAATCCGAAACTTCTGTAGGTTTCCTTAATCACAGACTGTACATAATCACGCACTGCCATCTCCTCCGGCAGAATATCCTTCATACCGGTAACAGGCTTTTTATTTAATGCCATTTAGAACCTCTTTCTTCCGTTCGATCATTTCATCGACACGGCTTATATAATTTGCAACATCCTTCACATTTTCGATACGAAGTGGTTTTTTGTTCAGGATCAGCTTGGTCATTCCTCCCGCACCGAGCGAAAGGATGCTTTGCTTCTCTTCCATGATCAGGATGTTGTATATACCTTCTTTTCCCGGCCTTGCATATCCGACATTTTCAAGATTGCCGGCCATATTTTTCTGCCGGTACATATAGTAGGGAAACAGTCCCATCTCTTCTGCCGCGGCACGGGCCTTATCCATAAAGGCATCGGAATTATAGATTCCGAGCTCCTTATATCTGTCATATTCTCCGTTCAAACGGGCCGCCCGCTTCAGGGCAAGCGAATGCACCGTAAGCGAATCCGGTGCAAGTTTTTTGATCTCCTCCAGGGTATGAGAAAGCTCTTTTTCTCCCTCTCCCGGCAGTCCCAGGATAAGATCCATATTAATATTGTCGAAGCCGATCTCTCTTGCCTGCCAGAAAGCATTGATTGTCTCTTCTACGGTATGAGATCTTCCGATCAGATCCAGGGTCTTCTGATTCATGGTCTGCGGATTTACGGAAATCCTGCTGACAGGAGAATCATAGAGAACCTGCAGCTTTTCTTTGTTCAGAGAATCCGGTCTTCCGCCTTCTACCGTAAATTCAACCAGCTCCCTTAAATCAAACCTTGCTTCAATCATGTGAAGAAGGCTGCGCAGCTGGTCAGCATTCAAGCTGGTCGGCGTTCCTCCGCCTATATAAATTGTCTGCAGCTTTTTGCCTGCAAAAGCCTCAGCTACAAAATCCATTTCTTTGCGAAGGGCAAAGAGATAATTTTCTACCTCTGATTCCCACTTTGCAATCGGATAGGAAGTAAAGGAACAATAGAGACATTTGGTCGGACAGAAGGGAATCCCGATATAAAGGCTGTATCCATTCTCCACATCGAGGAGATCCATCAGACATTTTTCTTTTTCTGCAATGTCAATGCACATCCTGCCCTTTTCATCGGAAATAAGATAGGTCTCCTGCATTTCCTGAAGGATTTTCTCCTTGGAGTCTCCCTTTTCCAGAGCTGCCATGGGAATCTTTGTCGGACGAATTCCGTTTAAGGTTCCCCATAAAAGCTTCTTTCCGCTTTCTTCCGAAAGCAGCTGATAAATGAGACGCTTGAGGCAGTTCTTTTTATTTTTTCTCTTTTCTGCTTCATCCTGACCGGCATATGCAAGACTGCATTCTGCCTCTCTTTTTCTGCCTTCTTTTTTCAGACAGACCCGGATCTTATCTTCTGTATAGAAAAGCTCAATAAAAAATGACGGTGCCTCCGGCTTAGTCAAAAGTCGTGCTTTCTCTTCTGCTTCAGATTTGGAAAAGCCCTCCTTGCGAAGCTCATGCCTTTTCTTCTCTTCCAGCCTTTTTTTCATTTTGGCTTCCGGATCCTGGTCAACGATTACCTCTTCTTCCGGATAAAAGGCCTTGATCAAAGAATGCAGATCATATTCAAAATCAGATTCATTTACTTTTACGAGAATCATATGTCATACCTGTACTCTTAAAAGAAAGGATTGTTCTGCTTTTCAAAGCCAATGGAAGTTGCATTGTTATGTCCCGGATAAACAACCACATCCTCCGGGAGGGGGAAAAGCTTCGTCTCAACATTTCTGATCAGATCCTTATAGCTTCCGCCCGGGAAATCTGTTCTTCCGATCGATCCAAAGAAAAGGGTATCTCCGGAAAAGAGGAGACCTTCTTTTTCAAAATAATAACAAACACCGCCCGGCGTATGTCCAGCTGTCATAAAGACCTTGATTTCAAAGCCTGCCAGCTTCAGAACCGGTTCTCCGCTCATAAAATGATCAACCTTGACTTCTCCGCTTCGTCCCAGACGAGGGTAAAACTCTGCTGCTGTGCTATGCAGCTGTTTTTTCTCATTTTCATGAGCATATACCGGAATCTGGTACTTATCAGCAAGCTCATCTACTGCAAGGACATGATCAAAATGTCCATGTGTCAGAAGAATTGCTGCCGGCTTTGCTCCGGTCGCCTCAATCTGTCTTGCAAGCAGATCTGCCTGATCGCCCGGATCGATAATGAGAAGCTCCTTTGTATCTTCATTGCATACCAGATAGCAGTTTGTCATGATCTGTCCTACCTGATATCCTTCTACCTTATATGCTGCCATCAGCCTGCCGTCCTTTCTATATCCATAACGCCTGCGATCTGCCGGATCTTTCCTGTCAGCTCAGCAAGCTCATCTTTATTTTTGATCTCAAAGCCAAGAGAAAGGGTCGCCACACCCTGCTTGCTGATGCGGGATGACATATTGATGATATCGATATCCTTCTCTGTAAAAATACGGCTGATATCTGCGAGAAGTCCGGTTCTGTTATTGGCGAATACCTTGATCTCAACCAGATATTTCTCATCCTTGCTGCCAACGATACCGCCCTGCCATTCTGCCTCGATCAGCCTGTCTTTTTCAAAATCAGACAGATGAATGATGTTGGTACAGTCGGTTCTGTGAATGGAAACACCTCTTCCTCTGGTAACAAAGCCAACGATCTCGTCACCCGGAACCGGATTGCAGCATTTCGAAAAGCGAACTGCCATATCATCCATGCCCTTGACAATAATACCGCTCTTGGACTTTCTGGCCGGCTTCTGCTGGGCTTTTTCTTTATTTTCTTCTACATTGCTAAGAACTTCCTCATCCGTAATTTGCTTCGGATGATCTTTTTCGTAGCAATCCGCCAGTTTATTGACAACCTGGCCTTCCTTCAAGCCACCATGTCCGATCGATGCCAGAACCGCATCCCAGTTATGATAGCCGTACTTGCGAACCACCACCTTCTGGTATTCCGCTTTATTGATCTCTCCAAGGTCAAGTCCCTTTTGCTTGGCATTTGCTGCAAGCAGTTCCTTGCCCTTTTGGATATTTTCTTCCTTGAACTGGCTCTTGAACCAGGAATTAATCTTACTCTTGGCCTGAGCACTCTTGACAATACCAAGCCAGTCTCTGCTGGGTCCCTGGGCATTCTGAGAGGTTACGATCTCTACCCGGTCTCCATTCCTGAGCTGATAATCAATCGGAACCAGACGGTTATTGACCTTAGCGCCAACCATCCTGTTGCCGACTGCTGTATGGATCGCATAGGCAAAATCGATCGGCGTCGATCCAATCGGCAGACTCTTTACATCACCCGCCGGTGTAAAGCAAAATACAGAGTCGGAAAAGAGGTTCAGATCACTCTTCAGGATACTTAAGAATTCTCTGTTGTCAGACATATCCTGCTGCCATTCCAGAATCTGACGCAGCCAGGAAAGCTTCTCCTCTTCCTGCATGGAAGGCGTATTGCCATTGGACTCTTCCTTATATTTCCAGTGAGCAGCAATACCGAACTCTGCTGTCTTGTGCATCTCAAAGGTACGGATCTGGATCTCAAAAGGCTGTCCGTTCTTCCCGATCAGAGTCGTATGCAGAGACTGATACATATTGGGTTTCGGCATGGCAATATAATCCTTGAAGCGTCCCGGAATCGGATTATAAGCCTCATGGATAGCGCCCAGAGCCGCATAGCAGTCACGAACTGACTCTACAATAATACGAATTGCAAAAAGATCATAGATCTGATCCAGGGTCTTGTTTTGATTCACCATCTTCTTATAAATACTGAAGAAGTGCTTTACCCTGCCTTCAATTGCTGCCTCTATATCCGCATCCTTAATGATCTGCTTTACCTCGCTGACCAGGTCTGCGATATATTCCTCTCTGGCTGACTTGCGCATGGCAATCTTTTCAACCAGATCATAATAAGCATCCGGTTCCAAATACTTCAGGGAAAGATCATCCAGCTCGATCTTGATCTTGGAAATACCAAGCCTTTGTGCGATCGGAGAATAGATCTCCATGGTTTCCCTTGCCTTCTCCTTTTGCTTCTCCGGCTTCATATACTGAAGGGTTCGCATATTATGAAGTCTGTCGGCAAGCTTGATCACGATAACCCGGATATCCTTTGCCATAGCAAGAAACATCTTACGAAGATTCTCACCCTGAACCTCTACCTTATCCGCGTCATAAGAAAGCTGTCCTAACTTGGTTACTCCGTCAACCAGGTGCTCTACATCCTCACCAAATTCAGCCCGGATTTCTTCATTGGTCATCACGGTATCTTCTACTACATCATGCAGTAAGCCGGCGATGATCGTTTCTTTGTCCAGTTCCAGATCTGCAAGAATGATCGCAACACACAGGGGATGAATGATATAAGGCTCACCGGATTTTCTTTTCTGATCCTTGTGGGCCTCACTGGCAATCTTATATGCCTTTTCTACCATCGTCGTATCTGCAGATGGATGATATTCCTTAATTCTTTTTACCAGAGCTGCATAAAGATCCTCTGGTTTTTCAAAATCATGTGTTGGCGTGACGGCTTCCCGATGGGTTGCATCCAGGATGTCTTCCTCGATCTTCTTCATTTTTTCATCTTTGGTGATCGTATCTGCCATGTCACGCACCTCCTTCTCTCTCTAAAAACCCCAAAATTAAGCCATTATTAAAACAACATTATAAGCGATATCTGTTAAGAAAGCAACGAATACAGCCTGCTTCCAAAAGAGATTCTGACAAAAGTTTACAGTGACAGCAAATAGACTTCCTCTCCTTCTGCTTTTTGGAAGGCGAGACTTTTTGCAAGGGCTAAACTTGCCTTGTTTTCCTCACTGATTCTGCAGGAAATTCTCGGATAATCCGTATGCTCCCTCATCCAGTCAATCACTGCAAGACAGGCCTCTCTTGCATATCCTCTTCCGCGATACTCTGCGGCTATGGCATAGCCCAGATCAGGAAGGACCTCTCCCTCATATTCCTTCAGTTCAAAACCAAGCCTTCCGATTACGGTATTGCTTTCCCGAAGAAGCAAGGTCCATATGCCAAATTCCAGAAGACCATAGATATTTTTCTGATAAGCAAGCAGCTTTTGATACTCACTTTCGTAGTCCTCCATCGGCGGCAGAAAACGGAGCAGCTCCTCATCCTTATAAATCTGAAGAAGCGCATCCAGATCCGCTTCACTTGTCTCCCGAATCAAAAGATGTTCTGTCTGCGCAATCTCCCAGGGAAGGGAGTGACATCTCCGGTAAACCCCTTCGATATAATCGCTGTTCAGACAAGAGACATCCTCTGCCACATAATCGGTAAATAAACGAATTTCCTTTTCCAAACCGAGAACGGCAATTCCTGCATAGTCTGCCAGTTCCAAATGCCCCATGTCAGAGCTGATCAGAATGGCATCCTCCTCAAAGCGGAGCATTTTCTTCATTCTCTCCGGATCTCCCATCATGGAGATTCTGCTGTTTACGATCTTCCAGGAACGTTCTGTTCCGGGATCAAAGGGAAGAAGGGTGAAATTTTCTTTTAATTCTTCGGAAGGCTCTTCTCCTTCCACATCCCAGAAAATCCGGCCGCATAACTTTTCTGTCTGATTTATTTCCATTTTCTACTTTCTAACCTCAAATTCATTTTTCATTCATTTTTATTTTAGCTCTGCCCTCTTGCCTTTTTCTTCCATTCGGCTGCAAAGCCTTCCATTTTCGCCATTTTATTTTTCTTCCCGAAGCTCTGATGGGCCCCATTTTGCAATGGACCACTTAATCAGAAAAGGAGAAAGCAGATCTGTCAGCGCAACAGCCAGTCCGATCTGTGCGGCAGCTGAAGACGCATATATGGCATATTCCGGAATTGCCGCCGCAACCGCTGCCGGCATGATAATTGAAACACCCGACATAGAGGTCATGGAAACTGCCGCATAGCCCGGCCTTTTCAAGAGTCTCTTATCCACCAAAAGCATAAGAGGAATAGAGACCAGAAAATAAAGAATCGTCAGAATGCATCCCGGAAGAAGCTGACCGATCAATTCTGTCCAATTCATGGTGGCTCCACAGGTGATTCCTAAAAAGATAATAAAGACCGGTGTTGCCATACCAAAGGTCTGACCCAGTTCATGATCCAGATTTCCGAAAAGCATTCCCAAAAGGAAGGGAATCAGGGTCGTCAGAAGACTCATTAAATCCGCACTTACCCCTGCCGCAAAGCCCAGCATCAGAATCGGAATCGCCGGAACCGGTACCAGATTCATGATACCAAAGCCAGGAATATCGTACTTATCTCCGTATTCCTGACTAACTGCCAGATATACACCCGGATTACAGCTTACCAGAGTGATCACGATCGCAAGGGCTGAAATACCGAAGAAACCATCCATACCGAATATCTTCAGTACAAGAAATTCCGCCAAAAGCCCGATCAGAATTCTGGATATGCTGAGTGCACCGCCCCTTTTCATTGCCGGGAAAAAATCGTGGATATCAAATGCAGCCCCTGCAATAAAGATCAATACCGCAATGATAAAATTCGTACTTTCTGAAGAAAAAAGAGCGCTTGTAAAACCGCCCAGCTTGACAAAGCCCGGAAAAAGGGTTGCCACAATCGACATCGCAATCATGGGAACCAAATATGCTCCACCCGGAATTTTGTTCATAAACTTCATTATTTTCATGCTTCTATTCCTGCCTTTTTCTTTACGAAAGCTGCATTTTCGATTAAAATAGGAAAGATCCTAATGATGAATGCAACTTGCATTATTGTATAACATTTTTCGCGCATTCATCAATATTAATTACAGAATGGAGGTCATTTAAATGGCACAGAATCCGATCGTTACAATTGAAATGGAAAACGGCGATACAATTAAAGCAGAGCTGTATCCGGAGATTGCTCCCAACACAGTAAACAACTTCATCTCTCTGATTCAGGAAGGTTTCTATGACGGCGTTATCTTCCACAGAGTTATCCCAGGCTTTATGATCCAGGGAGGAGATCCTCAGGGAACCGGTATGGGCGGCCCCGGATATGAAATCGATGGTGAATTTTCACAGAATGGTTTTGAGAACAATTTGAAGCATACTGAGGGTGTTCTTTCCATGGCAAGAACAATGGACCCGAATTCAGCCGGATCCCAGTTCTTTATCATGCATCAGACCTCTCCGCATCTGGATGGTGCTTATGCCGGATTCGGCAAGGTCATCGAAGGCCTTGAGGTTGTTGATAAAATTGCCACAGTTGACAGAGACTGGAGCGATAAGCCTACCACTCCCCAGGTTATGAAGAGTGTTACGGTTGAGACCTTCGGCGTAGAATACGACGAGCCTGTCACACACTAAGAAAATGCTGATTCTATCTGCCTTCTTCTAAGCAGGAGGCATTGTATCAGAAAACTTTATGAAAGGAAGCCGATTCCTTAAGGGTTTTGTCTGCTTTGCAGGCCCCTTTCGGAATGGGCTTCCTTTTTATTATTATGTTTTCTTTTATCTGCCCTCTTTTTATCCCACTTTTCACTGTACTTTTATTGTATAGGAGACGGCAGGAAACTCCCTTTCTATTCTGGCTTTCAATTCTTTATTTCTATTTTTTTGTTTAACATTTATTTAACAATCTGGTCTTATTAATTTGATTAGTTTTTAACAGAATCTGATATCCAGTTTTAAAATCGTTTTGGTTATTTTTTCATGAAAAAGAAGCTGATATGATAGGCGCAGATCCGGCAAGAGAAACGAAAAGATATAATGGAAAGGATGAAAAACTATGTCAACAACTTATTACTTCTTACCAACAAGAAACCTGTTTGGAGAGGATTCCGTACAGGAAGCAGGAAGCTTAATGCAGAGTCTGGGTGGAAAAAAGGTAATGATCGTTACCGATTCCTTCCTTGCAACAAGCGGCATGGCAGAAGATATTCAGAAGATCTTAACCGCTGCCGATGTAGATAGCGTTGTATTTGGCGGCGCAGAACCCAACCCCAAGGATACCAATGTAGAAGAAGGCTTAAAGGTCTTCAATGAGAACGGCTGCGACTCCATCATTTCACTGGGCGGCGGCTCCTCTCATGACTGTGCAAAGGCAATTGCCCTGGTTGCTTCCAACGGTGGAAATATTCGCGATTATGAAGGTGTTGATAAGGCAAGCAAGCCCTTATGCCCCATGATCGCAATCAATACAACGGCCGGTACCGCATCTGAGATTACCCGTTTCTGTATCATCACCGATACCAGCCGTCATGTAAAAATGGCAATTGTAGACTGGAGAGTTACACCCCAGATCGCTATCAATGATCCCAAGCTGATGGTAGGCATGCCGCCATCATTAACCGCAGCAACCGGAATGGATGCTTTAACCCACGCAATCGAGGCTTACGTATCAACTGATGCCAATCCTCTGACAGACGCTGCTGCTCTCATGGCAATCACCATGATCACCCAGTATCTGCCAAAGGCAGTTGCCAACGGTGTTTATATGAAAGCCCGTGACAAAATGGCATATGGCCAGTATCTTGCAGGAATTGCTTTCAACAATGCTTCCTTAGGCTATGTACATGCCATGGCTCATCAGTTAGGCGGTTTCTATAACCTGCCCCACGGTGTATGCAATGCAATACTCCTGCCTCATGTAGAAGAATTCAACCTGATCGGAAATGCAAACCGCTTCCGTGATATTGCTAAGGCAATGGGCGAAAACATTGACGGCCTTTCCACTATGGATGCCGCAAGAAAGGCAATCGCCGCAATCCGCCAGCTTAGCAGTCAGGTTGGTATTCCTGAGAATTTAAGAGGCTTAGGTGTCAAAGAAGAAGACTTTGAGATCATGGCAGAGAATGCTATGAAGGATGTCTGCCAGCTTACCAACCCGCGTAAGGCAACCAAAGAGCAGATCATCGGCATCTTCAAGGCAGCTTACTAAGAATTTCTTTTTTCAAATGGAAGGAATAAAGAATTGCTTCTTCTACTCTTTTGCCCGATGCACGCAGGGCATGGGCATATAATTCCATTTGTCTGCAGTAACGGTCGGTCAGTTTCTTTTCGGAGCTGACCCGGTCGGTTTTATAATCCACCAGAACCGTTCTGCCATCTTCCTCAAAATAAGCATCCATTATTCCCTGGATCAGGATCGGTTCATCTGAATCAAGAGAAGGATCTGCCTCTCTTGCCTTCATGCTCATTACAAAAGGCTGCTCCTTTTTCAGGAATCCGGCTTCGTCCGCCTTTTTCATTCTTTTGAAAAGGGCAGAATCCAAAAAGCCCATCAGACTCTCCTGGCTGATCACAGACAGCTCCTCCTCACTGAGCTTGCCTGCAGCCAGGAGTTTTTCTATTTCTGCCTGCAGATCTTCTTTTTTCTCAATCCGGGCGAAGGGCAGACACTCTAAAATTCGATGCATGGCAGTACCATAGGAGCTTCCCGCCCTTTTTTCTTTCTCTTCTCTTGCAAATTTCGGAATATAAAGTCCCTTCTTCTCACCGAAGCTTTCCCATATATCCTCGTTTTCTTCTCTGATCCGCTCCAGCTTTAACTCTGAAACTGAAAGCTTGGCCGGAATTACAGGCTTTTCCACCTGTTTTTCTTCTCTTGCAAAGCGCTCCCCTAAGACCTCATATTCTGCTTCCTGATAGAGCTTCTCCTCTGCATTTGCTTTTTCACGCAAGAGATTTTTCTTAACTGCTTTCTGCGCTGCTTCTTCTACAATTTCCGAAGCATCGACCTTCCTGATCTCAAAAAGATCATCCTGCCATCCGATGCAGTCTGCAATCCAGTCCAGATAGGAAGAGGCATGAAATCTATTGTAAAAGCTGACATCAGAATTTTGTTTCTCCAGCTTCTCATAGATCTTGCCTAGATTTTTCTCATCTACAGAGGCTGTTATAATCAGCTTTTCTCTGGCTCTTGTCATCGCAACATAAAGGACACGAAGTTCCTCTGCCATCGTTTCCATCTCATTTTGAATTCGGATAGCCTTCTTTAAGGCTGTCTTATAACGGCTTCTCTTTTCTGTAGAAATATCATCCAGGCCGATACCAAATTTTCCATGCAGGAGGATCTTGTTATTCAGATCCATTTTATTAAAGTTTCGTCCGCAGCCACAAAGGAAAACAAGAGGAAACTCCAGTCCCTTGCTTTTATGAATGCTGTAAATCCGCACGGCATCTTCAGCCTGATCTGTATCCAGAGCTTCTCCATAGTCAATCTCGTAGCTCTGCAGCTGTTCAATATAACGGTTAAACTGAAAAAGTCCCCTATAGCTGCTTTTCTCAAAAGCAATTGCCTTTTCATAGAGCATACGGATATTGGCAAGTCTTTGGCTTCCTCCCGGCATTGCCGCTACAAGCTTATCAAAAGAGGTCTCCTGTAAAAGGAGCTCCAAAAGCTCATGCATCTGCAGATAGCGGCTCTGCTCACGAAAGAAAGAAAGTTCCTGCAAAAAGTTCCGGCATTTTTCTTTCAGCTCAGAGTCTTCTCCCTTTTGGGCATAATTTCTGAAAGCATCATAATAATCCCCCTTCTTATAGTCAGCCCGGATCTTTGCCAGCATTTCTCCTGTAAAAGAATAAATAGGACTCTTGAGAACAGATGCCAGAGGAATATCCTGTCTGGGATTATCAATGATCTGCAGATAGGCCAGAAGCTGACGGATCTCCCTTGCTGAAAAATAGCCTGTCTGGGACTGGCTGATTGCGGGAATACCGGCATCCTTCAGCACCTGTGTCATTCTTTCCGCCTTTCCCTTCAGAGATCGCATCAGGATAACAATGTCTCCATAGCGAATATCCCGCATCTGACCGCTTGCCTTATCAAAGACCTGATTTTTTGCGGAAGGATCCATCAGCTCATGGATTCTCTTTGCTACAAGCGCCTCCTCTAATCCATCCTCCTTCTCAAAGAAAAGTACTTCCGTCTGATTGAAGCTGCTGTCTTCTGTCGGATAGAGATTTCCCGGGTAAAGCGCATTCTCCTCATTGTATTCGATTCCGCCCAGATCCTCCCTCATCAACTTGAAAAAGATCTGGTTGATGCTTTCCAGGACACAGCTTCTGCTTCGAAAGTTCTGGCTAAGCTCTATCTTGCAGTCCCTGTTTCCTCCTGTCTGATAGCTATGATACTTTTCCATAAACAGATCCGGTCTGGCAAGACGAAAACCATAGATGGACTGCTTCACATCTCCTACCATAAACATATTCGGAATCTCTTCCCTGGATCTCGAAATCGTGGAAAGAATCAGTTCCTGCACATAGTTAGAATCCTGATACTCATCGATCATGATCTCTTCATAGAATCTGCGATATTCCTCTGCCGTATCAGTCGGCTCTCCTGTCTCTTCCTCTACTAGAATGCTTAAGGCCTTATGCTCCAGGTCCGAAAAATCGAGCAGATTCCGGTCTCTTTTTTCTGCCTCATACTGCTCTGCGAATTTTTGAACAAGACGAACCAGCTCCTCTGCAGATTCTGCCGCATTGTCCATATGCAAAAGCATCTCTTCCTCTGTCTGGCAAAACCATTTTGTCTGCAGGCTATTTATCTGATTTTTCAGTTCCTTCCGGATATCCTGCACTGCCTTTACCAGCTTTTCATCCATATCCTTCTTTTTAGAAGGCAGCCTGCCAAAGGAAAATTGATTAATCTCATCCCGGAGAATAGAGAAATCCCGGCTTTTGGAAATATTGAAAAGGATCCTCTTCTCCTCCTCCAACACTTCTTCATAAACATAGGGTCCGCCTTCCATTCTGCATAATTCCAGCATTTCATCATAACGCAGCGCCAGGCCATAGAGTTCCGAAGCAAGAACCCTTCCCACCTCCTGCATCCATTCTGTCTGCAGGAGTTCCTCTTCGCTCTGCAGATGATAGGCCTTTGCTGCCTCCTCCAGCCACTGTTTTGGCCAGGGTGCACTCATGGCATATTCATAAACCCTCAATATGGCTTCTTTTAAAGGCTTGTCCTTCTTATCCGAGGAAAAGCGTTCTGCAAAGGTAAGAAAAGTATCTTTTCCCTCTTCATATTCATTCTCCAAAAGTCGATCAAGTACATCGCTCTTCAAAAGCTGGATTTCTCCATCATCTCCGATTCGGAAAGCCGGCTCCAGATTGATCTTATAAAAATAGTTCTGAATGACAGATTTACAAAAGCTGTGAATCGTCGTAATTCTAGCATTATGAATCAGGGAGGACTGCCTCAGTAAATGTGCATTTCCCGGCTCCTCTTCCAGCTTCTTCTCGATGGCATCTGCAATTCTTTCTCTCATTTCAGATGCAGCCGCATTGGTAAAGGTAACAACC
The DNA here is from genome assembly GCA_963620785.1 of Bacteroidaceae bacterium. Classification (GTDB taxonomy): domain Bacteria; phylum Bacillota; class Clostridia; order Lachnospirales; family Lachnospiraceae; genus RUG14243. Next base: position 58,358 of record CAVFAT010000051.1, read on the forward strand.
AGAATACGGTCGATATCGACCTTCTGCTCTTCGTCCAAAATCCGCTGAATGATCCTTTCCACCAGAACTGCAGTCTTACCTGATCCAGCTGCTGCCGATACCAGAATATTTCTCTTCCTGCGGGAGATGACTTCCTGCTGTTTTTTTGTCCATTTCATTCGTCTTCTCCCTCCTTCTTTTCTTCGAAAGCCGCTTCTTCTCTCATTTTCTCAAGAACATCCTTCTTTTCCATGTTCTCCAGCTTTCTGTAATGAAAGCCCTCTATCTTTTCATCAAATCCGCAGAGACTTCGATAAGGGCAATAGGTGCAGCCATTTTTTTCTTTCTTCTCATAGGGTTCTGCTGCAATCCTTCCATCTGCAATCTCATTTCCCAGCTCAAGGACCTTTTTTTCAGCATGCCGGAGGATCCCTTTGAATTCTTCCTCAGAAATTACCGCTTGTGCGTTTCCGGAAACAGTTCCGTCCTTTTTCAGAGACAAACCGGATATCACATCAGAGCTGCCGCCTTCCTCCATGTAATGATCCATCGCTTCAATAACCGAAGCCTTATTGGACAGCAATCCCTTCATGGAAAGACTTTTTCGAATCTCCTTCTGCAGCTTCTCTTCATCCTCTTCCTCCAGCTCAATCATGGGATCTGTCATAGCATAATAGAAAATTCCGGCAGCAAGCAGACCTTCTCCCGGATTTCTTTTTTCTTCCATTTCCACTGCCGCATTCATATAAACCGGCAGCTGCATGGATAGACCATGATAAAAATCCTCCGGAATGAAATTTCTTTCTGAAGATTTATAATCCACAATACGAAGCAGCTTTTTTCCGTTCTCTTCTGCAAGATCCAAACGATCGATCACACCGGTAAGAAGCATTCTTCTCTTCTTTTCCAAGAGCAGGGAAAGTTCAAAGCCCACTTCCTCCCTTTCCGGTTCGAAGCTGCCGGCCTTGATCTGCCTTGTTACGGTCAAAGCTGTTCTTCGAAAAACTCTCTTCAGCCTTTCTAAAAGTGCCTTCTCCGAAGCTTTGTCCAGATAAGTTCTTTCTGCCTGGGCATTCACTGCTGCTTCGATTGCAAAATCAGAAATTTCTACTGCCTCTTCCACTTTCAGCTCATGAAAGGAATGCCCCAGTTCCTTGACTCTGCCGGTATAGATCTGCATTGCTGCATGCAAAAGGGTTCCGATTTCCATCGCCTCAAAGCCGGCAATCTCCCTTTCCTTTAACTGCAGGCCGTAGGCAGCAAAATGTGCAAAGGGACAGCTTGCATATTTTTCCAGCCTTGAAATACTGCCCTTCAGCATCTTTCCGTAGAGGCTTTCCGCCAGCTCCGAATCAATCATAAGATCTGCATTGCTGAGAAAAGCAGCATCCTCGATCTGTTCTGCCTTAGCTGACCATTCTTCCTTTTCTCCATACCACTTTTTCAGCATCTGAAGCCGGCCATCAATCTCTCCTCCTTCTGCCAGCTCCTTCCAGGCCTCCGCATAAGGAAGAAGGGATGATGCCGGTGTCAGATAAGAAGGACTTAATGTAATCTCCTTTATCTCCATGCCGGAAAAAAGCTTCAGAATCGCAGAGATCAGAAAAGATTTTCTCTGCGTCTTTCCGTCTGCACTCATACCGCTGTAGCTGATAGAGAGCATTTCCTCCGGTTTGGTCAGATTCAGATACAAATAGAAATTCTGCATCAGGGCCTGCTCTCTTGCACTATAGGCAAGCTCAAAGTCTGCATCCTTCAGACTCTTTCTCTCAAATTCGGATAAAATGCCTCCTTCTGATGAAACAGCCGGCAGAACTCCGTCATTTGCACCCAGAAGGAAGAGCCCCTTGATATGGTTCAGCCTGGTTCGCTCAATATCGCCGATCAGAACCAAATCTCCCTGCTGGGGCGTCACCCTGAGACTGCTTGCTGCAAAGCCTGCTTCCAAAAGTTCCTTATATTCCTGGACATCAACGATCTGTTCCCCCAGCAGCTCTGTCAGTTTTTCAAGCACCTGCATCACCAGAGAATAGATCTGCTCCTCCTGACGGCTTCTGACAGGATCCTTTCTCTTCAAAAAGGCCTCCGCATTCTCCTGCAGTTTTTCCCCAGCCTGAATCTCAAGCAGGAAGTTGTAAAGACACAGGGTTTTGTCCTCTACCCTGCTGTCTTTTTTCAGCATTTCCTCCCGGAAAGGAGATAAATGATCCAGCACCCTCTTTCTGAGGGCATTGATCTCAGCTAGTTCCTCCTCTTCCAGTTTGAGCCGGTTTCTCTTCCAAGGCTTTTTCCACATAGAAAAGCCTCTGATCCCCGCAGAAAGCACATAGTTTTCCAGACGGTCTGTTTCGTCTTCCGAAAAAGGTGCATAACCGCATCGCAAATAGGCAAAAAGACTCCGATAAGAAAAATCATCCACAAGGATCTGCAGCAGACTGCGAATCAAATCCACAAAAGGATGAAAAAGGATCCTCTGGGTCTGATCCATAAAAACCGGAATGCCGAGCTCTGCAAACACCTCTCCCGCATATTCCTGATAAAGCTCCGGAGCGGCAGATACCACTGCAAAATCTCCATAGCTGTAGTCCCCGCTCAAGACCTTCTTCTTGATCTCTTCTGCTGCAAAACGAAGCTCCTCCAAAGGAGAAGAGAGACTGCAGATCCGGATCTGCCTGTCAAAAGGTGCCTGAGTCTCCGGCGTCTTTTTTATGTCAACTGTTCTCTGCCTTTTTCGGAAGAGATTCTGCTCCAGATGATATAAATACTCTGCCTTTCGAAAGCGAAACTGATTTCCCTTTCCGGGAAAAATCGGCTCATTAATCCGGGTACCGGTCTTCTCTGCCAGATCAGTCAGGCAGCGGATTGTATGCCTGCTCAGATAGAAGAGATCCTCCATACTGCCTTCTCGCAGAAGATCCTCTCTCTCATCGATCGTAACTGTCACATAAAGTTCTGAAGAAACAGACATCAGCTCTTTCAGCAAAAGCAGCTGAATCGGCGTAAAGCCTGTAAATCCATCCAAAGCAATCACAGATCCTGCCAGCATCTCTGAATCTTTAGCAAGCTCTGCCACCTTTTCCAGCATTCCTTCCGAACTGGTATAATCCTCTCCAAGCAGATCCAGAAAATCCGTATAAAGTAAGCGGATATCCTCCAGCTTCATCTTCAGGCTCTGCTGTTCTGTCGCCTTGATCATCTCATCCAGATCCTCCGGCTTGAGATTGTACTGCATCAGCTCCGAAAGAAAGGATTTGATCTCATCGATAAAGCCCATTCTGGAAAGTCCGCCCTGCAGGCTTTTCAGCTCTGCCCGTCTCTTCTCGGCAATCCTTTTGAGCATAAAATTCTTGCCGGTATCATCCAGCACCTTTTTGATGCTGAGTCCGGCCTCTTCCATAAGGCGAATGGACAATCTCTGAAAACTGAGAATATCGATATTGCTCAGACTATGCCCCGGATGCAGTTCCACCAGATCCTTCTGTGTTTCCAGGGTAAACTGCTCCGGCACCAGAACCAGATACCTCTGATCCTGATGCCGGCCTGCTTCTTCAATCAAATGCTGATACAGATACTGTGTTTTTCCTCCGCCGGAATTGCCGGCAATCAATGTAAGTGACATCCTATATTCTTTCCTCTATCCAGGCAGCAATATCATTCCATACGACTTCCTTACCGATTTCATTATGAATCTCATGCCGCATATCCTTGTAGAGCTTAACGCTGCAGTCAGCCCGCTCCGTCTCCTTCAGCTTGCTGGCTACTTCCTGAATGCCTTCGCCCCAATTACCGACAGGATCCATATTTCCGCTTACCACATAAATCGGCAGATCTGCCTTTACCTTTTTGTACCAATCGTCCGAAGTAACAAATTCCAAAAGCTTCATCAGATCCAGATAAGCACTGGTTGTAAAGGAAAAGCCACAATATTCATCTGCATCATATTTTTCTACTACAGCTTCATCCCTGGTCAGCCAGGCATTGGCTGACTTCACATTCTGATATCTTTTATTGTAGCTGCCAAACATCAGCATAGACAGGAGGGCGCTCTGGGATTTGCCTCCCCTCAGCCTTTTGACAAATTTAGCCAGTTTCATTCCCATTCCAAGGGCACTGTTGGAGCCTGCCGTTCCACTTAAGATCAATCCCTGCAGCTCATCCGCATGGGAAGTTACATAAGCTCTTGAAATAAAGGAACCCATGCTGTGGCCATAGAGGAAAAGAGGAAGTTCCGGATAGGCTTCCTTCATGATCTTAGTCAGGCGGTACTCATCCTTCACCAGATCGATCCAGCCATCCTCCTCTGCAAAAAAGCCCAGATCCTGCGGTCCTCGGATAGAACCCTTGTGTCCCAGATGGTTATCTCCGTAAACCAAAAAACCCTTTTCTGTCAGGAATTCAATATAGGCTTCATATCGTTCAATATACTCGCACATACCGTGTACCAACTGGATCATGGCCTTTGGCTCCCCCTCCGGCTGATAGACAAAATACTGAATCGTATTGACTCCGTTGCTGCTGGCAAAACTGCCTTCCTTCTTCTGATACATAAGTGTCCCCTTTCCTTACCCTTTAAAAATTGAAAATCAAAACATGACAGATTGGATCCTGAATGTATTTGATTGATGTAATTCCGGGACAGGGCCCGGTGATTTTTTGTTCCGTAATATAATACTGCAAAACTTCCTGGAAGCTTTCTTCATTATTGAGCATAATCGAACAGCTGCTTTGATTCGAATAAGCCTGGGAAAGAATCTGGTCGATCGCTGCCGTATCCAGCTCCGTAAAATAGAGACCTTCATGCACATAATAACTGTCCTCATTCGAGAGGGTCTGCGGCAATTCAAAAGTCATATCCGCCTCATGGGTCTGATTCAGAAGTTCATTGCTGATACAAAAATATGCATAGTTTACATAATTTTGTTTTTCATTTTCCTCCTGTCCATCTAGAGAATAAGAGGCATTTCCCCAGGTCACATCTACATTATACCAGTTTCCATCCAGATAAATCATATTCCAGGCATGAGATGATCCGGATGCATTTCCCGTTACAATAAAGGAAGGAATTCCAAGCAGCCTCATCAGATACTGGTAGCCACTGGCATAGCCCTGACAAACGGTCTCTTCATAAAGAAAGGTGCTGATGATATTCTGGTTCTGCTCTGCCCCCTCCCGATAGGAAACCTCTTCGATCATGGTCTCAAAAAGGGTAAGTGCTTTCTCATAATCTGTCATCTCATCCGTAATTTTTGACAGATATAGGGAGTTTACGATTTCATTAATAGAAGCCTCATAAGCACTTCTCTCTTCTGAAGACATGGTATAGTTGGGCTTGAATTCCAGGGATAGAAGCTCTCCATCTGCATTCGTATATTCTACATAGGAATAGCCGCTCACATAAAAAAGATCTCCCCTGTCACTCGTAAGTGCCAAAAAGGCCTGCTCCATAATATCCTTGTCCAAGGTTGTCAGTGTCACGGATTCCTGATTATTTTCGATACAGCCCAGAATCTGCCGATAAGCCAGCTGGGCCTCCTCAGAAATATGAGAATAGCCATAGGCAAGTGCATCCGCTTCACTAAGCTGTGCTTCTTCACTGTCTTCTTCCCTGCTTTCTCCGCTGTCCTTCGTCTCTTTGCTGCTCTCTTCTGTCTCACTTCCGCTTTTTTCTGCAATCTGCTCCGCAATCCTGTCCAAAAAAGAAATCTCAAAGCTGCAGCCGCTCAGAAAAAGACAAAAGAGCAGAGCCGGCAAAAGAAGCAGTCTCCGTCGGCTTTGCTTTTTATTCTTCAAAGGCAATCTCCTCTTTGATCAAAAATTTCTTCAGATACTGATCCCAAAGCTTTTCTGTATCCTTTTCCATACTGAAGCTTCGGTAGGATACCCCGGTGACCAGACTGAGTCCCTGACTGTCAAAACGGATATTCAAAAGAAAGCAGTCTATCTGTGACGCTTCTGCCGCAAAGCCATTCTCAGTCCTTTCTGCAAGCTTCTCTGCCGACAGGGAGAGGGTCATCCGGATCCTCTGCGGTGTTTCCTTTCCTCTGATATGCGTCAAAAGAAGAGGGCGCATCTCCCGATAGGAAAGATATTCTGATGAATCTCCTTCCCTCTTCTTTTCTTCCGCATCCTCCTCAGAATTTCTTTCCCTGGGATGATTTCTTTTTCCCTCGAGCGTAAGCGTATATTCCTTTACGATCACCGCCTCCACCAAATCCATCCAGTCAAAACTGCTTTTGATGAAAAGATGATTCATAAAGTCTTTGATATTTTTTATCTGCAGTCCGATCAATGCTTATTCTCCTGCCCGCTTATCTTCCAGTTTCGGTGCAGATCTCATGATAATCTGAGGTGCACCCTTTCCCTTGATATAGTCCTCCGTGATGATCACCTGACCGATATTGTCATCTTTTGGAATCTCATACATGATATCCAGCATAAACTCTTCAATGATGGCACGAAGTGCTCTGGCTCCGGTATCTTTCTCCTGCGCTCTCTCTGCAATCGCCCGAATTGCGCCTTCATCAAAATCCAGCTTCACCTCATCCAAAGCCAAAAGCTTCTGATACTGCTTCAAAATCGCATTTTTCGGATCTGTCAGAATATGCATCAGCATTTCCGTCGTCAGCTTTTCCATGGAGAATAGAATTGGCAATCTGCCCAAAAATTCCGGAATCATGCCGAATTTGCGCACATCCTCTACCTTTACCTTCTGCAGAAGATTCTCATCATCATCGTATTTATCCTTGAGATCTGCCTTAAAGCCAATAGAAGATTCCTTATTCAGGCGCTCCTTGATAATTTCCTCAATATCCGGAAAGGCTCCGCCGCAGATAAAAAGAATATTTTTGGTATTAATGGTCGTCATCGGGACCATGGCATTCTTACTGGTTGCGCCAACCGGAACCTCAATATCAGCTCCCTCCAAAAGCTTCAGCATACCCTGCTGCACGGATTCTCCGCTGACATCCCTCTGGTTGGTATTTTTCTTCTTGGCAATCTTATCGATCTCATCGATGAAAACGATTCCGCACTCGGCCCGGTCAACATCATTATCTGCCGCAGACAGCAGCTTGGAGAGAACTGACTCAATATCATCTCCGATATAGCCGGCCTCTGTAAGAGAGGTTGCATCCGCGATTGCAAGAGGAACATCCAGAAGTCTGGCCATGGTTTTGACCAGATAGGTCTTTCCGCAGCCGGTCGGTCCGATCATCAGCATATTGGATTTCTCGATCTCGATCTCATCCATGCTGCCGCTTGCCACTCTCTTATAATGATTGTAAACCGCAACTGACATGATTTTCTTTGCCTGATCCTGGCCGACAACATATTCATCCAGGTAGGCCTTAATCTTATGCGGTGCCGGAATCTTATTGATATCGATAACCGGTTCCGGCGCCTCTCCTTCCTTTTGCGCCGCTCTCTTTTTGATCTTCTGCTCCTTCGGCATTTCCATGTGCATCAGATCCTCCGGATTCATGAAATTCATATTCGGCATGGAACCGTCTCTCATGATCCGATCCAGGTCCAGTCCGGAATGATTCATCATATCAAAGGATTTCTGCATACAATCGGTACAGATATTGATCCCGTTTGTAAGGGTCATCATCTTTCCCGTAACGCTCTCCGGCCTGTGACACATGGAGCAAAAAAGTTCATATTCATCCTTATTATTGTTCTGATTATTATTTTCACTCATCATATATACCTATACCGGCATAGCTTATGCCATGCCGGTATTTCCTTTCAAACGAGCAGACAAGGACTGCTCTGCTTTTCTATTATTCGCCCAGGATCTCCATCAGAATCTTATTCACTGTTCCCGGATTTGCCTTACCCTGGGTTGCCTTCATTGTCTGTCCGACAATGGCACCGAGTGCCTTCTTCTTGCCATTGTTATAATCCTCAATCGCCTTCGGATTCTTGGCAATCATTTCCTCTACAATTGCACGCAGCTCACCCTCATCGCTTACGCTCTTCAGGCCATGCTCCTCTACATACTGCTTCGGATCAATATCATTCTTAAAGATTTCTTCAAATACTTCCTTCGCAACCGTATTGTTGATGCTTCCATCCTCTGCAAGATCGATCAGATCTGCAAGATGAATCGGTGAGAAAGGAATCTGATCCTGCTCTAAGCTGTTTTCCTTCTGAAGACGAAGGGTCTCTCCCATAAGCCAGTTGGAAACCTTCTTAGGCTTGCCGCAGATTTTTGTGGTTGCCTCAAAGAAGTCTGCCATTTTCTTGGAAGAAGTGATAATCTGCGCATCATAAGCAGGAATATCATAATCCTTCTCGTATCTTGCCAGTTTCTCTTCCTGCAGCTCAGGCTGACGGGAACGGATTTCCTCCAGAAATTCGTCTGATACCACGATCGGAACCAGATCCGGATCCGGGAAATAACGGTAATCCTGTGCATCCTCTTTGGAACGCATCGGACGGGAAGATTCTTTATTGTCATCCCAACGTCTGGTTTCCTGAATGACCTCTCTGCCCTCTTCCAAAAGCTCGATCTGTCTTTCTCTTTCTCCCTCAATGGCATGCTGAATTGCCTTAAAGGAGTTGATATTCTTCATCTCTGTTCTGGTACCGAACTTCTCTGATCCGACTTCTCTTACAGAAAGGTTTACATCCGCACGCATGGATCCTTCATTCAGCTTACAATCGGATGCTCCCAGATACTGGATGGTCATTCTCAGCTTCTCAAGGTAGGCAATTACTTCCTCAGCAGAACGCATATCCGGCTCTGATACAATCTCGATCAAGGGCACGCCGGAACGGTTGTAATCAACCAGTGAGGTATCATCCCAATCATCATGCACCAGCTTACCGGCATCCTCTTCCATGTGAATCTCATGAATACGAATGTCCTTCTTGCCGCCGGCTGTATCAATTGTTACATGACCGTTTCTGCAGATCGGCAGATAGAGCTGGGAAATCTGATAGTTCTGTGGGTTATCCGGATAGAAATAATTCTTTCTGTCAAATTTAGAAAATCTGGTGATCTCGCAGTTGGTTGCAAGTCCTACTGCAACAGCATATTCCAAAACCTTCTTATTCAGAACCGGAAGGGATCCCGGCATACCTGTACAAACGGGGCAGGTATGGGTATTGGGTGCTCCTCCGAATTCGGTAGAACAAGAGCAGAAAATCTTTGTTTTTGTTGCCAGTTCTACATGGACTTCCAGTCCAATGACTGTTTCGTACTGTTTACTCATGATCTTTCTCCTCCCTTCCTACTTCAAAATCGGGCAAGCTGCAAGGCTTCTGCTCTGCTCAAAAGCATAACCAGCACGCAGAATATTGTTTTCTTTAAAGGTATCACCAATAAACTGAACACCAATCGGAAGTCCCTTGGAATCCAGTCCGCAGGGAACTGTAAGACCCGGAAGACCTGCCAGATTGATGGATACCGTATAAATATCACTCAGATACATCTGGATCGGATCGCTCAGGGATTCTCCCAGCTTGGGTGCTGTTGTCGGTGCAGCCGGAGCCAGAATGACATCATATTTTGCAAAAGCCTTATCAAACTCCTGCTTGATCAAAGCCTTGGTTCGAAGTGCCTTCAGATAATAAGCATCGTAGTAACCGGAGCTTAAAACAAAGGAACCCAGCATGATACGACGTTTTACTTCTGTACCGAAGCCCTCTGATCTGGTCTTCTTGTACATATTATGTAAACCTTCATACTCTTCTGTCCGATAGCCGTATTTCACACCATCAAAACGCTCCAGGTTGGAACTTGCCTCAGCGCAGGCAATGACGTAATAAGCCGGGATCGCATATTCTACAAGTCCTAGATCAAATTCTTCTACAATGGCGCCCATAGACTTCAATGTCTCGGCAGCCTCGAAGATACTTGCCTTTACCTCAGGATCCAGACCATCTCCAAAATAATCCTTGGGAAGTCCTACTTTCAGTCCCTTTACCTCTCCTGTCAGAGCAGCTGTAAAATTGTAGCTCTCTCTTGCGATAGAAGTAGAATCCTTCTGATCATAGCTTGCGATCGTCTCCAAAACAGCCGCACAGTCACGAACGTCCTTGGCAATCGGTCCGATCTGGTCAAGAGAAGAACCGTAAGCGATCAAACCATATCGAGATACGGTACCATAAGTCGGCTTAATACCGGTTACGCCGCAATAGGAACTTGGCTGACGGATGGATCCGCCTGTATCAGAACCCAGGGCATAGGGTACTTCCTCTGCTGCAACTGCCGCACAGGAACCGCCTGAAGAACCGCCCGGTACATGCTCTGTATTCCAGGGATTCTTTGTTTCGCCAAAATAGGAGGTCTCTGTTGTACTTCCCATGGCAAACTCGTCCATATTTGTTTTGCCCAGGATCACTGCTCCCGCATCGATCAGATTCTGAACTGCCGTTGCCGTAAAGGTAGGCTTAAAATTCTCCAGAATCTTAGAGCTGCAGGTAGTTTCTACGCCTGCGATACACATATTATCCTTGATTGCAACCGGAACACCGGCCAAAGGACCACTGATCTCACCTGCATCCAGCTTTTTCTGTACTTCATCTGCATGTGCAAGCGCGCCTTCTGCATTGTAGCTTACAAAAGCATTGATCTTTCCTTCTGTTTTTTCAATCTGATCTAAAGAAGCCTGTGTTGCTTCACGAACAGAAATTTCCTTCGCCTTAATTTTCTCTCCGAGAGAAACAGCTGTCATATTTAAAATATCCATCCCATTCCTCCTTAGCCGATGGTCTTCGGCACAACAAACTGATGATCCTTTTCCTTCGGTGCATTGGCAAGAGTTGCCTCGCTTCCATCACCATTTGTCACCTCATCCTCACGGAATACATTATTTACCGGAAATACATGTGACATCGGCTCTACACCGCTTACGTCAAGCTCATTTAATTTATCAATATGGTCCAGCATACGCCCCATATCCTGCTTTGCCTGCTCCTTTTCTTCCGGAGAAAGCTCCAGCTTTGCCAGAATGCCTACATATTCGATTGTTTCATCTGAAATGATGTTTGCCATTCTACTTTCTTCCTTTCTTTATGATTTTTCTCATTAAGGTGTCAATCTGCTAAGGTCACGCGGGAAGAGAGATACCTCACGGACATTCTCTTCTCCAAGCAGCTCCATTGTAATTCTCTCAAGTCCAAGACCCAGTCCTCCGTGAGGCGGCATACCATGCTTGAACGCACTCAGATACTGCTCCATACCTTCCTCTTCCATGCCACGTGCTTTGATCTTTTCGCTCATCATATTGTAGTCATGGATACGCTGACCACCTGTTGTGATCTCCACACCCTTGAAGAGAAGGTCAAAGCTCAGAGTATAGGTCGGATCTGTCGGATCATCCATTGCATAGAAGGGACGCTTCTTGGAAGGATAATGTGTTACAAATACAAAATCACTGCCGGTTTCTTCTTTATAATACTTACCGATCAAAAGCTCTTCCTCCGGCTCAAGATCATAAGGATTTCGGATCGCACGGTCATATTTCTCGGAAACATTCTTCTTTGCCTCATCGAAACGTACTGCCGGGATCTTTGATGCATCCGGGATCTCAATGCCCAGGATCTTAATCTCTCTTGCATAGTCTTTCTTCAGCAGTTCCATTGTATACTGAAGGAAGCCTGCCTCCATCGCCATAACATCCTCAAAGCTGTCAATGTATCCCATCTCAAAGTCAAGTGATACATATTCGTTCAAATGACGCTTTGTATTATGCTTCTCAGCACGGAATACCGGTGCAACCTCATATACTCTGTCAAAAACGCCAACCATCATCTGCTTGTAGAACTGCGGAGACTGCTGCAGGATTGCCGGCTTGTGGAAATATTCCAGCTTGAAAAGGTTTGCTCCGCCCTCTGCTGATTTGGCACCAAGCTTCGGAGAATGGATCTCTGTAAAGCCCTGCTCATGAAGGAAGTCACGGAAGCCTCTTACGATACCTTCCTGGATTCTGAATTTTGCACGCTCTCTGATATTACGAAGAGAAATCGGACGATAGTTCAGCTTTGCCTCCAGAGAAGTTTTCATTTTCCATTTGCCGATCGGAAGAGGCATTGCCTCTGTCGGCTGGGAAAGAACCTTGATCTTAGTCAGTCTGATCTCGATACCGTTCGGCGCACGATCCTCTGCATGCAGGCTTCCCTCTGCCTCCAGAGTTGTTCCCTCATGAAGATCATGAAGATCAAAGTCAGTTACACCCTCCTCAAAAACAGTCTGAATCAGGCCTTCTCTTTTTCTCAGTACAACAAAAGCCACATCTCCCATATTACGGATTGTGTGAACTGCTCCGTTTACCTTAACGCTCTTTCCTTCAAAATCCCCTTCCAGGATCTGGGAAATCTCAAGGGTATCTTTTTCGTTTACACCTGTAATAAAATCCATTTTCTTTCCTTTCTTAAATGAAGTTTTTCACTAATAAGAATGCATTTTATCTTATAGGAAGGAAGTTTCTTATAAGATAAAAAAATCCCGGAGCATAACTATATGCTCCGGGACGGAATTACTGACTCATTCCGCGGTACCACCCGCATTGGGAATTGCTTCCCCACTCTTTTTGCTTAACGCGCATCCTACGTATCATCCTAATAAATAGATCCTATATTTGTGTTTGTTCTTTACGCATTTAACAAAACAGGATTACCGTTCAGATGATCTGCTCCGGAGTGTTGCTTCTCTGCGCTCTTCTGAAATGCACTTCCAGCCGATGATGCATTTTCTCTGTCAGCCTCTGCGTAGAAAGGTCTCCTTCTCAGCATTTATTTATACTTCGATTAGACTAACATATGTATCTCTTTTTTTCAAGATTTCTTTGTCCCTCTCAGGGCTCAAAATTTTCAAAAATAGGCCAGATTTTCTGTCTCCTGCAGTCATTCAGCTCTTTTTTGCTTCGAATCGTCCAAAAAGCTGCCCTTCTGCCCATCTTTTTAACCGCAAAGCGATTGCCAAAGTTCTGTCGGTCCTCGTACTTATAAGCCACAAAATCCGGCTTTGTAATCAGATTTTCCAGCATATGTGTCGCTGCAAAGGCAAGAGGTAAGGACAGTCCCTCCCTGCTTTTTATAAAATCCTGGGACAGCTGTCCCCGAATGATCTGTGGCTTATGCTTTTTCAGCCAAAGGAGAACCTGGGGATGAAAGCTCTCGATACAATAAAGTCCCTGATAGCTTTCCAATAGGGCCGTGGCCTTTTCGCATAGCTCCTTTGCATTATTCTGATAGACCTTCAGCTCAATGATCAGAGGAAAGGCACCGTCATAAAGCTTGAGAACCTCAGACAGAGTCGGAATCGTCTCCTCGCTTTCTCCCAGCCGGTATTCTTTCAACTCTCCTGCTGTAAGCGCTTCGACAGTTCCCTTCTGGCCGGTCATGCGTTCCAGCTCACTATCATGCAAAACCGCAAGTTCCCCATCCTTCAGGAGATGAACATCCAATTCACTTCCAAAACCTGCATTCTTTGCTCTCGCAAAAGCAGCCAGGGAATTCTCCGGTATTTCTTTTCCCTGATGATATCCCCGATGTGCAAAAAGAACTTTGTCGAATTCCTCAATCTGCTTCTTCATTACATTTCCTTCATATCATTCCCTTATATAACTTCCTTATGGCCTATACAATATGATAGCCCTGATTCTCAAGACTGGAAGCCACCTCTGTCAGGCTGGGCACCTGAAGAACCATGATTGGCTTTGCATTTTCCCTGTTATAAGAAATATAAAGATATTCAACATTAATATTCATATGAAGAAGGGATTCCAGAAGCGCATTCAAAGCACCCGGCTCATCCTCAATCTCAACACCAAGTACATCGGAAACCTTATATAAATATCCTGTTTTTTCTAAAAGCTCTCCTGCTTTATCCACATCGGAGGTAACCATTCTGATAATACCGAATTCTGCACTGTCATTTGTAACAAAGCCGGCAATATTAACACCCGCTTCGCTCAGCGCTGACAGAATCTTATGCAGGGCTCCCTTTTTGTTTTCTGCGAAAATTGAAACCTGTTTCACTTACTTTTCCCCGTTTATCTCTATTTTTCTTCTCTTGCTTTTTCTTCTTTTTTCTTTCTTGCAGCTTCCTGCAGCTTGAGCAGATCCTCCTGCTTGATCACCAGTCTCTGTCCTGACGGATTCAACATGATGCCCAGAGGCTTCTCCGCAAGATCTCCGCAGTTTGCAAGAAAGTTCGTTATGCTGTTTGCATCCAGAACCAGATTTGCATACTCCTTAACATTGAATTTCTTTGCAAATTCTACTCCATCGGTAAAGACAGCAAGGAAGCTCTCTCCTTTCTGTCCCGGCACAAACTGAACCTTTAAGTTCTTCAGTTCTGTCATACCCAGTCTCTGGCCCTGCTGAGGCATATTCTCTCCGATTGCAATTGCGATCATCAGCTTAGAATCGATCAGTCTGCTCATCATGGCATTCTGCTTCAGCTTCATGACCTCCTGCTTCTTTTCATATTTGACCGGCCACTTTGCCTCATCAACAAAATCAATGACAGAAAAGGACAACTGCGGATTACGCAGGTCATTTGCCCCTGCCGCATTCGGCAGCATAAAAGAGGGAACACCCATATCGATATTGCGGATCTTCATCCGGTAAAAACCATTTTCCAGCCAGATATTTGCTGTGCCGATATAATAGGTATATTCAAAGAAATCATGAGGAAGCGGATTGCCTTCTTCATCCTTCATTTTGAAGCTGCGAACCTTCACCTTTCGGAACTGCTTCCGGTAAAGCTCAGCTACTTCTTCCGCATGCGCCTGATCAATATAAACGCTGATCATACCGTTATCGATCAAAGGATAGGGAATCTGTTCATCATAAATAACAAAGATTTCCTCTGCTGCACGCAGTCTGTTCATGACCTCTCCAACCGCAACGCTTCGATTGGTATTAAAATTTTCGAGCGGATAGGCATGGTTATAAACTTCCATTGCCGTAATCAAATAGATCAGCTGCTGCAAGCCCAGCTCTTTGATCTTGTCTGCACTAAGGTCCGGAAGAAATATAAGATTGCCAATTTCTTCTTTTTCCTCATCGGAAAGCTCATCTGTGGCGTGCAAGGTCTTGCCCTCGATCAGCATCGGGTTCAAGGGCGGAATCTCCGGCCAGGAGAGCTCTGCATGATCAGCCTTCTGCTGTTCGATCTTATGCTCCAGCTGGTTTTGTTCTTTTTCGAATTCTACCTCTTCCTTGCTCTTCTTTGAACGACTAAATAATCCCATCTTTCTTCCTCTTTTGTCTTTTTTATTAATACAACAAGGCATATTATAACGCTTTTTATTTACAGGGGCAATGCAGCTGCTTCCTATCATCACATGGCCGCATTCCCTAATCAGCCATGGAAAAGCTTCTTCGTCTGGTAAGCCGGCTCACAGGTGAGATTGATTCCCAGTTTTTTGAAGGTGCTCTCATCAACAGAAGACAGAATAACTGAAGAATGCACCTCACAGCCCCTGAGCTGATCCAATTGTTCCATCGCCAATCTGGTATTCTCATCTGTTCTGGCACAAATTGTCAGGGCAATCAGCATCTCATCAATATGCAGACGGGGATTATGACCTCCGAAGCAATTGATCTTGAGATTCTGAATCGGCTCAAGCACCTCCGGTGAGATCAGCTTTACGCTGTCTTCCAGGCCCGCCAGTGTCTTTAATGCATTCAGCAGCATGGCAGAGCCTGCTCCCAGCAATTCTGAGGTACGGCCGGTGATCACCCTTCCATCCCGTAGCTCAATTGCCGCTGCCGGTCCATCCGTAATCTGTGCCTTTGTATTTGCTGCTGAAACAACCTTTCTGTCACTGATGGAAATCCCACTGCTGTCCATAAGCAGCTGGATCTTATCTACAATATCCTGTCTGCCCTTTCCTTTTCTGACATCGCAGGCTGCCGTATAATAACGGCGGATAATCTCCTGATTGGAAGCCTCTCTGCAGGCCTCATCATCGATAATGGCATTTCCTGCCATATTTACTCCCATATCTGTCGGAGACTGGTAGGGAGACTCTCCGTAAATTCTCTTGAACATACTGTTCAATACCGGGAAGACCTCGACATCACGGTTGTAATTAACCGTCGTCTTTCCATAAGCCTCAAGATGATAAGGATCGATCATATTGACATCATTCAGATCTGCAGTTGCTGCCTCATAGGCAAGATTCACAGGATGAGCCAATGGCAGATTCCAGATCGGGAAGGTTTCATATTTGGCATAACCTGCCTCGATCCCCCTCTTGTTCTCCTGATATAACTGAGACAGGCATACAGCCATCTTTCCACTGCCCGGTCCCGGTGCCGTGATCACAACCAGGGATTTCTGGGTTTCAATATATTCATTCTTTCCGAAGCCCTCATCACTCAGGATAAAGGGAATATTGGCAGGGTAACCCTGAATCGGATAATGTCTGTATACCTTAATTCCCAGTGCTTCCAATCTCTTCTGATAAGCCAGGGCACTTTCCTGACCGGCAAATCTTGTCAGAACAACGCTTCCCACAAAAAGGCCATAATTTCGGAATTCATCGATCAGTCTGAGCACATCCATGTCATAGGTAATACCCAGGTCTCCCCTGACCTTATTCTTTTCGATGTCATTGGCATTGATGACTACAACAACCTCTACGTCATCCTTGATCTGCGTCAGCATTCTGATCTTCGAATCTGCCTGAAAGCCCGGAAGCACACGCATTGCATGATAATCATCAAAAAGCTTTCCGCCGAATTCCAGATAAAGCTTTCCGCCGAACTGGCTGATTCTTTCCTTGATATGCTCCGACTGCATCTCAAGGTATTTGTCATTGTCAAATCCCTGTTTCCACATGTTCAATCTCCTTTTTTATTACTTATCCCAGATAAACTCTGAAAAAGCTCTGGAAAAAAACACAGATACTCTCTTTTTTACAAAGAAATATAGTAAGGACAGATATCTTCATAGTGTCCATCCTTCATCCGGAAGCCCTTCGGAATCTGCCCCAGCTGCTGAAAGCCGATTTTCTCATAGAGATGTCTTGCAGAAGCATTGCTGGCTACCACTGCATTAAACTGCAGAATGCGAAAGCCTTTTTCTTTTCCCTTTTCCAGGCAGTCTCTGACCAAAGCTTCTCCAATGTGCTTCCCTCTGGATTCTCTTGAGACCGCATAGCTGGCATTACAGATATGACCACAGCGGCCAACATTATTGGGATGCAGAATATAGAGTCCGAATACGCTTCCTTCCTCCTCTGCAATACCGCAGTAACTTTGTCCTGCAAAAAAGACTTCTCCTGTCTCCTCAGATAAAATTTCTTCCTGAGGAAAAGCCACACCGTCTTCTACAACCTCATTCCAGATTCGAATCATCTCCGGCAGATCCTCTTTCCGGTATTCTCTAACGATCATTCTTTCACCTGCTTCCTTCTGATTCGCCCACAAAATCGATTACCTTCTGATAGGAAAGACTTCCGCCAAAAAGATCCAGGCTGCTGCCAATCGTCACATTCACTCTGTTATGACCGGCTTCCTTCAACTGCCTGATATCCTGAAAGCTGTGAACGCCTCCTGCATAGGTTACAGGTAATCCCTCGTAGCTTCCCAATATGTCTGCCACCTGATTTTCAATGCCCTTCTGCTTTCCTTCTACATCAGCAGCATGTATGAGATACTCATCCGCATAAGCTTCCAGCTCTTTCAAGAGCTCTGCTGTCAGCTTTTCTTCCGTCATCTTCTGCCAGCGGTCTGTAACAATAAAATAATCCTCTCCGCTCTTCTTGCAGCTAAGATCCAGAACAATATGCTCTCTCCCGACAGCAGCCTTCAACTTTTCCAAATTGTCATATTCGATCCGTCCATCCCGAAATACATAGGAGGTAACAATGACATGACTCGCCCCAGCCCGCAAAAAGGACTCTGCATTCTCTGCATTGATTCCGCCGCCGATCTGCAGTCCATTCGGATACGCCGAAAGGGCTCCCAGAGCTTCTTTTTTTGTAGCCTCATAATACTCGCTTCCGGCCTTATTCAGCAAAATCACATGACCGCCCTTCAAGCCGTCTCTTTTGTAAAGCTCTGCATAATAAGCGGCATTATGATCCGCAACAAAATTATCCTTTGCCCGATTTCCTTCATCTGCCAAAGAAGAACCCACAATCTGTTTTACTTTTCCATTGTGAATGTCAATACAGGGACGAAACTCCATCGAACTCCTCCTTCCTATTTTTCAGGATTTTCAAGAAAAATCAACAAGAGCTATCATATCACAGCTACAGATTTCATTGGTTATTTTTTTTAAAAATAGAGGCAAAAGATTTCTCTTTTTTTACAATCGTTACATTGACCTTTATTTTGCGATTCGCTATAATTATTTAAATGTTACGTAAGGACAAAAAATCTAAGCAGAATTTTTTGTCCTTATCTTTAACTATGGTTTATTTAAAAAGAGAAAGAGAGGCAGAGAATGGCAACGATTATTGGCGATAGCATTACATTCGATGACGTGCTTCTGGTTCCGGGATATTCTGAGGTTACTCCGAATATGATCAAACTCGAGACACGTCTTACGAAGAAGATCAAGCTGAACATTCCTATGCTCAGCGCAGGAATGGATACAGTTACGGAGCACCGCATGGCAATTGCAATGGCAAGACAGGGCGGTATTGGTATCATTCATAAAAACATGTCTATCGAAGCACAGGCAGATGAAGTAGATAAGGTAAAGCGTTCCGAGCACGGTGTTATCACAGATCCCTTCTTCCTGTCTCCTGAACATACTCTTCAGGATGCGGATGACCTTATGGCTAAGTTCCGCATCTCCGGTGTGCCGATCACAGAAGGCAAGCAGCTGGTTGGTATCATCACAAACCGTGACCTCAAATTCGAAGAGGACTACGGCAAAAAGATCAAAGAATGCATGACTCCCCAGGAGAAGCTAATCACTGCAAAGGAAGGCATTACCCTTGATGAAGCCAAGAAAATCCTGGCAAAGGGTCGTATCGAGAAGCTTCCTCTCGTAGATGATGACTTCAACTTAAAGGGACTGATTACCATCAAAGATATCGAAAAGCAGATCAAATATCCGCTTTCCGCTAAAGATGAAAAAGGTCGTCTTCTTTGCGGTGCCGGCGTAGGCTTTACCGCAAATATGATGGATCGTATCGAAGCACTTGTAGAAGCTCAGGTTGATGTTATCGTTCTGGATTCTGCTCATGGTCATTCCAAGAACGTTCTGGATGCTGTCAGAAAGATCAAGGATCGCTGGCCGGATCTGCAGGTCATCGCCGGAAATGTTGCAACCGGTGCAGGCTGCAGGGCTCTGATCGAAGCTGGTGCTGACTGTGTTAAGGTTGGTATCGGACCTGGTTCTATTTGTACAACCCGAGTTGTTGCAGGTATCGGTGTTCCGCAGATTTCTGCTGTTATGGAATGCTACGAAGCTGCAAAAGAAACTGATACACCGATCATCGCCGATGGTGGTATCCAGTTCTCCGGTGATATGACAAAGGCGCTTGCAGCAGGTGCGGATACCTGTATGATGGGTTCCCTCTTCGCAGGATGTGACGAAAGCCCGGGAGACTTCGAGATCTATCAGGGACGTAAATACAAGGTATACCGTGGCATGGGTTCTATCGCTGCTATGGAGAACGGCTCCAAGGATCGTTACTTCCAGGAAGATGCTAGAAAGCTTGTTCCGGAAGGTGTTGAAGGTCGTGTTGCTTATAAGGGAAGCGTTGAAGATACTGTCTTCCAGCTTCTTGGTGGTATTCGTGCCGGTATGGGATACTGTGGTGCTCCTACTATCAAGGATCTTCAGGAAAAGAGCAAATTTGTTCGTATTTCCTCTGCTTCACTGAAGGAATCTCATCCGCATGATATTCATATCACAAAAGAGGCTCCGAACTACAGCATTGATGCTTAATTATCTTTTTAAATGAACGGGGACTGCCGCATATGCGGCAGTCCCTTTTTCTATTGCTTTTCTTGATTTTAATAAAATATAAGATGAGAATGATTCTGTCAGAGCGAAAGCGTTTTTTTTGATCCAGCAAAATCATTCTCGTCTCTTTTGATACAAAAAGGCACAGCCTGTAGATCATCTTCTACCGGCTATGCCTTTGTCTCTAACGATAAATTCTATTTCTATTATGATTATGCTTCCGATGCAGCTCCAGCAGCTTAATTCATCGGAATATCCGTTCTAAGTGCAATCGCAATATTAATTGCATGATCAGAGCAGCGCTCCAGATCCGTACAGATATCCGTGAATACGACGCCACCAATCGGATCGCAGGTATTGTCCATCAGACGCTTTACATGATTATCGATCAAAAGCTCCTGCAGATCATCTACCTTATCTTCCAAAGCATCTGCCTCCGGCATCTTTGCAAAGTCCTCATTTACAAAAATCTCTGTACAAATATCGATTGATGCCAGGGTTGCCTTACCGAGTTCCTTCAATTCTTCGATTGCCTTTTCTGACAGTTCTGAATTGTTCGCATCCATCTTCTGAGCATATTCGATAATATTCTCAGCATGATCGGAAATTCTTTCATAATTCGATGCTACCAGAGTCAGCTTTGAAACACGGAAGGTATCTCTTTCTGAAAGCTGAAGTGCTCTCATACTAACAAGTCTCTCAGAGATCTCATTGGTCAGGAAATCTACAATGCTCTCTGTCTCCTCAACCTCCGCATATTCCTTCGGATCCCTGCTGACAAAAGCATGCATAGCAAGCTCTACATTGTTTCTTGCAAGACCGCCTAAACGTCCAAGTTCCATCATAGCCTGACGAATGGAAACCTCTGGCATATTGGTTGGGTCGTCTGCCATATAAACCAGCTGCTTTTCCTTTGCGGCTCTGGTCTCCTCCGGCAGAACCGGAATAATCCTGTTTGCGATTGCCACAATATACTTTGTAAATGGAAGCATGATCAGTACTGCAACAATAGCGAAGATGGTATGCGTATTTGCAATCTGTCTTGCAACATTGTTCGGCGACATTCCCTGGATCAGATTCAGGATCTGCGGGAAGATCGTAATCAAAGTCGTCAGAATTACCGCTCTGAAAAGGTTAAAGATCAGATTCAGAATCGCTGTACGCTTACCATTGCGGTTTGTTGTAAAGCCGGCAAGAATATTTGGCGTAACAGAACCGATTGCCGCACCAATGATCAAATAAACCGCTGTATGATATTCCAGAATTCCCTGCACAGCAAAGGCCTGGAAAATAACCGTTGAAGAAGACGAGCTCTGCAAAAGAGCCGTAAAGCCGACACCAAAAAGGATTGCAACAAAAGGATTGGATAAAGCGGAAAGGAAGTTGATAAAGCCCTCACTTTCTGCCAGTGGAGCGATTACCTCCTTGATCATTGCAATACCTACAAAAAGCATACCAAAGCCCATGATAACCGAGCCGACATGCTTATAAAAATCCTTTTTCAGGAACATATTCATAATGCAGCCGATAAAAAGGATAATTGGTGCGATCGCTGAAATATTAAAGGCTGTAATCTGAGCCGTAATCGTTGTACCGATATTAGCACCCATGATAACGCCGATTGCCTGTGTCAGAGACATCAGCCCGGAACTAACAAAACCGATTACCATCATGTCGGTTGCCGAGGAACTCTGAACCAATACGGTAACCAGAACACCCATCAGAACCGCCTTCACCTTATTCGATGTCACATTCTCCAGAATGTCACGCAGCTTATCGCCGGCTGCATTTCGAAGTCCGGTCGACATAATGCTCATTCCAAAGAGGAACAGTCCTACTCCCCCAAGTAAATAAAACACCTGATATACAGTCATATCTTTACTCTCCTATACCCCATATGATGTACAACCCAGTTATATTCAGAATACATCATTAAAAGTCTATTTGTAAAGTCGGAATAAACTCTTTGTAAAATCTATTCATGATTTATGAAAAGTCTGTCTCTCTATAAACAATATGCCGATTTTTGTAAAATTTAGGTAAAACGAAAAAAGGAAGGCTGTGTGCTTTCACACATAGCTTTCCTTCTTTCAAGTAGTATAAGGATAATCTTTGATGTCCTTATTTTCATATGAAAACCGCCGAAGCGGGGACACCCAAACCGGTGCCGGGAGTCTGCTCCCTCTTTTTCTGTAATGACAGGCTTATGCTCTGCCTAATCAGGAAAATATAGATTTAGTCTATCATTCATCCGTATTTTCTTAAGCAAATCAATTAGCTAAATAATGCTGTAGAAAGGTATCTGTCTCCGTTATCCGGAAGAAGTGCAACGATTGTCTTGCCCTTGTTCTCAGGACGAGCTGCCAGAATTGCTGCAGCCTTCAGAGCTGCACCTGAAGAAATACCAACAAGTACACCTTCATTTACAGCAAAACGCTTTCCTTCTTCGAATGCATCATCATTTTCGATTGTAATGACTTCATCATAAACCTTTGTATCCAGTGTATCCGGTACAAATCCGGCACCGATACCCTGAATCTTATGTGCACCTGCCTTTCCTTCGGAAAGAACCGGGCTTGTAGCCGGCTCAACAGCTACGATCTTCACATCCGGATTCTGTTCTTTCAGATACTGGCCAACACCTGTTACTGTTCCGCCTGTACCTACGCCTGCAACAAAGATATCAACCTTTCCGTCTGTCTGCTCCCAGATCTCCGGACCTGTTGTTGCCTTATGTGCTGCCGGATTGGCCGGATTAACGAACTGACCAAGAATAACAGAGCCTTCGATTTCCTTGTTCAGCTCATCTGCCTTGGCGATCGCACCCTTCATTCCCTTTGCGCCTTCTGTTAAAACAAGCTCTGCACCATAAGCCTTCAGCAGATTTCTTCTCTCAACACTCATGGTATCCGGAAGTGTCAGGATTGCCTTGTAGCCCTTTGCTGCTGCAACCGCTGCCAGACCGATACCTGTATTACCGCTTGTCGGCTCGATAATGGTTGCACCCGGCTTCAGAATGCCTTTTTCTTCTGCATCCTGAATCATTGCTACTGCAATACGATCCTTAACAGAACCTGCCGGATTAAAGCCTTCCAGCTTTGCAAGAATTGTAGCGCCTTCTACGCCTGCTGCTGCCGCATAACGATCAACCTGTACGATCGGTGTCTTTCCTACCAGCTCAATTGTGCTTTTTTTGATGTCTGCCATTGTTTTGTCCTCCTTGTTTGACTAAAAGATTATCCTTTGGTTCTCTTCATATAATAGAACCCTTACATGTTATCCCTATAGATAAGTGGGTTTTCTTTTTTTATTTTCCTACTAATCCGATAGGATTATCTCGACTTGATGTTATTATATTTCTTCTCCCCTCCTTTGTCAACACTATTTTCTCCTATTTTCTTGAATCTTCTCTTTCGGATGTTATAATATTTTCAAATATTTACTATTTTTCTATGGAGGACTACTATGAAAAAATTCTTAGATGAGTTCAAAGCCTTTGCCATGCAGGGAAATGTCATGGACATGGCAATCGGTGTTGTAATCGGTGCTGCCTTCAAGGCCATCATTGATTCCCTTGTAACGGATATCATCAATCCGATCATCGGCTTGGTCGGCGGAACAGATCTCAGCGCCTATGTATTAACCATCCTGGGCGTCGATCTTCGTTATGGTTCTTTTATTTCAGCAGTCATCAACTTTGTACTGGTTGCTCTGGTTCTTTTCCTTTTTGTTAAATCCTTTAACAAGGCAAAATCCTTAAGAAAGAAAGAAGAAGTTGAAGAAGCACCGTCCGAAAAGGAATGCCCCTACTGCAAGAGCAAGATTGCAATTGCGGCTACCCGTTGTCCCCAGTGTACTTCTAAGCTGGAGGGCTTTTCCGGATTAGACTAAGGCAAGAAGAATACAATTCTAAACTTCCAGATGATAAGGAGTTGGAAAGCAACTCTAAATACGAATACAACCGCAGAAAGATAAAAAATGCTTCGGCAGCAATCATAAAAGCTGCCGAAGCATTTTTTATTTTATTCATTTTATCTGATCATAGTCGTCCAAAAAGCTGTACTCTTGTCCATCCTTCCGATAAGCAATTACCGTCCTGAGATTGACATTTTCCACACTGCGGAAAATATTCTGCTCAATATAGGGACTCTTTTCTCTAAGCTGGGAGATCAGATCCTTTACCTCTGCCCTCTTGGAGGTCTTCTTCAAGCCGCAGACATCTGCCTCAAAACGACAGGCACAGCGAATAAAGGTCAGATCATTGTGCTTTGCCCAGCGCTTTACATCCTCTTCTCTCACCAGATAGAGAGGACGGATCAGCTCCATTCCTTCAAAATTCTGGCTGTGAAGCTTCGGCATCATCGTTTCGATCTTGCCGCCATAGAGCATGCCCAAAAGGATCGTTTCGATCACATCATCATAATGATGCCCTAAGGCTATCTTATTGCAGCCAAGCGCCTTCGCATTTGCATACAAGGCACCGCGACGCATTCTCGCACAAAGATAACAGGGACTCTTCTCGATTCCAAATACAATATCATAGATATCACTATCAAACATCGTTAATGGAATTCCCATTTTTCTCGCATTGTCAATGATCATTTCCCGGTTGCTTTGATCATATCCCGGATCCATGCAAAGATAAATCGCTTCAAAGGAAACCGGTCCATGTTTCTGCAGCTCCTGTATTACCTTTGCTGTCAGGAAAGAATCCTTTCCACCGGAAATACAGACGCAAACCTTGTCTCCCTCCTGAATCAGATCATAGGTCCGAACCGCTTTTGTTACCTTGCTCCAAAGCTCCTTGCGAAACTTTTTAATAATGCTTCTTTCTATTTCCTGTCTTTTTATTCTTGCTTCTTCTCCCTCATAAGGCTCGATATGAAGGTATTCCACCTTTCCATCTGTATCCTTATAAGGAAGGTTCTTCTTTTCTTCTTCCACTCACTTTTCCTTCTTTATTTTAAAGCTGATACTTACTTTACTTATACATTGAAACGGAAGAGGATAACATCTCCATCTTTTACAACATATTCCTTGCCTTCCATGCCGACAATGCCTTTTTCTCTGGCGGCTGCAAGGCTTCCGTTATCCAGAAGATCCTGATAATTTACAACCTCAGCCTTGATAAATCCACGTTCAAAGTCTGTATGAATCTTGCCTGCTGCCTGAGGTGCCTTTGTTCCCTTCTTAATCGTCCAGGCACGGCATTCATCCTCGCCTGCTGTCAGGAAGGAAATCAGACCCAGGAGAGAATAGCTTGCTGCTACCAGCTTATCCAGACCGCTGGAGCTAACGCCCAGATCCTCCAGATACTCCTTTTTTTCATCTTCATCAAGCTCGGATAATTCCTGCTCGATCTGCGCACAGATAACAAATACCTCAGCACCTTCCTCTGCTGCCATCTCACGTACCTTTGCCACATAGACATTTTCGGCACCATCATCTGCCAGATCATCCTCTGCTACATTTGCCGCATAAATGGTCGGCTTTGCAGTAAGGAGATTGTAACCCTTAAACCAGATCTCGCTGTCCTCATCCTCCGGCAGTTCGAAGGTTCTGGCCATTTTGCCATCCTCCAGATGTGCCTTAACCGCCTCAACAAGCTCCAGCTCCTTAGCCAGGGTCTTATCCATTCTTGCCTGCTTGGAGATCTTGGCAATTCTGCGCTCCAAAATCTCAATATCAGAGAAGATCAATTCTAGATTGATGGTTTCAATGTCACGTGCCGGATCGATGGAACCGTCTACATGAATAATATTGGTATCCTCAAAGCAGCGAACCACGTGGACAATGGCATCTACCTCACGGATATTCGCCAGGAACTGGTTGCCCAGTCCTTCTCCCTTACTGGCACCCTTTACCAGTCCTGCAATATCTACGAATTCAATGGTTGCCGGAGTAACCTTCTTTGTATGATATAATTCGCCGAGCTGAACGATTCTTTCATCCGGAACAGCTACAATGCCGACATTTGGATCGATCGTAGCAAAAGGATAATTTGCGGAAAGAGCGCCCGCCTTTGTCAGAGAGTTAAATAATGTACTCTTGCCTACATTAGGAAGTCCGACGATACCTAATTTCATTTTCTATGTCCTCCTTAAAAAGATGCAGAAAAGGATCCGAATAAGAGGATTCTCCTTCTGTTTTCTTGTTTTATTGATCATGCTTTTGGCTTTTCACAGAAAAAGCCCCAAAATAGCACAATAATGGTACTACAAAGGGGCTTAAATTTCAATCTTTACCTTTTTACTTGTATCTTATCCTGTATTTTTACTTACGCCCGACGCCTAGCTGTATCCGACACTTAGCTGCATCCGCTATGATTCCGACATAACTTTATCAAAACAGCATACAAAATATCCGCATATAAATCCTTACACAAGCGGAACCTTTGCTGCTTCCATTGCATCACGGATCAGCTTATCGAATTTATCTGCTTCCCAGGCACTTCTTCCTGTGAAAAGACCATCAATATTTTCCTGAACGATCAGCTCATTTGCATTCTGCGGATTTACGCTTCCTCCGTAAAGCAGAGGAATCTCAGCAGCTGCCTCTTTTCCAAAGAGTTCTTCCAGGCACTGGCGAATAACCAGATGCTTTTCTCTTGCATAGTCTGCACTGGCCGGCTTTCCGTTTACGCCGATCGCCCAAACCGGCTCATATGCAACCCAGATATTCTTTGCCTGTTCAGCACTTACGCCCTTGAAGCCGATTTTCAGCTGACTTCTTAAAACCTCATCACTGATGCCATTGCCCTTCTGTTCTCCGGTCTCACCGATGCAAAGAAGAGTCGTAAAGCCATGCTCTAAGGCGCATAATACTTTTTTATTTTCCATTTCATCTGTCTCTCCAAAGACATGGCGTCTTTCAGAGTGACCGATCATAACCAGGGAAAGTCCCAGCTCCTGCAGCATCAGGGGACTGATCTCACCTGTAAACTGCCCCTGTTCCTCCCAGCACATATTCTGCGCACCCAGCTTAACATCTTTCTGGTCTACGCTCTCTACTGCTCCCGGAAGGGAAGTATAGGAAGGAATTACAAAAAGCTGCATCTTTTCTCTTGAAATGTCCTTTGTATTTTCTGCCAGCTTTGTTAAATATTCTTTTGTATCTGCAATATTCTTGTACATCTTAAGATTGGTACCGAAATATATTTTTTTCATTTTCATTCTCTCTTTTTCTTCTGCTCTTGAAATCAATACTCAATCATCAATAAATGAATAAATCAATTTAGCTATTATTCATTTCAAAATCTGTATCCTGTTCCGGTTATTTTCGTAATTTAAATTTAACGAATATAAATCCTGTCTCTGGTCATGTTTTCTGCGATCAGCTTCATGACCGGCATAAAGTTCTCTCCGAAGCTTTCCTTCGGAACGATAAGAGCCGCATCATCACTTACATAAAAAGCGATATTTTTCGGTGTGGCAGTTGCCTTTTTTACATGTGACCAGGGATAAGTATTTATCTTATCCCCGATCACCTCCTCAATCCCCTGACTGTCAAATTCATATCGAATTATGTCCTGATATTTCGGAGCTTTCATCATTTTTTTTGATTGAATTTTCAGATTCAAAGGAGTAAATCCAAGAACACAGAGACCCGCTGCAAGATATAGACCACACTGCGCCATACTGATTCTTCCTGCTCTTAGGCTGAAGCCTCCCATAACAATTACCGCAAGTCCCAAGAGATTCACAACAAAGCCTGAGAACTTTGAATAGGTATGGTAAAGCAATAAATCATATATGAATTTTGCCTGCATTCTGACATCTACAGCTAT
Source organism: Bacteroidaceae bacterium (assembly GCA_963620785.1). GTDB lineage: Bacteria > Bacillota > Clostridia > Lachnospirales > Lachnospiraceae > RUG14243. Next base: position 86,014 of record CAVFAT010000051.1, read on the forward strand.
TTTCATTCATTCACTCCTTAAAAAGAATCCTGTCTGAAATCTAAAATTTCTTTTTCTTTGCCAAGGAGAGTACTCAAAAGAATACTCTCCATAAATGCTATCTTAAAACACTATCTTATAAAATGCTATCTTAAATCTTAAGCAGCTGTTTCTTCAAGTACCTGATCTGCTGCCCATCCTTCCGGTGAGTAGATACCCATTTTGTGCTTTCTCATAAAGTTATCAAAGAAAGCTACGATGAAGGGGCAAAGGAAAAGTGTGATAATAGAAGCAGTTGCACACTGTGCAGTTGCCATCTCTACATAAGGTGCCATGGTCGGATCAGCCTCTGCTACCGCTGCCGGTGTCATAGCTGAGTTCAAAGCGGTAGTACCGATTGCAGCGCCCATTGCATTTCTCTCTTTCTTCGGCAGAATGAGATTGAATACAAAGAAGAAGATAACTGCTGTTGCTGCGGAAACAAGACCAAGAACGATTCCGGATGCGCCGGCTGTGATAATAGTATAAATATCTGTCTTTGCACCGATAGAAATGGTCATGAAGAAGGTTACGATCGGCTGTGCTGTTGAGCAAGCTTTTCTGAATCCTTCGTCAAGGTTACCCCAGATAAATCCGATCAGAAGCGGAACCAGCGTTGCAACCAGCTTATCGAAAGGAATGTTTGCAAGGCCTGTTGCTCCAAGAGCGATCAGGGTAAAGAAAGGACCATCATTCAGGGACAGGATGGAAATAGCACCGGTATCGGTTGCATTACCAAACTGTGATGAAAGGGAGATATAAAGGGAACTGTTTGAGTTTGTGATCGCTGCGATCCAAACAAAAGGTGTCAGTCCCAGAATACCAGCCGGTCCGCAAAGAGCACCAACAGCAAGACCAATTGCAACACCAAGTGCAAACTTCATTGCTGTCATGGTTACACCCTTATACAAGGGCAAGCCTACCTGTCTTACATTGATTGCAGATCCGCAAACGATCAGGAAAAATCCCATCATTGCTGAGTTGCCATCATAAAAGAGCGCTGTTACATAACCGCCGATCTGAAATACCTGCGGGCAAACCGTTGCCAGGATAACAGCGATCAGAAGCGGAATAATTACCAGACCACCTGGTAAAGCTTTCATTTTATTCAGGATATCAAGATCCATTTGTTTTTTTTCTTCCATTTTTGTTACTCCTCTTACTTATCTCTTGTTGCTTCTTTAAAAAGACGATCCACAATATCCAGAGCTGTATGATCATTACCTGTTAATCCACCCTTACCGATGATCGGCATTCCCTGGTATTTTCCTACCATCCGGCCGATATCAGTCTGTGCGATTACATAATCCACAACCTCGAGACACTCTGTTCCAAGCTGGAAGCAAACATTTACCATCGTATCACCCCCCGTGGTATAGAGACCGGCGATACGTTCTCTTCCCACCTTATCCAAGATACCTGCAATAATTGCTCCAAGTCCTGCATTGATGCGCTCGGCACTCATGCCCTCCTCGTATCCGCGTTTTTCGTCTTCCATTTTGAGATTTAGCAAATCCCCATGAAGTGCTGTCTCTATTAAAATTGCTCTGGGGGTCCCTTCCTCGAGCATTTTAACCGCTGTCTGAATTGCCTTTTCTGTTTCTTTCGTTGCAGCCTCACCGCCATCGATCAAAGCAACCGGATCAACCGAAATGCGAAGATGTCTTTCATCCTGGCAAAGGATCTCCATCTGCTTCTTTGTAACCGGTGTAGCAGAACCTGCTGCGATCAGAACGGTTTTTCCTGTTCCGTCTGCTGTATTCTCCGGAATATTTGCTGCCTCTCTTCCGACCAGACCTCTGACATAAGCCAGCTTTGTTGTAAAGGGGCCGGGATCTACTGCCAGCACATTCCATCTGAGGTTAATGCAGGCCTTTGCGATCGTTTCTACATCGTCAATGCTGATTGCATCTACAACAATGATCTCTGCACCTGCAGAACGCTGTCTCTTCAGTTCTCTCTGGGTTGACTCAATTCCTCTCAGAATATGCTCTAACTTAACCAGGCCTACCTTACGTCTGCTCTGTCCATTGATCAGCTTCGGAATATAATTCTCATAAACCGGTGTACGAACATCCTGGGCAACCGGTGTATTGATCAATGCAACACCATCAATTACAGAATAACCGCCAACAAGGATTCTCTTTGACTGCGGCATAGCCGGAACTACGATCGCAACCACATCATCCTCAATGACATCCATCATGGCATCGATTTCCACACCGACGCCTCCGCGAAGTGTTGTATCAATACGCTTTGAAAAATACTGAACACCCATTTCCTTTAAGGCTTCTGTTGCGGAAGCAACCTTCTCATAAGCAAGCTGTCCCGGCAGGGCGCGGCTGTTACTGCTTATCAGGATCGCATCCAGTTCTGAAACGCCTTCTCCGTTCTGCGCTGCCTTCTCGTTAAAGAAAACAGCAGTTCTTGCTTTTGATCTTGCAAGCAAAACACCTGTTGTTGTTGCTCCTGTTAAATCATCTGCAACAGCTCCAATTACTGGCATATCTTCCCCTCCAATTGATTACTGTTTGTTGTGCATCTTTGCAGCATATTCAGAAACTACCTTTGTAGACTCGATCATGCTGACACATCCGGCAATACCCTTTCCTGCGATATCAAAAGCAGTTCCATGATCTACAGAACTTCTGATGAAAGGAAGTCCAAAGGTAAGTGTAACGGATTTCTCAAAATCAAGTGTCTTGCAGGCAATGTGTCCCTGATCATGATAAAGGGAAAGAATTGCATCATACTTTCCAGACTTACCGATATTAAATACAGAATCTGCCGGGCAAGGGCCAACGGCGTTGATGCCCATTTCCTGTGCTGCCTTAACAGCCGGCTGAAGCTCGTCAATTTCTTCTCTTCCGAAGAGTCCGTTATCTCCGCCATGCGGATTCAAAGCTGCAACAGCGATCAGCGGATTCTCGATACCTACTTTTCTAAGTTCCTTGTCGATATTTACTACATTCTCCAGAACTCTTTCCTTATTTGCATATTTGCATGCATCAACCAGAGACATATGTCTGCTGACAAAGAATACTCTCAGCTTATGGCAGGAGAACATGGTAAGTGCGTAAGGAGAATGTGTCTCATCCTGATAAATTTCTGTATGTCCAGGCTGTTTTACACCAACAAGCTTGATTGCTCCCTTATGGATCGGTGCTGTGGATACAGCATCGATTTTCTTTGCCATACCAAGCTCGATGGATTTCATGATCCAGTCGATTGCCATCTGTCCGGCCAGAGCCTGAACCTGTCCCCATTCAATAGAATCTGTGTCATAATCACCGGTTTCGATGATATCAACGGTGCCCTTCTCATATTTTGCTTCAGAAGGATCTTCAATCTTGTTGTATTTCAGCTCTTTGCCAAGAACTTTGGCAGCCTTGTCCATGATTGCGATGCTTCCAATCACGAAAGGTCTGCAGACTCTGTGGATTTCATCATCCAGCATGGTTCCGACAACGATCTCCGGTCCGATACCTGCCGGATCACCCATTGTAATTGCTGTAATCGGTCTGTACTGTTCACTCATTTTCTTTTTTCCTTTCTTTGTTTATCTTTCTTTTGTCTTTCTTTTATCTTTATGTTTTATTTACGATTTCTTTCGTTTCTTTTTACATCATATTGCTTTCGCTTTGTTTTTGCAATAGGATACGTATTTTTCATGCATTTACACCATTTCATTCTATCAGTTTTATGCACTTTGTACAATTTCTACATTTTACATGTTTTCGTTTTTCTTTCGTTTTCTTTCATTTATGCTTTTTGCGTTATTTTTTTATCAATGTCCTTTCCGCGATTTATTTCACGCAGACATATCTATCCTCATGTCAGCCTCATGCCACAATATTTACTTTTTCCTTTCTTTCCAATATCATATAAAGAAAGCACCAAAGCAGATCATCACTACAGATCATCCTACTTTACAAGGAGGCCCTCTTATGACGCTTGATGAAATTGCAGCTTTAAGCTCTGATATTCTGCTTCAATAAAAGCAGAACTGCTAAAAAGCACTGCTAAAAAATGAAGTTTTCGATAAATTAATAAAGAATAAGGAATTCCAACATAATTCCCTACTTTCCTATTACTTCTCTATTGCAGAAAAAGCCGATACAGACTGCGCTCATAATAAGAATAAGCTTCAGCTTGTATCGGCCTTTTCTGCCCTGTTTTATCTATTTTCTTAAATAATCTTTAAACAATATCGACAGCGATTTCTTTTTCCTCAGCTGCCTCCCGATCTGCCTGGCTCAATCCCTTGTCCGTAATAATCTTTTCCAGGCGTTCCAGCGGACTTACGATCATTAAATAACCACCGGAAAACTTTGAACTATCGATCAAAAGGTAGACCTTATCTGCAGAATTCATAATTGCCTTCTTGATATGCATCTGGGGTGTACCGATCGAGGTGATACCGGCATCAAAATTCACACCGTGTGCACTGATAAAGGCCTTATTTGCCTTATACTTCTTAATGGTATCAACCGCAATCTCTCCCATTGCCGCCGGCTGCTTTCCGCTAATCTGTCCTCCAACCATAACCATAGTGATATTTTCCAGTCCTGAGAGAATCACCGCAACGGATAAGGAATTGGAAATCACAACGATTCCTTTTTTATTTCCCTTCCTGATCTCCTCCGCCAGATAATAGTTGACCGAAGAATCATCCAGAATGATCACATCACCGTTTTCGATATATTCATAAGCCTTTTTGGCAATTTTCTTTTTCTCAGCTGTCTTCTTCAGAACATTACCCGGTGCAATAAACAAAGGAAGTTGCTCTGTGACCTTAACCGCTCCACCATGCACACGTCTCAGCATTCCCTTTTTTTCCATTGCTCTGATATCAGAGCGAATGGTTACTTCCGAAAGCTGCAGTTCCTGGCTCAGTTCAGAAACCTTGACAGAGCCATACTCCTCAAGCTGATCTAAAATATATTTTTCTCTATCCATAGTTTCGTCTCCCTTTTTCATCACTCAATTGAGTTTCCCCATCTCTTTGAAATAGTAACCCATATCCTACTTTCTTTTCAAGCTTTTTTCTTTCGATTTTTTTCGGTTTTAGAGAAAAATGAAAGTTATCTGAAAAGTATTTCTATTTTTCTATTCCAGCTTTTCTATCTTTTTTCTATCTATTGACCCGGATTTTTGATTTAGCTTTTTGATTTGCCATTCCTTCTACTGCTTCTTTGCTTTGCCGCTTATAACGATTTCTTTGCTTTCGCCCTTTCTTTGTTTTATTGCTTCCTTCCTTTGCCCTCCTTTGCTTTTGCTGCTTTCTGTTGACTTTGTCGCAGTAAAGCTTTAAACTAATAAGACTGTCTACTATCGTGATTCCGGTCTCAAAGACCACTTAAATGGGCCTTTTCAGGCCAATGGGAGAAAAATGGAAAGAAAAAACAACACGAAGAATTTTGCCAGCCGCTGGGGGTTTATTTTGGCTTCCGTCGGCTCTGCTGTAGGCATGGCCAATGTCTGGGGCTTTCCGAATAAGCTGGGAAGCAACGGAGGCGGTGCCTTTTTGCTGATCTATCTGCTCTTTATTTTTATTTTCAGTTATGTCGGTCTGCCGGCCGAGTTTGCTCTTGGAAGGCAATCCGGGACCGGTACCTTAGGCTCTTATGAAAAAGCCTGGGCTACCCGGGGCAAGAAAGCCGGAAAAGTTGGCGGAATCCTGGCCTGGCTTCCTCTTGCCGGTTCCATGTGCATTGCGATTGGCTATGCAGTCATTCTGACCTACATTCTGAAGGCTTTGGTAGATTCCCTTCTGGGAACTCTAATGACAAGTGATACGGCAAGCTGGTTTGAGAGCTTTTCTGCTTCCTCATACTCTGTCGTTCCCTATCATATTATTGTGGTTGTCGGAACTCTCCTTACCCTTTACCTGGGTGCACAGAGCATTGAAAAAACAAATAAGATCATGATGCCTCTTTTCTTCATCATCTTTATCATCCTGGCAATCCGCGTAGCTATGCTGCCCGGATCAGTAAAAGGCTATATTTTTATGTTTACACCACGTTGGGAAGCCCTCCTGAATCCGATGATCTGGATCTGGGCTATGGGACAGGCCTTCTTTTCCCTTTCTGTTACCGGAAGCGGAATGGTTGCCTATGGTGCCTATCTTTCCAAAGACGAAGATGTTGTCGGATGTGCCGGACATACTGCCTTGTTTGATACCATTGCCGCTGTCGTGGCAGCCCTGGTAATCATTCCTGCCTGCTTTTCCTATGGTCTGAATGTAGGCTCGGGTCCCAGCCTTCTCTTTGTTACCCTGCCTACTATTTTGCAGGATATTCCTCTGGGAAGACTTTTTGCGATCATTCTTTATATCGCAATGATCTTTGCCGGCATCAGCTCCCTGCAGAATATGTTCGAAGCGGTTGCTGAATCTTTGCTTTATAAATTTCCGAAGCTCAACCGCATGAGCGTTTTGCTCATTCTCTGCGTGATCTGCCTCGGCTTCGGACTGGGTATGGAACCGATTTCCAAGTGGGGACCCTGGATGGATATTGTTTCCATCTATATTATTCCGATCGGTGCAACCTTGGGTGCCGTTTCCTGGTTCTATATCATGAAAAAGGAAGCTCTCCTTTCTGCCATCAATACCGGAAGCAAAAAGCTGAGAGGAAAGCTTTGGTATTGCCTGGGACGCTATGTTTATGTTCCTCTGGCTCTGATCCTTTGCTGTGTTGCACTCTTTATGCATGTTGCATTCTAAGAAAAGACGAATTTAACTTGACTTTCATTAAAAAAACAGGAAGCTTATTCCTTTCGGAAATTGCTTCCTGTTTTTTCTATCATGAAAAAGAGCTCGAATTGAAACAGCGATCAATCTTCCATCGGCAGTCCGAATCCATAGAGCATAAATTCGCTTCCGCCATCCGGCTCACTTTTTACATAAATTTCTGCGCCATGCAGCTTTACGATCCATTTTACTATTGCAAGACCGAGGCCGGAACCACTCCGGTCTCTTGCCTTATCTGCCCGGTAGAATCGTTCGAAAATTTCCGGTAAATCCTCCGAGCTGATTCCAATACCGTCATCCCGGATATAGATTTCATTTTGCTCTCCTCTTTTTTCCATTGCAATCCAGATATTGCCCTTTTCTTTGCCATATTTAATGGCGTTCTCCATTAGGTTTACCAAAAGCTGGGTAAAGAGGCTTTGATCTGCATAAATCATCTCTTCCTCTCCAACTTCATTATGGATCCGGATGCCTTTTTCTTCCGCCTTCATACTCAGGGATTCTGATACAGATTCCACCATATCATATAAGCCAAGCTCCTCCGGCTGAAAATGATACCGCCCCTCATAGCCTCTTGACAGCATCAAAAGCTGAGAAACCATCTTGGTCATATGTTCATTTTCCTTTTGGATTGCTTTAATATTTTCTTCTTTGATCGCAGGGTCCTCTGTATGAAGGGCATCCTCTGCACAAGCTGCAATCACTGCCATCGGCGTGCGAAGTTCATGGGAAGCATCCGAAGTAAAACGCCTTTCCCTTCGAAAGGAAATCTCCAACTCCTCTACCATCCGGTTAAAACTCTCCGCCAGCTCACCAACTTCATCTTTGGAGCTGATTCCCTCGATCCTTTCCGAAAAATCTCCCTGGCTGATTTTTTTTGCAGCCTCCGTAATCTCCCGAACCGGCCGAAGTGCCCTTTGCGCCAAAAGTCTGGCTCCGATCCCGGCCAGAAGCATATAACAGGGAGCAAGCAAAAGGAGAATCCAGATAAAATCACTTAAAAAATCATTAAAATAGATACTGCCCAGAACTTCAATTTGAAGCTCTTCTCCTTCAAACTCCTTACTCTTGCTTAAATAAGACCATTCCTTTTCTGATTCCTCTTCTTCCTTCACAAGTTCAAAGATCCAATAGGCATCCCGGCTTTGATAGAGTATTTCGCCATCTTTATCCAAAACCTGAATATAAATCCCGGGTTTAATATCATCATCTGTTAACAGTTCACGATTGACCGAAATTATCCCATTTTCCTTTTTAAGCACACTCTCTACCTTATACTCTGACGCTTCCATATTCCCTATCAGGCTTTCTCTCAGAGAATATTCTACGATATGATATACCGTCGGAATCAAAACCGCCAAAAGAAGCAAGGATAAGAACAGATAAAGAATGGTGATTTTAGTGCTGCTTTTCAAGCTTTTCAGTTTATTCATTTTCATCCTTGAGCACATAGCCATAGCCTCTTACCGTATGAAGCAAAGGATAGGCAAAACCTTTGTCAATTTTCTTCCGTAAATATCTAACATAAACATCCACAACATTAGAGTCATAATCAAAATCATAATTCCAGACATGATCCGCAATCTGACTTCTGGTCAGAACCTGTCCCTGATTGCGAAGGAAATATTCCAGCAGGGCATATTCCCGGGAGGTAAGAGCAATTTCCTTCTGATCACGTATCACCCTATGCATCGCCAGATCCATCGTCAGATCAGCCAGCCGCAGCTGATTTCTTTTATCCTCTGTATTTCTTCGGAGAAGGGCTCTGACTCTGGCAGATAATTCATCATAAGCAAAAGGCTTTGTCAGATAATCATCTGCACCGGCATCCAGGCCTTCCACCCGATCGGATATAGAATCTTTCGCCGTCAGCATCAAAACCGGTGTATGATATCCGCGATTTCGAAATTCCCGAAGAAGAATCACCCCATCCTTCTTCGGCAGCATCCAATCCAGGATCACACAATCATAGGCTTCACTTTCCATATAGTATCCGGCATCTTCTCCGTCAAAACAGCCGTCTACAGCGTAGCCTTCTTCTGTCAATCTTCTTTTGATAATCCGGTGCAGGGACTGATCGTCCTCAACGATGAGTATTCTCATGCTAATCTCCATTCCGCCGTCTTCAAGCGGCGGTACAAATCATAATGAAAGATCTTCTTTCATGCCATCTTACTCTCACTGGCTTCTTTTTTTCCAGTATCCGCTATAGATTCTTTTCAGTTTCTTTCCTATTCTTAACAAGGAACGCTCCTCTGCCAGCTTTCTGCCTTCTGCAGTAAGATCCGGCAGCTCATAAGAAAGAATTTCTCTTGCCTTTGTCACAAATTCTTCTGTATTTTTTGCCTTGTAAACATTACTTCCATCTGTCAGCCATTCTTCATAGACCGGAATATCCCTCAGCAAAACCGGGATCTCACAAGCAAGTGCTTCCAAAACAACGATTCCTTCCGTCTCCTCATGACTCATAAAGCAAAAAAGATCGCAGGCCTGATAAGCCTTCTTCAGCTCATCTGCCTCTACATATCCGGGAAAATGCAGATTTTTGGGTGCCCGCTGAATTGCCTGCTCCACCTTTTTGGGGACCAGCTTCGGGCTGGTATAACCAAACCAGAAAAATTCTGCCTCCGGCATCCTGTCTGCCATCTCGATAAAATCCAAAATACCTTTTCTTTCCATATAATGTCCGACGGAAAGGATGAGCTTCTTTTCCTCCGGCAGATGATATTTTCTGCGGAACTTCATTCTCTGCTCATCATCAATATGATATACCTCTGTATCAATTCCGTTCGAAAGGGCCAGTATGGGTTTCCTGATCCCATAGCCTTTTAAAATTCTGCGGGAATATTCTGTCGGCGTCAGGATCAAATCGCCCCTATTATAGCAAAATTTGATCCAGCTGCGAAAGACAGGTGCAAAGAGATTGGAACCCTTAAAAGAATTCTTAAAATCCTCCATCGTAGAATGCCCATAATATATAATTTTCTTGCCACACTGCTTTGCAATGACTGCCGCCAAAAGGCTGTCCGGAAAAACCGTATTAAAATGAACAAAGTCTGTGTCCTTCCCCATCTTCTCTTCTACTTCAACCCCGGCCGCTTTCAATGCTTTTTCCTGATGCTCTATGGCACGACCAACCCCGCTTTTTCTTACAATTTTTTCAGAACCCTTGTAAACGCAAACCTTTATGCTTTTCACCTGACCATCTGCCTTCCCTATTATCTATCTGTCTCCATTCATCCTGGAAAATAGCAACTTTTCCTACATTTCCTATTTTTCTTCCTACATTTTATCTTCTATTCTTTCATGCAAAATTGCCGATCAAAGCAAAGACCTTCGCCAGCCCCATACTGTAAATTGCGATGGATGCAGGTTTTCCTAAAAGAATAATGGTTGTGAAAGTCTTTAGATCCATACCGGTCGTTCCTGCCAGATAGCACAAAAAATCATCCGGCGCCACCGGAAAGAAAATTGCCAGAGCAAAAAGCTTGGCAAAACGGTTTTTCTTCTGCGTCCAGCTCTCGTATTTATCCAACTGTTTTTTCTCAAAAAGCTTCTCCAAAAAAGGCCTTCCGTAGGCTTTTGCAATCAAAAAAGCAATGATAGATCCGATGCAGATTCCAATATAGTTATAAACAAATCCCATTTTTGCGCCAAAGAGGATGACACCGACCAGGCAGCTGACACCTCCCGGAATGATCGGAATCACGACCTGCACAATCTGAATCAGAACAAAGATCAATCCGGCCGTAATCCCAAAGGCAGCCACAAAGCTTTTCATCTCCTCCTGTGAGGAAAAAATCCCCCTTTTCCATAAATAAATACAGAGGACGAACATGATGCCTATGCCCGTCCAGGAGATCAGATTACACCATTTTTTTAATGTCATATCCACACCTCTGCTGATAAAGTTCCGATGCAAGGACTCTTTGATAAACTCTGACACAGGCTCTTGCAAAAGCCTCCCTTGAATAGCTTTCTTCTATACTCTCTCTTGCCGCTCTTCCCAGCTGTTTCCGAAGCTCCGGATTCTCTGACAGACTTTTTGCTGCCCGAAAAAAATCTTCTTCGCTATGATAGATAAGACCGTTCTTTTCAGGACTAATTACCTCATCCAGACAATCATCCGCCTTGCACAAAAGGGGCAGCTCACAAGCCATAGCCTCCATATAGGTTAGCCCCTGGGTCTCACTATTGGATGCCGAAAGGAAAACATCTCCAGCCGAATAATAATCTGCTGCCTCTTTGGGCTCAATCATTCCCGTAAAGATCAGACGCTTATCAATTCCCATTTCTTTTGCTTTTTTCTCCAGACTTGCCCGATAAGGACCGTCTCCTACCAGAAGCATTCTTTGTCCATCCATTTTGCTCAGAAGATCAAGAAGCTCTTCCACATTTTTCTCCTTTGCCATTCGGCCCAGATAAAGAAAAATGCATTCCTTCTCTCCTATTCCAAGAGATTCTCTGATATCTTTTCTTTTTTCTTCTCTTCTCCTCATTCCTTTCATATCAATCCCTGAAGGGATTTCATAAATCGGCTTACCGATTCCGTATACTTTCAAAAGCGAACAGATCTTTTTGGAAGGAACAATGACTGCATTAACATCCGATAGGATCCATCTGGAAAACAGCCTTGCCAGCTTTCTTCCAACGCTGTGATTGGGACAAAAATAATGGGTATAATCCTCGTAAATCGTATGATAGGTGTGAACAATCGGGGCCTGGCACTCTCTTGCAATTTCTCTGGCCATGCTGAAAGTAGAAAATTCACACTGGCTGTGAACCAGATCCGGCTTCCATTCCCGGATTTCTTCCAGAAACTGTCCCGGCAGCATCAGCTTCAGACGGGCATTTTCGTAAATCATGCCGGCGCTGATTGAACCCACATAATAGACATCTCCTTCTTTTTTTGAGGAAAGGCTTCCGGACAGGGTCAGAATTTTCACCTCATGTCCCATGGCCGTCAAGCCCTTATATAAATTCTCAACCGAAGTAACCACTCCGTTAATCACCGGCTTATACCAATCCGTTGTAATCAAAACTCTCATCAAAAATTCCCTTTCTCTCTATCGTATAGAAACGATGCTTCCTACACGATATAAAAAGGAAATGAGAATCAGATGATAAAAAAATGAGAATTTTCTCATAAAAAAATCATATAAAAAATTACTATATGGATATCCTCTGCTTTCTATTGTCAACCTATATATTTATATAGGTTGACAATAGCTCTTTGCTTTTTTATACTATTTCCAAGAAGCAAGCCACATCAGATGATATTTCTTAACCATATAGATGACAGCTTGCAAATCTACAGGAATCAATCAAAAAAAGGAAAAAGAAATGAAATTTGACAATGTAAGTGATATGGCCTCGGTCATTATAGAAGGCTACCGGCTTCGTCCGGACGATCCCCTTTCTTTATTACTGGAAGCAGATCTGGATGAGCTGAGAGCAGGTGCAAACCGAATCCGGGAGGAACTCTGCGGCAACAATGTTGACCTCTGTACCATCATTAGTGGCAAATCCGGAAGATGCAGTGAAAACTGCAAATTCTGTGCCCAGTCTGCCCACCATCATACAGAATGCGAAGAATATGAACTGCTTGACGAGGATACGATATTCGCTGCTGCCAAAGCCAACCAGGAGGAAAAGGTAGACCGCTTCTCCATCGTAAACTCAGGCTTTGGCCCAACAGATGAGGAATTCGAGAAAATCGTCTCTGCCTTTGAGCGTATGGATAAGGAGTTGGATATTGAGCTTTGCTGTTCTCTCGGCTTCTTAAGTGCCGAGCAGCTGCACCGCCTTCATCTCGCAGGCGTCACCAGCATTCACTGCAATATTGAAAGCTCCAGACGATTTTTCCCGCATGTCTGTAGTACCCATACCTTCGAACAAAAGCTGGAAAATATCAGGCGCGCCAAAGCAGAAGGACTCTGCGTCTGTTCCGGCGGTATTATCGGCATGGGAGAAGACTGGGAAGACCGAATTGATATGGCCTTTACCCTGCAGGAACTTGAGGTCGCTTCCATTCCGATCAATTCCCTTATGCCCATCCCCGGTACTCCCTTAGCGGATCTGCCAAGGTTGACGGAAGATGACATTTTAAGAACAATTGCCATTTTCCGCTATATCAATCCCACAGCGGACATTCGCCTGGCAGGTGGACGAGCCCTTATGGAAAACAATGGCGTCCATTCCTTTACCAGCGGTGCCAATGCCAGCATTACCGGAAATATGCTTACCACCAGTGGCTCAACCATCAAAAGCGACCGGAAAATGCTGCATGACCTCCAGCTGGATGCTACGCCGGACTGGCTGATGCCCGATGAGGAAAGATATGAGAACCATTTCCGCCTGACCAAGCGTCATCCTGTTTCTGAGGAAACAAGAAAGAGAATGGAAAAGGTACTTTAATTTCCCGGAGCAGCAAATATTTTTTCAGATGATTGGTAACTAAGAAAATATAAACAAAATATACGAATGCAACTAAAGAAATAGAAATAATAGAAATAATAGAAATAATAGAAATAATAGAAACACAAATAATAGAAATACAAATAAAAATAACCATAAAAACTAAAGTATGAGGATAAAACGATGAAAGACAATGATAATAAAGTAAAATTCATGACAACAACGGCTCTTATGGCAGCTGTCATCTGCATTCTGGGACCGCTTTCCATTCCGATCGGTCCGGTTCCGATTTCCCTTACGAACTTTGCCATCTATATCACCATGTATGTTCTGGGAACCAAAAAAGGAACCGTGGCTTTTCTGATCTATCTGCTTCTTGGCCTTGTCGGCCTTCCGGTCTTTTCCGGTTTTTCCGGTGGCCCCTGGAAGCTCTTCGGACCGACCGGTGGCTATCTGATCGGCTTTATTCCTATGGCTATTGTGATCGGTCTCTTCCTGAAGAAACATTATATGAATAGAATCGCCTGCATTATTGTCATGGAAGCTGCAACCTGGATTGCTTATCTGCTGGGTTCTGCATGGCTGGCTGTTCAGTCAAACCTTTCCCTTTCCGCAGCTTTGGCGGCAGGTGTTCTTCCCTTCCTTATTCTTGATCTGATCAAGATTGTAATCAGTTCTATTCTTGGACCTATCTTACGCACAAGGCTTGCCCCCTTTACCGGTATTAACGAAGCATAAACTGCAATAGGAAGGAAGTTTCCTATTATGCAAAAAAGAGAAAGCTTTGACCCTGCTCTTAGTGTCAAAGCTTTCTCTTTTTTCGATTTCCTGTATTTTTCCTTCTCTTGCATATCCGAAAAAGATAGCGTACAATAATTCCTTATATTCCGGCCTTTTCCTTTCGTACTTTTCGTACTTTCTCTTACTTCAAAAAAAGACCGGCAGATCTGAATTTGTTATATTGCTACCACATGACATCATTCAATATCGCAAGGCGATCGATCAGGAAAGGATTTTATATGCTTGAACAGGCTTCCAATCAACTCACAAAAGTGATCAGTCATATGCAGGATCTCTTTACAGAGGGGGAACTTCTTATCTTTTTGATTGTCCTCCTCTTTGTTACCTTTCTTCCGATCTTTCTCTGTCTCTTCAGAAAAAGAGGATCGGTAAGAGCCATATCCATTGCCATTTTTGTTATCTATATCTTTGGCAATCTCAGCTTTACCATCTTAAACAGAGAGGTGATTTCTGATTCTGCCATTATTCTTCAGCCCGGCAGTGACTTCAAAAGTGCTTTTTACCTGGATCTTGGTCTGATCGGTACCATTCAGGAGATCTTCAGCGGTAATCTCTCTGCTGTTCTTTCTTCCATTCATGTAAGAAGTTCCTTCATGGCCAGAGAGGTTTTGCTGAATATCCTACTCTACCTCCCTATGGGCTATCTTCTGCCCTTCACCTTCAAAATGTTCCGCTACGGCGTCATTCTGACAACAAGTGTAGGATTTTTCTGCAGTCTTGCAACAGAATTCACCCAGGCTTACTTCCGAATCGGTGTTTTCCAGGTAGATGATATCCTGCTCAATACCTTAGGAACCCTTATCGGTGCCTTTCTCGGCCTGATTCTGGTTCATCTCTTCCGGATAAAATAAGAAGGAATAGAAGCTTCTATCTTAGCCTTGGCTTCCTGCGATAAGATACTGCAAAAGCAAGTGCTGCGATCAGGATCAGGAGGGAAATTCCACAGATCAGCAAGTTGCTTTGATCTGCTGCATTGGAAGTCTCCTTGCTTATTTCTCCAAAGGCTCCGCCCGGATCCCCGCTTGCATCCCCGCTTGCAAAATTTTCAAATTCTCCCGGCATCTCTCCATCCTGACCCGGTCCATTTCCATCCTGACCGGGTCCGCCTTCATTCTGTCCGGGTCCGCCCTGCGTATTTTCTTCATTTTGCCCAGACATGCCTTGTGGATTTTCTCCATTTTGTTCTGACATGGCCTGTGCATTTACTCCATCCTGCCCAGACATGCCCTGTGCATTCGCTCCATCAGATCCTGCCATATCCTTTTCTCCTTTTTCCTTAAGGTCAGCATTTCCGCTTTCCGATTGATCCATTTTCATTTCTTCCGGGTCTTCACCCTTATCTGATCCGAAATCATCCTTCATGCCGCCGGCATTCATACCACCAGTATTCATACCGCCCATAAGGCTGACATTTAAATCCGAGGCATCGATCAGGACACTTGAATCCGTCTGTTCTTCCGCTGTAGAGGGAATAGTTCCTTCCACCTGTTCCTGAACAGACTCTCCTCTGAGCTTAACGATCTGATAGAGGGTATCTGCCGCTTCTTCATATTCGCTATAGGAATAAAAGGCCGTAGGATCACTTTCTACCAGGTCATCGATCTGATTCCGAACCCTCTCATAAAAGGCATCAAAAGCACCACCTTCAATATATTCTTCCACCAATTTTTCAAGATAGGCATAGTACTGACTGTGATAATCCTCATCCGCCAGTAAACTGTCAAAGAAGGTCGTTCCGGAAAAGGCATTATCAATAGGATCATTTACCAGACTTGTTGCATCCGATGCTCCTTCCATACCGCCGAAGCATAGATTATAATCCCAGGGAATCAGATTCAGCATGCCGCTTGATTCATAAAGATAGTAATTATGCGCCATTCTTCCCGACAGGCTGTCCTCATTAACAGAAAAAACATGTACCGCCATATAAGCCAGAAGATTATCGATATCCATATAGCTTTCCAAATCTGTTCCCTCTGATATGTTTTTTAAGGCGGTGATCACCTTTTCTTTGTCGCTGTCACTTATATCGCTCAATGCACCTTCCCAAATGGCAGAATAGCTGTCCGCATCATCATCACTGTAATTCAGATCTGCTCCATTATTCGAGCCCGCATCCATGCCGTCGCCCATTTCTGTGCTCTCCGGCTTATAAAAGGCTCCGCTCTGGCTTCCATAATTACGTAGGGCAAAGCTGTCCTCCACAGCCTCCAGGGCAAGATAAAGGCCCTTATAGCTTCCGTTCATGGAAATGCTGGCATAATTGTAAAGGGATGCATCCACGCCCATGAACTGATACATATCATAGACCAGGGCTTCCTTCATATTCGTTGCATCAGCATAATTGTTATTCAGGATTAATTTATCCAGGCCGTAGCAGGTCTGTCCTTCTATGTAATGATCAAATTCCAGTTTGAAGCTGTAACGATCTGTAGTCGAATCATTTGCAATAGAAGACAGACTGGTATTTCCCTTCGTTCGAATTCCAACCTTATAGAATGTTTCGCCATTAATCTCTACATCACATTCATAGTATTCTTCCTCGATCGCATTCTCCAGCATCTCATTCCAGTCATCCTCATCCATCAGAATATTAATGCTGATAATACTATCTGTATCAAAAAGCTTCTCCTCATATTCCATGGAGATACCCTTATCAGCCGATGCCGTCAGCCGATCCGAAAATGCCAGCAAAAGAAGACAGCCGGCTACCGCTAAAGTCATGATCAGGGCAATGATTTTTCCGATATGTTTATGTGCCAGCATTCATCTTCTCCTTTAGGACATGTACTCGCCGTTATAAGCAACCAATGTGGTGTTTTCTACACCCGGGATCTCTGCAATCCGGTTCACAAAAGCTGTTGATGCATTTTTGCTGCGAAGCTCCATCGTCATTTCAATGCCCGCTGTCGTAATGGTTTTGGACTTTGTAATATAATGCTGGGTCTCTTTCTTTAAAATTTCCTGCAGAAAGGACTCTGCCTCCTCATCCCTGCAGTTTACAACCAGAATATAGGGATTATCCTTGATCTTCCGATTGGCAAAAAAGAGCAGGATCAGACCGATCATTGCCGATCCGATCAAAGCCAGAGGAATCAGCCCCGCTCCCAATACAATACCTACCGCAATTGCCCAAAAAAGAAAGACGATCTCCACCGGTTCCTTAATGGCGGTTCTAAAACGGACAATGGAAAGTGCGCCGACCATTCCCAGAGACAAAACAACATTAGAGGTTACCGCAAGGATTACCAAAGTCGTAACCAAAGATAAGCCCACCAAAGTCAGGGCAAAGCTACTGGAATACATCACACCTGTCAGGGTCTTCTTATAAATTACAAAGATAAAAAGACCGATTAAAAGAGCCAGGCATAAAGCCAGGATCGTATCCAATACCGAGAATTCTGATACACTCTCTAAAAAACTGGACTTAAAAACATCATTAAAACTCATTGCTCTTCTCCTTTTCTGCTATTTCTTCAATTTATTTTCAGCCAAAGCGCCTGCATATTGCATACTTTGAAAAAGCGGTCTGCCTGAGGTTCTCCGCCTGCAGAAGGCATTGAATAATCTCCGGCAAAAAGGCATCATATTTCACTTCCATGACCATGCCCTCCTCTTTGTCATTTGCCGGGATATCCGATATCGGATACTGCAAAAACTCCCTTTGAAAAAGGCTGCTTCGAATATCAAAGTCAAAAGTTACGCGAACATTTCCCGGATCGTAGATAAAGGCCTCTCTTTGATAGGATACAAAGACACGGGGACGAAGCTGCTGAATCTGCATCTTATAATAAAGCTCACGAAGCAGCGCCTCCCTATGCTCCGCCATCCAGGATCCCGGATGCAGCAAAATTCTCTGATATTCCTCCTTTGTCAGAGGCGCATCCAGCTTTTTGCAAAGTTCTTTATTCTTGATCTTTTTTTCCAGAGTAATATAGGACAAATCCTCATTATAGTAACGAATCCGGAATTTTTCCCTTTGGGAGACACCATTTACTTTCTCCAGCAAAGCCTTATCCCGGTAATTGTCAAAATAGAGGCTTTGTATTCCGTAAATTCCATTCGCATCCGCATGAGGATCTCTTTTCATAACAGATCTGACCCTCTGCCGGATTGCAAAATAATCCGCCCGGCTGATCTGATATTTCAGTTCATGCCGATAGTTTCCGCTATCTTCCATCTTTTTTCCTTTCCTTTTTCTTCTTTAGAAAAGGCTGATGAAAGCCTTTCCTGCGCCGGCTGTCTATTCCTTCTTATGCAATCTTCCTATTCTCTTGCTAAATAGTGTTGATAAGATAGTTATAGTCTATTGTGTCAATGTGTAAACTTTTTATAAAATCCGTGAAAAATTTATGAACTATATATTTTTCTTCGCCTGCAGTGGGTCCCTTTAGCGGCACAATTCCTATCCGCCGCAGCCTGATTCCTGCGGAGCATTTTTATTAAAAACGAAATTTCCTATAAGATAAAAAAGACTGCAAAACCAAATTGGCTTTGCAGTCTCTTTCTCTTTCAATATTATTTCAAGATTACTTTTAAATCAGCTCTCTTTATGATGAGAAGGCAAGATTGGTAACCTGGCCATTTTCTACAGTAATAATCAATACCAATCCGCTGTCCTGGATATCCTTATATGCAGAAAGGAATTCCTCCTGGTTCAATTCCTCATCTGCCTCTCCGCCTCTTTCTGTATAGGTCACATCCTGGCTCAGGCTAAAGCTGTATGCACCTACACCAAGGCTGGCTGTATCATCATTATATAAGCTGCTTTCATCGGTATTATAGACCAGCTCTCCTGAAAGAGTCAGGCTATCACCGTTGATTGCAAGGTCATAGACATTTCCGCTAACATCCTCTGCTCCCTCATTCGGCAGATAGAGGCTTCCCATGTAAACACCGTCTGTTGTCACATTCTTAAGCTCTGCTTCTGCTTCCTCGCTTGTATCTGCTGTCTGGTCTGCAGCTTCATTGGCTTCTCCGGAAGCGGTCTCTTCTGTGCTCTCTGCTGTCTTTTCTTCGCTTGCTTCACCACTGGCTGCGCTTTCTTCTGTTGCGGAAGCAGAAGCACTTGTATCTCCCGAACTACTTCCACAAGCTGTCAGAGATGCTGCCATCATTACTGCTAAAATAATTGCTACATATTTCTTTTTCATTGTAATTACCTCTATTTTCTCTTTTTTCTCTTTGTAATTTTCTGACATTTTCTTTACCAGAAAATAATATACACGGAATATACTTTTTTACAAGAAATATTTTAACTTATTCTCCCCTTTTTCATACAGTCTGATCAGGATTTCTCTTTGATGCTTTCTGTAATTGTATAGTTTTCACGATACCATTTGGTTAACATTACCAATATGAATACATATAAGCGATTGTGGCATTTCCATTTCAAAAAAATATGTTCTATCATAATACCTGTCAAGAGGAAGTCAAGAAAAAACCTTAAGACATTTGTAATAGACATATCAAATCACTTTAAAAAGGAGGAACTCATTATGGTAGCAACAACTTTAATCGCAATCGCAACAGCTTATGTATGCACACAGATTTCTTTCTTTACAATGGATTAATCCCTATCCCCATAAAGAATACCAAAAAACATACTAAATTTACCCCCTAATATTATTTATAGTAATACCCCCCTCGAATTATTTATAGCTTATAAGAAGGAAGCTTCCTATAAGCGTAGAAAACGGTCACTTCTGTATATCCCCCTCATGATACAGAAATGACCGTTTTTTACATAAATAAATTCCTAATTTAAATTTGTTTCAAACGAACATTTTGTAGTATAGTAAAAGAAAGGCAAAGAAATGAAGAGGAAGTAGAAAAGCATGAACAAAAAGGAAAGACAGCAGAGAATTATCGAACTTTTACAAAGTCGTGAAGAGGTCTACGTTTCCACTATCTGCAATAAATTCAAGGTTGTTCCTATGACTGTGCGCCGTGATCTGAGTGAACTTGAAAAAGAGGGCATTCTCATCCGTACCCATGGCGGAGCCATTCTCAAAGAAAAAAGGATTTATGACAGTCAGCAGCCCTTTACCAAAAGGATCAAGGTTCACCGTGACTCAAAGGAAAAATTAGCCTTACGTGCGCTTGACTTCATCAAAGCCAATGACCGGATCTGCATTCTAAGCGGATCTACCATGGAAATTCTTTGTCAGGAAATTCCCGAGGATCTGCCTCTGACGATCGTTACCAATTCGATCAATGCTGCCCACCACCTTGCCTTCTATCCGAATGTAAATCTGATCGTGGCAGGTGGACAGCTCCGCGCAAATTCCTTTGCCCTTGTCGGTTCTCTCACCCGCGAAACGCTTGCAAAAACGCATATTGATAAGGCCTTTCTCGGCGTAAACGGGGTCGATGAGGAGGGACATATTTATTCTTCCAGTGTTGTCGAATGTGATCTGATCGAAGAGCTTTGCCAAACAGATGCCCAGCTTTTCGTTCTGGCGGATGAAAGTAAGCTCTTTCACTCTGATTTGGTGCCAATAAATTTATGCAAACCATATACCCTTTTGACCACAGCAGAGTTTGACCGAAAACACAAAAATGCCTTTCAAATGAAAGGCATTTCCGTGATTTCCTGCTGATTATGTTGTTTCGAATTGAAGCTGACTTCCGCTTCTTGTCTTTTTCACCTGAATCTGCTGGGGAATGGCTTCGATCAATTCCTCCCGATGGCTGATGATACCGACCAGCTTATTGGATTCTGAAAGATTCAGCAAAATTTCCAAAGCATTTTCAATTGACTTCTGATCCAGGGTACCAAAGCCCTCGTCAATAAACAAGGCATCCATCTGAAGCCCTCCAAGATTGGAAGAGACTGTATCAGAAAGGCCCAAAGCCAGGCTGAGAGAAGCCTTAAAGCTCTCTCCTCCGGAGAGATTATTTACCGGCCTTCTGTGACCGGTATAATGATCCAGAACCTCCAGATCCAGAAAACAATTCGACTGCTTACTGATTGCATCCTGTTTGCGGTACAATTCAAATTGCCCATCACTCATCGGCAAAAGTCGTCTGTTTGCCGCCCGGATAATCCCATCAAAGCCTGCTGCCTGAATATACTGCTCAAGGGTAATCTTTCCATTTCCGCTTGTTCCCCTTACTAAAACATAAAGGCGGTGGTAAAGCTGATATTTGTGGCCAAATGTTTCATAGGTCTCTTTTTGCTCTGCAATCTTCTCATAAGCGCTCTTATTGTGCCCGATTCTACTTGTCAGCTCATAGAGTTCATCTCTTCTTACCTTTACAAGCTTCTTTTGCTCCTCGCACTTTGCAATAAGCAGATCCAGCTCCATCCAAACCTTTCCCTCGCTTTCCCTCTTTGCCTCCAGCAATCTTTCATGATTCAGCTTGAAAAGATGGTCATAATCGTTGATTTCCTTTTCCCGGTCAGCAATTGTCTGCTCGTCTGCTGCATAGACTAAGAAATCTTCTTCTCTGTCAAAGCCTTCTCCTCTGATTTTTTCTCTGTAATTTCCTTCTTTCTTTTCCTTTTCTTCCGTCTTCTCACGAAGGCTGTTCTCCAGCATTGCGACAGAGGTACTTAAGGATGCAAGCTCTTTTTCTGCCTGATTCTTTTCCCTCTCTGCCAAAGAATAGGCATCCCTTCTCTTAAGCGCCTCCTTCCGGATCTGCTTTTCTTCTGCTGCTGCCTTCTCCCAGTTCTCAAAGGAAAGCTGTCCGATTGCATGAAGAAGCGTCTGACTCTCTGTTACTTCCTTTTGATTCCTTGCCTTCTCCTGCTCCAGCTGATTCTTTTTCTCCTGAAGAAGGACAGCCTCCTCATTTTGTGCAGTATTCAGTCCTTTTCTTGCCGCCTCCAACTTTCTGCAGGCTTCCTGAAGGCTCTTTTCCTGCCTTCCCTCTTCCTGTAAGTTTAAAGCAAGCTTTTTCTCTGCCTCAGCAAGCAAAGACGGCATTTTCTCTATCTCAGCCTTTTCAAAAGAAAAATCCACAGAAAGCAGTTCATTTTTCAGGCATTGCTCTGCCTCTTCCAGAATTCCTCTTTCTATCTCCTTCAGGCTTGCCTGCTCTGCCTCAGTCTGGGTATATATCTCATTTTTCTTTTTTTCCGCCTCTTCCGCTTCCTGCTGAAGCCTTTTATAAGCTTCTTCTGTAATGGAGGCCTCCGGCAGTTTGGCCGGATTCGGATGATGGATGGATCCGCATACCGGGCAGGCTTTGTTTTCCTCCAAATGCCCGGCAAGGATTCCTGCCCGGCAGCTTTCAAGGATCTTCTCCCCTTCCAGTCTTTTCAGGGCAAGCTTCTCGTAGATCTCTCTCTTTTGCAGATAGCTTTTCTGCAGCTTTTCCAGCCTTGCCTTTTTCTCATTCCGCTTTGACAAGCGGTCAGAAGAAAGCTTCTGCAGTCTTCCTAAAAGCTCCCTTTCTTTTTCTGCCCTTGCCTGCAAACTCCTTAACTCTTCCGGCTTTCCTTCTTCTTTTTCCAAAAAGCTTCTGTACTTTTCTATCTTTTCTTTTCTTTCTTCTTCTTTTTGATCCAGAGCCGTCTGCTTCTTATTCAACTCCGTCTCTTCCTTTTGCAGGGAAAGAAGCTTTGCCTGCAGAGCATCTTTTTTCTTATATTGCTCTTCCTCTTCTGCAATCCTGTCTGCCTTTTTCTCTAATGACGCAGCTATTGGCAGCTCCTCCTCGGCCTTTTTCAAAAGCAAGTCTTTTTCCTTTTTTGCTTTTTCAGCCTCGGAAAGTGCTCCCTTTTGCTTTTCAAGCCTTCCTTTTGTCGAAGCAATTTCCTTCTTCAGGCCTTCCTGCTCCCTATAAAGCGGAAGAAGAATGCGAACTGCCTTTTTCTGGAGAAGAAGTTCCTTTCTTTTCAGATCGATATCAGCCTGCTTTTTCTCCAGCTCTGCCTTCTCCTCCTCCAGCTTTCTGGCCTTTGTCAGAAGTTCGTTGTTGCTTTTCGCATTCCTTAGCTCCTCTTCCCTGTTTTTCTCTTCTTTTTCCTCCTTTGCCAGCTCCTTTTCTGCCAGCTTCTGTGCTTTCTCATCCTCTTCCAGAATCATACGGATCATATCCAGAAGCTCATCCACATTCCAGACAGACTTTGTATCCTCTATCCGCTTCTTCATTTCCTGGTAGGCTTCGTATTCTGTATCTTCCTCCCGGACAGAAAGATCCCTGAAATATTGACGGATACTGCTTTCATGATCCTTGATTTTTTCACCATAGAAATCCATATGCTCCTTCAGAAGAAACTCCATCTTTTGGTAGCCCTCTGTCTGAAAAATCTTTCGGAGGATCTTTGTTCTCTCATCCGTAGATGCATTTAAAAGCTTCCAGAACTCTCCCTGGGCAATCATGGCAATCTGCTTAAACTGCATTTCCGTAATATGAAGGATCTCTTCGATGCGACGGTTGACATTGCTCTTTTTTTCCTCCAGAGGAATTCCATCCTCATAGAGAGTCGCCTTAGCCTCGGATTTTACCAGCCCCTGCCCTCTTTGTTTTTTTCGCATATATTCCGGATAACGCAAAATCCGGTATTCATGTCCCTGATGCGAAAAATAAAAATCAACATAGCTATCTACCGTCTCCTTCGCATATTCGCTGCGAAGATTCTTATTATCACGATAAGAGCCGCTGCTGCTGCCATATAAGGCAAAGCAAATGGCATCAAAAATGGTGGTCTTTCCGGCTCCGGTATCTCCGCAGATCAGAAAAAGACCTTTTTCCTCAAATTGTTCAAATTCAATCGGCGGCATAAGCTCCGCATAGGGGCCGAAGGCACTAATGATCAATTTAATCGGCTTCATCTATTACACCTGCCTCTCCGGCCACTTCCATAAGAAGTTTTCTTTCCTCTTCGCTGATCTTGCTTCCATATACCTGCTCATAAAAAGCACTCAGAATATCCTCCAGAGGCCTTTCCTCTGCAAGCTCTGCCGGATCCAGCTCCTTCAGTTCCTTTGTATGCGAATTTTCATAGTCAATCTTTACCGTATTGGGATAATACTGCTGAAAAATTCCCATGGCATTATTTAAGAAATCCTCATCCGTCAGTGTGATATAGATAAAATCATCCCTATCCACAATATTCTCCGCTGCAAGCAGTTTCTCTCTTTTTCCCTTAAGATGACGCAGGTCACGCAAGGGTTTCAGCGGCAAAAGCTCTATCTTGGGCTCTCCCTTTTCCTCGATTGTCACCAGGGGGACGGATTTTTGATTATTGACTTCACTTAAGGAATATTTTAAAGGTGAGCCACTATAGCGAACTTCTTCTCTGCCCACCTTTTGTGGAGAGTGTATATGGCCCAGTGCTACATAATCAAAATCCTTAAAGCAGTCATAACCGATTCTTTCCACCTGACCCACATTCAGACTTCCCATGCCTTCTGAACCTGCAAGCTCGGGATCGGCAGTCTTTCCTGCCACAAACTGATGGGCCAGAATGATATTTCTCTCCTCCGGATTGATCTGCGCTTTTTCCAGGATCAGTCTGACGGCATCCTCATAATTTTCGATCTTCTCTTCCGGAAAATAATGCCTGACCAGAGAAGCTTTTATATAAGGAAGCAGATAAATGTTCACCTCTCCATAGGCATCCCGAAAAGTCTCCTTTTTCAGCTCTCCCTGATATTTTGCCGCAATATAAATTCCCTTATTTCGCAAAAGTCTGCTGGCAAAATTCAATCTATCATCCGAATCATGATTTCCACTGATCATATAGCAGGCAATTTTTTTCTCTGCCAGTCTGTTCAAAAAATCATCCAGCAGATTCACCGCTGCCTCACTCGGAATCGCCTTATCATAAATATCTCCGGCGATGCATATACCATCCACCTTTTTTTCTTCCGCAATGCTGCAGATCTTACTTAAAATATCTCTTTGATCCTCGATCAGGCTAAAATCTCCCAGTGTTTTGCCCAGATGAAGATCCCCCAGATGTAAAAATTTCATAAGTCTTTTTTTCTTTGCTCCTTTTCATTCATCCTTTTTCATATGAACAAAACACCTTTTCTAATTCGGGAACGATTCAGACTCTGCCGGAATTTTCCTGCAGCTTCAGCTGGAATTGAATAAAATTCGTAATCTCATTCATCGCATATTCTGCTTCCGGATAGAGCTTATAATCCATAGCAAAGGTATGCTGCATTTCCTTGCCAAAGGTAAAATGCACCTCATTTCCTGCCTTGCAGGCCTTTTCTACAAAGCGGACAACACCTGCCGACAGGCTTTCCTCCTCTCCCGCCTGAATAACCATAGGCGGAAATCCGGACAAGTCTCCATAAATCGGAGAAGCCAAAGGATCCTTTCTGTCCGTACCTTCAAAATAAACCTTCCGAATGGCAGGCGCGGTATCCACAAACATATCCTGCCGATAAAGTTCTTCTTCATCAAAGTACTGATCGACCGGCGGAGAGGAACACCAGATTACCGCCGGAAGGGGAAGATTCTTCTGCTTCAGATAATGAACAAGACAAAGAGTCAGAGCGGCTCCCGCAGACTCTCCTCCGACTACAATCTTCTCATAGCCCTGCTCTAAGAGTCCCAGATAAAAATGCAGGCAGTCCTCCAAACCGGCCGGATGCTGATAATAGGGCCCCATCCTATATTCCACCGAATAGCCGGGCAAGCCTGTCTTCTCGATAAAATGAGCCAGGAGCTCACCGTTTCGCATCGCTGTTCCAACGGTATAACCGCCGCCATGGATATGCATATGGGCAACTTTTGTATTCAGTCCCGCCTTTGTGACATAGAGCCCCTTTACGCCGCCAATCGTCACAGCAGATCCTTCATAGCCCTCCGGAATCTCTGCCTCAAAGCTAATATCCGGCGGCAGCATCGGAACGCCAAGATTCCGGTACTCCTCCGGGATGGATTCGGGGGAAAACTCCTGAGGCGGAGGCCCCTCCCTGAATTGTTTTTTGTACGCCTGAAATTCTTTACTAGCCATAACTTGTCTCCTTTTCATTTTCCTACTCTGCTTAATTGTCAGACATTTCTTTATATTGTAATACAGCAATATATCCCCCGCAAGATTTCTCTCTAAATGTTCTCTTTTCTGCTCAAATGTTCGCAATACCATATTGGAGGAAGATTTGAATTCTGCTACACTAGTCCTTGGTTAAAGCTTGACCGAAAATTCTATATTGAATATCAGAAAGGAAGTAGTCTAATGAAGAAAAAATTAGCACTTTGTGTACCTCTTTCCGATGAAGATCGAGCCACAGTTGAAAAATACTGTGATATAACCGAATGCGGCTTTTTAACCACCGGAAAATGGTTTATGGATGAAGATGTAACCTATGAACAGATGAAGGGTAATGAGATCATTGTTACCATGTCTGAGACAACCGGTGCCGAAACCTTGAAAAAACTGAAGGATCAGGGGCTGAAATTTGTCATTGCCGCTCGTGGAACGCCCACTATGACAGATTGGAAGGCTTGCCATGATCTTGAGATTCCTCTGGGCTATACACCCGGAAGAAATAAAACTGCAGTTGCAGAATTTTGCGTCATGTTCATGCTGATGCTGACCAAAAAGGTAAAGGTCGTCATCAACCGTATTCACGACGGCATGTATCTGGGTGAAGCAAAAGAAAATGTATATGATTATATCGAGAAGAAGGATGTAAACTGGCCTCACAACGAGGGAAGCCCTTACGGAGATCTTGGCTATAATCACGAGCTTTATGGAAAAACCGTTGGTCTGGTTGGCTTTGGTGCGATCGGCCGTGAAGTTGCCAAGCTTTGCAAAGCCTTCAACATGGATGTATGCGCCTACGATGCATATCTGACCGATGAACAGATTGCAGCAGAAGGTGTAAAACCTGTCAGCATTGATGAGCTTCTTACAAGCAGTGACATCGTTTCCATCCACCTTCCGGTAACAAACGAAACCAGATTTATGGTAAATGAAGACTGGTTTGCAAAAATGAAACCTACCGCTCTTTTCATCAACACTGCCCGCGCTGCCGTAATCAAGCAGGAAGCAGTAGTTCATGCCCTTGAAAGCGGACAGATTGCCGGCGCTGCCATGGATGTATTCTGGGAAGAGCCTATTCCGGAGAACCATCCTCTTCTTTCTATGGATAATGTCATCGTTACACCACATATGGCAGCTATGACAGAAGAAATCGATACCTACTGGACCAGCAGAATGGTCACAGATCATATTGTAGAATATTGCGAAGGCAAAGAGCTGACAAAGCTCTGGACCCGCCTTGAGTAGACTTTGAAAAAGCCTCTATACTTATCTTACTAAATAAAAAAATCAAAAGCCGGAAGGAATCAGCTTCCGGCTTTTGATTTTTTTATCATTCACACTTTAAGCGTAAAGTCTTATCGAAACGCAGCAGGAAGGTGGTAACTGTTACCGTTGCCGCCAGAATATCGCTGATCGGCTCTGCCAGGAAAACTGCAAATACCTGATCTGCCAGAAAAAGAGGCAGAATAAAGATCAGTGGGATCAGAAGGATGATCTTCCTGAAGCAGGCCATGAGCAAGCTTACCTTCGCCTGACCTAAGGCCATAAAGCTTTGCTGGCAGCAGATCTGGAAGCCGGTCGAAAAGATACCCGCCATATAGATTCGCGTCGTCCAGATGGCATAGGTCATCAATTCCGAATCTGTCGTAAAGAGTTTGACAAAGATTCCCGGGCATATCATCTGCAGCATCCAAAAAAGAATGGTATAGGCTCCGCATAGGAAAAGCTGGGTAAAAAAAGTTTCCTTTACACGGCTCTTCTGACCGGCTCCGTAATTGTAGCTCATAATCGGCTGTCCACCCTGACAGATTCCCTGCAGGGGCATGACACAGAACTGGTTGATGCAGGTAATGATCGTCATGGATCCAACTGCCAGATCGCCTCCGTATTTGGCAAGACTGTTTGTAAAGCATATAGAAAGAATACTTTCTGTAGAGAGCATGACAAAGGTAGACACACCCAGACCCAGACAGGGCAGAATAACCGCCGCTTCCAAATGCATTCCTGATAATTTCAGCCTTAATATCGTTTTATCCCCGGTCAGAAAGCGAAGAATCCACATGGCACTTACCATCTGACTCAAGACGGTTGCAATTGCTGCACCCCTTACGCCAAGACCAAATGCAAAGATGAATATGGGATCCAGTATCAGGTTTAATACTGCCCCGATCAAGGTTGTCATCATACTGAATTTTGCAAAACCCTGGGTCGTGATAAAGGGATTCATTCCCATTACCAGGAGGACGAAAACGCTTCCCAGGATATAAATCCTTGCATATGCTGTCGCATAAGAAAGGGTTGCATCGGATGCACCAAAGAAGCGAAGCAGATCCGGTGCCCAGATATAAAAGACAATGGTTAAAATAAAGGAAAAAATCAAAAGGACCGTAAAGCAGTTGCCCATGATCTTCTCTGCTTCCTTTTCCTTCTTCTCCCCCATCGCAATCGCAGCACGGGGGGCACCGCCTGAGCCCGCCAGCATGGCAAAGGCATTCAGCATCATCAATATGGGCGTAAAAAGTCCAACCCCCGTTAAGGCTGCCGCTCCGATTCCCGGAATATGGCCAATATAAATTCTGTCTACCACGTTATAAAGCAGATTCACCAATTGGGCAACGATCGAGGGAATCGCCAGCTGAAAGAGCAGACTTTTTATATTTTCTGTTTCCATTTTATTTTGATTCATCAATATTTTTCCTTTGCCAATTTATCGGAAAAGTCGCTTTTCTTTCAGAGTAGTTCTCTTTTTTTACTTTCCACTGCTCTCTTTTCCGGTATTTTCCTGTATAATTCTTGTAAACAATCTACCTGCTTATCTTATAAGCCTATTAATAATTATGTCAATAGCAGAAGCATGCCTGCTGATTTACAAAAAAGAGAGGCACTGCCTCTCCTTTTCCTAATGATTTCTATTTTTTCAATTTTAATTCTCATTCCAAACTAAGCTGCGCTGAAAACGTCAATGTTCCCTTAGCCTCTTTCTGCACTCTTTCTGCACTTCTTCTTTTTCCATAGGCCTGCCTATGGGATCAATAGCCGTAGGCACTGCCGTATTCATTATAAAGCTGCAGGAGATACTGCTGCTCTTCATCTGTAAGCTCGCTCTCCGCATACTCTTCGATTGCCTGATAGTCTCCCTCACTGTAAGACTGCACCAGGCTTGCGGCTGTTGAAGGAGAAAGATGCTCGGAAACGATGCTCTGCACCTTCTTCTGATCCTCCTGCGGAAGGGAATCATAGAGCTTTTGTGCCGTCTCAGAATCCACGCCAAGAGAGGACGCCATCTGCGTGACCAGCTTTTCTGCAACAACAGCTGACACCTTATCCTTGAGAAAATATCCGGCAACCATAAGGATAATAACCAGGATAACAATCGCAATCAGCAGCTTCATCAAAGCCAAAGCACAGCTGCCTCTTCTCTTTTTTCGTCTTCTTTTGCTCATATTTACCTGCCTTTCATGCTTTTATCCACATTTTACTACAAAATGAGCACCGGAAAAGAAGATTTTTCTTCTTTCCGATGCTCCACACTTTTTCTATTTTATTTCCGCTAATGGATCTGCTAAAATCAGTCTCCGTACTGAAGAAGCTGAAGGATCATTCCATTCTCGTCAAAGTAAACACCGTCGAAGTAAGGATCATTCATAAGATCTTCCTCAGTAATGGTCTCTGACGGCTTCTGCTCAATCACAATTGCTGTTACACAATCCTTGCTGATGCGAAGGGTTCCTGTATAGAAAAGATCCTCTACACGATCATCGCTGTCAACATAGAGCACTCTCCATCCATCTTCCTCCGGATCGCCAAGGAAATAATACTCAGCACCATCCTTCTCGCCTGTCATAGAACCGTCTTCATTTACTTTGACGATATCTTTTTCGCCGGTCTTTTCATTGAGTGTAATTTCAACGGTATTGCCCGCTTTCAGATTCGGAGCGATCTCAACTGCTCTGTAGAAATCAGCTTCAACTGTATAATAATCTCCCTCATCCTTTAATGTATCGGATTTCAGTGAGAAGCTCAGCTTGGACATCTGTCCTCCCTCACTCTCATCATCCTGAACATCAAATCCATATTCCTGAATCACTTTCCAGGAATCTGCATCGGAAGAAGCTGCATCACTGCTCTCCAAAGCATCTGCAGATGCTTCGCCGCTCTCCTGCTGATCTCCGGATACTGTCTGATCTCCGGACGCTGCTGCATCAGAAGATACTGCTGTGCTTGTTCCACAGCCTGCAAGAAGCATTGCTGCTGCCAAAAGACCTGCAAGATATTTCTTTTTCATTTTCAATTCCTCCTTGAAATTTCATTTTTCATTTTCATACCCGGCTATTCTACACTTCTTTTCCACTTTCGTCCATATTTTAACGATAGTTTTTCTTCCTGCTCATGTTCTTTTATTCATAACAGCCCTCATTTATTTATCATCTTTTTCTGTTATAATCCGGCTTTCTTTCTGTTATAATAGAAAGGATTTTTATTTTTAACAAAGGGGTGAGTATATGTCTGATATGACAACCAACACAGGGCGTGAGAAATTCGGTTCACGTCTTGGCTTTATTCTTGTTTCGGCAGGCTGTGCGATCGGTATCGGAAATGTCTGGAAATTTCCTTACCTTTGCGGTCAGTACGGCGGTGCCGCTTTTATTTTGATCTATCTGGTCTTCCTTCTTATTCTTGGAATACCGGCTATGATCTGTGAATTTTCCCTGGGACGCAGAAGCCAGCATTCTGCAGCCTTAGCTTTTGACACACTTGAACCTAAGGGAAGCCACTGGCATCATTTGAAATGGATCTCTATCTTAGGCTGCTATCTTCTGATGATGTTCTATACCACGGTCAGCGGCTGGATGATCTATTACTGCTTCCGCAGCATTCGTGGCGACTTTGTCGGTGCTTCCAGTGATCAGATCTCAGCAGAATTTAACTCCATGCTTTCTGATGCACCAAACATGGTTTTCTGGACGATTGTCATCTGCATTATTGGCTTTGTCATCTGCTTTTTCGGCATCCAGAACGGTGTTGAGAAAGTAACCAAGGTGATGATGTCAGCCCTTCTCCTTCTTATGGTCGTTCTGGCTGTTCACTCTATTTTCCTGGAGGGTGCGGGAGAAGGCATCCGTTTCTACCTTGTTCCGGATTTTCAGAACATGGCTGAAATGGGAATCGGAAATGTGGTTTATGCCGCAATGAGCCAGGCCTTCTTTACCCTCTCTATCGGTATTGGAGCCATGCTGATCTTTGGCAGCTATATCGAAAAGGACAATTCCCTTACCGGTGAAGCAATCACGGTTACAGCATTGGATACCTTTGTTGCTCTTATGGCCGGCTTTATCATTATTCCTGCCTGCTTCTCCTTTGGAGTAAATCCGGATGCAGGACCCGGACTCATTTTTATTACCCTGCCGAATATCTTTGCCAAGATGAGCGGCGGACGGCTTTGGGGTGCACTCTTTTTCCTTTTCCTGACCTTCGCAGCCTTTTCTACGGTTGTTGCTGTATTTGAGAACATCATTGCCTTTGGCATTGATCTCTTCGGCTGGACCCGCAAGAAGAGCGTTCTGGTCAGTGCTGTATTGATCATCATTTTGAGCATGCCCTGTACACTTGGCTTCAATGTTCTGTCCGGCATTCAGCCGATCGGAGCAGGAAGTACCATTATGGATCTGGAGGACTTTATTGTTTCTAATAATCTTCTGCCTTTGGGCAGCCTTGCCTTTGTTCTTTTCTGTACCAGAAAAAATGGCTGGGGCTGGGATGCCTTTATCGAAGAAGCAGATACCGGAAAGGGAATCAAGTTCCCGAAATCCTTACGCTTTTATATTTCCTATATTCTTCCGATTCTGATTCTGATTGTTTACTTTAAAGGCTATTATGACAAATTCAGTCCTATGGGAACTACCGTTCTGACTGTTTGGATGATCCTTGGCATTGCTTTTACAGCATTTATCTTCTATTGTGCCAAAGCAGTCAAAAAATCCTAATGCATCTTTCATGCATACATTCTGATTTTTTCACAGTATGAAACAGGCGGCCATGTTAACATGACCGCCTGACTTGTCACTTTCCTAATCAAAGCACACAGAAAGTTTTAAATTATGTCTAACACTTCAACAAATAACGAGCGTGAAAAATTCAGTTCACGTCTTGGTTTTATCTTTGTTTCTGCCGGCTGTGCGATCGGTATCGGAAATGTTTGGAAATTCCCTTATCTTTGCGGGCAGTACGGCGGTGCCTTTTTTATCCTGATCTATCTGGTCTTTCTGCTTCTCCTTGCAGTACCGGCCTTGATCATTGAATTTACCATGGGCAGAAAAAGCCAGCATTCTGCTGCCAAAGCCTTCGATCTCTTAGAGCCCAAGGGCAGCCACTGGCACCATATGAAATGGATCTCTGTCATCGGCTGTTATCTACTCATGATGTTCTATACCACGGTCAGCGGCTGGATGTTTTACTACTGTGTCAGAACTATCCGCGGAGACTTTGTCGGTGCAAACAGCGATGAGATCAATGAAGCCTTTAATGGCATGCTTTCTCAGGCACCGACTATGGTTTTCTGGACGATTGTCATCTGCATTATCGGCTTTGCCATCTGCTACTTCGGTATTCAAAAGGGTCTGGAGCGAATTTCCAAATATATGATGAGTGCTCTTCTGATCCTGATGGTGGTGCTTGCTGTCCATTCCCTTTTTCTGAAGGGATCCGGAGAAGGCATTCGCTTTTATTTGGTTCCGAATTTTGCAAATATTTTGGAAAAAGGCATCGGCAATGTGATCTATGCGGCAATGGGGCAGGCTTTCTTCACCTTGGGTGTCGGACTTGGCTCTATGCTGATCTTCGGCAGCTATCTGGAGAAGGATCGTTCCCTTACAGGCGAGGCTCTGACCATCACTGTTCTGGATACTTCTGTAGCACTTATGGCAGGCTTTATTATTATCCCTGCCTGCTTTGCCTTTGGCGTAGATCCCGGATCGGGTCCGGGTCTGATCTTTATTACTCTGCCCAATATCTTTGCACAGATGAACGGGGGCAGGATCTGGGGTGCTTTTTTCTTCCTTTTTATGACCTTTGCCGCTTTTTCTACCGTTGTTGCCGTATTCGAAAATCTGATTGCCTATGGCATCGATCTCTTTGGCTGGACACGTAAAAAAAGCGTACTGATCACAGGTTTTTTGATGATCCTTTTGAGTATGCCCTGTGCCCTGGGCTATAATCTGCTTTCCGGCTTTCATCCGCTTGGTATCGGAACAACGATTCTGGATCTGGAGGATTTTATTGTTTCCAACAATCTTCTTCCTCTGGGCTGTCTGGTCTATGTTCTCTTCTGTACCAGAAAAAGCGGTTGGGGCTGGGATGCCTTTATCGAAGAAGCGGACCTTGGAAAGGGAATCAAGTTCCCACCCATTCTGAAGAACTATGTTTCTTATATCATTCCGCTCCTGATCATCATCGTCTATCTGAAGGGCTATTATGATACCTTCTCTTCCAAGGGAACCGGCATTCTGACCCTCTGGATGATCCTTGGCGTCCTCTTTATCGGCCTGGTCTTCTACTTCGCCAGACCGGCAAAGAAAAGCTGAAAAATGAAAATTGAAAAAATCACATAAGAATGTAAAGCAAAATCTCCAGGCCGGATTTTCCAGCCTGGAGATTTTCTTTATATAGGAAATATGATTTACATAAATGATCATCAAAACTCCAAACGCCTCTTCCAGAGCTTCTCCCCGATCAAAAGTAGACCTTCGATAATCATATGCTTACTGTACCTTACCTTTTACGATTTTCTTTCCGGAAAAGTATCCTGTATAGGCAAAATTCACTCTGCCCTTCTCTACATACCAGCTGCTTCCGCCATATGCACAAAGTCCGGTCGCATTCCAGTTCACAACTCCTTTTTGCACATAGTACCATCCATTTCCGTGCTGACAAAGGCCTGTGTAATTCCAGTTCAATACACCTTTCTGCACATAATACCAGGCACCCTTATTGTTTACCTGGGCAAGTCCCGTATAGTTCCAGTTCAGTACGCCCTTCTGCACATAATACCAGGCACCCTTATTGTTTACCTGGGCAAGTCCTGTATAATTCCAATTCAGTACACCCTTCTGCACATAATACCAGGCGCCCTTATTATTTACCCGGGCAAGGCCTGTATAATTCCAGTTCAATACGCCTTTTTCTACGTAATACCAGGCATTTCCATGCTTGCAAAGGCCTGTGTAGTTCCAGTTTAATTTGCCTTTTTCCAGGTAATACCAGCTTCCCTTATACATGCAGAGGCCTGTATAGTTCCAATTCAGCTTTCCTTTTTCTATATAATACCAGCTGCCCTTGCCATTCACCTGGGCAAGGCCTGTATAGCCGAAGTCAACCTTGCCATTTTTATCGACATACCACCAGCCTGCACTGTTTTCTACAAGAGTCGGACCGGCTGTCAGTTTGCCTTTTTGAATGTTATACCAGGTATTTCCAAGCTGGATCAGACCTGTCTTTGAAAAATTGACCCTGCCATTTTCTACATACCAGTTTCCATATTCATTTGAAGCCAGACCGGTATAGTTTGTTGCTGCTTTACCATTTATAAAATACTCCCAGCTTCCATTTTTATTCTGCTTTAAACCGCTGTAAAGCTTCTTTCCGTCTACATATACAAGCGGCTGGGTAGAAAATGCAGCCAGAAGATGTTCTGATACCGCATCCCATTCGCTCTCATTTCCTGTGAAGTAAAGGCTTTGCAGCTTGCTGCAGTCTGCAAAGGCATCCTCTCCAACCTCTGTTACACTGGAGGGAATACTGATACTTGTTAAACTCCTGCAGCCTTTAAAGGCATATTCCCAAATGCAGACCACACCATCCGGAATACTGATATTTTTTAAGCTGCTGCAGCCTTCAAAGGTAGACGTATATATGCTGAATATGGCCGCTGGAATGTTGGCACTTTCCAAGCTGCTGCAGCCGCTAAAAGCGCCCGTTCCGATCTTTGTTACACGATTCGGAATGCTGATGCTGCTTAAGCTGCTGCAGTCACTAAAGGCCCATTCCAGGATGCTGGTCATACTTTTGGGAAGGGATACGCTGCTTAAGTTTTTACAGTCGCTGAAGGCACCGGCGCCGACACTTGTTATCCCTTCTCCTATCACTACCTTTTTGATGCTGGAAGCATATGCTTTCCAGGGCGCCTCGTAAAGATCGTTTTCCATATCCCCACTGCCGCTAAAGGTCATCGTTCCCTCATTATCAAGCTTCCAGCTTACATATTCTCCACAGGTACCGGAAGCAAGAAGATTACTCGCAGAGATCAGATTTACTTCTGCATCTGCACTCTCAACTCTGATAGAATCTCCTTCCGATTCAGTTTGAACTTCACCCGCAGAAGTAAGCTCCTCCGCATAAACTCCCAGGGGCTGACACAGCATCAAGGCGGCCAAAGCAAGTGCCAGTCCGCCTTTCATTTTCTTTCGCTTAATCATACTTTCTCTCCATTTTTTCTTCTATCGCAGAGCGATTTCTTAAATTTTTACACCTCCCATTATAGTAGACTTCCCTAAAAAAATCTCTATCTTTCAGATCTTTTCTTACAGCTCCATTGCAGCCATAAAGCCTTCCTCGACTGCATCAAAGATCTTTCTGGCTTTTCTGCAGTCCCCGATTTCCTTATAAGAAATTCCTGCTTTTTCAAGCATCTCCTTCAGCTTCTCTGTCGAATTTGCTTTCATGCCCAGCGCATTGATGATACTGTCTGCTTCCAGCTCCATCCTTTGGCCATCTGCAGTTTCCACACTTACTTTTCTGCCGTCAATGCTAAGGCATTTTGTATCAAGATAAGTCATAATCTGTTCCATTCCTGCAATCAGCTGGCGCACCTTATGCTTGTGGAGACGGTAAGCATCCGGAGCAAGCTCACCCCTCATTTCAACAATTGTGACCTGTCTGCCCTGCTTTGCCAGATGAATTGCTGTCTCTGATCCTACCAGACCACCGCCCAGTATAATCACGCTATCCCCGAGTTCTGCCTGCGGCTGATAGGCTTCCATCGCCTGGATACAGCTTTCGATTCCCGGGATTGGAGGACAAAGGGGAGAGGAGCCGATTGCCAGGATCACATGGTCATAGCCGGACAGATCTTTTTCTTCAACCTCTTTATTGTATTCCACAAGAATTGCCCTGTTTCTAACCTCTTCTGCCATGGAATCGGCAAGCCCCTTCAGGTCATATTTATCCCTGTCATTTTGCGCAAAATTCAGGATTCCTCCCAGCTCTCCGCTTTTTTCCATGAGGGTGACCTGATGTCCCCTGTCTGCTGCAGTAATCGCTGCCTGCATACCAGCCAGGCCTCCGCCGATCACAAGCAGTTTTTTCTTCTCCTTTGCATCTCCTGCATGCGTCAGATCACCATGTTTTGAATAAGGATTGATCGAGCATCCCTCCGGAAATTCTCCATGGAGTTCTGCCATTGCTTCCTCATGCGGACCAGGAAAACATCTCATACAGCGGATGCATTTCCTGATCTCGCCTGCTTTCCCTTCAGATGCCTTTTTGATCCAGTCAAAATCTGCATCCAAAGCCCGGCACATAACAATAAGATCACATTTTCCATCCCGAATCCAATTCTCTGCTGCAGCAGGATCATTGATTCCTCCGACTACAGCAACCGGGATTGAAACTGCCTTCTTGATCGCCGCTGCCGCTTCGACATTACAGCCATGCAGATCATATAGGGTTGACATCATCTTGGTTTCCATAGGCTTATTGTAGATGCCGGCTGAAACATGGATCATATCGATGTAGGGTTCGATCTGCTTTGCATAGCCGACGATCGTATCAAAATCATAGCCATCTTCTACATTCTCCTGGCCGGAAAGTCTGACCTCCAGAATAAATTCCTCACCACAAGCCTTTCGGATTGCCTCCAGAATCATGCAGGACAAACGACTGCGGTTTTCTAAGCTGCCGCCAAATTCATCCGTCCTCTGATTCCATCTCGTGGAAAGGAACTGATGGGGAAGCCAGCCATGACCGGCATGAAGACAGACTCCGTCAAAGCCACAGTGTTTCATAAAAACTGCAGCCACTGCAAAGTCCTCTACTGTCTCCTGAATGATTTCCTTTGTCATGGCTTTGATATGACCACCTGTTTCATTGATGCAGTCCATAGGGCCATAACCGGGATTCTCTTCTGATGGTTCCGGCTTATATCTTCCTGTATGACAGAGCTCAATCATGGCTTTTGCACCATGTTCATGAATGATATTGCAGTAATCCACATAGGGCTTGGTATGTTCTGGGGATAAGTCCTGAAAACCGTAAAAATCTTCTGCATTCCGGGCTGATGCAGGAGATACCGCGGTTTCACCGATACAGAATTCTGCTACGCCTCCGTCACAACGATTTGCCGCATCTGCCAGCTGCATAGGATGCACATTGCCATCCGGCATAACCATAACCGGTCCCTTCGGGGCACGAATGATTCTGTTCTTATAGCTTTGTCTTCCGATCTGAATGGGAGACAAGAGCATTTCAAATTGTTTTGCCATCTTCCGTTTCTCCTTTTTTTATTTCACTGCTATTCCAGTATATTCCAGTAAGACCTTTTTCTTTTCTCCGGGAAAATAGGAATGTCTTCTCTTGGGCTCAGTATAATGGCCTACTTTATGTCAGTCAATTTCTATTATATTGCCGCATTTTCATATATTTTGTAGTATAATTTGACATATATATTAATGAGATAACAGCTTTCGGAGGAAATATGAATCAAAAAGCCCGCGATTATATTGATTTGCAGCATGAAAGAAGCCTTTCTTCTCTGGAATACAGGCAGATTTTGACAATGAATGACAATCTTTCTTATCTTTGCCACAATTCCTATGAAATCAACCGCAACATGCAAAGATACCTCAGCATCAATGGCATTGTTCTGACTGAGAAAGGCCGATACTGTCTGGTGCTTTTTCGGGAACACAAGGATCCGAAGGAGTCTCCACTTGAGCAGGCCCTCTCCCACCTTCTGGTCAGAAAGTCTGCGGATGAAGTTCTCTGGGGCTCTAACATCTATTTTTTCGGACATATCGATTGGAATCCCCTTCTCCTTCTCTCTCTGCCAATTGAAGAAGGGGAAGATGATTATTCTGATGAGGCTGTCTATCAATATCTGGAAAAAGAAATTAAAGAGATCCTGGAAAAATGCAAAAAGGACTATGAAATCAGCCTGACTGCCTATTCCAGTAAGCTTTTTACTGATATTCGTTTTACACAAATGCATTATGAACGGCTCTATCAAAAGCTCCACTATCACCGTTTTCTCGGTGAAGGCAAGGCAGACCTTTATGCCATTTCCGCCCGTCAGCATTTTCCCGCCCTCTCCTCTGCCTTGGAGGAAGATGCCAGACTTCTTTCCTCCGCACTCGCGGAAGAAAATTGCACAGATGCACTTGTAAAAAAGGTATTTACTGATTTTCGAAATTCAGATTTGAATTCTACAGAAGAATTGAAAGTAAATTTTGCTGATTTTATTAATTTGAAGCTGGATGAAGATTTTCGCCGAAGAGGAATCCCTATAAAATCTGCTGCAATTCGGGATTCTTTGAATGAATGTCTGGATTCTGCCGTGACCATAAGAGATATCGAAAACTGGTTTTCCGCCTATCTCCATCAGATTAGCCTTTCCTATAGACGCGCCAGTTCTTCTAAGAGTTACCAGAAGCTCACACAAGTAATGGGCTACATTGACTGCCACTTTACCGAGGAAAGTCTGAATGTGAATGCGCTTGCCCAACACTTTTCAATGAAGCAAAGTCTGCTTTCCTCTGGTTTTAAAAAACTCTATGAGCAGAGTCTCTCTGACTATATTCTGCACTGCCGCATGAAGATGGCGGAAAGTCTTCTTCTAAACTCTGAAAAAAGCATTGCTGAGATTTCCCGGGAGAGCGGCTTCGGCAGTGTCGAAAGCTTTTACCGGCTCTTTCATAAGCTGCACGAATGCTCTCCGAAAAAATGGAGAAGCAGAAAGTAAGTCCTCACTTAAATGACTGCTCCCTAAATACCTGCTTCAATATTTGCTTCCTCTAGGATGGCTTTTTGCCAAGTTCCCAAAAAGCAAGGGCTGAGGCTGCTGCCACATTCAAAGAATCCACATGATGTGACATAGGAATCATAACCGTATAATCACAATTCCCAATGGTTTCCGCAGCCAGTCCGTCTCCCTCTGTTCCCAATACAATGGCCAGCTTTTCTTCCGCAAGAAGAGCCGGATCATCAATGGAAAGAGAGTCCTCCTTTAAGGCCATTGCTACGCTTTTGAAACCAAGCCTTTTTAGTAATTCCAGGTCTTTCGGCCACTCCTCCAGAAAGGTCCATGGAATCTGAAATACGGTTCCCATGCTTACCCGAATCGCACGACGATAGAGAGGATTGGAAGATGCCCTGGTCAATAGAACCGCATCCATATTTAATGCTGCCGCCGAGCGGAAAATCGCACCTACATTGGTCGGATTGACCACATCCTCCAATATAGCGATCCGCCTTGCATTTTTGCAGATTTCCTCAACCGGCGGGAGCTTTTTCCTCCTCATCAGACAAAGCATACCTCTGGTCAATTTAAAACCGGTCAGCTGGGTCAAGAGATCAAAATCAGCTGTATAGACCGGTATCTCTCCAGCACGCTCAATCAGATAGCTGCCTTCTCCTTCGACATGTTTTTTCTCCATCAGCATGGAAAGCGGCTCATAGCCGGCATCTAAGGCCCGCTCCACCACCTTTGGACTTTCTGCGATAAACATGGCATTTTCCGGATCTGCCCGGTTTAAGAGCTGATTCTCGCTGAGACGGGCATAAGGATCCAGGGATGGATCCTTAAAGTCAGTAATTTCGATAATGGGCATTTTTCCTCCATTCTATCGGGACAAGGGCTTTCCTTCTAAGCATCTGAACGAGAGAAAGCATTTTTCATTTCACAGCTTCTTGTATAGAGCACATTGGCCAGCAGACGGTCTGTCTCTTCTTTTACCATGTCTGCAATCTCCTGATTTGCCTGCTCTCTTTCCATTGCAGAAAGACTTCTCTTATCATATTTCTTGATGATGGCTCTTCCTGCTGCCTGCACCTTATTCTGATAACGCTCAATGGCATTGCTGCAGCTGCTCCAGCTTGCATCTGCCATTGCCGCGATCAAACGGTTTGCCCAATAAAAGCTCTCGCTTGTCACCTGCTCTCCCGTATTAGCGAAGTATTCCGGTGTTCTGTCTACATTTGCATAAAAGGGCACAAAGGCATTGAAGACATTCGAGCCGAAGGCTACCCATTCCAGGGCTCTGCTTTCAAAGGGCTGATCCGGACGAAGTTCTGTCAGGGAAAGGAAATTATTCCGGTTCACACCGATTGGACGGAAAGAAGCTCTTGTCCTCTCCTCTCCATGCTTCCCGTATGGGTCATAGTCTGTCCCCTGAAAATGATTGGACAGAGCATATTTTATATCTTCTACTGTAATCTTCTTTTCCGGAATGCGCTGCCAGGGAAGATCGTCTGAACCGGGGCCATAATCTGCTCCCTCTCCCTCCCATTTTACACTTCTCGGATTAAAATATCTCTGCAGGATCCAGGCACGCGGTGTATTGTAAATATGATCTGCATCCGAATGAGATCCAAAGGCATCTCTTGCATGAAAGTGTCCATCCATAGAAAGATCCAGATGATTTTCCGCAATAAATTCCTTCAGATCCGCAGAGCACATATGCTCTTTCTTTGCACCCAGGGCATCCTCCAGATCAAATTCATCAATGCCAAATTGATTCGGCATGATCACATAAGCATCATCATTCACCCTCTTTGCAATCCAATGATGACCGCCGATCGTCTCCAGCCACCAGATTTCATCCTGATCCTGAAAAGCGATTCCATTCATCTCGTAGGTTCCATAGCTTTCAAGCAAAGAGCCTAAACGAAGCACCCCTTCTCTGGCACTATGAATATAAGGGAGGGTAATCGTAACGATATCCTCTTCTCCGATGCCGCCTTTTACTTCTTCCTTTCCATTCTCTGCCGGTCTGTATTCTACCAAAGGATCTGCTGCCAGAACCCGCTCATTGGATGTGATCGTTTCTGTTGCAGTCATGGAAATGTTTTCTTCATTCACGCCTGCTGCTGCCCAGATTCCTTCTTTGTCAATGGCATTTGGCATGGCGCTATAGCGCATGGGCTTCTCCGGAAGCTCTATTTCGACATGAGAAAGCACTGATTTATAGTGCCTGGGCTGCTCCTTTGGCTGAACGACAATGAACTTCTTTGGATCAAAGGCTCCCGCTCCGGAATCTTCATTTCTTGCTACAAGGGTGGAGCCATTATAGCTGGCATTTTTTCCGACTAATATTGTTGTACAAGGCATGGACTGATCTCCTTCCTGCTCTTCCTTTTTGTATCCTCTTTGCATGATCAAGAATATATGCAATTCTCTTCTTTACCTGTTCCTGTCAATTTGTCTTGTGCAGGCAGTTTAACAATTATGATGATACTCTTTGGAAGAGAAGTCAAGCTTCAAGGACTTTTGAATCATCTTTCTGCCTTTCAAAAGTACTTTCCAAAGAAGATAAAAATGCCCCTGGATCCATCCATGGGCATTTTTATCTTTTATGAAGTATTACATATTTTCAAATGTCTTATATATCTTTTCTTATACTGCCAGTCCCGGGAAAAGCAGGCAAACCAGAATCACCGCCAGCATACCATAAAAGATATAGAGCACTGTTGTGCGGAAAATGGGGCCATATCCTTCCTTATGTGTCAGACCACAGGTCATCAAAGCGGAAATAACCGCTGCATTGATCGGAATCGTATCCAGAATTGATACTGCAAAACAGGAAATTCTGTGCATGGCTGCAGTAGAAATATTGATCTGATCCAAAAGTGGAAGGAAGATACCTGCTGACAGCTGGATTCCTGTTACGGCATTTCCTGCCAGAAATCCGGTAAAGGAAGCCGACAGGGCAAAGCTAAGATAAGGTGAGACATTTACCGCAAGAGCCGTAAAGGCCGCACTTAAAAAAGCAAATCCCGCCGTTGCCTGGATAACATTTGCAAGTCCCTGCTGAAAAGCCATCGGAATAAAGGTTGCACTGCCTGCAGTCACACCTGCGCCGTAGATATCCATATATGCTTTGATCTTATTTTTCTTATTGCCAACGATATACTTGTAAAGCATAAGAGATGCCGCCAGAGCACCTGCAACGAGAGCGATCACAACATCTACTCCAAGAATCATATTTAAAACTGCAACAATCAAAAGTGGAAGCACGGAAAGAAGAAAAGGCGGAAGTGTTTCTTTTTCCTGCTTGGATGCTTCTACTTCCTCACTTTCCTGTCCGGGTCCCATTCCCGGAACAACCGGAACCGGTGTATAATGCTCTCCCTCTTTTTCCGCTTTTTTCAAAGCTCTGTAAATGTAAAGGCAGTCAAAGAATAAGATGACCACTACTCCTACAAGTCCCGGAATAAAAGCCGCCGTTGTTGTAGTTCCAAAGAACATAGAAGCCAGAATATTACCATTTGTCAAAGGTGTTCCCGGACAGCATACAGCAGTTGTAACACCTGCGAAAAGAACTGCCGGAATCAGCCTTCTCGGCATATCATGCTCTTCGAACATCTCGATACCAATTGGCATCAGAGTAAAAATACAGACAAAAGCATCCAGACCGCCAAAACCAAAAATGATGGCAATCAGCATAAATACATAGGCTGTCAAAAGCTTCCTGGAAAATTCACTCTTTCCTTTCTCCACTAGAACTTTGGTCAGCGTATCTGAAATGGATTTCGCCGCTCCGGTTCGAAGGATCAACTGGCCAAAAAGATTTGCAGCTAAAAATTTCAGCAGAAACATGGTTACAGCGGATGAAACACCTGCCAAAAGCGTCGAAGGCTCAGCCATGGGTCCGCTT
This sequence comes from Bacteroidaceae bacterium, assembly GCA_963620785.1. Classification (GTDB taxonomy): domain Bacteria; phylum Bacillota; class Clostridia; order Lachnospirales; family Lachnospiraceae; genus RUG14243. Next base: position 128,885 of record CAVFAT010000051.1, read on the forward strand.
CCGCTTCCTATGATTGTTTCCAGCAAAGGCAGTCCTTCCAAAAGGGCAACAAGAATTGCCGCAATAATAAAGCTTAAGGTTGGGTTCATCCCCTTATAAACAACAAAAATAACAAATGCCAATGGAATCAGCAACAACAGTAACTGAAGCATTTTTCCCTCCTTTTCTCCCTATTTGGGTTCCCCTCTAAAACTACTTTCTTTCATATGAAAGCCTCAAATAATTCAAACCAATCTGCACTGGATTCCCCTGCTTCTCAATGCAAAGAGCTTTGAAAATGGGCTTTCATCCTTCTTTTCCTAAAGTGTACGGCCACAAAATTATGAAGTCAAATTCATATTATTATGGACTTGCATGAGTTTTATGAATAGGTTAGACTGATTTCATCAGACCCGGTTAGTTGAAAACCTAAGTAGGTTAGTTAAAAATCTAAGTGCACATTCGAAGTTATAAGTGCACGGCTGGAATATTAACTGCACGTTTGAAGTTGTAAGTGCGCGGCATGCAAACTTTCCTCCACCACCTTGCCCCAACGGCAAGCATTGTAACCACACAGGCTAAGGTGAACACACAAAGAAGCAATAAGGAAGATTTTATGGAAATTACACAGCTTCACTATTTCAAAACAGCGGCAAAGTTTGAAAGCTTTACCAAGGCTGCCGAAGAACTGCATATCACCCAATCCGCTCTCTCCCGTTCCATCGCCCAGCTTGAATCCGATATTGGCATTCAGCTTTTTGAGCGAAGACGGGGCGGACGAATCACTTTAAATAAAGACGGTCTCTTCTTTCTTCAGCATGTTACCGAAATTCTGAACACCCTGGAAAATACCGTTTCTGCCGTAAAGGAAATGAGCGGCCTCGAACAAGGCATCATCAACATGGCCGTTACAGAAGCGGTTTTTGTTAAAAATGTGATCCTTGATTTTATGAAGGAATATCCGAATATCCGGCTGACCTGCCGGCTGCAGTCTCCGGAGCAGATCCGCCAAAGTCTGGATGACGGAAGCCTGAACTTTGCTGTTTGTGATGAGCAGATTTATGGAGAAGGTCTGGAATGGCAGCCTCTTTTTAAAGATCATCTGACGGTTATGCTCCCGGAAAATCACCCTCTGCGCAGCCGCAGGGCTATCCGTCTGGAAGAGCTGAAGGAGGAGCATTTTATCATCAGTAATATCGGCTATGATATGGAAAGCAAGATTGTACAGCTTTGTCAAAAGGCCGGCTTCTCCCCCTATATCGTCTATGAAGGGACCGGTGAGGATCTCTGCGGACAGCTTGTTTGTCAGGGAATCGGCATTATGATTACACCTTATTCCATCAGTGCGAGTCTGCATTATCTGAATCATACGCCGCCGGTTGAAGGAGGGATTGCATTAGATGAAAGCTACGCCAGCAATGAAATCGGTCTTTTGACAAAGAAGGGACAGTTTCAGTCTCAGGCTGCCTCTGCCCTCGCCAAAAGGATCCGGGAATATTTTCAGCTTCTGCCACCTTATGAGAATATCTGAGCAATGAATGCACGTGATTTTCCGCAATCCTAAATGCCCGCTTCTTTTGCAATATGGGCATTTACAACTTCATGCGTGCACTTAGATTTTCAACTAAGCTGTGGTTCCGTATTTACGAAGGAATCTGCTATCCATTCTATATGCTATGCATTTTTCTCATAGCTATGCCGCAAAATCAGAATTTGACGAATAATTCCGCGCCATTCTATACTAAAGAAAAAGAGAAGACAGAAAAAACAGCATGACTTTGCTGTCTCTTCGTCTCTCTTTCTTCAATGTAACTTCTGTTCTATTTTTATAGTTTTATTTTGGGAGGAAAAAAGATGGCGAAAATAATGGATGCCAGACGCGTACTGATCTTATACGCTACCATGACCAGAAATACCCAGCAGATTGCTGAGTGGTTCAAAGAGACATTCGAAGAATACGGATGGGAATGCACTTTCGTCCGTATTGCCGCTAATACCAACTGGGAAGCGCTTCAGGATCAGCTCTATTTTGATGATTATGATCTGATCTGCCTCGGTTCTCCAATCGTTGGCGGCAATGTGCTGAAGCCTGTCGTAAATATGCTCAGTTTCGGCGGCGGCGGTGGTCTGGAGAAAGAAGTTCAGCAGAATCTTGACCAGAAAAAAGCAGATGCAGCCGCTCCGCCGGCAGGTATGCGGGTAGAATGGCGAAGAAACCATGCTCCCTCTCCGGGCATGCCCAATCATGAAGGCCCCCGTCCCTACGGTATCGTATTTACTACCTATGGCGGCGGCTTCTTCGGACCGGATGAAGCAACAGCTACTCTGGAGCAGATGAAGCTCTATCTAAAACTCTATAACGTAGATGTCATCGGCCGTTTCTCCTGTGCAGGCAAAGAAACCGGACCTGCCGGTTATCCTCTTGGTGTAAAGCCGAAGAAAAACTTTATCCCGGGCAAAAAGCTGGAAGGACCGGATGCCGATGTATGTGATGCGGTCATGTATAAAATGGGTGATGGCAGCCTCGTCCCAGGCTCCTACTTCTTCCATTATGACTGTGATTCCAAGCCAGGTCCCCGTGAAGAAGCAAAGGCAAAGGCCTTTATTGCAGATATTGTAGAATGCTATTTCATGACCTATGACGGCATTCCCAATCCGCCTCTGTCAGAATTCAGTTCTCTTTCTTAATAGAATCTGTGAGCTCAGAATATAGAATTTATAGAATCTATGAACTTGGAATATAGAATTTATCAAATCTGTGAACTTAGAATATAGAACTTACCTCTAGTAAGAAGCTTTTCTATTTGTAAACAAAGAGGAGCATGTCATCTTCCCTAATGACATGCTCCTTTATCTTTTGATTCCACCATGATCAGAATCCCACTCTCAAAGGAAATCTCTCCTTCTTCTGCTGAAAGCTGATTGCTGACTCCCAGGGAATTCATAATCGTCATTTCGATCTCTTCCACATCATAACTGAAACCTTTCAAAGTCAGTCCCTCGACACTTGTCGTCAAGGGAAGAAAAGAGATATAGCTTCCGAAAATATCTTTCTTCCTGATCCGACCGGAAAAGCTTCCGCCATAGGGATGCTCTTCGTCGATCCTTCCCAGCAGGGAGATCCGGTTCTGAGGATCCATCATCTGACAGGAAATTCCGGCCCTTAGGGGAATCCCTAAACATTCCAGTGCCCCCAGAAAATGATCCAGCCTGCCGCCTGTCATGCCGAACAGATCAATATGATCTGCTCCAAGCGCCACGGCTTTTTTCAGGGCAAGTTCCGTATCGGTATCATCCTTTCTCACATTAAAGCTGAGAATCTCAATTCCATCCTCTTCCCGGTACTTTAAACGAATGGAAGGATCAAGGGAATCATAATCTCCCAGGATATGGCTTGGCTTAATCTTAGCCCGATCCAAAAATTCCAGTCCCTTATCAGCCGCTATAACAAAATCATACTGTCTGTCTTGGATATATTCTTTGACAAAATCGTCGTCGATGCATCCACCGGCGACGATCATAGCTCTTTTCTCTTTCATCTTTCATCCATTCTTTCCGCATAGGGAAGCGCTGCTCAAAGCATTTCCCATACGAAAAGGAATCGCTGACTCCTTCAGCCTTCCTTATCTCTGCTGATACTTTTCAATATGCTCCAGATAATACTTTACATTTTCTGTGATATTTCCATTGAAGACAGCAGATCCCGCAACGATAATATTGGCACCTGCCTCCAGGATTTCGTCAATATTATTCCTATTGACACCACCGTCAATCTCTATGTCAGTCGTAAGCCCCAGCTGCTCGATCCTCTCCCGAAGGGTGCGGATCTTCTGTGTGCAATAGGGAATATATTTCTGACCGCCAAAGCCCGGATTTACCGTCATCAGCAAAACCATATCTACCTTGTCCAGAACATAGTTCACTGTATCCAATGGTGTTGCCGGATTTAAGGCAACTGCCGCACGACATCCTGCATCCTTGATCTGCTGAATGGTTCTGTCCAAATGCTTACAGGTTTCTGCATGCACCGTGATACTGTCTGCTCCTGCCTCCTTAAAGGCTTCGATATAACGTCCCGGATCCTCAATCATCAAATGAACATCAAAGAAACGGTCTGTGAACTGACGGAAGGATTTGATGACAGGCATTCCAAAGGAAATGCTCGGCACAAACATCCCATCCATTACATCTACATGAAACCACTTTGTTCCTGCTTCTTCTGCCTCACGAATCTGTTCTCCTGCCCTCGCAAAATCAAGAGAAAGAATCGACGGTGCTAATTGATACTCCATATTCCCTCCTAACATTTTTCTGATCAATACTTTTTTTGATCCTTCAGTTCCTCGTACATCAATTTATAATCATCATAACGCTGCTGGGAAATCTTTCCAAGGGAAAGTGCTTCCTTTACGCCGCATTTCGGTTCGTTAATATGACTGCAGCCTCCAAACTTGCAGAAGGGTTCATAGGCAGCAAACTCCGGAAAATATGCAGCCAGTTCTTCCTTCTCCATATTTTCGAGATAAAGAGAGGTAAAGCCCGGCGTATCCATAATAAAGCTATTCTCGTCAATCCGTAAAAGCTCGCTATGCCTTGTCGTATGCTTTCCCCTGTCGATCTTCTCAGAGATCTCACCTGTTTCCATCTGTGCCTGAGGTGCCAGAAGGTTGATCAATGAAGATTTTCCTACTCCGGAGGGGCCTGCAACCGTGGAAGTCTTTCCCTTCAGATGCTCCTTCAGCTCCTCTATTCCCTTTTCTTCCGATGCACTGGTAAAAAGAAGTTCATAGCCTGCTGCCTCATAGATTTTTCTTAAGCTATTGCATTCTTCTTCATCTACCATATCTTCCTTATTGAAACAGATCAAAGCCGGTATCTGTCTTTGCTCCATTGTCACCAGAAAGCGATCCAGAAGAGGCAGATTCGGCTTTGGCTTTGTGATCGCAAAAATCACCAAAGCCTGATCAATATTGGCAACCGCCGGCCTGATCAGGGTATTCTTCCGGGGCAGAATCCTTATGATATTTCCCTCCCGGTCTTCCTCATGCGTTACCTCGATCTCTACATCATCTCCAACCAGAGGCTTAATCTTCTCTTTTCTGAAAATTCCTTTTGCCTTACATGCATAAAGGCCGGCTTCTCCTGTATAAACATAGTAGAAGCCGGCAATGCCTTTCATAATCTTACCCTGCATTTAAAATCCTTTTATTCGCCTTCTCCTTCGCCTTCACCTTCTCCTTCGCCCTCGCCTTCACCGACATCATCGGTTCCGTCATTATAAGGACCGGAGCTGATATTGACTGTTACAGAGCTTCCTGCTTCCACACTGGATCCGGAAGAAGGATACTGGCTGGAAATAACGCCTGCTGCATAGCTGTCGCTCGGATCTGTACTTCCCTCTAAAATATAGAGTCCGTAATTACTTAATATACTGGAAGCTTCACTGTAGGATTTGCCAACAACACTCGGTACGGTAATATAGTCTACCTTCTTACCCAGGGAAATTACCAGATCCACGGTAGAACCCATTTCCACGGTACGGCCGGCTGAAGTGCCCTGACTAATGACATAGCCTTCCTCTACAGAGGAGCTGTAATCACTGGTAATAGAGCCTGCATTCAGACCTGAAGCGGAAAGACTTGCGATTGCATCTGACTGGGAAAGTCCCGTCAGAGTCGGAACCGTGGTTGTCTCCTGTCCTCTGCTGACAGTGAGCGTTACCTTTTTGTTCTTGCTGATGCTGCTGCCGCCGGTCGGTGTCTGACTGATTACAACACCCGCATCATATTCATTTGAATATTCATTCTCAATCGTATAGCCAATGCCTGCCGCATCCAGTTTTGCAATGGCATCCTCTTCTGTCTGTCCGACAACATCCGGAACCTTGGAGTTTGCCTTTCCTGTACTGATCACAACATTGATGGTTGTATTATCTGAAACCTTTTCTCCCTTTTTCGGATCCTGGGAAATGATCTTGTCCTCGTCTACGGTATCAGAGGCCTCATAGCTTGCATGAATGCTGAGTCCCTTGTCACTGAGCGCGGATTTTGCTTCTGAATAGGTCATACCTGTGACATCAGGTACAGAAACCTGCTGAGAACTTGTCGCAGCCGATGAAGAATCTCCGCTTGAACTCCCGAAGTGAAACAAGCCTACCACATTTCCGATCAGGAAGATCACGATACCGGCAATGACAATTGCTGTGACGATACCCATGATCGTTACGGCCTTCTCCATCCGTGGATTTAGGAAGCCTCCCTCATCCTCATCGTCATCATCATAATCGTAATCGTCTTCCTCTTCGTCCTCATCCTCGTCATATTCATAACGGGATCCCTTTGAACGAATTTCCTTTACATCCTCATCGCTGACCATCATGGTCTTCTGGGCACTCAGTCCCGGAATTACAACAAAATTCTCATTCGGATTGATCAATGCCTTCTTCAGATCGGTCAGAAGCTCAGCCATGGTCTGATAACGTCTGTCCGGATTCTTCTGGGTACACTTATTAATGATGCCCTGCATACTGATCGGCAGATCATGGGCATAAGCAGAAGGCGGAACCATCTCGTCCTGAAGATGCTTTACCGCAACCGCAACCGGGCTTTCTGCATCAAAAGGAACCTTTCCGGTTACCATCTCATACATGACAATACCCAGAGAATAAATGTCGCTCTTGTAATCTACATAACCATTTCTTGCCTGCTCCGGAGAAATATAATGAACAGAGCCCATTACATCCATCGTTACCGTCTCTGCCGTTGCCGCTCTGGCAATTCCAAAGTCTGTCACCTTGACCTTGCCATCTGTAGAAATCATGATATTCTGCGGCTTAATATCCCGGTGAATGATCTGATGATTGTGGGCATCCTCGATTCCCTTCGCAACCTGAATGGCAATGCTGACGGCTTCCTTAAACTGGATCCGTCCCTTTTTCTCAATATAGGTTTTGAGGGTGATTCCCTCGATATATTCCATAATGATGTAATTGATTCCCTTATCGGCACCTACATCATAGATATTTACGATATTCGGATGGGTCAGGCAGGCTGCTGCCTGGGCCTCTGTTTTGAATTTTGCAAGAAAGCCGGCATCAGTAGCAAATTCGTCCTTCAGCACCTTCATTGCAACATAACGGTTCAGTTTCTTGTCCATAGCCTTGTAGACATAGGACATTCCGCCTGTACCGATCTTATCCAGGACCATATAACGTCCTGCTATCATTGTACCTTTATCTATCATAATCAAAGATTCTCCTGTTTGCCTCGGTCAATATCATGCTGCAAAGGGATCTACCAGAATAACAGAAATATTATCTGTTCCTCCGTTTTTATTTGCTGTATCGATCAACTCTGTGACCTTTTCTTTTCCCTCTGCCTCACCATTTAAGATATGCTCGATCGTATCATCCTCAAGCATATTGGAAAGACCGTCTGAACAAAGGAGTATTTTATCTCCCTCTGTTAATTCTACCTTAAAGAAATCAGCCTTCACATCTTCCGTTACGCCAACCGCACGGGTGATGATATTCTTCTGGGGATGATTTCTTGCTTCTTCTTTTTTGATTTCGCCCTGGCGAACCAGATTCTGTACATAGGAATGATCCTCTGTGATCTGTTCCAATGCACCCTGATGAAGGAGATAAAGTCTGCTGTCTCCTACATTCAAAGCCAAAAGTACATTGTCCTTAATGGCTGCTGCCACTAAAGTGGTTCCCATGCCGCTCTTTTCCGCATCTATGCGGGAACGGTAGAGCAGCTCCTCATTTGCAGTCTCAACCGCACGGGCAAGGATCTGCCTGGGTGTCTCATTATCTGCCGCATCTCCAACAATTCCGACGATCCTGTGAATTACATAGCTGGATGCATAGTCTCCTGCATTATGTCCGCCCATGCCGTCTGCAACCGCATAAAAGCCGGACAGGGGGCCGATTGCATCTTTGGAGGCATAAATATAGTCCTGATTGACCTGCCTCATTTTTCCGATATCTGTTTGTGAATATGATTTCATAACTCTGATGTGTCTATATAACGCTTTCTTAATTGTCCACAGGCTCCGTCAATATCACGGCCCATTTCCCTTCTAATAGTAACATTAATCCCGTAATTTTCAAGTTTCTTTTTGAAGCGGAGAATGGCCTCCCGGGTGCTCTGCTCGTAGCTTTTCTCCCTTACCGGATTGATTGGAATCAGGTTAATATGACAGTTTTTGCCTTTTAAAAGTATGCCAAGTTCTCTGGCACTTTCCTCTGAATCATTGATATGATCCGCCATGCTGTACTCGAAGGTGATCCTTCTTCCTGTCTTATCGAAATAATACTGACAGGCATCCAAAACCTCCGGAAGGGGCCATACCTTTGCCACCGGCATCATTTCCTCCCGGATCTTCTGGTTGGATGCATGAAGAGACAAGGCCAGAGTAACCGGCAGATTCTCCTCAGCAAAACGGCGGATTCCCGGAACGATACCACAGGTAGAAACTGTAATGTTTCTGGCACTGATATGAAGCCCGTTTGCATCCGTGATCATATGAAGAAAACGGATCAGATTCTCATAATTATCAAAGGGCTCTCCCATGCCCATCACCACAATATTAGAGACCCTTTCCTTTCCTTCCTTCTGGATTCGGTAAACCTGATCTAACATTTCTGCTGCAGTCAGATTCCGGATCACGCCTCCGATTGTGGAAGCACAGAAGCTGCAGCCCATTTTGCAGCCGATCTGTGAGGAAATGCATACAGAAATCCCATGGTGATAGGACATTCTAACGCTCTCAATATACTGATGATCTCCTGTTTGAAAGAGATATTTCTGGGTTCCATCCTCTCTGGAAGTCTGAATTTCTTCTGTCTGAAGAAGGGTCAAAGAAGCTGTCTCCTTCAGCTTGTTACGGAAATCCTTTGACAGATTTGTCATTTCATCAAAAGAATCCGCCAGCTTTACATGCATCCATTCATAAAGCTGCTTTGCACGAAAAGGTTTTTCTCCGAGGGAAGAAACATAATCCTTTAGCTCTTCCATATTCATCGATTTGATATCTGTCATCACTTTTCCGATCCTTTCCCTGCCTTCTCGAATAAAGAAATAAAGAAGCCGTCATGATAGATTCCCTTATGCGGGAAAAGCTGAATCATGCCCTCCTCTGCCGATGGCGCATAAAGCTCTTCCGGCAGTCCCTCCAGAGGAAGAGGCTGAAAATGAAGTTCCTCTTTGATATAGGCCGCATTTCTTTCATTCTCTTCAATTGAAATGGTACAGGTGCTGTAAAGCAGGCGTCCGCCCGGCTTTACATAAGAGCTGACAACATCTAAGATCTGTCTCTGCAAGATAGAAAGCTCATGCATCTGCGCCGGAGTAATGCGATAACGGATATCACTCTTTCTGCCGACCACACCAAGTCCTGAGCAGGGAAGGTCTGCAATGACAAGATCATATGCCTCCCTGTCCTCTTCTCTTAGGACACTGGCATCCCATACCTGGCTTTCGATATTCTGATAGCCCATTCTTTCTGCGTTCTCACAGATCTTATCTGTCTTTTTCCTGCTGAGATCCCTGGCGATTACCTCACCGCTTCCCTTCAGCAGCTCTGCCGCATAAAGGCTTTTTCCGCCCGGTGCCGCACAAACATCCAGGATTCGCATTCCTTCCCGGATTCCTGCCAGAGAAAGTGCCAGCATAGAGCTTGTATCCTGTACATAGAAAAGTCCCTTGCGGAAGGAGGAAAGCCTGTCGATCCGATCTACTTTTCCAAGCAGGAGGGCATCTTCGAAATAGGGATGATCTTCTGCCTGAACGCCTTCCTTTTTCAGACTCTCCTTCAGCTCATCTCTTCCTGTCTTTGTCTGATTTACACGGATACAGAGCTTTTTCCTGCCGGTAAAAGCCTTCAGCATCTCTTCCGTCTCTTCATAGCCATATCGTCTGATCCACATCTTCGTCAGCCAGGTCGGAAAAGAATAGGCAATCGACAAATAGTCCATTCCCTTCTTCTCCGGATCCGGAAGAGAAATGCGTTCCTTTTCCCGGATCAGACTTCTCAGAACACCATTTACAAAGCCCTTCAGCTGGCGGTAACCTGCCTCTTCCGTGAGCTTTTGTGCCTCATTGCAAACTGCATGATCCGGTATTCTGTCCAAAAAGAGGATCTGATAGGCACTCATCCTAAGAATGGTACGAACTGCCGCCTTCATTTTGCCTGTTTCCAGCTTGGATACAGCATTCAAATAATAGTCAAGGGTAAGAACTCTCTCTGTTGTTCCTTCTACCAGTCTGGTATAAAGGGCTCTTTCTTCCCTGGACAGCTTCGGATGCTCTGCATAAGTTCTGGCAAGCTCCTCTGTTGTAAAGCTTTCTTTTTCCAAAATGCGAAGCAGGGAATCCATTGCCAAACTACGTGCTTGATCAGTCATTACGTCTTCTTCCTCCGAATAGAATCAGGATACGAAGCAGCTGCAGGATTGCAGCTGCCGCAGATGCTACATAGGTAAGTGCTGCCGCACGAAGAACCTTTCTGGCCATGCGGAGCTCCTCATCTCCCAAGATTCCCGTTTCCTCCAGCATACGAAGTCCCCTTCTTGAGGCATCAAACTCAACCGGCAATGTTACAAGATGAAAAAGGACCGCAAGGGAAAAGATCAAAATTCCCAGATTGATCAGAAAAATGCCAGTCTGGCTGTTGAAGAAAAGTCCCAGAATCAGGATCGGCCAGGCAATATAGGAAGCCACATTTGCCGCTGGCACCAAAGCGCCTCTGATCTTCAAGGGTACATATCCTTCTGCATGCTGAACAGCATGGCCACACTCATGTGCCGCAACACCGATCGCTGCAACAGAAGTCCTTGCATAGGTTGCATCCGAAAGATTAACGATCTTTTTGGAGGGATCGTAGTGATCCGTCAAAGAGCCGCGAACATGTCCAACGGAAACATCTCCGATCTTATTACAGATGAGAAGTCTTCTTGCAACCTCTTCTCCTGTCATATTGGTCATGCTGCGCACATTGGAAAAACGGCCGTAGGTCGAATTTACGTTTGCGGAAGCAGCCAGACTGATCAGGGCACCGATCACAACCAAAATATAGGTAGGATCGAAATAGTAGCCATATCCGTAATATCCTAGCATAGCATATCCCCTTCTTTCATCTGTACGCCTCTTAGGAAGGCATCGATTTCCATTCTTTTCTTACCCTCCAGCTGAAGCTCAAGAACAGAAAGAAGTCCTTCCCCTGTTTTGATCAAAAGCGAATTCTTTGTCAATCCTACAACTTCTCCTGCCTTTGCCTCTGCATAGCTGTCTGCAAGCTGCTCTTTTGCCTCTTCTTCTGTCAGAACCTGGGCCTTCCAGATCTTCAGCAGTTTTCCATTGTAATGACCAAAGGCACTCGGCCAGGGATTCAGGCCCCTGATCAGACATTCGATCTCCTCTGCCGGTCTTGTAAAATCGATCTCTCCGAAGGACTTTTTGATGATGCCCGTATGGCTTGCGAGGCTGTCATCCTGGGCTCTTTCTTGAATGCTGCCCTCTTCTAATCCCTTCAGGGTTTCCACCAAAAGCTCTGCGCCAACCTCTGACAAACGTTCAAAGAGACTGCCGCCGGTTTCGTCTTTTGCAAGCTCGATCTCTCTCTGCAGCAAAATTGCGCCCGTATCCAGACCTTCATCCATATGCATGGTTGTCACACCACTCACCTTTTCTCCCTTGATCACTGCCCACTGAATCGGTGCGGCACCACGGTATTTGGGAAGAAGGGAAGCATGCACATTCACACAGCCGTATTTCGGCATTTCCAAAATTTCCTTCGGCAGAATCTGTCCAAAGGCTACAACAACAATGACATCTGCTTCATACTGCTTCAAATAAGCGATATTTTCTTCCTTCCGGATGCGGTCCGGCTGGAAAATCGGAAGCCCATACTCTAAGGCAGCCTCTTTTACGGCAGAAATCGCCATCTTGCCGCCTCTTCCCTTCGGCTTATCCGGCTGGGTCACAACCAGACTTATCTCATGTCCTGCTTCTATGATTGCTCTTAAGGTGCCGACTGCAAAATCCGGCGTTCCCATAAAAATTACTTTCATTCGAAATCGTCCTCTTCTTCCATATCCTGTAAATCTTCGGCGTCGTAAAGGTCTCCCTCTACCTTGTCGATATAAAGCTTTCCATCTAAATGATCGAGCTCATGACAGATCGCACGGGCAAAGAAGCCTTCGGCCTCTACCTCATGTTCTGCCATATCCAGATCCATATATCTTGCCTTTACATACATTGGTCTTGTCACATCACCATACTTGCCCGGAATAGAAAGGCAGCCCTCCATTCCAATCTGCTCTCCGGAGGACTCCAGAATCACCGGATTCAGCATAACATAGGGGCCTTCTCCAACATCAATTACAACGATTCTTCTTAAGGTTCCTACCTGAGGGCCGGCAAGTCCGACTCCCTGTGCTTCATACATGGTATCCAGCATATCCTCTGCCAGTTCACGGATACGCGGTGTTACTTCTTTGATCTCTCTTGATGTCTTTCTTAAAATCTCATCGCCCTCATAACGAATGCTTCTGGTCGCCATTTTATTCTCCTTTTCTCTCTATCTGAATATGAACTATCTGCTAACTATGAACTATCTGCTGAATATAATCTGACTGAATATAAACTATCTGAATGTAAACTGAATGGAAATGTCTGCATACTGTGGATTTGCCGCATCATATTTTTCGATGGCATCCTTTACCTTTGTCAATGCATCATAATCCTGTCCCTTTATGTAGATTACCTTCCGGTAAATGTCATTCACCTTTGCCAGTGCCGCATCTGCAGGTCCAATAATCGTCAAATTTTCCAAGGGCTTCGCCTTGGTATGCGCCAATAAATAACGGATCTTTTCCGCATACTGTTCCGCCTTCTGCTGCGACCCGGAAGAAAGTGTGATGTCCATCATATGCCAAATCGGAGGATATTTCAATATCTGCCGGTATTGAATCTCTTCCTCATAAAACTTCTGATAATCCTGCTCAGCGGCATCCTGAATCGCAAAATGATCCGGCTGATAGGTCTGAATAATTACCTTACCCGGTCTGCAGCCTCTCCCTGCCCGGCCGGCCGCCTGCGTCAGCAGCTGAAAGGTCTTCTCAGAAGCGGTATACTCCGGAATATTCAGCGACAGATCTGCCGCCAGAACACCGACCAAGGTCACATTCGGAAAATCATGGCCCTTTACGATCATCTGGGTACCGATCAATATATCCGCTTCCATATTGGAAAAAGCGGAAAGAATCTTCTCATAGCTTTCCTTTTCCCTGGTCGAATCAAAGTCCATACGGAGAATCCTTGCCTTTGGAAACTCCCTTTGCAATAAAGCCTCCATCTTCTGCGTGCCCGCCCGGAAGCCTCCGATTGTCTTTGATCCGCAAACCGGACATACAGAAACCATAGCCTGCTCATAACCGCAGTAGTGACATAGCAGCTTTCCGTTTTTATGTGAACTGAGAGAAACGTCGCAATGCGGGCACTTGATGACTTCTCCGCAGCTCCTGCAGGAAATAAAGCCTGCGATTCCCCTTCTGTTCAAAAAAAGCATACTCTGCTCTTCCCTTGCCAGCCGCTTTTCCAGCTCCTGATGCAGGCTCCTGCTGATAGGAGAACGGTTGCCTGCCTCCATTTCTTTCCTCAGGTCCACAATCTCGACCTTAGGCAGGGGTCTTTCATAAACTCTCTTCTTTAACTCATATAAGCGAAAGCTGCCTTTTTGCGCTGCATAATAGGATTCCAAAGAAGGCGTTGCCGAGCCAAGAAGCACAAAGGCTCCGGCAAGCCTCGCCCGCTCGATTGCCGTTTCCCTTGCATGATACTTAGGAATATTCTCACTTTGATAGCTGCTCTCATGCTCCTCATCGATAATGATCAGCCCCAGATTTGCAAAAGGGGTAAATAAGGCCGAGCGGGGACCGATCATGACATCGATTTCCCCTCTTTTAGCACGAAGATACTGATCATAACGTTCTCCCGGAGACATTCTGGAATTTAGGATAGAGATCCTGTTTCCAAAGCGCTTGTAAAAGCGCATTACGGTCTGATAGGTAAGGGCGATCTCCGGAATCAGCATGATCGCCTGCTTTCCTTCTTCTGCTGCCGCTGCGATCAGCTCCATATAGACCTCTGTTTTGCCGGAACCGGTCACGCCGTGCAGAAGAAAGGTTCTGTAGTCTCCTTTCTGCATATCCTGTCTGATTCCGTCCACCACCTGTCTCTGTTCTTCATTCAGCTTGAGATGATAGCCTTCCTCTCTTTCTTTTGGAAGAGGCATCCTATAAACCTGCTCAGATCGTATCTCGATCATTCTCAGCTCTTCCATCTTCTTTAGGGTTGACCTCGGAATATTCAGCTTACCGATGACAAACTCATAAGGAATTTCCTTTTCCTCTAAAAGAGCCGACAGAAGTCTTGCCCTCGCCTTATAGCTTTTACGGTCAAACATGGACAGAGCTGTCAGGGCGTTTTCCTCATCCAGCATCAGGACAACCTTCTTTTTTTCTTTTGTCTTAACCGTCTTCTTGACCGGAAGAACTGTTTTCAGGGCTTGGTTCATGGTGCCGCCATAGCTTTTTTTCATCCAGGCAGCAAGACTGATCAGCTGTCCCTCGATCGCGATCCCATCCTCCTTGACCTCCAAAAGTTCCTTGATCTTAGAAGGATCATAGTCTGCCTGATCCGAAAGCTCTATCACATATCCTGTGATTGTCCTTGAGGAAGGGCCAAAGGGAATCAAGACCTGCATGCCTTCCCTGACTTTTCCACAAAGCTTCTCCGGTACCCGATATTCAAATGTTCGATCCAGCTTTTCATGTGAAATATCCACAATGACCTTTGCGTATTCTGCCAATTCTTCCTCTTTCTTTGCCTACAGCTACTGAAACCTTTAAAGAAAAATTATAGCATTATTTATATAGAAAGAAAAGTTTACGGGATTTTTATAAAAGCTTGCCCGAAATCGATTCATCTATGCTATAATCGTCAAGGAAATTTTTCCCTGGCAAGTAATAATATCATCCTTCTGCCTGAAGAAGGAAGCTGTATTTTCAAATAAGGAGGAACTATGAGACATCTGATGAGTCCTCTGGATTTTACTGTCGAGGAACTGGATCAACTGCTTGATCTGGCCAATGACATCGAGAAAAATCCCGAGAAATATGCACATGCCTGTGCAGGTAAAAAGCTTGCAACAGCCTTTTACGAACCCAGTACAAGAACCCGACTCAGCTTCGAGGCTGCAATGCTGAACCTTGGCGGTTCTGTCCTCGGCTTTTCCAGTGCTGACAGCAGCTCTGCTGCCAAAGGTGAGAGCGTTTCCGATACCATGCAGATTCTCTCCTGCTATGCAGATATCTGTGCTATGAGACATCCCAAGGAAGGTGCTCCCCTTGTTGCATCCATGCACTCCTCCATTCCCGTTATCAATGCGGGAGACGGCGGCCATCAGCACCCCACCCAGACCCTGACTGATCTTCTGACCATTCGTTCCTTAAAGGGCAGACTTGGCGAGCTTACCATCGGCCTTTGCGGCGATCTGAAATTCGGCCGTACCGTTCACTCTCTGATCCATGCCCTGATCCGTTATCCGAATGTGAAATTCATTCTGATTTCCCCGGAGGAACTCCGGCTTCCGGATTATGTCAGAGTTGACGTCCTCGAAAAGAATCAGATTCCTTATATTGAAACAGAGCGTATGGAGGATTACCTTCCGGAACTGGATATTCTTTATATGACCAGAGTACAGAAAGAACGTTTCTTCAATGAAGAAGATTATATCCGTATGAAGGATTTCTATATTCTGGACAAATCCAAGATGAAGCTGGCAAACGATGACATGCTGGTTCTGCATCCGCTTCCGAGAGTAAACGAGATCTCAACCGAGGTGGACAGTGATCCCCGTGCCGTTTACTTCAAGCAGGCACAATACGGCGTCTATGTCCGTATGGCATTGATTCTCACATTACTGGAGGTGAAGGTATGTTAAGTGTAGGCGCAATCGCGAATGGATTTGTACTGGATCATATTCCGGCCGGCAAGAGCTTTGAGCTTTATAACTATCTGGGACTTGACCGTCTCGACTGTACCGTGGCAATTATCAAAAATGCCCGCAGCAGCAAGATGGGACGCAAGGATATTCTGAAGGTAGAATGCGATATCAATGAGATCAACATCGACATTCTTGCCTTTATTGACCCTAATATCACAGTAAATGTGATCAAGGATGAAAAGATCGTTGAGAAGAAGACCCTGACCCTTCCGCACGAGATCCACAATATCATCAAATGCAAAAACCCAAGATGTATTACCTCGATTGAGCAGGAACTGGAACAGGTTTTCGTTCTGACCGATCCGAAGCAGATTGTTTACCGCTGCAAATACTGTGAAGAGAAATACAACAAAAAGAAATAGTTGCATTTCCGAAGATTATACAATAGAATAGCAAAGAAAGTCTGACAGGTGATCGCGGCTGCATGTCCCGAAAGGGCGCAGCTGAGGAAAGTCCGGGCTTCACAGGGCAGGATGCCGGATAACGTCCGGTGGAGGTGACTCCAAGGCCAGTGCAACAGAAATATACCGCCCTCTCTTTTTGAGAAGGTAAGGTTGGAAGGGTGGAGTAAGAGCCCACCGCCTCGCCGGTAACGGCGAGGGCACATGTAAACCCCATCCGAAGCAAGACCGAAGATAAGCATAAGGCGGCCCGTCTGCTTTCGGTAGGTCGCGTGAGACAGGCGGCAACGCCTGTCCAAGATAGATGATCATCCAAGACATAACCCGGCTTATCGTCAGGCTTTCTTTATTTTCATAAGTTCTAATCGTTCTGAACATACAAAAATCAGCAGTTCTCACCGAACTGCTGATTTTCTTTTTTCATATTTATATTTTATAAATTTATCATGTATTACATGTATTCATTCCTAAAATCAATGCGGGAAGCACATATAGAAGGAATTACAGAAAAGATTTACCATACAAAGGGTCGTACAGCAGCTTACCGGATTGATATAGGCTCCGCCGCCATATTTTTCTCCCTGCTGGCTGTACCACTGTCCTGAAAATTCCAGCTGTGAAAGGAATCTGCGATACTCCATATTACTGGGCTCCATGGAAAGTGCCCGCTCCGCCTGTTCCTTGGCTGTCACATTATTGCCGATCCCGGCATTTGCTACCGCACTAAAGTAATACCATCTGGCCGTTCTTTCAGATGCGCCCATCCTCTCCAAAAGATTCAGGGCATCCTGATAATGACCGACATTGATAAAATGCAGCACCGCCTGCATCTGGGGATTATCATTCCTCTGATAATAGCCCCGGCTGTCATAATAACCGCCGCTGCTGCCTGTATTTCCATAGCCATTTGTGTTTCCGTAGCCATAAGACGATCCCTGGCCTGCCCCATAGGAGCCTGCGTTTCCATAACTATTTCCGGATCCATAGCCACCGTAAGCACTGCCATAAGGACCTCCGGCTGTTCCCTGCTGCCGTTCCTTCATAATCTGATCATAGGCCTGCTGAACCTCCTTGAAGCGTTCCTCAGCCTGCTCCTTGTTTGGATTATTGACATTGGCATCCGGATGGTATTTACGGCTTAGCAATCGATATGCTTTTTTGATTTCTTCATCTGAGGCATTCTGTGATACCTCTAATACATCATAAGGATTTCTCATGAATGATTCTTTTCCTGTATCTTCTTTTTCCGCGTCTTCTCCCTGCTATTGCCGGGAAGTAATTTCTTGCTTTTGGGGCTTTCCTTTTTCTTCTGCTTTGCACCATGGAGCATTCCATATTTGGTCCAAATACCGGAATAAATGATATTCCTCAGAATTTCTGCATTTTTGATAATCGGCATCCGTTCAAAGGCTTTTGCACTTTCCGCCATCATACTGACCAGCATGATTCGGACGATTTCATCGAAATCATCACTCTTTTCTTTTTTGAGCGGAATTAAAACATTATAATGCCCGTTTTTCCGATCCTTGTCAATATCCTCATAGGCATCCATGATATAGATAAACTTGCCCAGATAAAAGCCCAGGGTTCTCAGTTCATCCTTCCAGAGGTCTTCCTTCCAGTCAAAGATTTCCCCCAGCATTTCTCCCGTATAGCCTGCTACAATATCAACATTTGTCTCATAGAGCTCTTCGGCATGATTCAGCTTTTTCATGCAGGCCTCAATGGTTCTTGCCTGCCTTGGATACTTCTGGGCTGTCTTCTTGTAGGCCTTATGATAGAGCTGCATCAGGAGCTTTTTGGAGGAAGTATGGTCATCCTTCCAATCATCCGCAAAATTATGCCAGGACAAAAGAAGGTTCATATCTGCCGCATAGTCTGTGATCTCACTGATTCGGACCTTTTTCTTTTTGGTTGGATGCAAAGGACAGATCAGATCCTTCTCTGTTTCGATCGGCTCATAAAGTCCGCTCAAAAGCAGGATCAGAAAAGCCATATCATAATTCAGAAGGATCTGCCCCTTACGACCGTTTTTTCTTTTTAAGCTTTGACAAAGCCCGCAGTAATAGGACCCATAGGTCTCAAAATTCTCCGGACTCAAGCTGTCCTTATTGATATTTACATAGCCAAACATAGGCCCTCCGCTCAGCTTTTCTTAATAAATGTGCTTTTGCATTTCGGACAGGTAATCTGAATCCTGCCCTTTCCCTTGGGCACTCTTACCTTCTGATGGCAATTAGGGCAACTGAAAAAGCGGTAGTATTTGCTCTGCTCCTGCCTTTTTTTCAGCTTTCCCGGAAGCATTCTCACTTTGTAGGTCAGCTCCAGGTACTTTTCATTTTCCCTGCTTCTAGCATAGGTATTTCTGGAAAAAATACGGTAATATGCCCATACAACCAGGGCAATCGCCAGCCAGTAAAAGAAATTCTGTCTTGTAAACATCGACAAAAAGAACATGATCAAAGCCAGAATGACGCTTGCCCGGGAAAGGGAATCCGTTCCGTTTCGCCCGATCATAAACTGCTGTAATTTTTCTCTGAAGCTATACATTGAAACAGCTACCTCCTATAAATTCCCGGATGATGGAATTTTTGGCGATCCCGTCTGCCGGATATGCCAGACAGTAATCAAAAAATTTCAAAAGTCTTTTCGCCTCATGGTATTCCGGTGCTTCTTTCGGAATAGAAAAAAGCAAGGGCTCCACATAGGGCTTTAAGACCGAAAGTTCAAAGATCAGGGAGGAATTAAACATGACATCTGCCTCCTCCTGGAAGGGGAAAATATGATCCTCTTCTCCTCTTTTCACACTGTTCCATCTGGCCAGGGTATCCTGTGCACTGGCACCCCTTGTCCTCGCATCCCGGATTAGCCTGCGAAGCAGCCTTCCATCCCGGGTGGAGATACAGTTCTGCTCATCCAGTTTGATGGCGGTAAGCGCACTGATATAAATACGGAATTTGCTCTCATCCGGAAGCGCATAGGACATTTTCGGATTCAGACCATGAATGCCTTCTATGACAAGGATATCTTCCTCTCCGATCTTCAGCTTATGACTGCCGTATTTCTTTCTGCCTTCCTTAAAATCAAAGGTGGGCAGATCCACCTCTTCCCCTGCAAGAAGCCGGGTCATACAGCTGTTGAATTCTTCAACATCAACCGCCTCCAGTTCCTCATAATCCAGACTGCCGTCCTCCTTGGGAACCATATCCTCCCTGTTGACGAAGAAATCATCCAGAGAAATCGGATGCGGCTTGTAGCCATGTGCAAATAATTCGATCGACAGTCTGTGGGAGAAGGTCGTTTTCCCGGAGGAACTGGGACCGGCAATCATGACAAATTTAACCTTCCCCGAAGAAGCAATCTGCTGAGCGATCTCAGACAGCCTGTGTTCCTGAACCACTTCCTGGGCCAGAACCAGATTCTGCATCTGACCGAAGGTAATCTTGTCATTCAAGTCTCCGACTGTGGCAGCCTCCATACTTGCAGCCCATTGAGAAGCCTTCAAAAGCTGATTAAAAAGCTTGGGCTGAAAATCCAGATGATCCACCTTTTCCGGATAGTACTCTGAAGGAAAATTCAAAAGAAAGCCCTTGCCGTGCTGCTCGATTGAAAAATGCTTCAGATAGCCGGTGCTGGGCACCATATAGCCATAGTAATAATCCTCATATCCATCCAGCATATAGATATTTACACGGGAAGCCCTTCTAAAATGAAAAAGACGGCTCTTGTCAGGCTCATGATTATGCTGAAATATTTCCTGAGCCTTTTCAATGCTGACCGTCCTCTTGCGAATCGGAAAATCCATCTTTACGATTTCCTTCATCGTATTCTCCAGGGTCTTCAGCTGGATCTTCTCCGGCTTGCTGACATTTGTACCATGATAAACCTCACAATAGTAAGCCTGATCCATGGTAAAAAGAACATGCAGATAAAGCTTATGGTACTCCTTTTCCGTATGCGTAAGATCATGAAAGGCCTTGGCCATCAAAAGAATCGCACTCCTGCGATAAGCCTTCATTCCGACAGCAGAGCTTCTGGTATGAAAAATGACCTCGCCGTTTTCTTCTACATTATTGAAAAGCTCTTTTAGCTTTCCATTGATCTCGGCAAGCAAAATATCAGAATCATAGTCCTTTTGATATTTTCTTGCAATTTCCCCGTATGTTGTATGAGCAGAATATTCTCTCGTCTCCCCATTGACACTTATCTGATAAAGCTGCTCCAAACCTGCCTTCCTTTCTCTCCTAAAGCACCTTAAAAGGATGCTTCAGCGGCTCTTTGATTACTTCAATCCCCTCAGAATCATCAAGTCTCTCCTTTAGGAAACGATACATATAGTCGGTAAAAATATGCTCCAAGCCATAATGTCCCGCATCAATAATAAAAAGAGAATCTGCCACTGCATCAATTCCCGTATGATGATCAATATCTCCTGTAATCAGAAGCTCTGCATGAGATGCTAAGGCCGCTCCTACCATATCCTTCCCGGAACCCGGAGAAATAGCAACTCTTTCCACTTCTGCATCAAGATCTCCAAAGACCTTGACCTGTTCCAGATGAAACTGCTTTTTCACCTCTTCGCAGAGCTGTCTTACTGTCATTTTCTCCGGAAGCCTTCCAACTTTTCCGATTCCCTTTTCCCCTTCTTCATCTACCAGGGTTGTCTCCAGAACGCTCCTGTCTCTCAGCTGCAGATAGTCTGCTGCCTCATCTGCCATACATGCAACATCAAAATTTGTATGCATGGCAAGATAAGAGATCTTGTGCTCTGCCAGCTTCAGGAGTCTGCGGCCAATCGAAGAATCGCTGTTGATCTGATTGATTCCGCCAAAGATCATCGGATGGTGGGTAATCAGCATATCTGCCCCCTTCTGAAGGGCGTCTGCGATCACCTCGTCGCTTGCATCCAGAGCCAGATAGATTCTGGACACCTTCCAATTTCTGTCTCCCAGCTGAAGGCCGTCATTCTTTCGGTCCCAGTTCATGGCATAATCTAAAGGAGCCAGCTCTTCGCATAACTTGATTATCTCATCACAGATCATAGGACTTTTCCTCTTTTCTTCCGCAGATCCACTCCTGTGCCCTGCGGTTTAATAAAAGCTCCTCCCGAAGCTCTTCCTTTCTTTTCTCTGCCGAAAGGCCTTTTCCGGACAAGTCTTCCAGATGAAGCAGAACCTTTTCCTTTTCTCTTTCTTCCTTTTGCAGGAAAGAAAGCAGGACGGGATGCCCCTCCTGCAGCAAGTGGTAACCATAGCGATCACACAAAAGAAGTGCCTCTTTCTCCTTCGGCAGGCTCTCTTCGATCTCAGAAACCGGTCTCTTGATCACATGCAGGATGGGATAATACTTTCCATCCTCCAGAACCATATTTTCCCGGTCAATCCAAAGGCCTTCCTGCCGCAGATAAAAGCGAAGTGCCTCAAGATCTGACTGTGGCTCTAAAATCAACTCCTCGAAGGACAATGTCTTCCCGGGATCCGCTGAAAGGATTTCCCGAATCAGCTTTCCTCCCATACCGGCCAGGATCAGGGATTCAAAATCAGTATCAATTTTCTGTAAGCCATCCGACAAAAGGGTTTCAATCTTATCTGACAGACCATTTTCTGCAATATTTTCCCTGGCCCGTTCAAGAGGACCTCTGCCGATGTCCGCAGCAAGGGCAGCCTTACACCTGCCCTCCTGCAGCAGAAAGATCGGAATATAAGCATGATCTGTTCCAACATCGACAAGCCGGTTCCCTTGGGTCACATAGTCAGCAACTGCACGCAGTCTTTTTGATATATGCTGCATTTCTTACTCCAGATAATCCTTCAGCTTGCGGCTGCGGCTCGGATGACGAAGCTTACGAAGTGCCTTTGCCTCGATCTGACGGATACGCTCTCTGGTAACGTCAAATTCCTTACCGACCTCTTCCAGGGTACGGGCTCTTCCATCATCCAGACCGAAACGAAGACGAAGCACCTTCTGCTCTCTTTCGGTCAGTGTGCCAAGAACCTCTACCAGCTGCTCTTTCAAAAGGGTGAAGGCTGCTGCGTCTGCCGGTACCGGTACATTTTCATCCTGAATAAAGTCTCCCAGATGGGAATCCTCTTCCTCACCGATCGGTGTTTCCAGAGAAACCGGCTCCTGAGAAATCTTCAGGATTTCTCTTACTCTTTCTACCGGCATATTCATCTCTTCTGCAATTTCCTCAGAGGTCGGTTCACGTCCCAGCTCCTGCAGTAACTGTCTGGAAACGCGGATCAGCTTGTTGATGGTCTCAACCATATGCACCGGAATACGAATGGTTCTTGCCTGATCTGCAATCGCTCTGGTAATTGCCTGACGGATCCACCAGGTTGCATAGGTACTGAACTTATATCCCTTTCTATAGTCGAATTTTTCAACCGCCTTGATCAGACCAAGATTACCCTCCTGGATCAGATCCAGGAAAAGCATACCTCTTCCAACATATCTTTTTGCAATGGATACTACTAATCGAAGGTTGGCTTCTGCCAGCTTCTTCTTGGCTTCCTCATCGCCCTCTTCCATTCTCTTTGCAAGCTCAATCTCCTGCTCAGCAGTCAGAAGGGGAACCTTACCGATCTCCTTCAGATACATACGAACCGGATCTTCGGTACTGACACCCTCGGGAACGGAAAGATCAATATTTTCAAGTTCTACTTCTTCCTCTTCATTGATCTCTGCATCAATATCATCATCGTCTGAGATATTTTCTGCCGTATTCAGGACATCAACCTCATTTCTTTCGAGCTCATTCTTGATATGCTCGATATCCTCATCAGAAAGCTCCATGCCCCGGAAT
The DNA here is from genome assembly GCA_963620785.1 of Bacteroidaceae bacterium. Classification (GTDB taxonomy): domain Bacteria; phylum Bacillota; class Clostridia; order Lachnospirales; family Lachnospiraceae; genus RUG14243. Next base: position 152,141 of record CAVFAT010000051.1, read on the forward strand.
ACCTCCAATACCTCTGCCGGTTCCAGAACATTTTTCTTCTTTCTCGCGATCGTGATCAGCTTCTGAATATGTTCATCCAAAGCATGTGTAGCATTTGCTTCTTCTGCTGCGTTTTTCTTCTTTCCAGCCATTGTTTTTCCTTTCTCTTCTCTTACAATCTCATCTCTTGATCTCAGGAAAATGCTGTTTAAATCCGCATTTCCTTTTTATGTAAACCTTCTTATCTGATCAGACTTATCGAAATTTCAGCTTGTTCAGATTCTGAAGGGCTTTTTTATCTGCAATGACCTGAGCGATCTTTGCCGGATCCCTGGCATTCCTGTCGATACTTTTCTGCTTCATCTTATAGATGGTCTCCCTTAAGGCTTTCTCCCTTTCCTCGGGCTTCATCCCCTCGAGAAGCTGCACATTGAACATCGCCGCAATCTGCTTTTGTTCCGCCTCATCCGGAAAGCTGCTGATAATGGCCGCCGGGTTGGCTTTTCCTTCCTCCAGCTGCTGATACAAGCGTCCTGCCACTGTCTGATAGAGCTCTCCGATAAAATCCTCCGGCATGATATAAGTCTTTATGGAAGCAAACATCTCCGGCTCTTCCAAAATCCAGGTCAGAAGCAGGCGCTGGGACTTGTAAATACCATCCTCTTTGCCGGTGCTTTGCCTTTTTTCTTCTTCCGGAAGCGAGGGCCTGCTTGTCCGCCCCATTCCTTCCAAGCCATATTGATTGACCAGTTTTCTTAATGCATCCTTGTCGATCTGATACTGACGGGCAAGGCTTTCGATATAATTATTTCTTTCCAGATCCTCTGTGAATTCCGTCAGTCTTTTTGCCATTTCTCTGAAAAAGCGGGTCTTCGCATCCGGATCATTCAGATCATAGTCCTGCTCCAAAACAGAAATTTCAAAGAGAAAGCTGTTCTGCGCTGCATCCAGCCGTTTCTGAAACTCCTCTGCTCCAAGGCTCTTAATGAATTCATCTGGATCCTTATAAGGTCTCATGTTAATCACCCTGGCAGAAATACCGGCACTTTTCAGAATCGGTATCGCCCGAAGGGCCGCCCTTACTCCGGCTCCGTCGCTGTCATAGCAAAGAAGGACCTCTTTGCAATAGCGGCCGATCAGCTTTGCATGTCCCTGGGTAAGAGCAGTACCAAGAGAAGCCACTGCATTGGTAAAGCCTGCCTGATGCATGGATATGACATCCATATAACCCTCGCAAAGGATCATGTAGGGCTTTCGGGTCTTCCTTGCAAAATTCAAACCATAGAGATTCCGGCTCTTGTCAAAGATCTCCGTTTCCGGAGAATTCATATACTTTGGATTTCCCTCTCCGAGGACTCTGCCGCCAAAGCCGATGACATGACCATTTGCATCCTGAATCGGGAACATGACTCGATTCCAAAACTTGTCATGTCCTCCGTATTTCTCATCAAACTGAACCAGTCCGCTGTCCTTTAAGAAGGAATCCGAATAGCCCTTTTTCTTCAAATATTGATAGAGATCATCCCGATAGGGAAGGGAAAATCCCAAGGCAAACTGACGAAGCATTTCCTCTGACAGCTGTCTTTTTTCGAAATAGTCCCGGGCAATCTTTCCTGCCTCTCCCCTTCTCTGCATATAATAATAATTAGCTGCGTCCTTATTGATCTCCATCAGGGTCGTCTTGCGGTCTGCCCTTCTTTTCTCTTCAGCTGAATATTCCCGCTTGGGCATTTCCATGCCCACCCTATTGGCCAGATGTTCCACTGCCTCCGGAAAGGTGAAATTCTCATAATTCATGATGAAGGTAAAGACATTTCCTCCCGCTCCGCAGCCGAAACAGTAAAACATCTGCTTGTTCTGGGAAACGGAGAAAGAAGCTGTTTTCTCTCCATGGAAAGGGCAAAGCCCAAAATAATTGCTGCCCCGCCTAGTCAGCTTCAGGTAGCTTCCGATCACATCTACGATGTCATTTCTCACCCGGACTTCCTCTATAAATTCATCCGTCATTTTGAGCTCCTCCTTTCTCTTGATCTCTATATCGAATCTCTCTATTATACTAGTTCTGTGTCGGTTGGCAAATATCCTTTTTTTGTTTCAATTTTTTTAATTTTTTCCAAAACAATTTTCTTGAACAGATTAACCGCTTCATGCTACATTTCAATATAGAAAGAAGGTGATTCTATGACTATTGGCGAACGCATCAGAAGTAGAAGGAAAGAATTAGGATTAACACAAGAAGAATTAGCATTAAGCTTAGGCTACAAAGACAAGACATCTATTTATAAGATTGAAAAAGGGGTTCAGCAATTGACGCAATCTAAAATAAAACAGATTGCTAATGCTCTTGATACAACAACTGATTATATTATGGGATGGAATTCCGAAACTAACCGATATGCTGATTTATTGCGATACTGTGACATATTGGATGATGATGAATTGCAAGCTGTTCAGTCATTTGCAAAACGTCTGTATGAATGTCATAGAAAGCTAGATGCACTTTTAAAATGAAACTGACTAATAATTTTCTTTCCTGATCAGCTTCAAATAATTTCCGAATCATATCATAATTATCGCAGAAGGAATAGTACAAGGTGATACGTTTCGTTTGCTCTTCCTCGCGACGTCTTATTTGCGACAGCTCCCACGCAATTCGCTTTTCCTTTTCTTATGCCACAATTAAATTGAAGAGCCTCAGCATTTAAGGCACTATCAGCATTTAAGCTCAAGCGTCCGCTGTCGCTGACAGTCGCATCGTCAGGACGCAAGCCTCACGAATC
>CAVFAT010000052.1:0-32948 GCA_963620785.1 Bacteroidaceae bacterium
AAGACGTCGCGAGGAAGAGCAAACGAAACGTGTCACCTTGTACGATTCCTTCTGCGATCATACACAGAATCGTTTCTGTCATAAAATTTCATCCTGCTTGCGGAATTCTCCGCCTAAAGTACGAACTTTATAACTTTCTTATCAAATAAAACAAAGCTCTTACTAGAAAAAACCTGCCACACTTCTTAAAGTGTGGCAGGTTTCATTTTACTTTTTATATACGCGTCTTCTAACCGTCTTGGCTTAGCCGATACGTCTTACTGCAAGAATCGGTCTGTAGTTTACATTTGTATACTTGATACCGGTTGCTGCACTTGCTGCGTTGACCATCTGGCCGCCGCCTGCATAGATACCTACATGTCCGCTGTAGCAAACAATATCACCCGGCTGCATATCAGATACGCTAACACCTGTTCCAACAGATCTCAGAGCTGCTGAGCTGTGCGGAAGGCTGTATCCGAAGTGAGCATATACGCTCATAACAAATCCTGAGCAGTCAGCACCGTCTGTAAGGCTTGTGCCGCCCCATACATAAGGATTGCCGATGAACTGGCAAGCATAAGCTACAACTGCTGAACCAATTGAGCTTGCTGCTGCAGAGCTTGTATCCTCTGATGCAGATGAGCTGTCATCTGAAGAAGAAGTATCCTCTGCAGAAGATGTATCCGTGCTTGTGGAAGCTGAGGATGATGAGCTGCTGCTGTCTGTACTTGTTGAAGCTGAGGATGTTGTTGTCTGGCTGGAAGAAGCAGACTGTGTTGAGCTGCTTGCTGCTGCCGCTGAAACAGAGGATGCTGCACCACCTGTAGATGCTACTGTCTGTGTCTGCTGCTGTGCTGCAGCTGCGGCTGCTGCCTTCGCCTTAGCTTCTGCCTCAGCCTTTGCCTTGGCTTCTGCTGCTGCCTTTTCTTCCTCAAGCTGGTTCTCGTATTTCTCTACCTGAGCAACTGCGTTGGCATATACTGTCTCATAATCATCTACCTGGGCAGAAATCTCAGCTTCCTTGGCTTCGAGATTGGTCTGCTGGCTGTCATATTCAGCCTCCAGGGACTGCATGTCGGTATACTGGGTCTCAAGCTCACTCTTACGGGTCTCAACCTCAGTTACTGCTGCATTATAATTGTCAACACATTCCTGATCATAGCTGTAAACAGCTGACATGTACTCTACCTTATTCAGGAAATCTGCCAGGCTGTCTGCCTCAAGCAGGGAAGCTAACATTGTCTGACCGTTGTTCTCGTACATATTCTGCATACGGCTGGTCATAACTTCCTTCTGCTCATCCAGATTGTTTTCTGCGGTCGTCAGATCATTCTGTGCTGTTGCAATTTCTTCTTCCTTTGATTCCATATCAAGGACTAACTGATCAATCGAAATCAGAAGATTGGCAAGTTCTGTCTCTACATCGCTGAGTTCGCTCTTTGCAGATGAAAGATTGCTTTTCGCCTTGCTGGCTGCACCCTGGGCTGCATTAAGTTTATCGCTTGTTGATGTCGCGAAAACTGTGGTAACACTTGATGTCATCATCAGTGCAGCCAGCAGAGACGCCACGATTGGCTTCTTCATTCTTACTACCTCCTGTATCATTCTTGTCTAAAAATCTATATAGAAACCTTCATTATCATCATAGTAATTGCCTATAGGATAACATAAAGCCCTTTTCTTTTCCAGCTTTTTCTTCATTTTTTCACATTTATTTCAAAAATGTTACGTTTTTGTTACGCCTTCCAGGCTTGCAGAATGCTTGTTTTTCTCTTCTTTTCTATATATAATGTTTTCTGTCTTATTACCTATTTACGCACAAAAGGAAAAACTTATGCTACGTACTATTATCACTCTGCTCTTTGTCGTTCTCTTTCTGATCTGTTCTATTCCCATCTTTCTTTTTGAATGGATTCTTTCCAAATTTAACAAGAGAGCCTATGATTACAGCAATCTCCGCATCGTTCAGTGGGCACTTCGCGTCGTTGCCTTTCTCAGCGGTGTCAAACTCATCGTGATCGGTGAAGAAAATGTTCCGAAGGATTGTCCTGTTCTTTATGTCGGCAATCACCGAAGCTTTTTCGATATTGTACTCTCCTATGCGAGATGCCCCCGCCCTACCGGCTATATTGCCAAGGATTCCATCGAAAAGGTTCCCCTCCTGGGTCTCTGGATGAAACGTCTCTACTGCCTGAGTCTGGATCGTTCCAATACCAGAGAGGCCTTAAAGGTTATCTTAAAAGCCATTGATCAGGTCAAAAGCGGTATTTCCATGACAATCTATCCAGAAGGAACCCGCAACCGAAATCCGGAGCAGGGACTTCTCCCCTTCAAGGAGGGAAGCATGAAAATCGCCGAAAAGACCGGCTGCCCCATTATTCCGATGGCCATTGTAAACAGCGAACAGATTCTGGAATCTCACTTCCCGAAGATCCGTTCTGTCAAAGTTGTATTGGAATACGGAAAGCCGATTCCGGTCGGTGAGTTGTCCCGCGAGGAAAAGAAAAAACTGGGTGCCCAGCTGCAGCAAATCATCTCAGACATGGTTGAGAAAAACACTGAGCTTTATTTTTAAAGAAACGCTGAACAAGGAATGTACCTTGACGTATTCCCTGTTCAGCGGCGGTCGCTTAGAACATCTATATTGCAGGCTGCATCACACATCCTTGCGAAGCGTTTTTCAGTCTTTTCCCGTCAGGGCAGATACCACTTCATCAAAGCCCATAAAATGAGATGCCTTGACCAATATGGTATCCTTTTCTTTTACATCCTGAAGAAGCGCTTGCATCAGCGCTTCTTTTTCTTTGTAAGAAAATACCGCTGTTCCGGAAGCAATAAGCGGCTCTTTCATTTCCTGACAAAGTTCTCCGCAAAGATAAACCGCATCCAGACCCAACTCTGCTGCAAAGCTTCCAACTTCCTTATGCAGTTTTCTTTCTTCCTTACCAAGCTCTCCCATATCACCAAGAACTGCTATTCTTCTTCCCTTGCAGTGAGAAAGAACTTCTAAGGAAGCTCTCATAGATGCCGGATTTGCATTATAGCAGTCGTCAATGACGGTTCTGCCCTTTTCATGCAGGAAATTACTTCTGCCGGCAATCGTACGCATGGCTTCGATTCCTCCTGCAATTTCATCGATAGTAAGGCCCAGCTTTCTTCCGACACAGGCTGCTGCCAGAGCATTTCTGACCATGTGAAGCCCCGGCACATTGATGCGGATTTTTCTGCTTTCCCCATCAAGATGAAGGAGGGCCTCTGTGCCCTCTTCCCCATGGCTTTGGATCTCGTCTGCATAGGCAAGTCCATCCTTGTGATCAATTCCGTAAAGGATGGGGCTCATATATTTTTCTGTTCGAAGCTGATAGAGCTTTTCATCATCTGCATTGATGACCAGAGGCGTATTTTCTTTCATAAAAGGAAAGCCTTCTGTCTTTGCTTTTAAGACTCCGTCCAGATCTCCCAGATTTTCCAAATGGCAGGCTCCGATATTGGTCATCACAAAAAGATCCGGCAGGGCTACTTTGGTTAAGCGCTCCATCTCTCCAAAATGGTTGATCCCCATTTCAATAACCGCTGCTTCATGCTCCTGTCTGATGCGAAGGAGGGTCAGGGGCATACCGATCTCATTGTTAAAATTGCCTGCTGTTTTCAAGACCTTGTATTTCTGTGCCAGAACAGAAGCAACCATTTCCTTGGTACTGGTCTTGCCGACTGAGCCGGCAATTCCGATAATCGGAATCTGCAAGGTACTTCTGTAGTATCCTGCAATATCCTTCAATGCCTGTTCACTGGACTCTACCAGAATATAATTGCCCTGATAGCCCTCCGGCAGATATTCTAAGACAACGGCGCTTGCTCCTGCATCAAAGGCAGCCTGGGCATACTTATGTCCATCCGTTTTTTCTCCCCGGATCGCAAAGAAGAGATTTCCCTCTTCTACCTGTCTGTTGTCTACTACGCCGCCCAAAACGGGCATATTTTTCTTTTCTTCGGTCACAAAAAGCCTGCCGGAGCAGGCCTTTGCTACATTTTCCAATGTCATATTCATTTTATCTCTCGTATTTTTTCAAGGAAACCTGAATCAGTTTCTCGCACAGATCCTCATAAGAAATTCCAAGTGCGGCCGCCTCCTGGGGAAGCAGGCTGGTCGGTGTCATACCGGGAAGGGTATTTCCCTCCAGGCAATAGATTTCTCCTTCTGCATCCAGCATGAAATCCATTCTGGAATAGGTATCCAGCTGCAGTACTTGAGTAAAAAGAACTGCTGCCTTCTGCATTTTATTCCGTATTTCATCCGGCAGCTCTGCCGGACAGGTCTCAACGGTACTTCCTGCCTGATACTTATTCTTATAATCGTAAAAGCCTTCCTTTGGTGCGATTTCAATGATCGGGTAAGCTTCCCCGTCAACTACACCAACAGAAAATTCTCTTCCTTTAATAAAGGCCTCTACGACAACCCGATCCTCATAGAAGAAGGCTTCCTCCAAAGCTTTTTGATATTCAGCTTCATCATTTGCAATGGAAACACCTACGCTGGATCCTCCGCAGCAGGGCTTTACCACACAGGGAAAACCAAAGGAAGGAAGCTGTCTTTCATCCTTTTTATGAAGGCAATATCCATCCGCCATCGGAATACCCGCCGAAACAGCAAGCTGTCTGGTCATTCCCTTGTCCATCGCCAGGGCGCTGCCCAAATAGCCTGTTCCGGTATACTTTATGCCGTAGAGATCCAGTGCGGCCTGTACCTTTCCGTCTTCTCCGTTTGCACCATGAAGTCCCATAAAGGCAATATCGGCCTGCTTGCAGATCTCGATCACATTAGGACCGAAGAAGACTTCCGGATCCTCGCGAAGAGCCTTGATTTCTTCCAGAGAAGGAGCATCTGTTCCGATTCCTCTTTCGACTTCTCCGAACTCTTCTGCACGATCAAAGATCTTCTCTGTCAGAATTCCCGGCATTCCCAAATAAATATCCAAAAGAATAACCCTGTGACCTTTTTTCTTTAATGCCTTTGCAATCATGCTTCCTGATTTTAAGGAAACATCACGTTCTGTACTTGTACCACCGGCCAGCACTACGATATCCATTTTTCTATCCTCTTAATTTTTGTTGCATTTCTCCAGAAGCTCATTCCAGCGTTTGTCCACTTCATCCTGGAAGGAGGCAAGCAGATGTTCATTTCCCTTCTTAAACAGATGCTTGAATCTTCCCTGCGGACGAAGGAAGTCCTCGATCGGAAGCTTCTTCTTCGGCTCATAATTCAGGATCCATTTTCCGTCAATGACTTCAAAAAGCGGCCAATAGCAGGTCTCTACTCCCAGTCGGCAGATTTCCATCAGATCCTCTGTATTATATCTCCAGCCTCTCGGACAGGGTGCCATGATATTCAGGAAAGCCGGTCCTTCCGTATAGATTGCCTTCTCGGATTTCAGATAAAGATCCTTAAAATTGCCGATAAAGGTTGTCTGTGCCACATAAGGAATATTGTGGGCAACCATGATCTGGGTCAGATCCTTTCTCGGCTGTGGCTTTCCGTCTGACTGACTTCCTGTCGGCGTTGTGGTTGTATCCGCATACATAGGTGTTGCGGAAGAACGCTGAATACCGGTATTCATATAAGCGCCGTTGTCATAACAGACATAGGTAAAATCATGTCCTCTTTCTGCTGCTCCGGAAAGGGACTGGAAGCCGATATCATAGGTACCGCCATCACCACCGAAGGTAATAAACTTATAGGTCTCGTCGATCTTGCCCTTTTTCTTCAGAACACGATAGGCTGTTTCTACACCGGACATGGTTGCACCGGCATTTTCAAATGCATTGTGAATATAGCTGTCCTGATATGCCGTGTAAGGATACATATAAGAAGATACTTCCAGACAGCCTGTTGCATTGCCGACAACTGCCTTATCTCCCTCATGCAGGCTGCGCAGAACATTTCTTACGGCAATACCTGCTCCACATCCTGCACAAAGTCTGTGCCCCGGTGCAAGACGATCCGGTCTGCTGGCAATTTCTTTAAAATTATATTTCATGATCTGCCTCCCTTACTCTCTTACACCCAGATAACGATAAAACTCATCCGGTCTTCCCTCTTTCAGTATGGTCTTGAGGTCATCCAGAACCTTCTCTGCATGCTCATAAAGGAAATCTCTTCCTCCCAGGCCATACATATAAGCCATTGCCTCACAGGGAATCTTTCCATAGAAGAGGGCTCTTGTTACTTCTCCGCTCAAAGGACCGCCGACATTATTAAAGCTCTCGGCTCTGTCCAGAATTGCAACTGCCTTTACATTCTTCAATGCCTCTGCAATTTCCTTTGCCGGGAAGGGGCGGAACATTCTCACCTTGATCACGCCGATCTTCTCGCCCTTTTCACGCAGTCTGTCTGCATATTCCTTCATGGTTCCTGCTGCAGATCCCATGATTACCACGGCATATTCTGCATCCTCCATGCGATAGGACTCGATCAGATCATAATGTCTGCCAAAAATCTTTTCGAAATCAGCCGCAACCTTCTGCGCCACCTCCGGCACATGTGCCATTGCCTCTGCCTGGGCACGGCGGGCTTCCATATAATAATTGGTTACCGAATAGGGACCAACCGCAAGCGGCTCGTCCTTCTTGAGCAGATAATGCTCCGGCTCATAGTCGCCTACGAATTTTTTGACATCCTCATCCTCTTCGATCACGATATTTTCTACTGCATGACTGGTGATAAAACCATCCTGGCAGATCATGATCGGAAGATGTACATCCGGATGCTCTGCAATCGGATAAGCCATAACGAAGTTGTCATAAGCCTCCTGATTGTTCTCAGAATAAATCTGGATCCATCCTGTATCTCTTGCGCCCATACCATCGGAATGATCTGCATTGATGTTGATCGGTCCGGAAAGAGCACGATTGACCAGACACATGGCGATCGGCAGTCTGTCAGAAGCTGCTACGTGAAGCTCCTCCCACATATAAGCCATACCACAGGAAGAGGTTGCTGTCAGGGTGCGGGCACCTGCTGCCTCAGCTCCGATTGCTGCTGACATAGCAGAATGCTCACTCTCTACCGGAATAAATTCCGTATCTACCTTTCCATTGGCAACAAAGTTTGAAAAATACTGCGGAATTTCGGTAGAAGGCGTGATCGGGAAAGCCGGCATAACATCCGGATTGATCTGTCTCATCGCGATTGCTACCGCTTCATTACCTGATAAACGATCTTTTCTGGACATTATTCCACCCCTTCCATTGTGATTGCATGAAACGGACAAACCTTCACACAGATGCCGCATCCCTTGCAATGGTCAAAATCAAAATCCAGACGCTTTTGATTCTCTACCGGGATCGCACTGTCCGGACAGACCGGAATACAAAGAAGACACTGCTTGCAGTCCTTTTCGATGAACTTCGGTGTCTGGGTTCTCCATTCTCCTGTGATCGTATCCACTGAAGTACAGGGCTCGTAAATCTCGAGTCCCTCTGTCAGCTCATACCACTTGCTCTGCTCATTAATTTCTTTACTGCTTCTGAACTCAGCCATTTGCCACCTCCGCATATGCTGTCTCGAGAGCCTTCATATTACCCTCGATCATTTCCGGTTTCTTTGCAAATTTATGCTGGAAAAGCTTCTGCATCTCAGAAAAGAAACGATCCTTCTCCATGATATCGCAGACTCTTACAATTGCTCCAAGCATCGGCGAATTCGGGAAATATTTGCCCAATGCATCGATTGAAATCTTTCTTGCATCTACGGTATAAACCCTTCCCTCATAGCCATTCAGATGCGGCTTGATCTCCTCTGCACTTCTGGCTGTATTGACCAGAATCGCGCCATCCTTGCTGAGACCCGCGGTTACATCTACGGACTCCAAAAGAGTCTCATCTACTACCACAACATAATCCGGCTCATAAATATTGGTATGAAGGCGAATTACATCATCACTGATTCTGTTATAGGCTGTAATCGGTGCACCCATTCGCTCCGGACCATACTCCGGAAATCCCTGAACATGCTTTCCTGTTTCAAATGCCACATCCGCCAGAAGGAGGGCTGCTGTCTTTGCACCCTGTCCGCCTCTTCCGTGCCATCTGATCTCCAAAGAACCACTCATTCTTCTTCAGTCCTTTCTCTTGCTAACTGCCCTGCGGTTAAAAATGTTTTTCTTAAACTTTACTTTTCTGCATAGTCTTATACATTATAGCAAAAAAGCCCTTCTTGTAAAGCTTTCACCGGCCTATTAGGCAAGTTTTCCTATAGAAAAGGAGCATATGATTCATCATCATACACTCCCTTTGATTTTAGATTATTTACTTGTTTACAAATTCCTTGCCAGCACTGATACATTAAGTCCTATTCCCAGGACAAGAGATCAGGCATAGATCAGACATTTTTCTTTACATATCCGGCTCGATCATTCCGTATGTGCCGTCCTTTCTCTTATAGACAACACTGACCAGATCCGTATCTGCATTCATAAATACAAAGAAGCTGTGTCCGAGCAGTTCCATCTGAATGCAGGCATCCTCCGGATACATCGGTTTTACTTCAAAATGCTTGGTGCGGATGATATCTACTTCCTCATCCTCAAATTCCTTATCGATGAATTCCTGCTTGAAACTTCCGGTTGCATGCTTCTTGTCAATGATCTTATTCTTATATTTTTTAAGCTGACGCTCGATCACTTCTTCTACCAGGTCAATGGATACATACATATCACTGCTTACCTGTTCGGAACGAATGATATTTCCTTTGATCGGAATTGTAACCTCGATCTTCTTTCGATCCTTTTCAACACTTAATGTAACATCTGCCGGTGTATCAGCGGTAAAATAACGATCTAGCTTTGAGAGGCGTTCCTCTACTGCTTCCCTCAGACCTTCCGTGACCTCCAGGTTCTTTCCTGTAATCGTTATACGCATATACAGCACCCCTTTCGTTTATAAATTATAGGTCTATTATAAACATAATCAGATAAAACCGCAAATTGTTTTTCTATTTTCTGAATTTTTTTAATTTTCTGGGAAATCCTGATTTCATCAACATTCCCTTCAATCCTTTGCAGCTTCTCTATCCTGGGCTTTCTCCTCTGCTTTTTCCTGGGAAAGAGCCATCTCCGGCATCAGTTCATTCGCCATCATATCCAGTATCTTCTGCAGAGTCTTCTGCTCTGTCTCATCCAGACGTTCCTGCAATCGTCCAACCACCCGGTTGACATACTCCACACTGATATTGTAGTAATCCAGATACTTCTGTGTTACCTGAAGATGATATTCTCTCCGGTCATTCTTTGACTGCTGCTTGACCAAATAGCCCTTCTGAATCAGCTTATTGATCTTATAGGCCGCATTCGGCGATGAAATATTCGCAAAGGATGCGAATTCATTGATCGTCGGGTTGCCCATGGCATAGATCAGTTCCATGCAGAAGGTTTCCACTGTCGTAAGGGTTGCTTCTCTGTTCTTAAATTTTCCCATTACTTCCCGATAAAAGTATAATTTGAATTTTGAATAGACAAGATTAAAAGATTCTTCCAGTCTCACCTGCAGCCCCTCACCTTCTGATTGTTTCAATATTTTTAGCTAAATATGTAATAATCAGTATAGCTTATGAGACTCCTCTACGTCAAAGCAAAAGTGAGTTCTGCTCTTACCGCCAGCTGTCCGTCCACCCTGGCCTCGGCTTTGGCAAATCCGACTGCTCCCCTTCTTTCCGTCAGCTCGCAGTAAAGCTCCAGGACATCCCCCGGTCTTACCTGCCTTTTAAATCTGGCATTTTTTATTCCGCCGAAAAGGGCCAGCTTTCCCTTATTTTCTTCTTCCATCAAAAGTGCAACCGCACCCGCCTGGGCAAGTGCTTCGATGATCAGTACCCCCGGCATGATATGCTGTCCCGGAAAATGTCCCAGGAACTGCATTTCATTTGCCGTCACGCACTTAATACCTTTTATCCACTTTCCCTCTTCTCCGTCTATGATCTTATCCACAAGCAGGAAGGGATATCTGTGTGGAAGAATTTCTTCAATTTCATTTGAATTCAACTGCATTTTCTTACTCCTCATAGCGTTTAAAGATCAAAGAAGCATTGTGTCCGCCAAAGCCCAGTGAGTTTGACATTGCATAGCGAATGCTTCCCTCTCTTCCCTTATTTGCAACAAGATCCAGATCACATTCCTCATCCGGAAGCTGATAGCCGATCGTTGGCGGATAATAGGCATTTTTGACCGCCAGGCTGGTGATCACCGCCTCCAGAGCCGCACTTGCTCCCAGAAGATGTCCCGTCATCGACTTGGTTGAGCTCATCTTCAACTGATAGGCATGGGCGCCAAAGGCTTTTTTTACTGCTGCCGTCTCTGCCCGATCATTCATGGGAGTCGAAGTTCCGTGTGCATTGATATAGTCGATCTTATCTGCTCCAATAGCAGCATCTGCCAAGGCTCTTTTCATGCAGGCTGCCGCACCGGATCCGTCGGCAAGAGGCGCCGTAATATGATAAGCATCACAGCTTGCGCCATAACCTGCAAGCTCCGCGTAGATCCTCGCTCCTCTTTTCTTTGCATGCTCCAGCTCCTCCAAAACCAGAAGGGCCGCTCCCTCTCCCATAACAAAACCGCTTCTTTCCTTATCGAAGGGAATCGATGCCCGCAGGGGATCCTCGCTCTCACAAAGGGCCTTCATTGAAGTAAAACCTCCCATGGAAAGAGGCGTAATTGCTGCCTCGCTTCCACCGCAGAGCATCAGATCTTCATAGCCATCCCGGATATTGCGGAAGGCATCTCCAATCGCATTAGCTGCACTGGCACAAGCCGTTACCGAACAGCTGCAAAGTCCCTGCAGATGATAACGGATGGCAATCTGTCCTGCTGCCATATTAGAAATTGCCATAGGAATAAAAAAGGGGGAAACTCTATCATATCCCTTTTCTTCTCCCTTATGATCCTCAGCCTCGATCGTAGAAATACCGCCGATTCCGCTTGCAAGGATCACGCCCCATCTGCTCCGTTCTTCCTTTTCCTCCTCAAGCCCGCTGTCTTTGATTGCTTCATCTGCCGCCATCATCGCCAGCCTGCTGTAACGGTCCATCTTTCGAAGATCTTTTTTGCTGATTACGGATTCAAAATCCGGATTTTTCACCTCGGCTGCCAGCTTCACCTTGCGATTCTCTGTATCGTAAGCAGTGATTCTTGCGATACCGCATTTTCCTTCCTTTACGGACTGCCAGGTTTCTTCTGTATTATTGCCGATTGGATTCACCGTTCCCAGACCGGTGATTACAACTCTTCTTTTCATCAGACTGCCATTCCTCCATCTACACACAATACCTGTCCTGTTATATAGGCTGCCTCTTCCGATGCCAGAAAAGCAGCTGCATGGGCGACTTCCTCCGGCCTGCCAACTCTTCCGACCGGAATCATATCCAGCATGGCTTTTTTCGCAGCATCGCTCATCTGCTCCGACATTTTGGTTTCGATCATTCCGGGAGCCAGTGCGTTTACCGTGATATTTCTGGATGCCAGTTCCTTGGCCAGACTTTTGGTCATGCCGATCACTCCGGCCTTTGATGCCGCATAATTGACCTGGCCTGCATTTCCCCGAAGACCGACCACAGAGCTGATATTAATGATCCTGCCATAGCGCTGCTTCAGCATGATACGGGCTGCCTTCTTCATGCAGAGGAAGCTCCCCTTCAGATTGATCTCAATGACCCGGTCGAAGTCTGCTTCACTCATACGAAGAAGAAGATTGTCTCTTGTAATTCCTGCATTATTGACCAGAATATCGATTCGTCCGCTTAAGGTCAGGGCTTTTTCAAAAAGTTCGGCAACTTCCTCTTCCTTTGCTACATCAGCCTTTACCAATAAGGCCTGGACACCAAGCGCCTCTGCTTCCTTCGCAACTTCTGCCGCTTCCTTTTCCGAGCTTGTATAGTTGACCACGAGATTGATGCCTTCCTTTGCCAGGCGAAGGGCGATCGCCCTTCCAATCCCATGACTTGCACCCGTAATCAGAGCTGTTTGCTTCTGCATACTCATTTTCTTATCCTCTTTCGCCTTCTTTTAATCCTTCCAAAGCCTTCCTCAGACTTTCCTCATCCTCTATTGCGTAAGTCCGGATGCCCTTGACGCTTCTTTTGACAAAACCGCTCAAGGTCCTTCCCGGTCCGATTTCCAGGATATGGTCGATTCCCTGCTCTGCCAGATACTGAATGCTCTCTTCCATCCTGACACTGCTCTGCACCTGCCTTACCAAAAGGCTCTGCATGCTTTCTCCCTCCTGCTGAGGGCGGGCACTTACATTAAAAACAATCGGAAATGCCGGCTGATGGAAGGAAATTTCTGAAAATTTTCTTTCCAAAGCATCTCCTGCCGGCTTCATCAAAGAGGTATGAAAGGGACCGCTGACCGAAAGACGCATACATCTTTTTGCCCCCAGTTCCTTTGCGCAGGCTTCTGCTGCCGACACACCCTTTTCCTCACCGGCGATCACGATCTGTCCCGTCGCATTATAATTGGAGATCTCAACAAGGCCTTCCTTGCTTCCTCTTTCAACCGCTGCCTCTACCTTCTCCGGATCCAGCCCCAGGACTGCACTCATGGAACAGCTGATTCCCTCTGAGGCCTCTTCCATGGCCCTTCCCCGAAAAGTCAGAAGGCGGATCAGGCTTTCCAGATCAAATACCCCTGCCGCATAGAGAGCTGAATACTCTCCCAAACTAAGTCCCGCTGCAAGATCCGGCACAAGACCTTCCTCCGCAAGCAAAGACAAAAGGCCTGCCGCAAAGGCTGCCAAAGCCGGCTGGGTATAAGAGGTTTGATTCAAAAGCTCCTGGGGCCCTTCAAAGCAAAGCTCCTTTAAGGATTTGCAGGGATAGTGATCATCTTCCTTTACCAGCTCATAGAAAATCGCATCCGCCCGATCAAAGCTGTCTGCAAAGGTCTTTCTTTTCTCATAAAGATCTTTTCCCATGCCAACTTTTTGACTGCCCTGTCCGGCAAATAAAAATGCAAGCTTCATCCTGATTTCCTTTCTCCTATAAGGCTGCGATTACCTTTTTTGCCCCCTGCTCCAGGTCTGCAAAAATTTCTGCCAAAGTTTTCTTTTCGTGGAGCTGACCGCTGACCTGTCCCGCCATAAGAGATCCAGTCTTCGTATCTCCCTCGAATACAGCCCTGCGAAGGGAACCTAAGGTAAAGCGCTCCAGTTCCATCTTATCTGCGCCTTCCTTCTCTCTTTTTACATATTCCCTTGCCATTTTATTTTTCAGGATCCTTACCGGGGTTCCGCCGATCCTGCCGGTTACCACGGTTCCGTTATCCTTTGCATCCAAAATGGCCTGCTTGTAACTTTCATGAATCGGGCACTCCTCTGCCACCAGAAGACAGGTTCCCATCTGAACGCCGCAAGCACCCAGGGCATAGGCTGCTGCAAGCTGCCTGCCATCTGCAATTCCGCCTGCCGCAATCACCGGAATCTTCAGCCCGTCACACATCTGCGGCACCAGCGCCATCGTCGTCATCTCACCCACATGACCACCGCTTTCCGTTCCTTCCGCAATAATGGCATCTGCCCCTTGCCTTTCCATACGCAAAGCCATTGCCAGACTAGAGGTGACCGGAAAGACCTTCATGCCATGTTCCTTCCAAAGCTCCATGTATTTTCCCGGCATACCGGCTCCCGTTGTCACGATTTTGACTCCCTTTTCCGCAATCATCTGCGCCATCTCATCTGCATGAGGATTCATCAGCATCAGATTCACAGCAAAGGGCTGATCTGTAAGAGAAGAGCAGATTTCAATCTCCCTTTCCAGTCCTTCGGTATCCAATCCGCCTGCCGCAATCGTTCCTAAGGCTCCCTGATTAGAAACCGCCGCCGCAAAGCTTCCTGTCGCAATATTTGCCATTCCTCCCTGAATAAAGGGATATTTGATCTTCAGCATTTCATTCAGTTTCATTGCGTCTTCCTTTCTGCTTATCCTTCCATATAGATGCTGCCATAGGTCAGGCCACCGCCAAAGCCAATACAAAAGAGCTTTTTCTGTCCGTTCAGTCTTCCATCCCTTTTCATCTCATCCAAAAGAATGGGAATGCTGGCTCCTGAGGTATTTCCGCAGTTTTCTATATTCTGCGGAAGTTTTTCCTCCGGAAGCTGCAGCCGCTTTCTGACATGCTCGAGAATTCTTTTGTTTGCCTGGTGGCAGACAATATAGTCTATCTCCTCCAATCGCAGCCCTGTCTCATCAAGAAGGGACATGATCTGTTCTTCAATGGTCTTTACCGCAAAACGAAATACCGCCTTGCCGTCCATTCGGATGTAAGGATCTTTTTTTCCCAATCCTTCAACATGAAGGGCCTCGATATTGCCCTCTGCTCCCAGCTTTCCATAAAAACCAAAGGAATCCTTGCTCCTCTCGACCAGGGCGGCCCCTGCACCATCTCCGAAGAGCACTGCCGTTGACCGGTCCTCCAAGTCCAAAATTCTGGACAGCTGCTCGGACCCGATCACCAGGGCGATTCCGCCCTCTTTTCCCTCCAGCATATGGTAGGCAAGATGGAGACCATACAGGAAACCGGAGCAGGCCGCATTCACATCAAAAGCCGGTATATCCTTCCGAAGCCCCAGTTCCTTCTGCAGGATGCAGGCTAGAGAGGGAGTGGCATAATCTCCTGTGATCGTTGCCACGATCAAAAGGTCTACCTTATCCGGAGAAAGCTCCAGCGAATCCAAAGCCCCTTTGGCCGCCCGGCAGGCAAGATCTGCATTTCTTTCTTCCTTGCTGAAATACCTTCTTTGAATTCCCGTTCTTGATCGGATCCAGGCATCGCTCGTCTCCATTTGTCCGGCAAGATCCTCATTTGTAACCATCTGCTCCGGCATTGCATGTCCGGTTGCAAGAAGTCTGATTCCATCCATTTCTAGCCTTCCTTCTTCTGTCCGATTTTTCGATATTTTTCATAACGCGCTTTCAGGAGTTCCTCTTCCGGAAGCTCTGTAAGCTCTGCCAGATTTTTTCTGATGAGCAGTCTTAGTCTCTCATAGACAGCTTCCCGGTTTTTCTGAACGCCTCCCCGGCCTTCCTCGATCACACCATCGGCAAAACCATCCTCATAGATTTCTTCTGCTGTAAGATGCATCAGTTCGCAGGCTTCCTTTTTTCTTGTGGCATCCTTCCAGAGGATACTTGCGAAGCCCTCCGGAGACAGGATCGAATAAACTGCATTTTCCAACATATAGAGCCGGTCGCCCAGGCCGATTGCAAGGGCACCTCCGCTATTGCCCTCTCCTGTTACGATCACAAGGATCGGCACCTTCAATCTGCTCATTTCCTGCAGATTTTCCGCGATCGCAATGCTCTGGCCGTGTTCCTCAGCCTCAAGACCCGGATAAGCCCCCGGGGTATCGATAAAGCTGATCACGGGTCTGCCGAATTTTTCTGCCTGCTTCATCAGACGAAGCGCCTTTCTGTAGCCTTCTGGATTCGGCATTCCGAAATTACAGGACAGGTTTTCCTGCAGGCTTCTTCCCTTTCTATGGCCGATCACGGTTACGGGTCTGCCCTCAAAAAAGGCAATTCCTCCATAGACTGACGGATCCTCCCTGCCCAGTCGGTCTCCTCTTAATTCCAGAAAGTCATCAAAAAGAGCCTCTGTATAATCCACAATATTGGGACGGTTCTTGTCCCTTGCCAGGAGCACCTTCCTATATGCTCTTCCGTCCTTCTTTTCTGTCTCTCTCACTGTTTTTGTCCTTGTCCGTGTATCCGAAGAATATTACTGATTACGCCTTTTATCTCGTTTCGATTCAGAACCCTGTCCACAAAACCATGCTGCTCCTGAAATTCTGCTCTCTGAAAGCCCTCCGGAAGCTCCTGCCCGATCGTCTGTCGAATCACACGGGGACCGGCAAAGCCGATCAAAGCCCCCTTTTCCGCCAGAATAATATCGCCCAGGCTGGCAAAGCTGGCACTGACTCCGCCTGTTGTCGGATGAGTCAGAACGGAAATAAAGAGGCCGCCTTCCTCCCGGAAGCTTCCAATGGCCGCTGCCGTTTTTGCCATCTGCATCAAAGAAAAAAGTCCCTCCTGCATCCTGGCACCCCCGCTTGCCGAAAAAACGATCAAAGGAAGCCTTTCCTCCTTTGCCCTTTCCGCAAAAAGAGCCAGCTTTTCTCCCACTGCCGTTCCCATACTTCCCATCATATAAGAGGAATCCAGAACAGCGACGAGGGCCCGCATTCCATCAATCCTGCCATATCCTCCGTATAGGGCATCTTTTAGCCCGCTCTTCTTTTCCGCTTCCCTTCTCTTTTCCGCATAATCCGGGAAATTCAGGGGATCTTCTGAGCAAAGATCTGGATAGAGTTCCGAAAAGCTTCCCTGATCCAACAAAAGAGCCAGTCTTGCTCTTCCGGAAAGAGGCATATGGTAGCCACAGTCCCTGCAGACATAGGCTTCTCTTCTCCACTCTTCCTTCGAAAAGCTCCTGCCGCATTTTCTGCAGGAAACCAATCCCTTCTTTTTCTTCTGCTGCAGCCGTCTCCTCTGCTCCTTAAAAGAAAAGAAGCTTTCCTTTCTTTTCTGAAATTCTTTCTGCATGATCTTTCTCCTAAAAAGCTCTTCTTTCCCGGCATTTCCTTAGAAGCTATGGCAAGGAATCTGCTTTTCATCAGCCTTGCCTAGTCCTCTAATCCTGCTGCCTTCCTGCTCTCCTTATCCCATTCCAGAATAGCCTGTGTATTTTTCTCCAAAAAAGAGGTATCATACTGTCCCTTTATAAAATCCGGATGATAGCTCAAAAGAAAAAGAAACTCGACATTGGTAGAAATTCCCTCCGCCATCATTTCCTCTAGGGCCGTCCGCATTCTTCGGATTGCTTCCAGCCTTCCCTTGGCATGCACAATGATCTTGGCAACCATGGAATCATAAAAGGGAGAAACCTCACAATTGGGATACAAGGCCGTTTCCACCCGGACCCCCATTCCGGCCGGAAGATGGAGAAAATTCACCTTTCCCGGAGAAGGCGCAAAATTCTCGGCCGGCTTCTCCGCATTGATCCGAAATTCAATGGCATGTCCGCTAAAGCAGACCTCCTCCTGTTTGACCGAAAGATTCAAACCTGCCGCAATCCTGATCTGCTCCCTGACCAGATCGATTCCGGTCACCGCTTCTGTCACAGGATGTTCCACCTGAATCCGGGTATTCATCTCAATGAAATAAAAATTCCCTGAATGATCCAGAATAAATTCCACTGTTCCTGCACTGTAATAGCCGGCCGCCCTTGCGGCTCTTACCGCCGCTGCAGCCATTTTTTTGCGCAGCTTTGGAGACAGGGCCTTGGAGGGACTTTCCTCCAGAAGCTTCTGCTTTCTTCTCTGCATGGAGCAGTCTCTCTCTCCCAGATGAATGATATGTCCCTGCTTGTCTCCCAGAATCTGAAATTCAATATGATGGGGATTCTCGATCAGCTTTTCCATATACATGCGGCCGTCGGCAAATCCGGCGATTGCTTCTGCCCTGGCTTCTGCAAAGGCTGCTTTTACCTCGGCTTTGGAATAAGCGGCCCGCATGCCTCTGCCGCCGCCCCCTGCTGCCGCCTTGATCAAAACCGGATAGCCGATTCTATCTGCCTCAGCCTCTGCCTGCTCGGCATCTTCTACCATTCCTTCCGACCCCGGCACGATCGGCACCTTATTTTTCTTCATCAGCTCTCTGGCAGCTTCTTTATTGCCCAGCATCCGGATCATTTCTGCCGAAGGGCCGATAAATTCTATCCCATTCTTCTCGCAGGCCTCAGCAAATTCCGGATTCTCCGAAAGGAAGCCATAGCCCGGATGAATTGCCTCGCATCCTGTTCTTAAGGCCGCTTCTATGATCTGATCCTGCTTCAGATAGCTGTCCTTTGATGAAGGAGGGCCGATGCAGACCGCCTGATCTGCCAGCATGACCGGCAGGGATTCCTTATCTGCCGTGGAATAGACAAGAACCACTTCTATATCCAAAGTTCTGCAGCAGCGAAGCAGACGAAGGGCGATTTCCCCTCTGTTCGCAATCAGGATCCTTTTAAACATTTCCTCCTCCTTTTTCCTCTCTTATCCTTCTGCAGCAGGATCAGCTGCTGCCTTTTCTTTTGCAGCATCCTTCCTGCCTGCTCCTTCTGTCCTTCTATTCCTCTATGTATAAAAGGACCTCATCATAAGCAACAAAGCTTCCATTTTCGGCAAGAATCTTTGTCACCCTTCCGTCACAGGGGGCAGGGATTTCATTCATGATCTTCATCGCTTCGATCAATCCAATTACATCTCCCTTTTTTACCTCCTGCCCTTCCCTTACATAAGGATCTGCACCGGGTTCCGCTGCCGCATAAAAAGTGCCGACCAGAGGGGCCTTTACTGCTCTGTCCCCTTCTTTTTCTCCGGCGCTTTCTGCTTCTCCTGCAGCTTCTCCGACTGCTTCCATCGCAGCTTTTGGCAGGACCTTTGCCTCTTTCCCTTCTTCTCCTTCCGGCAGAAGAATGCTGCCTTCGCCGGCTTTCTGATTCTTTTTCAAACGAATCTTCAGCTTCTCTGTCTCCAGCTCCAGCTCTAAAATGTCTGTCTGGCCGAATCTGTCAAGCAGCGCTTCCAGCTGCTCCCATTCCATTTCCATGCTTCTGCCTTTCCCTTATTTGTGGCTGTCAATATAGCTGACAATGTCCTGAACGGTTTTCAACTTCAGCAGATCCTCATCCGGAATAGAAATGCCATATTCCTCTTCCAGTGCCATATTCAGTTCTACCGCATCCAGGGAATCTGCCCCCAGATCATCAAAAAGGTTAGACTCGATCTTGATCTCATCCTTTTCCAGACTCAGTGTATCTACCATAATTTCTCTTACTTTTTCGAATGTCATTTCTTTTCTCCTTTTTTAGGCTTTCTTTTCCTCCCACTTTCTTCTGAATGAGAGCCTTATACCTTCGTTTTTTTGTTTCAATCTTTTAGTTAAATTATTTTAGCTAAATTCTTTTTAAGATATTATGACAAGTTTTTTCAAAAGTCAAGCCCCATATTTCAAAGCTTGTAAGACCTCCTTCCTTTTGCTAAAATTCCAAACAAAGAAAGCCCTCCTGCTTTCTCCACTGTTTTTTATGAAAACCCTGTGTAATGAAAGGATCCTCCGCCATGCTTATTTTTCATGTAGATGTCAATTCTGCTTTTCTCTCCTGGAGCGCCTTAAAAAGGCTTTCCGAGGAGCCGGGCAGCCTTGATCTTCGAACGATTCCTTCAGCCGTCGGCGGAGATGTCAATACCCGGCACGGAATCATTACCGCCAAATCCATTCCGGCCAAAAAATACGGCATCCAAACCGGAGAGCCTGTCGTATCTGCCCTTCGCAAATGCCCCTCCCTCCTTCTGGTTCCGGCCGACTTTCAAACCTACCGGAGCTATTCCCACGCCTTCATCCGTTTGCTTTCTTCCTACACAGACAAATTGGAGCAGATCTCCATTGATGAAGCCTTTATGGATATGAGCGCCTGCAGGGACTCTGATCCGATTTTGCTTGCAGAAAAAATAAAAGCCGAGGTTCATGAGAAGCTCGGCTTTACTGTCAATATTGGAATTTCTACAAATAAACTGCTTGCCAAAATGGCCAGTGATTTTGAAAAACCGGATCGGATACATACCCTCTATCCGTCCGAAATTAAAGATAAGATGTGGCCTCTTCCCATCAGCGATCTCTATGGCTGCGGAGAAGCCTCCTCCAAAAGACTCTCTTCTGTCGGTATTCATAGCATCGGCGATGCTGCCTCTGCCTCCGAAGACTATCTGCAGGATCTGCTCGGAGAAAAGGCTGGCAGCTATATTTATAAAAGCGCAAACGGAATCGGTTCGGATCAGGTAAAAGCCGAGCGGGATGCTGCAAAAAGCTATTCCAATGAGCTGACCACTTCCTTTGATATCGTAAGGGAAAACTATGAAAAGGAACTGCTGCCCCTGCTCAGGCAGCTTTCCAAAAAGCTCTCCTCCCGCCTGCAAAAGGATCAGATCTATGCCTATACCATCGGCATCCAGGTAAAGACCAATTCCTTTCAGCGAAGAAGCAGGCAAATGCGCCTTCCTGCCTCTGTCAATGACAGCAGACAGATTTATTCTGCCGCGAAGACTCTATCCGAGCAGCTTCTTCTCTCTCCCGGCGGACTTTTTGATCAGGGCTGCGGCATCCGCCTGATCGGTATTTCGGCCTCCCATCTGGATGACCGAAGCGTTCACCAAATGGATCTGAATGAGCTTTTGCAAAGAAGAAAAGAAGATCAGGAAAAAGAAAAAAAGAGAAAAGAAGAGGCCGAAAAAAAAGAAAAGCTGCGTCTTATGACGCAGCAGATCCGTTCTCGTTTTGGTGATGATGCAATTTTGCCAGGAATTCATACAGATACTGAGCCAGATAAGCACAGATAATTCCCAAAAGAATACCGCCCAGAACATCGGTCGGATAATGCACGCCGACATAGATTCTGGAAAGACTGATTAAAATGGCCAAAGCCAAAAAACATCCTCCAATCTTCTTTTTCAGATTGCGGAAAAGAACAACAGCAACCGCAAAGGCAGAGGCTGTATGTCCCGAGGGGAAGGAAGTCCCATGTGGCGGCGGCACCAGAGCCTGCAGGGCTTCAATGGCCTCATAGGGTCTTTGCCTTGCAACCAGGGGTTTGATGATTCCATTTGTTGCCAAAAGCATCATAAGAAGGGAGATTCCACAGATCCAGCCCAACTTTCTGGTCTTTTTTGAAAACAAGAGTCCCACACTGATCAAAATCCAGATACATCCTCCGTTTCCCAGCATAGTAATCGCAACCATCAGAGGATTTAAAAAAGGATTCCGGACTGCCTCCTGTATCCATAGCATAAATGCTGCTTCCATACTCCTCCTATTCCCTCATTCTAACTGAGCTTCGATAAATCTGCCGGATTTCTTCCGCAGATACACTCCTGATACATTTCGCCAGGCTTCCTGCCTTTGTCTCGAGCACAACAGTGGTATATTTCTCCAGCTCTTCTTCCGTCAGGCTTTCCCGCTCTCCCAGATAAGCTGCCCATTTTTCCTTCAGATCATCCACATTCTCATAGCCCATAAACTCCAGAATATGGCCCACCTTTTCCGGCGCTTCCTCTTCGACCTTTTTCAGATAAGCTGCCATCAAAAGGCCGTTTGCCCTGCCATGATCCGTTCCCTGAAAATAAGTCAGGCCATAGCCCATGGCATGCACGATATTGGTTCCGGTATTTGCAATTACCATTCCGGCCAGCATAGCGGCATATAAAAGCTGATCTCTGTCCTCTAAACTCAGCTCATCAGCATTCTCTTCCATCCGGTCTATCTTCGGCAGATAGGATGCCAGGATCTGAATACTCTCTTCACCCAGTCTGTCACTCATCGGAGAAGCAGCCTTTGACAGCATTCCCTCTACTGCATGACTGATCGCATCAATTGCTGTATTCAATGTCACTTCCCGGCTCAGTTCCTTCATATACTTTCCGTCCAGATAGGAAAGCCTCGGAAACATAGCTCTTCCTCCGATGGAACACTTGGTTTCCTTTGCCGGATACGTCAAAACCGCAACCCTTGTCACTTCTGATCCGGTTCCGGCTGTTGTTGGGATACAAACAATAGGAAGGGCTCCCTCATCATAGCTTTTTGCAAAAAGTGCCTCATCCTCCAGCTCACTTTTTGCCATAAGGGCAATGGCCTTTCCCGTATCCATGGGAGATCCTCCGCCAATGGCAATGACGAAATCAGCCGCTTCTTCTGCTGCAAGCTTCGCTCCCTCTCTCGCACAGGAAACAGGCGGATTCGGAACTGCCTGATCATAGAGAACATAATCCTGTCCGTTTTCTCCTAATGCAAAAAGGACATCCTCCAAGGCTCCGTTTTTCCTTGCCGAATGCCTTCCCGTTACAATAATCGCCTTCTTTCCCAAGGCCTTCATTTCCCCTGCTTTTTCCCTGACACAGTTTCTTCCGCTGATCAGTCTTGTCGGCATTTCATAGCTGTATCCCATACTGCTTCCTCCCTGAGTTTATTTTCATTTAATAATTAAAATATACTTCTTTTAGATTATTTTGCTATAATAATTGCTATATTTAACAATTTCATGCATATGATTTTATGCATATTATGTATATAACACACTGAAAGGGTTCATGCAAATGAGCAGAGTTATCGGAATAGATTTAGGAACGACCAACAGCTGCGTTGCTGTTTTTGAAGGAAATGAACCAACCGTTATTGTAAACAGCGAGGGCTCCAGAACGACGCCCTCGGTTGTCGCTTACAGCAAAAACGGAGAACGCCTTGTCGGTGAGCCGGCAAAGCGCCAGTCTGTGACCAATGTCAAAAATACTGTTTTTTCCATCAAAAGACATATGGGCGACAATAGCCACATTCCCCTAAACGGAAAAGAATATACCCCTCCCGAAATTTCTGCCATGATCCTGCAAAAATTAAAAAAGGATGCAGAAGCCTATCTGGGAGACAAGGTAAGTGATGCAGTCATTACCGTTCCTGCCTACTTTTCTGATGCTCAGAGACAGGCTACCAAGGACGCCGGCCGAATCGCCGGTCTGAATGTCCTTCGTATCATCAATGAACCGACCGCTGCTGCCTTTGCCTATGGTCTGGACAATGGCCAGCCCCAGAAGATCCTGGTCTATGATCTGGGTGGCGGTACCTTTGATGTTTCCATTATTGAGATTGGTGACAGCCTGATTTCCGTTCTGGCTACCTCAGGAGATAATTATCTGGGCGGCGACGATTTTGATGAACGCATCGTCCAGTATCTTGTAGAAGAATTCAAAAGAACCCAAAGAGTCAATATTGCCAATGATCCGACTGCCATGCACCGTCTGCGTGAGGAAGCAGAAAGAGCCAAGATCACCCTTTCTTCCTCTGCCTCTGCCAATGTCAACCTTCCCTTTTTGGTAACCGTAAAGGGAGAGCCCCGGCACATGGATCTGACGATCACAAGAGCCAAATTTGAAGAAATCACCAAGGATCTGATCGACCGGACTGCAGGACCTGTTAACCAGGCTTTGCAGGATGCCGGCATCTCTGCTTCCCAGCTTGGCAAAGTCATTCTGGTCGGCGGCTCCACAAGGATTCCCGCTGTTCAGAATATGGTTCGCTCCCTGACCGGCAAGGAGCCTTCCCACAATCTGAATCCGGATGAATGCGTCGCACTCGGTGCCTGCATCCAGGCCAGCAAATTTGATTCCTCCCTGCCCTCTGCTTCCAGGGCGAATGATATCATTCTCATGGATGTCACTCCCCTGACCCTTTCCATCGAGACAGTCGGCGGCATCTGTGCTCCCATCATCGAGCGCAATACCACCATTCCCACCCGGAAGAGCCAGGTCTTCACCACAGCAGGCAATTTTCAATCTGCTGTAGACGTAAAGGTTTATCAGGGAGAACGGCAGTTTGCCCGTGACAACAGACTGCTTGGCAATTTCAAATTAAAAGGCATCAAACGCGCCATGGCCGGTATTCCTCAGATCGAGGTTGCCTTTGATATCGATGCCAATGGCATTGTTACCGTCTCTGCCAAGGATCTTGATACCGGAAAGGCCCAGCAGATCACGATTGAATCCCGCTCCGGCTTATCCGAAGAAGATATCCAAAGAGCCATGGCCGAGGCTGCTGCCTATGAATCCCAGGATTCTTCCGAAATGGAAAAGATCCAGCTGCGGAATGATGCCCAGCAGTATCTTGCCAAGGTACAAAATGCCTATGGTGCCCAGAAGAAATCCATCGACCGTCAGTCCCGTTCCCAGCTGAAATCAGCCATGAACGAGCTGGCCAAGGCGCTTTCCAAGACCAAGCCCGGAGAAGTTTCCGCAGAAGCAGCAGGAAGAATTCAGACTGCAAGATCCTGCCTGGAGAATGCAGTTGGACAGACCGGACTTGCCCTTTAAAATAAGCTTCTTAATATTTTAATTATAAAACGAAGTTAAACATACTGATTAACTATCGCATTGCAAAGGGTGATGATATGCTCGTGCATATCATCACCCTTTATAATGCTACATTTGAACAACTTAATTTATATAAGTTTTGTCCCGCAACTAGAACAGAATTTTACCCCCTCTACTATCGGTTCACCACACTTTGTGCAGAACAAAGATTTTTTAATTTCAATTTTATTTCCGCATTCCGGGCAAAACTTTGACTTGGCACTTAATATCATGCCACAATTAGAACACGCAATTTGTTCTATAGGCTCTTCTGTTGCCGTAGCAAACCTAAAACTTTCAATAGCAACATTGATATCAGGAATTATATATTCTTTGATTTTTTCTTCATAACGACACATATAATCCTCAAATACAAAGTCCTCGTCGTCCTCACTATCAAGTACCGGAACACCATCAAAGTAAGGCATAAACTTTACAACCAGCATAAGCTCTTCTTTCTTCAAAATAAGTCCACTTGCATTCTTTGCCAAGTTATTGAAGAAATCTCTTGCTAAGTAGATATAAGCAAGATTTTTTCTTGCCTTTTTCTTTACTTTTCTAAATTCGACTTTTTCTTTAAGGGACAGTTTAACGCTCTTTGAAGCGTTTATCTTTGCAATTAAAGTTTTGGTTTCAAAATTCAATTCTTCAATCAAACTACTGATACGAGCCATATTGTTTTTTATGTAGTTGCAATATACACTTGTCTGCTCACGATTTTTCTTTTTCGCAAATTCACCATCGATTGCCTTCTTAACATCTTTTGAACCAGCTATTTTTCCTAAAGTGCCAAATATTCCCATCGCTATAATTTCCTTATATTGTCATAATTTCATTATTCTATAAATGCTTTTACAGTCTTCAATAATCTTACAAGGAAAAATAAGCTCTGACTTTACCGTCAGAGCTTATTTTTTTCTTTTTTATCTTCCTACCATGTCAGCAGCTCATAGCCGTCCTCTGTTACAACCAGCTGAACCTCCCACTGGGCAGAAGGAGATCCATCCTCTGTAAAGACAGTCCAATCGTCATCCTCATCTACGCAAACGCTTGCCCCGCCGAGATTGATCATGGGCTCAATGGTAAAGCAAAGTCCCGGTGCCATCACCATTTCTGTTCCCGGAAGAGAAACAAAGCTGACAAAAGGCTCTTCATGAAATTCCCTGCCGATTCCATGACCGCCGATCTCTCTTACAACAGAGTAGCCCTGGGACTTGGCAAATTCATTGATGGCAGAGCCCATATCGCCCAGGCACTTCCATGGCTTTACCTGTTCCAAGCCAATCTCAATGCTCTTCTTGGTGTCATCCACCAGTTTCTTCCAGAGGGGATCCACATCTCCTACACAGAACATTCTGGAGGAATCCGAAAAATATCCGTTCAGGATCGTAGAACAGTCTACATTAATGATATCACCATCCATCAGGATCTCGTCCTCAGACGGAATACCATGGCAAACCACATCATTGATGGATGTGCATACACTCTTGGGAAAGCCCTCATAATTCAAGGGAGCGGGAATTCCTCCCATCTCAGTCGTCACCTTATAGACAATATCGTCGATTTCCTGTGTGCTCATGCCAACATGAATCTGTCTGCCAACTTCATCCAGGCAGGCCATATTGATCTTGGCACTTTCCTTAATTCCCGCAATGTCCTCCGGCGTTTTGATAATATCATGAGAGGGAATAATATGGCCTTCCATATTAAACTTCTCTAATTTCTGGTCAAAGGCCATATGACAGATTTTGTACTTTTTTCCACTGCCACACCAGCAGTGATCATTTCTTCCCAATTTATGCAACATTTTCCGTTCCTTCTTTTCTTTTATTGCAAGCTCTATCCTAGCTGCTGTCTAACGATTATCATAGCACATAAGGCTGATAAATTCAGCACATAGTTTGCATTCGCTAACTATTATTATTCCTCTTCTCCGCCGGAAAACTCCTTTTTCTCCCTGGCTTTGACCGGCAGTCCGTTTACTTCAATCTGATCATTGATCTCAATAACCAGGCAAAGTCTTCCATCTATCTCCTTTGTCTGGATCAAATCCGTCCTGTCCGGGCTGATTTTAATGCTGACATCCGGCGTAGCAACTGAAAACTGTCTTGTATTGATCAGATTCGTTGCCTGGAATTCTGTCTTTTCATCCTCTACAATATGCTGATAATTGCTGTCGAACTGCTCCATCCTTTCATTAGAAACACCGCTCTGCTCCAGAACCTTTTTGACCTCATTCGCAGAAAGCATCAAAGGATCAGGCTCATCCTTCGTTTCCTCTATCATCTCATAGATGGTTTCATGGATTTCCTTCATGGTTTCAAAATCACAGTCTTCCTCCAGGGTATCCAGAATCACCTGCTGGAATACGTCCATCTGCCCTCCGGCAGACATGGGTCTTTCGCAGCCAAAGAGGTCATGAATCATCAGCTCCTGCAGTTCCTCCGGCTTCTTCGCATAATAAAGAAGGCTATGAAGGTCTGTAGACCGGTCTGTAAAAGCCGGAAAGAGGAAACCATTGGTCGGTGCATCTACGATCCAGTCTCTGTTTCTGTCGGAAAAGCCACCCTTCTTCGGATCATAGCTCAAAGCATCCTTGCTCAGCTTTACCGGGCAGATCGCACAGGTAATATATTCAAACATTTCATCCGATGCATCGAACATCTCATCCCCTGAGGAGGAACGTCCCGGCACATCATAAACCGCATGGGTCAGGATAATATAATAATTCTCTCCATATATATAAGAATCCATGATCTTCTGATAAAAGCGGTCCAGAAGGGCATCATCTTCCAGCTTGCTGTCACGCAGCTGCAGAAGCATGGCCTGCTCTCCCTCCTCCATCTCGCTTTCCAAAGGAAAATCCATAGTCAAAAGATTCTTGCCCACGGTTCCGGAAAGAACTTTCTTCATCAGATCCAGATATTTGTGGCCTTCCTCCTCCGGCAGGGACAAAAAAGCCTCCTTTATCTTGGCCTGAATCTGCTTTTCTCCGTCAATATAACATCCGCATATTCTTGAAATGGTGCAGTTCTCATAGCTGAACTGCTTTCTGATCTCATTTACTTCTTTTTTATTCATTCCTGATTCCTTCTTCTGCTTCCAATCCGGCCTATTTTGCCTTTATCGCATATCTGAGCTTGGCCGATCTTGCTCTCGGATTACGGAAACATTCCTCTTGTCCCGCCTTGATCACATCTCTCGAGATTTCACTGTAGGCTCCGCTTCTTTTGCCTTCCTTGAACATCTTCTTTACCAGTCTGTCCTCTCCCGAATGAAAGGTCAAAATAGCAGCTCTTCCTCCCGGTGCAAGAACCTCCGGCAGCTTTTCCAAAAGGCTGTAGAGAACCTCATATTCATGATTGATATCAATTCGAATCGCCTGAAAGCATCTCTGACAGGATTTTTTTGCAAGCTCCTTCTGCTCGGCCTCACTGCATTTCTTATTCTCTTTCTGAATGACCGCTTCTATGATCTGACGGAGCTGGCTTGTTGTTTCGATCCTGCCTCTTCGTTCCGCCTCACGGATTGCCTTCGCGATCGGTCTCGCATAGGGCTCATCCGCATTTTCCAAAAGCATGCCCTCTATCTCATCTTCCTCAAGCTCAGCAAGTCTTTGCGCCGCACTTACTCCCTTTTCCGGATTCAGCCGAAGATCCAGGGGGCCGTCCAGCTTATAAGAAAATCCCCTCTTTGGATCATCAATCTGCATAGAAGAAACACCCAGATCTGCAAGCAGAAAATCAAAGGGGCCATCCTCTGCTGCTGCCTGATCAATATCTGCAAAATTAATATGACGAATGCTTAAAAGCTCTTCTCCAAAGCCCGCTTCTCTCAGTCTTTTCTCTGTCTTGACTGACTCAATCGGATCTACATCCAGGGCACAAAGATGGCCTTTCCCCTCCAGCTTTTCCAGCATGGCTCTTGTATGCCCGCCATAACCAAGGGTACAGTCGCAGCCCTTTTCACCCGGCTCAATATGGAGCAGCTCCAGAATTTCCTCTACGCAGATGGAAATATGCATGCCTGCCGGAGTACTGCCCTTTTCGATGACATGAGCAATCAGCTCAGGATAAAGCTCAGGATTCTGTTCCTTATATTTTTCCTCAAATCTGCGCGGATACTTTCCCGCAT
Source organism: Bacteroidaceae bacterium (assembly GCA_963620785.1). GTDB lineage: Bacteria > Bacillota > Clostridia > Lachnospirales > Lachnospiraceae > RUG14243. The sequence goes on from CAVFAT010000052.1 coordinate 28,090, forward strand.
ACCTTTTTCTTCTCTTATGCTCTTCTGCCATTTCCTGCTCCTCTTTCCAAAAAAGATTGTGCAAAGCACCTTCTTATGCCGGGCTCGTCACCTGCGACAAAGGATATCTTCGCGCAAGTGCGATCAAACTCTTCAAATTTTATCATAGATCGCTTCCTTTTTCATAAAAAAAAGCCTTGCCAGACTAATTTCTTAATCCGGCAAGGCTTTTGCATGCTTCCTGCAAGCATGCTCCCTTTTTTCTTACAAAATAAGGGAAGCAATCCCCTGCAAATACGTATCTACTACTGATTTTCTTTCATTCAGAGCATCCTCTAAGCTCCTTCTGCCATACACATCCTTTACCTCTTCTTCAGTCCAGTAATCTCCGATTGCTGCCATTTCTTCAATAAAACAATTCATATCACTTTTGTTCATTCTGCTGCCTCCTTCTTAATCTAAGCTTATATATATCCTCTATCATCACCATCGTGATGGAATAGATACTTTATATCGTATCGCTAAAGCGATACGATATAGATTAATCAACTTCAAGTAATTTTTTGTTTACACGATTCTGTACATCCAGGTAATAAGCCAGTTCTGTATCATTCATTTCATCTTCATCCCAGTCATCAAAGCTATCCACAAATTCTGTGTACTTGCTCAGATACTCTGTATAATCTGCCAGCATGCCGACGTCTGTCCCATCAGAATCCTTATACTTTTCCATAAACTCACAGTACTCATCCATGAATTCCTCATAGCTGTCCATTGCTTCCTTAAATTCCGGATGCATACCATCTACCAGATCTGAATCCTTGCTTGAGCTTTCTGTTGATGTTGATTCCTTTTTCTTTGTTTCTGACTTCTTTTGATTATCATTTTCATTAGTAAAGTCTATGCCGACCTTTTCATCTTTTACAAGGTACCTGCCGTCTGCACTTCCTATTGCCGCATAGAAACCTATATTTGAGATATCACCTATATCCTCTTTTTCCTTATCGCTATACTCTATAAGATTCTTTATATTGATAACCAATAATCCCCGGCCACCCGGATTTACGGAAACTGTATCCCAAGTTATATCTGTCATAGCAATGTTATTTATTGAAATCTCTCCAATCTCAAAATATAAAAGCTGTTCTGTTGTGTTCTCTAATTCCAATACAACGGCATCCCCTTCGCTATCCTCTGCTAATGCCGCTGAGATTAAATTGACACCATTAGAGTTGAATAGATCTCCAGTTTGAAATTTCGTAATCTTTTTCCCACTCATGCTGGAAAAGCTTCCATCTTCAACCACCTTCTGGTAAGTATCCTCCGATAAATCGTAAGTTTCTGCCGCAGATGTCTGAATTTTTACAGGACCGGTTGCAAGATACTCATCATAGTCTTCCGTCTTAACCTGAAAACCAATCTCTAATTCTGCAATATCCGTGATGCCCATTAATTCCAGTTCCGTATTGCTTATTGAAACGCTGGTATTTGTTTTTTCTCCTGCTGCTACATCTTCACTCAGGTAAATAGATGAAATGGTATATCCATTCACTGCATTACAGCTATATCCCATCGTACCACTATAAAAAGAAAGCTCTTCACCTGAATTATTTTCTATCATAAGATCCATCGTTGCTTCATAATTGTCATATTTCAGATTACTTGCCGTGATCTTTACATCCTTTTCATCTACAATAACTGTATCTTCAATTGTTCCTGTCCCATAAAATGGCGTAATTGCTACCTTTTCAATCTCATCTTCCTCCTCTTTTTCAGCTTCATTATCTGATGACTCTGTCTCAGCTTCCACTGCCTCCGCTGATTCTGTGTCAGAAGATGGTTCCGACACATTTTTCTCTTCTGTACTTCCACAAGCTGTCAGCGTAAGCGCTGACGCTAACAACAATATTGCTAACCCTTTTTTCATAATTCTTCCCTTTCTTTTTGTCGGATTTCTTTCTCCGATTCGCTATTGTTACAGTTGCTACTATGCCATCGTTCCTCACGGAACGGTCAAGCAGACATCCTCAGGCTCCTTCTGTCAACTTTTCCTCTGCCTCAATCAGGCTCTTAAGGTTTTTGATTTCCTGCTCTTTCTCTTCCTGTTCCTTCAAGAGCCTTTCCATTGCCTGCTCCAGGATTTCCAAGCGGTTAGCTTGTCCATCATCCAGAAGCTCCCGAATTTCCCGAATACTTAGACCTGCTCCTCGATAAGAAACGATCTCTTCCAAGCGACTTAATTTTTTGCTGTCATAGAGCTTAAAGTTCTGTCTCTGTGTTCTCTCCGAAGGACAAAGAAGGCCGATCTTGTCATAATAAAAAAGTGTTTTTCTTGTAATGCCTGTCCTCTCACAAATTTCTCCGACTGAAAAAATCTGATTTTCTTCCTTGCCGCTTCCGCTTTGCTTCTCCATTCACTTTCTCCTTTTGATAATTGCTCTTCTAACTATGGCATTGTTCCCTGCGGAACCGTCAATGAAATAGCAAATTTCTTGTTATGAGAATACCCCAGGGAACGGCTGATTTATATGCCCAAAATTTTTCCAAGCTTTTTCAAAATCTTTATCTTGTAGGAAAAAGTTTCCTATACGACAAGAAAGCTGCTGCACCTTTTTCTTTGGTGCAGCAGCTTTCCTGTCTGTCTTCTGAATCGATTTTTCTGAACCTATCTTCCAAAATCCCTATGCAATTGTACCTGCCTCTAAGGAAAACGAATCCCCTCTGTCTTTCCTTAGAGCAGTTCATTTCCAAAGCCCATTGGCAAAAGTTCCTCCAGGCTTTTCTCTTTCCAGCTACCGTCTCCCTTGCAAAGCAGAATCAAAAACTGCTCCGGATCAACAAATTCCCTAAGCACCTGGCGGCAAACACCGCAAGGACTGCAAAAATCCTCCGGCAGCGCCTTTCCCTTTCCGCCGCAAACGGCAAGCGCTACAAAGCTTCTTTCTCCTTCGGAGACTGCTTTAAATACCGCTGTTCTTTCCGCACAGTTGCTTGGGCTATAGGCTGCATTTTCAATATTGCAACCCCTGTAGATCCTTCCTTTCTCTGTCAGAAGTGCCGCGCCTACATAAAAGCCGGAATAGGGCGCATAGGCAAATGCCCTTGCCTTTAATGCTTCCTCGACAAGCTCTTTCTTTTTGCTTTCACTCAGCTCATTTTTCAAAAAACCGCCTCTTTCTCCTGCCTTTTCCAGCCGAATTCAAGCAGCAAAACTTTCCTTTCTTACTCCCGATCCTCCTGAATCAAGAGACGCATGGCTTCAATCGCAACCTGAATGGCTTCGTCGGTATCATGCATGATATGATTTTCCATGCCTCTTTTGTCCCGCTCCTGATTGCCCATAACGAGATAATCACTTCCGATCCTGACACCACGGGTAGCTGCCACGACAAACAAAGCTGCTGCCTCCATCTCTGAAGCCTTACAGCCCAGCTGCATCCAGGCATCCCAATTCTTCATCAGCTGATCTCCGACCGGCATCGTCTCCGGTTCGAACTGACCATAGAAGGAATCCTTACTCTGCACAATGCCCAGGTGGCATTTTTTTCCAAGCTTCTTTGCTCCCCTGACAAGGGCATGGACAACCTCAGGGTCTGCGATTGCCGGAAACTCGATTGGCGCATACTGCTTCGAGGTTCCTTCCGCACGAATTGCTCCCGTCGCTACCAGAAGATCTCCTCCCTGCACATCAAGTGCCATTCCACCGCAGGTTCCGACACGGATAAAGGTATCTGCTCCGCAATGGATCAGTTCTTCCAAAGCAATAGAGGCCGAAGGACCACCGATTCCGGTAGAGGTAACCGATACCTTTTCTCCATCCAGATATCCTGTATAGGTCATAAATTCCCGGTTATCTGCAATCAGCTTCGGATCTTCCAGATAGTTTGCAATTTTCCCACAGCGCTTTGGGTCTCCGGGAAGAATAACATATCTTCCTACATCCCCCTTACGAATCCGCAAATGATACTGCAGGCCTTTCTCTCCTGAATAATTCTGCATCCTTCTTACCCCTTTCCTAAAACAGCTTATTTTCCGAATGTATTACTGTTTTTTGCTGCTGCCTTTGCTGAAAGAGTATTTGTTGCCTCATAAAATGAAGTAGTTGGAGCAACAGGGCACATCAGAACCCGTCCTGTTCCACGATATACATTTACCAATCCCTCTCCGCTGACAGCTGATCCAACCAGAGTCTTTGTCGTTCTTTCTACCGTAAAATCAAGATTTGAAGACCAGCCTACAGCCAGATTTCCGTCAATCTTCAATTCATCATTTTCCAGAACGATCTCTACCAATTCATCTTCCGGAACATTGGACTCCAAAGCAACCACTCCATTTCCGTACAGGCTCAGGTTAAAGAAGCCTTCGCCGCCTAATACCGTTGATGAAATATTCTTTCTGGTAACCACTTTATTTTTTACATTTGCGTCACAAGCAAGGAACATGCCATCCTCTATTGTCATTCCGGCTGTTCCCCATTTTGCCACATCTACCAGAAGAATGTGCTTATAGGTTGGCTCCAAAACCAGGCAGCCATCTCCAACATATTCCGGCTTTACCGCTGATTCCTTTGTAACCGCTCCTTTGAATGCTTTTCCAACCAAATCACCTACACCTTTAATTCCGGATGTGGCCTTCACATTGCCGCTCATCCACTGCATTGCGCCGGCCTGTATAATAGCCGAATGCCCTTTATCAAGGTCTACAACAAGCTGTCTTCTCCGGACATTCATCTTACTCATATAATATTCTGTCACGGCATTGCTTATAGATACACTTGCATCCTGCATATATTCCAGTACATGGAAATTGTCGATTGATTTAACAAATCTTCTGGTATCATTTTCTAAATTTAAAATTTTCATTTCACGATCCCCGCTTTC
>CAVFAT010000053.1:0-17415 GCA_963620785.1 Bacteroidaceae bacterium
GGAATCAGAACGGTTCCGCAATGGACACAGGTCTTTGCCTTATCTGAAATCTGTTCACTGCAATTCGGACATGTTATCATAGCCATTTTCTTTTCCCTCCACACTTTTGGAATTATTAATCGCTTATCTGATAAACACATTTTAATTGCAGAACCAACAGAGCCTGTCGCATGCCAGGCGACATTTCAAGCACCCGAGTATCATTTCCGATCTTTATTGCATTATGGGAAATAGTAACAAATTGCAATTTTCTACGAGCTGTTACGCTTTGGATTGACTACTGCCTGTAATACTGCTGATATAATCATCAATGTCCTGCACAATATAATGGTCTCCCATGGTGTGCAGTGACTCAAAATATTTGGTGATATACCCATATATGCCGTACTGATCAAAGATCTTTGCCACATCTGCGCCGGAAAGCCCTTTGAAATGACGGTACCTTTCCATGCAGTAAATCAAAAAATTGGATTCTTTGCTCATCTATCACGCCTTCTCATCATCCACATTGCTGTTTTTTGTGATCTGCTCAATGATGGGCGGCACAAAGATTGCAAGCACCTCCCGTTCCACTTAAAGCTTAACTCATTATCCTTCCTCTTCTTCATGCGGCGCGATAAATTTCTCCATCCAGACCATGTCGTACCAGGTCCGGAATTTCCAGGCACATTTATGAAATCTGCCAATCAGCTCATACCCCATATGTTCATGAAAATCAATGCTGTTTCGATCCAAATAAGGATCCTCTTCAATCGGATAAGCGATACAAGCATAGAGATTTGTGATTTTCTGTTCTTTCAGACCTTCCTCCAGAGCTTCATAAAGCTTTCTTCCGATGCCGCCCTTTCTTGCCTCTTTGTCTACATAAATGGATGTTTCCACAGACCGGTTATAGGCAGCCCTCTCCTTCAGGGGACCCGCATAAGCATATCCCAGGATCCTTCCCTCTTCTTCATAAAGCAAATAAGGATACTGTTTCAGGGTATTTTCAATTCTCTTGCGAAATTCCTCTACGGATGGCAGATCATATTCAAAGGTAATTGCCGTCTTTTCTACGTAATAGGCATAAATGCCTAAAAGCGCTTCTGCATCCTCAGGATTTGCACTTCTGATCATCTTCTATTTCTCTCTTCTTTTTTATCTCTTTTATTTCTTTTATTTTTCTCTCTTTTTTCCTATTCTTCTTACTCTTCTTCCCAAAGTCCGGAAAGGAAGTAGCTGATAGCCGCCCAGGTGATCATGGGATAAAAATGTCCCTTCGGGTCTCTTCCTGCCAGCAGAATCTTTTTTGCTTCCTCTCTTGTCAGAAGCAAGAAGCCATCAAATTTTTCGCTGCCTTCTGCTCCCTCCTGGCTCAGCGTTGACAAGTCATCCAGTTCGGCTACTGCACAGATCGCTGCCGTGCACTCATCCGTAAAACCGGGTGTACAGAACATCAAAGGATTTACCGTATAGATCCGGTCTGTTTCCTTCAATTCGATTCCGGTTTCCTCATAGATTTCCCTGGTCATGGCACAGATCAAAGGATCCTCTGCCTTCTTGTCCTCCTCATCGATCAAACCGGCCGGAACACTCATCAGATACTGTCCGATCGGATAACGATATTCGTAAGACAGGAGCAATCTTGCCTCTTCTCCCTTTGTCTTCAGGATCAAAAAGGCACTGACTGCATCCGGAAGCTGGGCATTAAACTCCTCTTCACTTTTGATTGCAGAAAGATCCTCCTTCTTTCTTCTGGAGGCATCATAATAATGTCTGCCTTCTTCATATTGAAGGTCATATACACTGACAAATTTCGTTTCCAGCAGAGGCTTTACCTGCTCCTTCTCTATTTTCACACTTTTCATTTTCTCTTTTTCCTTCCAAGCTTTATTTCCTTCGCAGTTTCATAGCTTTATACTTTCCCGGCTTCTTCCCTGCATGATTTTGCTCTTCTGCCGGTTTTTGCTATTCTGCCGGTTTTTGCTATTCTTCTTCGATTCCGCCAACCAGATAGTCAATAAACTGCTGGGCTGTTCTGCCGGATACGCCGCCATGGGCAATCTCCCACTTCTCCGCTTCCTTGATCAACTGCTCTTCTGAGATATGGATTTGAGGATAACGTTTTGCAAGCTCTGTTACGATCAGATGATATTCCTTGGGTGAGGGTCTGAAGTAACCGATCTGAATACCGAATCTGGCAGCCAAAGACAATTTTTCCTGTACCGTATCATTATGATGAATATCCTCTCTGTCCGCATCTTCCTTATCCTTCCAGGTCTCACGGATCAGATGCCTTCTGTTGGAGGTTGCATAAATCAGGACATTTTCCGGTCTCGGCTCGAGTCCTCCCTCGATAACCGCCTTCAGATATTTGTATTCCGTTTCAAATTCTTCAAAGGAAAGATCATCCATATAGATGATAAAGCGATAATTTCTGTTTTTGATCTCATTGATGATTGCAGACAGCTGTTTGAATTGATGCTTATAGACCTCGATCATTCGAAGGCCGTCCGCATAATACTGATTCAGGATTGCCTTGATGCTGGTCGATTTGCCGGTTCCGGCATCTCCGTAGAGCAATACATTATTGGCATGTCTGCCCTTGATAAAGGCTTCGGTATTATCGATCAGCTTCTGCTTCTGTCTCTCATAGCCGATCAGGTCATCCAAGAGCATGGTTCCTGTATTGGTGATCGGAATCAAGAGATCTTCTCCCGGAGCATCTCCCACACGAAAAGCCTTATTTAAGCCAAACATACCAACACCGTATTTCTGATAGAAGCCGGTGATGACCTGATAGACCTCTTCCTCACTCTTCGCCTCTTCAATACTGCGGGAAAGCTCCTGTACCTTCTCACTTACATTCTTATTGTAGATACGATCCTTCTTTACAACGGCATGATAATTCTGCAGGATGGAAAAGCAGTTCAGATCCAGTTCTTCTTCCATAGGAGCAAAATCATAATCAAAGAGCTGCTTAAAGATGGCAAAGTCATTTCTTGCAAAGTCATTGACAGATCCGTCAAGGGGACCTACCTTTTCCGAAACCAGGGTAAAGGGGGTCTGGGTCATAGCCAGGATATAGGCCAGATAATTATGCCAGATATTATCATTAAAGCCATATCTGGTAGACAGATCCAACAGGGCATTTACCTGGTCCAGAATTTCCGTCAAAAGCTCTTCTTTCTGATACTGTCCGCTCTCAAAGCGTCTGCAAATATCTGCCAGCTGCAGAAGAATCTGATTATCCTCGGCATTTCTGTATATGATTAATTTGGATACTAGTTTATACATATGAAGTCCTCCGTTTGCTTTTCTCCCCCCCTGGGTTTATACTTACCGGGAAAGGTTCTTATCATGAAGCATATCTATGACATATTAACATACTAACGTATTTTCATTTATCATCTCTTCATTTTATCCTTTCTGATACTTATTTTCTATACCTATAAGGAGTCTATGTATGAAAAAATTGAAAAACACGCATCCGGTCGTGTTCTGTATTTTATGTACAGTTATTGCAGCCATTCTGCTCTATGTCTTACCGGCCATCTACATTATTCTGCTCTACAAGGGCATCATTCCTACCTCTCTTGTTGTAGGCAAGGGCATGTGGTATGCCATGATTGCTGCTGATCTTGCGGTAAGTATTTTTGTTCTTCTCATTATGCGTGCCTGCAATATCCAGCATATTTTGACAAAGAAAAGCGCCGGACTCAAAAAATGTATTCTTGTTCCGCTTCCGGTTCTGATCTTTGATATCCTTGCATTTATTACCCAGCTGATTCTTTTTTCAGCGGATGCTCCCGCACCAAGCATTGACCGAATCATTGTTTTCCTTTTGAGTAATTTCTTAATCGGTTTTGCTGAGGAAATCCTTTTCAGAGGCCTGATTTCTACTACTCTCTTAGAATATTTTGGTACAGCTTCTTCCGGCATTTTAAAGGCCTGCTTCTTATCCTCTTTGCTTTTCGGTCTTATGCATCTTACAAATTATACCGGAGGCAATCCCAGCGGCGTACTCATGCAGGTATTTGCCACCTTCGGAAGCGGCATTCTCTACTGTGCTATCTATTTCCGTACCGGAAACTTCTGGCTGCTTGTTTTCATTCACGCACTTGAGGATATTTATGCCGGAATCGCAGAACTTTTTAGCGTTGGAAGCGGAGCAAGCGCAGAAAATGCCGTTAACCTCATTAACAGCTATAATACCATGCTTCTGCTCCCGGCAATCGGCAGTCTGATCCTGGGTCTCTTCCTTCTTCGCAAATCAAAGCTGGAGGAAGTAAAGGATCTTTGGAAGCAGGCTTAAGACAAGAGATAGCCTCGCGACAGACACGCTTGTCTTCGGCTATTTCCTTCCCGCTAGCAGGCGGATTTTAACCTTTAACCCGTTAGAAAGGTGCGTCATCAGGCGCACGTAAAAAGGGGATATACAGATAAATATCTGTATATCCCCTTTTATCTATGCTTTCGAATAAAATACCGCAGGCAAAAGAAAAGTGCAATGATAATTGCCGCAAGATATCCAAGGGCACCCAAGGCCGGAATTCCGAAGATTTTCGGCCACATGTCTGTGGTGCAGATAATACTTGCCGATATCAGGAGAGCAGCCTCACAAAAGCCGATCACCATATTTCTGACCAAGTGATGCAAAAGTGCCGTCAGCTGTTCAGAGGATCTTAAGTCGATCTTAAAGCGGCTCTGTCCCTTTCCGTATTCCCGCAAAAGCTTGGCCATAAGAGAGGGAATTGCGATCAGATCCTCTCCTGATCGGAGCAGCTCTTCTCCGCTGTCCTTCAGCTTTTTCTTGATATTCTCCGGCGTTAGTGCTTCTTCTCTGATCCGGTTTGCTGCAATCTCCAAAATAGACAGCTCCGGAGAAAGCTCTACCAGAACACCCTCCAGCTGAGCCAGACCTCTTGCAAGCAAAGTCAGTCCATGCGGCATAGCCATATTGTTCTGCTTCATGATATTCATCAAAGCCTTCATGAACTCTGCAATATTGATCTCGCCCAGATCCAAAGAAGCATAGCGGTCTAAAAGATCGCTCAGATCCCGATAGAGGGTCGTCTTGCTCGGCTTTTCATTGAATTCTGCCAGCGTCATAACCGCATCCATGACCTGTGAGGTATCCTTTTTGGCAATTCCCTCGATCGCAGAATAGACCTGTTCTCTATCCCTATTGGAAAGACGTCCCATCATTCCCATATCGATCCAGATGATCTTACCTTCCCGAATCACGATATTTCCCGGATGCGGATCGGCATGGAAAAATCCATCCTCCATGAACTGTTTCACATAATGATCCACCAGCTTGATGCCGATCTCTTCCAGATCATAGCCATTCTCCAGAAGGCCTGCCTTATCATCAATATCAAAGCCCTCGATATATTCCATCACCAGAACACGTCCGGTGGTATAATTCCGATAAAGCTTCGGTATGCCAATATAGACCAGGTCCTCATTCAGCCTTCGGAACTCTTCCATATTGTTGGCTTCCTGCAGGAAGTTCATTTCCTCCTGGGCAACCACCCAGAGTTCATCTAGGATCATATCCAGATTTAGGATTCCCTTCAGGCGAATGGGAGGCATCAGCTTCACTGCCTTATGAAGAAGGTTGATATCCCGCTTCATCAGATCATAGACGCCTTCTCTTTGCACCTTTACGACAACCTCTTCACCGCTGTTCAGATGAGCCCTGTGTACCTGGGCAATCGAAGCCGAACCAAGACAGTTTCTCTCGATATCAGAAAAAACATCCTGCCAGGAAGAACCGTAGGAATTCTCAATCACACGAATCACCGTTTCATAAGACATCGGTTCTACATCCGAACGAAGATTACTGAATTCCTGACAATACTCCTCCGGCAGGATATCCGAGCGGTTAGATAAGATTTGGCCGATCTTAATAAAGGTCGGCCCCAAATCTTCAAGCGTACTTCTCAGCTTCTGCGGTGTCACTCCCTTGCTTAATCCATTTTTCCGGATGATACTGATAATCTCGAGTAAACGGGAGCTGTTTTCTTTTTTTGCTGCAGCCTCTTCCTTATTCATTTTCTGCCGGAGCTTCTTCTGCAGGCGCTTCCTCCGGCTCTGCTGCATCCTCAGAAGCCTCTTCTTCAACAACTTCTTCCTCAGCCGGCTCTTTAAAGGAATCCAGTAAAGCCTTCAGCTGGGAAATCTGCTCATCGCTCATTCCTTCGAGAATATCTGCAACCTCTGCCTTTTTGCTGACATTTTTCTTTACGCCGTCAACCTTATCTTTAACAGAGTGCTTCAGCTCCTCATTCAGAACCTTTCCCTGCTCTACGGTCAGCTCCCCCTTGTCCACAAGATCCTTTAAGATCTCCTGAGACTTTTCAACAGTTACCGCAGTTGCTCCAATTCCGGCAAGAACGATCTTCTTTAAGCCAGTTCCGATTTTTTCCATAGTAAAACCCTCCTCAAAATAATAATAGTAATTTTGGTATAAAAATCATCAAACCGACAATCGCTGCAAAGATTGCCGCAATCAGGACTGCTCCCGCCGCTGCGTCCTTCGCAAGCTTTGCCTTCGGATGAATTTCTTCTGTTACAAGGTCAACAACAGCTTCTATCGCTGTATTGACACATTCCAATGCCATGATCATACCAAATAAGAGAAAGCAAATGATCCATTCTGTTTTTGAAATCCCCAAAAAGATACCGAATAGAACGACCAGTATGGCTGCCATACAATGAATCTTCATATTCCTTTCTTTTTTGATCACCGTAAAAAGGCCTTCAAATGCATAGCCGAAGCTTTTGATCAAGGGGTCTTTTTTTCCGGACATTTTTCACCTGCTTTCCCCAAAGTCTGTCTGAGCTTTTTTCAACTTTCTTTTTTCGCGTCAGACAGCTTTAATATCCTACATCTCCTCCGCCACTGTCAGGCATGGTCTGATCTGTTGTACTGCTGTCCGGTATGACCTCTGTATCCGTCGTACCGGTCTGACCGCCCGTACTTTGATCGGTCGTCTGAGAGCTATTTGTCTGATCTGTAGAGGTCTGACCTCCTGTCGTCTGATCGGTCGTTGTCTGACTGCTTGTACTCTGATCGGTAGAGTTGGAATCCCAGCTGTTACTATAGTCATAATAGCTGTCATCATAATACTGATTATAATCATAGCCATAATCATCCTCATAGCCATAATCTTCATCCTCTTCAAAATTAGAGGTATCCGGAATCAGTCGCTGCATCGCTGCCTTCCAGATCTTTGCCGGGAAATCACCACCCTGCAGTACAGAATCTGAGGTCGGTGTATCATAACCTACCCATACTGCTACGGTATAACCCTGTCCGGTCTTATAGCCTGTTGCCGGTGCAAATCCACAGAACCAGGCATCCTTATTGTCATTTGTGGTTCCCGTCTTACCGGCCATAGTAATGGTATAATCAAATCTTGCTGCCGTACCGGTACCCTCGGTGATAACACCCTCCATGATATCGGTCATTTTATTGGCAGCTTCCTTATTATAAATCTGTGTCTCTTCCGGATCCTTGTAAATAGAATCTCCGGTCTGATCCAGAATATCTGTAATACAGGTTGCGCCCCTGTAAATGCCATCATAAGCAAGGGTTGCATAAGCGCTGGCCATCTGGGTTGTTGTAACACCATAGGTAAGACCGCCAAGTCCGGATGCCAGAGTTTCATCAGCCGGCACGATTTTATCAAATTTCATTTCCTGAATATAAGAGAGACCAACGCTCGGCTTGATCTGATTATAAAGCCAGTAAGCACATCCATTTACGGATTTCTCTACTGCGGATCTAAGAGACATCTCTGAACCGGTCAAAGAATCCACATCTGCCCCTTCTTTATTTGCTGCCTTTACATCAATATTCTGCAGCATGGAAGAACTGTCATAGCCAAGGCCAAGAGCCGGTGCATAAACAACCAAGGGTTTGATCGAGCTTCCCGGCTGTCTGTAAGACTGGTAAGCCCTGTTCAATCCGCCGGAAGCCTCTGTCTGACTCCTGCCGCCGACAAGTGCAACGACCTTTCCTGTTGAATTATCGACAACCGTCATCGCTCCCTGCATCAGATAGATGCCGTCATCTCCTACATCTGTACTATGCTCGGCAAGCTTCTCGTCGATTACATTCTGCATTTCTTTCTGGATGGAAGAATCAAGAGAAGTATAGACGGTATAGTTTTTCGCATAGAGCTGTCCCTTGATATACTCATATTCATCCTTATACTGTTCCATATAAGAATCATAGTCATCTTCCGAATCCCAGGAATAGCAGAACTCGAATCCATCTTCCTCCATCATATACTTGATCGTACAATTGATCGCATAAGAGGAAAAGGCATCATCCGTTGCACTGTAGCTTTCTTCTGCGCTGACCTGCTCCGGCTTGGGATTCAGTTCGATATCCTCGGACAAGGCTTCATCCAGTTCATCCTTTGTGATATAGCCACAGTCATACATATCTTCCAGAATCTTATATCTTCTGTCCATGGCATTTTCCGGATTTGACCAGGGATCATAATAAGCCGGCCGATTCGGAATCGCAGCCAGATAAGCCGTCTGTGCCAGAGAAAGCTCAGATGCCGAACAACCGAAATAGCCCTGTGCTGCAGCCTCTATTCCATAAAAATTATTTGCAAAATATACATTATTAATATAAGCCGTCAGGATTTCTTCCTTCGTATACATCTTGGTTAACTTTTTCGAAAGAAAAATCTCCGTCAGCTTTCTGGTGATCGACACCTCACTGGACAGATAGATATTCTTGGCCAGCTGCTGGGTAATGGTAGATGCACCATGCATCTCCCCTCCTCGCGAGGTAATGTAATTCAGACCAACGCGGAGGAGTCCTCTCAGATCATATCCGGGATTTTTCCAAAAGGTTCTGTCTTCAATCGCGATGAATGCATTCTTTGTATAGTCTGTCAATTCATCATAAGTCAGATCCTTTCGATACTTGGTCTCAGAGGACAGCTCTGTGATCAGGTCACCATCCTTATCATAGATCTTCGTTTTGCCCGCCATGGTGAAATCATCATAGCTGCTTGTCGCGGCAATCGCATCTGCCTTTTCTTTTGATTCCTTGATCATATAGCCATATTTGTGCCAGGCAAAAGCAAAGGCTCCGGCAAGAAGAACCAAAATCAAAAGCACTAAAATCAGAAAAATCTGTCTGATTGTTTTCTTCATTTTGAATCACCCTAATGCAGACAGAAATTCTGTCTGCAAAAAGATTCCTTTCTATTTTGATATAGTTAAGTGGATTATCTCACATTATTTATTTTTTGTCATCTGCTGATAATAGAAAGAATTGTGTGATAATAATCCCTTATCATACTCTTTTATTTTGTTCGTGTTCGCATTTCATCCCAAAGTCCCATCATGATTCCATTCGGCAGGACATGACATACATATCTTTCTATAAAGGAAAGAAAAGAGGGGGTTGATACAGGAAATCCCAAATAAGAAGCCAAAAGTGCCCTTCTTACTACATGCCGTTTTTTAGACGCCAAAGGATAGGATGCTATCCGGCTCTTGCCTTCTGATTCTTCTGCAATAGAAATAAACTCCGTATCCTTTATCCAATAAGGGCATACTGCTGTAACGGTGATTCCCCTGTAACGCAGTTCTGAATGCAGGGCTCTGCTGTAATGATAGAGAAAGGCCTTCGTTGCTGCATATACATTCAGATAAGGAAGGGGCTGAAAAGCTGCCACAGAGCAGATCTCCAGAATCTTATCTCCCCTGGACATATAAGGAAGACAAATGCTGGTAACATCTACTGCCGCCCTGCAGTTTAATTCGATCATACGGTCACAGTCCTGCCTGCTGACTTCCTTATAATTGCCAATCTTTCCGAATCCGGCAGAATTGACCAGAAGATGAATGCTGGGCTTTTCTTTTTCCAAAAGCTCTTCCAATTCCCGAATGCTGCTTTTCTTTGTCAGATCCAAAGCTATGGCTCGGATCGGTATTCTGGTTATTTTTCGAAGTTGTATGAGCTTGTCCATTCTTCTGGCAATGGCCCATACCTCATCATAATCCTTCCAGATCAATTGTCTGATAAATTCTTTTCCAAGACCGGCTGATGCCCCGGTAACGAGTGCGATTTTCTTCATCTCTTTTTCACCTGATTTCTGCAATGAAAACATATTCTGTCATAAAAATATTTTTCTTCTTATAGCTGTAATTATCGCTGTAGAATTTATAATTGTAGAATTCTTGCAAATTCTCCGCTTTCATCTTCTTCAAAGATATTAATGCCATCTATATCCGTACTCCTGTTTGCAAAGGCAGGAAAGAGGAAACCTTTTACCGGCTCTCCGGACTCATAGTCATCGACCAGAGGACAAATAGCACAGATCAGATACTGATAGACTTCTTCTGATTCCCACTGCTCGCTCTTGTCACTTCCCATGGCTGGAACATCATAGCTTCCATAGAAAAGATTGATGGCATAGGGAACTTCACTATAATATTGCTCCCCGATAAATTCATAAAAAGAATAAAGCAGGGCATCATTCTTTAATTCACATTCCCGAAGTGCCATAAAAAGCTGCCAGACAGAGCCCGGCTTTTTCTTTTCCTCCTGAAAACGGTAATTTTTCAATTTTACATTGGTCTCTGCAAAAGGAACGGCTTTTGCAAGTGCCAGATTCTTTGTCTGATCTGCCGGCGTGAGCTTCAGAAAATGAATATTGAAGGAATCATCAATTTCTCCCTCTGTATTCATATAGGCACCTGCCATTCTGAAAAAGCAGGTCCTGGAAGCCGTCATTCTCCTCGTCAGCTCCAGCATATCTTTTCGATCTATTTTCATTCTTTTTCTTCTCCCAGCGGATAGACGATCTCATATCCCATAGCTGCTTCTTCTCTCGCCTCTGAATCCATCTCGATCAGATCATAAATTGCCTTATCCTGAAGCAGTCTTTTCCAGGCTTCATAGGTCGCAAGAATAAAGTCCTCATTTAAACTGCTTTCTTTCTCAATTAAAGGACATAAATATGGCAATTCAAAGTCACAATAAATCAGAAAAAGCGCCCCTTCCCTATCCAAATGCGGATAAAGAGGGAAGCTTCGGCATTGGATCGGCCTTTTTTCTCTTCTACAGGCGGCCGGTCCCCTGCAGCTTGCAAAAACAATCTCCTCCGGCCAGGATGGAGGAAAATCATATTCCTCTCTGGACTCTTTTTTCAGTCTGATCCAGGAATCCTCTTCTCCCAGCAGATTTTCTTCTCCCGGAAGAAGATACATGCCAAGCTCGCCTTCCTCTTCATAGTCTGTATTTTGAATTTCATCCTGATAAGTAGGATCTGCCTGACAACAGGCCGCCTGGCAAAGGCGTCCGCAATCTCCATCAATTGGAGACACAGAATCCAATAATTGATAAATTTTTTTATATTCTTCCTTCGCTATCATCTGTCAGCTTTTTCTCCAGCTCCTCATAATCATAGCTTCGATCTGTGAAATCAAAATCATTGCTGTCTTTTTCTTTATCTTCCATTCCATTCATGATCAGATAATGAAGCAAAGCAACCTTTGATCTTACATTATTTGCATTTTCAACGGCAACCAGGGCTTTTGTCAAAAAGGCCGTATCCCTTGCCTGCTCCTTGCATGCATTTGCAATGGTCTTGCACTGGGTTTTGGTATAGCCGAAGCCCTTTAGAACGCCATCCATCAGTCGGTCTTCCTCGCTTCGGTGTTCCTCTTCGATCTCCTCTTCTACCAGTTTTGCTTTTTTTGCAATGATAAAATCCAGATCTGTCACCTGAAGCTTCTTGCCGCCTTTCCGGCTCTTATAGACCTTATAATCAAATACAAAGTCGATCTCCGGAATCTTTTTTACATCTTCCTTGGTCGGATCCAAAATATTTCTTTTGATATCCGCATAACGGTAACTTTCCGGATAGCCAATAATCATTCGCAGATCCTCTAAGGAAATCCGAAAGACACCCGGCCTTGCACCCGGATACTCACAATAATTCTTTTTTGATTCCAAAAGATAATAAAGCAGCTTTGAATTCTTTCCACTGATCTTTGCTGCTCCGCTGATCTTATAAAAACCGCCATGTCCAACGGAAGCCGAGATCAGGAACATCTTCAGAATCTTTGACGGGATAAATGAAATATAAGCATTATGTGTTCTGCTCTTTTTGGTATCCACATAAGCGATCGGATCAAAGTAAGGATAGGCAAATTCTACCTCCTGTCCCTCATATTCGATCGTAAAGGACAAGGATTTTTCCTGAATGGATTTCGATGCCTTACATAAAATCTTATACGCATAGGAATCATCCTTATAGGGCAGATACTCCTGAATGGAAGTTACATCGATCGTATATGCTATCTGCGTCGGATTAGAAGAGACCGCACCGCTGACAATATCAAACAATACCTGCTCTGCACTGGTCATATCCTGCCGGCATTTATACAAGATAAAATCCGGGTTCCAGGCAACCGAGGGTGAACCCTTCTTAAAGGGTTCGCTTGTCTGCTTCTTAACCATAAGTTCAACCATACTGTCAATATACTGGTTAAGCTGTTCCTGTACGGCAGGAATATTCTGATTCCCTTCCCCGGAAATGAGTGCATTGTTAAATTCCTCAAATTCCGTCAGAGAACCGTTCTCTTCTACAATCGCATAGGATTCTTCTGTTTTTCTTTCTTTTTCCGGCATCACGATTTCTTCCATGATTCTGCCTTCTTCATCAAATTGCAGTTGATCCTTCATACTTCTACCTCATCTTTTGATAGATAGAATTTTAGCATGCTTAGAGGCTTTTTTAAAGATTCTGCAAATTTCCTCCCTTCTCTTCACTTTTTCTCCTGTTTTTGGTATTTTTTATCACCTCTATTTTCTTTTTATTACTTCTACTATGAAAGAAAATTCCCATTTTCAGCCCTTTCTTTTCTCAGAAAAGCATTCACTTTTTCTCGCTGTTTGGTATTTTCTTTCACCGAAAAAAGTAGCTTTTTCAGAAAAAATTTCAACTTTTTTGCTTTTTTTTCGTGTAAAGGTGATGTTTTTTACCATATTTTTATTCCTTTTCCTTCTTTATTGCTGTTTTCTTCATTTTTTTCACTTTTTACCCAAAATCCTTCCTTTTTTCTCTGATTCACATCTATTTGTTTTCATTTTCCTGTCTTTCTTTGTATTTTTCCTCACTT
Organism: Bacteroidaceae bacterium; assembly: GCA_963620785.1. Lineage (GTDB taxonomy): Bacteria > Bacillota > Clostridia > Lachnospirales > Lachnospiraceae > RUG14243. The sequence goes on from CAVFAT010000053.1 coordinate 13,150, forward strand.
TTTCCATTAAGGAAGAATCCTGCTTGCAATATTCTCCGCCTTCAGCGAAATCGCAGCATGCGACATATATTCTGCCGCAGTGTGATTCCCAGGTCTTATTTTTATCGTATAGAACCGAATTTTCCTCTTCGAGAAAAAAAAGACGCAGCTCCTCTTGGAACCACGCCCTTCCTTTTCTTTTACTTTTTCTTTTACTTATACACCATAATGCTCCAGAATGAACTCAATTGGAAAATCAGATGTCATGATCAGCTCAATCGCATCAACCGGCAAATTAACCTTTTTCTCCTGGATCAGGCGAATCAGATCTGCATTTCTCTTTTCTCTAAAAGTTCTTCTGTCCTCTTTATTTGCATCTTCCGATTTTTTCTTTTCCGTAACCGGGGAAGCATCATACCATTTTTCTTTGATGCAGGAAAGCAGCCAGCCTGTTATATTGTCCGGCTCATTTTTGGACTTTTTCAGCATTCTGTAAGCTTTTTTTACTGTTTCTATGTCATATTCCGCGGCTTTGCAAATAGCTTCTATATCGCTGAAATCCAGCCTTTTTTCAACAATTTCATAGATCTCAACAAAAAGCTTAAACTGTTCATCCTTTGACAGTCCTCTTCCCTCTGCTTCTTTTTCTTCCTTCTCTTCTTTGGCTTCTGTTGCTTTTACCGTAGCATAAAAAATAATTCCTGTTGTCTTACCGCCACGGCCTGACCGAATGGTTTCATAGCTAAGCGACAAATCACTTTTTTGGTTGATTTCCTTCACCGCAACATCTATTACTCTTCGCTTGAAATCGCTCCATTTTGTTGAATAAGTCTTTTCCGGTGATTTTTCTACCGCTTTATCATAATTTGGCGCCGGAGAAGCATCTAAAACCCTTCTTACCGCATCCAGATCTGCATTTACCACGCCCATCAGAAGCTTCAGCTCCGATAAGCCATATTGGATTTCAAAGGTGTCTCCTCTTGCATTTCTGCCATCCGGATGGTAACAGCGGCTTTTTAGGATTTCATACAGTCGGAAGGAAGAATTGGAATCAAAATCCAGCATCATAGATAGATTTAATCTTGAAAAATTACTTTCCGGCGTCAAAAAATTGGATAATTCACTGTTAAAACGTACCGTAAAGATTCCGTCCTTATACTCTGCCTTTTGAATTAAAGCCAGATAAACAAAACGATTTTCATCCGGATCGCTCATTCCTATGCTTCTTGATGTCATTGACCTTGCCGTTCTGTCCAGCTCTCGGTAAAAAGAACCGCCTGCAGATGCACCGAGCAGATTTTTTATCTCTGATGCCGTCATAGATACGACGATACTGGCATCAGGTCCCTCTCCTGTCTTCGTATATTGTCTGTTTGAGATTTTGGACAGGCAGGTTGCGGTTACCTTATTTTCAAAAAGCGTACTTTTATATTTTGCCGAAATAATTACATTTGATTTTGAGTAAAGATCATTATCACGATAGACCACCAGATCATTTTCTTTCTTTTTTGCCATTTCAAAAAGCCTTTTTGTCCTTTACTTGGGTTATTTTGTCCGTTTCTTTTTCTCATTATTCAGAAAGAAAGGGATTTTGTCAATACTATCACGTTATTTTGTCCGTTTCTTTTCTTTTCAAGGGAAATTTGTCGCTATTAAGAGGGCGTTATGTCGCTACCTTCTTTCTTTTCTCTTCTTCCTGGTCTCTATTTCTTTGTAACTCCCATTTTTCAGCTCTGTTACTGCCTTTGCAGCCTTTCGCTAATTTCTTTTCACTTTTTGTATATCCTATCTCATATCCTGCCGTATGCATATCAATATTAATTTCTATCAAAAAATTCGCATTAATTAGATCATTTTTCCATTATCATGGGCAAAATAGCGACAAAAAACCTCTTCATTCGCTTTGGTTGGGGTGTTTTTGTCATCAACTTCATTACTTGCGTCATTTTTCCCCTTCCTATTCCAAACTTGCAGACAAAAGTGACGTTAAAACACAACTAAAGTGCCGGAATAAACCAAACTTTACCTCAAAAAAAGAAAGATGACGACTTTTCCCCTTTTAATTGGGGTGTTTTTGTCGCCATCTTACACTTTATTCTTGCTTAAGACTTGATTAAGGGTATTTTTACCACCATAAAGGTTCTTTTGTCCGCTATTAAAGGGGATTCTGTCACGAACTTTCGCCTGTATTGACCTTTCTTCCATAGGTGATTTTGTCCGCAACTTTTCCTTGTTTTTGTCTGCAACTAAGGATGATTTTGTCAGTATCTTTCGTTATTTTTGTCCGCAAGTAGATAAGAAAAATCCTTTATTTACGCGCTTTTTTGCCAGTCTAAATAAAGAAATAAAACCTTGTTGTTATTAATATATAAAAGCAAACAAGCTAACCCCTGGTTCGTCCATATCTCTGCTCAAAAATCAGATTGATTAATTCATTCACACTGGTTCCCAAAGACTCTGCTTCAGCTCTTAGATCGCGATCATTACTGGGCGTAATCAGCCAGTTTTTTCTTACACTTTTCGGCTCTTTATGTATAAAAAATAATTTATCGCCAACCGGTTTATTGGCTTCTTCAGATATTTCTTTTGCCTTATTTTTCTCATTTTCTTCTGAAGCTACTTCTTTTATGGGAGCAGCTGGTGCTACTTCATTGGCTTTTTCTGCTTCCTTTGCTCTGTTTGCGCTTGTTCCAAATAATAGATCTTCTGCTGCGTTAAAAGATTTTGATTTTGCCATGATAATGCCTCCTTATCTTATCGATTCTACGTTTTTAGCCGATGGTTTTCAGTAATTCATCTGTAAATGCTTCATAATCAATTGCTGAAGTCGATTTTGGTGCATATTCATTGAGTGGCTGGTGCAAAACCTGTGCTTCTTTTACCCGCACACTTAGGCGAATTGTCTGATCGAAAAGAGTAGTTTCCAATGCTTTTGCAATTTCTTCCAGCTGTTCTTTTACTTCTTTTGCCAGATTGGTGCGTTTGTCATACATGACAAGCAGCAAACCAGCAATCTGTACGTTTGGATTTGGCCTTTTTTTTATGGATTGAATCGTTTCGGATAACTGTGATAAGCCGGATAAGGCAAATCTGTCGGCAGTAACTGGAATGATTACATAGTCTGCAGCAACAATGCAGTTATATAAGAGGTTATTCAGGGTAGGATTTGTATCTATTACGATATAATCGTAGTCTTCTTTCATTGCCTTAATCGCGTCCTGAAGCCGGTAAATGCCGTTAACAGGATCATTTTTCAGAGCAGTATCTGCTTCAATCAGAAGTCTGTCTGAGGCTACAATATCGCCATAATCTGTGTGCTGAATGGCCTCTTCCATTGTTACCCTGTCTTTTTCATCTGCGATGATTACATCATATAAAGTTGCCTGGTCTTCTGTTTTTGCCTGATATACATCCGTAGAATTGCACTGCATATCAGTGTCAATCAAGAGAACTTTGTAGTTTCTTTCCTTCAGCATAGAAGATAGTGTTGTGGCAGTTGTCGTTTTTCCGATACCACCCTTTTGATTTGCAATTGTAATGACTTTCATTTTTCCTCCGTTTAGCTAGATCTATAAAATAAAAAAAATGAGAAAACCCGCATACTCATACATATTTATATCTGTATACATATAGATATACAGATGATAGGCGGGCAAATATACTTTCCGGATGCGCATAAGTATACAGGATACGTATACAGATATGAACGTGTATATGTATACGTATAAACATAAGCTGCTTATAGTGGTTTATAGTGTTTGAACCATGTAAAGACTTCAATGAATATAGTGCGTATCTATCATGCCTTATGATACCCGGATTAGAGCAAGAAGTCAATGTATAAACAGAACATATAAATATACAGATAAACCTACAGATATGGGTATGTTTAAATGTAAGTATACAGGTTAAAATTATAATAGAAAGTTTCTACGATTATCATTATGTATATGTATGTGTTACTGTATGCCTGAACATATACATATACGTAAACACATGCATAGACGCATACGAGTATACATATGCGTATGATGCTGTATCAATACATGTTATGAGTATACATAGCCACATAAGAAAAGCAGATGCAGACATGCATACTGATAAATATACATATAGATATACACATGAAGATATGCATACATTCTAGAATACGATAGATAAATCTCATAGGAAGTGAATATGATAGTGTACATAAACATACAGATATATATATATATACAGACTCAAGTTCGCATATGTATAGATATCTGTATGAATAAAAATAGTAAGAAAGAGAATAAAAAGAAA
>CAVFAT010000054.1:0-48064 GCA_963620785.1 Bacteroidaceae bacterium
TTTTTGTATGTTTGCTTAGCCGTAGAATGAAGCAATAAGGACGAGATGTTCTGCCTAGGATCAAAAACCGTTAGGAAAACCTCAGTGCTTAGCAAGAGCGTGTTTTTGAACCGGCAGAATCATTCTTGTCCTTTTATCGAATAGAAAAACTTCGTTTTTAGCAAAAAAAGAATCGAAGGGATCATTTGCAGTGAAGAATACTGGTCAATTGCGTGAACACATAAAAGGAAGCATATTCCTCCAGGGACCGCTTGCGCTTAGTACAAAGCGTAGCGGATACTAAACTCACATCGCCTGGGCGGCGAGTTCGTTAAGTACCGACGCTTTGTAATGTCCCTTTTCGGAATATTGCGTTCCTTTTATGCGATTTACGTTTTGGTAGATTGCATTTTACTTGTAGCTATCCATTCCTACGCGGCTAGTGTTATACCTTGTTTTTCATATGTTTGGGTTGTTGTAGAGATAAAGCAATAAGGACGAGATGTTCTGCCCAAGATCAAAAACCGTTAGGAAAACCTCAGTGCTTAGCAAGAGGTGCATGGAACATGCGCCTCGAGCTTAGCATCTGTTAGGTTTTCCTTCGAGACTCACGGCGCATTTATAATCGTGCTAACGCACGATGCGCCTTCGTGCATCGTATCGCTAACGCGATACGATATAGAGCGGGAGCGTGTTTTTGATCTGGCAGAATCATTCTCGTCCTAGAATCAAATTTTATAAGTTTTTCATCAACATATTATGTTTATAAGTCTCTTTCCTGACTGATAATAGCTGGCCGGGTAAGTATGCAGCGAAAATCCGGATACTTCTCCTGAAGGCTTATCTGCGCTTTCACGGCACTTTCTGCATCGGTATAGATAGCAAATACAGTTGGACCGCTGCCGCTCATCAGAGACTGGATTGCACCGTCAGAGAGCATATCTTCTTTGATCTCGGAAATAACCGGATGCAGGGGAATGGTTACCATCTCCAGGATATTTTCCATATGTGCACATAAAGAAGAAAGATCAGACTCCTCCAGAGCGGAAAGCTGGGCATCGATTTGCGGATGCTTTGGATTTTCCACGGCATCCAGATCATGGTAAACCTGAGCAGTTGAAACACCGACATCTGGCTTTACAAGCAGAATATGGCAGTCCGGTATAGGGGAAAGAGGAGTCAAAAGTTCTCCGATTCCTTCAGACAGAGCTGTGCCGCCTAGAATGCAGAAGGGAACATCGGCTCCCAGTTTTACGCCATATTCGCAAAGCTCTTCGCAGCTGAGTCCGAGAGAAAAGAGCTGATTTATTCCTTTCAGAACAGCTGCAGCATCTGTACTGCCGCCGGCAAGACCGGCCGCAACCGGAATGTTTTTGCTCAAGGTAATCCTGACGCCGTAGGAAATGGAAAATGCCTCTTTTAAGAGTGTGGCAGCACGGTAGGCAAGATTTGTCTGGTCAGCGGGAAGATCAGTATTCTTCAGGATGAGTTCAATCCCATCGGAATCCGTCTTTTCGATAAGAATATCATCATGCAGATCGATTTCCTGCATGATCATGCGAACTAGATGATAGCCGTCATCCCGCAGACCGGTTACATCCAGACCGAGGTTGATCTTTGCATTTGCTTTTAAGGAAATAGAATTCATTAGAGTCTCCCTTTAGAATTGCTTAAAATAGTTTATAGAATCTTCATGAAGTTCAGAAAAGCTTTCTCTTGTCGCCAAAGTTTTGACACATTTTTACTTTATAGTATAAGCATCAAATGAAAGAGAAAACAGAACGACAGAAACCTTCTTCATTTGTTCATTATACATTTTTTTACTCCCTTATAACAGGTGATGTCTTTTGACATCACCTGATTTTTATATGAAAGGAAACTTCCTTCCTACGGCTAGAGTTTGGTAACCGTGTCAAATCAACCGGTTCCAAAACCACGTTTTATATAAAAAATGCTCCGTGAGGATGTGCACTGCGGCCTGCAAGGTAGAGAGCTCCCTGACAACACGATTCCTATACGATAAAAGGGACAGCCGCATCTGCTTTGTGCGGCTGTCCCTTTAAGTTATCCGAATATCATAGCATCTCTTCTGCCTAGTCAGCAGAAGATTGGGATATTAATCCTCTTTGATATGGAAGGAGATCAGGAGGTCATCCTGTCTTACAGAATCGCCTTCCTTCACATAGATCTTATCAACAGTTCCATCAACCTTGGATACAACCGTTGTCTCCATCTTCATTGCCTCAACAGTCATCAGCGGCATGTTGACAGTAACTTCATCGCCTTCCTTGACAAGAATCTTTCCAACAGTACCCGGAATTGTAGAACCGAGATGCTGAGGATTGCCTTTTTCTGCCTTCAGCTTGTTATCAGACTTGGTCTCAAGGCTGGTATCCTGAATCATAACACTACGTCTGGAACCGTTCACCTCGAAGGTAACCTCTCGAACACCCTCGTCATTTGCATGATGAACAGAGATCAGCTTGATGATCAGATCCTTTCCTTCTGCAATACGAAGGGTTGTTTCCTCACCGACACGAAGGCCATAGAAGAAGACGTGAGACTCGAGCTTGGTTACATCATCATAGTGCTCCTTATGGGTGATATATTCTTCATATACCTTAGGATAAAGAGCATAGCTTACGCATTTCTCTTCGATTTCGGTATCGGTATAAGAAGAGAGATCACAGATGTCAGACAGATGTTTTCTGATCGCATCGAAGTCAACTGACTCCAGAAGCTTGCCGGGGCGGTCTGTGATCGGTTCAACGCCCTTAAGAACGATCTTCTGCAGCTCCTTCGGGAATCCGCCTTCCGGCTGTCCCATCATTCCTTCGAAGTAGGAAACGATTGAATCCGGATAGGAGAGTGCAGCGCCTTCTGTCAGAATATTTTCCTTGGTCAGTCCGTTCTGGAACATGAAGATTGCCATGTCACCAACGGCCTTAGAGGAAGGTGTTACCTTAACGATATTGCCGAGCAGCTCATTGGCATCTTTGTAAAGAGATTTGATCTCTTCAAAGTGATCGCCAGCGCCCATGGATTTTACCTGTGCCAGCAGGTTGGAATACTGACCGCCCGGGATTTCATATTTGTAGATCTCGGCATTCGGTGCATTCATACCGCTTTCGAACTGCTTGTATACGGAGCGGACTCTTCCATAGTATCTGGAAAGCTCATCCAACTCCTCGAAGTCAAGTCCGGTATCACGCTCTGATCCGCGAAGGGCTTCAACAACAGCGTTCATAGAGGGGTTGGAGGTCATGGAGCTCATGGACTCGATCGCAAGATCGGCGATATCCAGACCTGCCTCTGCTGCCATCAATACTGTGCTGACCCCGTTTCCTGTAGAATCGTGTGTATGCAGATGAATCGGAATATGCAGCTCTTCCTTAAGGGCACTAACCAGCTGTTTTGCAGCCAGAGGCTTCAGAAGGCCGGCCATATCCTTGATCGCAAAGATATGAACACCGAGTGCTTCGAGTTCCTTTGCCTTCTTTACATAATATTCAAGGGTGTATTTGGTCTCATTCGGATTTGTGATATCACCGGTATAGCACATGGTTCCTTCGACGATCTTGCCTGTTTCAAGAGCAACCTCGATCGGCATCTTCATATTTTCAACCCAGTTGAGAGAGTCGAAGATACGGAAGACATCAATACCCTGACGTGCGGAAACGCGAATGAATTTCTCAACAACATTGTCCGGATAGTTGCTGTATCCTACGGCATTGGAAGCACGCAGCAGCATCTGGATCAGGGTGTTGGGCATACGGGTACGCAGGTAACGCAGACGATCCCAGGGAGATTCCTTCAGGAAACGGTATGCGGTATCGTAGGTTGCGCCGCCCCATGCTTCTACAGAAAAGGCATTCTGCATAAAAGCATTTGTCGCATAGGCAGCACCGGCCAGATCCTTGGTTCGCATACGGGTAGCCATCAGAGACTGATGGGCATCACGCATGGTGGTATCTGTAACATAAAGCTTCTTGTCATGAAGAATCTTCTGTGTATAGTCTTTTGCACCCAGCTTTAAGAATTCGTCTCTTGCACCGTGGACCGGCTTTGTAGCATCGTAAACCGGAAGAATGCGGTTCTCATATTCTTCTTTTTCACCCTTGGTGGTGTTTACAACACGGTCACCGAGGAATTCCAGAATCTTGGTTGCACGGTCCTGGCTTTCCTTCAGCTGGAAGAGAGAAGGTGTCTCTTCGATAAAGGTGGTATAGCACTCGCCACTGCGGAAGGTCTCGTGGTTCAGTACATTGATCAAAAACTCGATATTGGTTTTGACACCACGGATACGCATCTCACGCAGGGCACGAAGGGATTTATTGATCGCATGCTCAAAGGTACGGCTGTGGGAAATGATTTTAACCAGCAGAGAATCATAGAAAGGAAGAATCTCTGCACCCTGATAAGCAGTACCGCCGTCAAGACGGATACCTGAGCCTGAACCTGAACGGTAAACAGAAATCACACCAGTATCCGGAAGGAAACCATTTGCAGGATCTTCTGTGGTAACTCTTGTCTGGATGGCATAACCGATGCAATCAATAGATTCCTGGGAAGGAATGTCGATTTCCGGAGAATTTAAAGGATAACCCTCAGCAACAAGAATCTGAGATATTACAAGGTCAATGCCGGTGATCTCTTCACTGACAGTATGCTCAACCTGAATACGGGGATTCATCTCGATGAAGTAGGGGTTGTAATCCTTATCTACAAGGAATTCCAGAGTTCCGGCATTTCTGTAGCCAACCATTTTGGAAAGGCGGATAGCACTGTCGAAGATGATCTTTCTGGTCTCTTCCGGAATGCTGAATGCCGGAGCATACTCTACAACCTTCTGGTGACGACGCTGAACGGAACAGTCACGGTCATAGAGGTGTACAATATTGCCATAATTATCGCCGAGAATCTGTACCTCGATATGCTTCGGATTACGGAGGTACTTCTCAATGAAGATCTTGTCATCACCAAAAGCTTTTTTGGATTCGTTCTTTGCTTCTTCAAATTCACGATCCATATCTTCTTCACAGTCAACGATACGCATACCACGTCCGCCGCCGCCGTTGGAAGCCTTGAGCATAACAGGGTATCCGACCATAGAAGCTACTTTTTTGGCTTCATCTGCATATTTTACTGCATGATCAATACCGGGGATGATAGGAACTTCAGCCTTGATCGCCATCTGCTTGGATGAAATCTTATCACCCATTGCATCCATAAGATCTGCAGACGGTCCAATAAATACAAGACCGGCAGCTTCTACTGCTCTTACAAAATCTGTATTCTCGGAGAGGAAGCCGTAGCCCGGATGGATTGCATCTGCACCTGCATATTTGGCGATACGAATGATCTTATCGATATCCAGATAGGCATCAACCGGTCCTTTTTCTGCATCCAGAGGATAAGCTTCGTCGGCCTTCGTACGGAAGAGGGCGTATTTATCCTCCTTTGAGTAGATTGCAACAGTACCGATACCGAGCTCGTTCAGGGCACGGAATACACGAATCGCAATCTCACCACGGTTGGCAACAAGAACCTTTTTAAAAGGTTTGATAACAATATTGCTCATGTAAAACTCCTTTGAATCTAAAAGTATAGATTAGCTGTCTAACATAATAAGTATAGTTAGTTTGAGTTGAATGTGCAACTGGATTGTTCGTTAACTAAATAACGACAAAAGTGCGAAAAATAGGCTATTTGCACAATAAATGTCGCTGATAATCATTTGGAAAATCGAGTCCTGATTTCGAGGAGGCAACCGTCTGATAGAGACGGGAGGCAAAAAGATCCTTCTCGAAAAGCTGTGCCTGCAGTTTGTTTAATTGTTTGCTGTCGGCAGAAGGATTGATGATCAGGGGAAGGGAAGCATTTTCCTTCAGATAAGAAAGCAGACCAAGAGAGTCCTTTCTGACACCGAGAATATGGGCATAGCATCCCTCCGGTGCAATGAGTGCTTCTTCCTGCAGAGACTTAGGAATCTGCAGCAGAAGGCGGAAGAGAATTCTGGAGACAGAAAGGGCAGTGACGGTTTTATTTTTATAGGAAGAAATCAGATCAAAATAGCTTCCTTTTGTTTCATGCTTTTTCAGCAGACGGGAAGAGAGGGCAACATTTACCCCTTCGATTGCCTGGAGAGAAGCGGAGTCTGCACAGAGGAGGGCATAATGGATCATGGATAGATAATCCTCCTCCGACTGAAGCAGCTGTTTTTCTTTTGCATCCAGGAGAAAGGCAAGGCTTTCCTCCGAAAGAGCCTGGCAAAGAGAAGCATTCAGATCGGCTTCTGCAGAATCAGAAAAGAGAGCCTTACGGATCGCGCTTGCGGAGGCGAGGGGCTGAAGTGCTTCTTCGTGATAGCCGCTTCCTTCCCTTGGGATGATCAGCTCCCGGATAGAGGAGCCGCTTTGCCTTAAGGCACTCAGATAGGAAATGGCAAGGATGTTATTGGGTGCATGCAAAAAGGAATCCAGGGCAGCAGGATCCGAAAAAAGCCCGGGATAAGTCTCGGGCAGTAGGACAGAAGCAGCCTTTGCCCTGGCCGCAGGATAGGAAAGTCCTTCGCGGAGCTTTTCCTGAAGCAAGGTCTGGTAGGCCGGGCTTTCTTCTGCAAAAAAAGCTCCGGCAGCCTGCAATCTGGCCGGATCCTTTTCTTCTGTACCGAAGCAAAGATAGTCAATGGGCAGGCGGTTCAGGATAGAAACTGCACCGTGAGAAAAATAATAGGCACTTCCTAAGGAGAAGAGCACAGGCAGCTCGATCACAAGGTCTGCACCTGCTTCCAATGCCAGGGAAGCCCGGCTGTATTTGTCGAGAAGAGCGGGAGCCCCCCTTTGTACAAAGTCACCGCTCATAAGAACGATTGTGGCATCGGCATCTGATCTTTTGCGGATTTCTTCCAGCTGATATTGATGTCCATAATGGAAAGGATTGTATTCTGCGATGACAGCGGCAAGCTTCATATCGGGCTCCTATCTTGAAAGATTTTGCCCTATTATAGCACAAAAGCCTGCCCTTATTATTAGAAGGAAAAGGAAATGGTGTTAAATATTTAACCAGAAAAAAGGAGCTTTCTCCCCTTGTTAGAATATATTTGAAGGTTTATAATTTATCCGTATGGTATCTGGTCAAAGTGAATAAAAGATGCCAAATGTGAAAAAAGCAACGTCACAAGGAGGAAACTGACATGTCTTTTATTGATGGAATTAAAGAAAGAGCAAGAGCTGATAAGAAGACCATTGTTTTACCTGAATCAATGGATGTACGTACTTTCGATGCAGCAGAGAAGATCTTAAAAGAGGATATTGCGAATCTTATTATTATCGGTACACCGGAAGAGATCGAGAAAAATGCAAAGGGATATGATATCTCCAAGGCAACAATCGTTGATCCTTACAATGATCCGAACAAGCAGAAATATATCGACAAGTTCGTTGAATTAAGAGCAAAGAAGGGAATGACACCGGAGAAGGCTCAGGAGCAGATGGAAAAGGATTACATGTTCTATGCATGTTTGATGTGCAAATGCGGCGATGCTGACGGTGCCGTTTCAGGTGCATGCCATTCAACAGCAAATACCATCCGTCCGGCTCTTCAGCTTCTGAAGACAAAACCGGGTATTGGCAGCGTATCCGGATTCTTCCTTATGGAAGTTCCGAACTGTGACTGTGGCGAGAACGGACTTTTCGTATTCGCTGACTGTGCAGTAAATACAGACCTTGATTCTGCTAAGCTTGCTGAGATCGCAGGACTTTCTGCTGAATCCTTCAAGATGTTCGTAGGAGCAGAGCCGAAGGTTGCAATGCTTTCCTATTCATCCAAGGGCAGCGCAAGCCACGATGATGTAACAAAGGTAGCAGATGCAGTTGCACTTGCAAAAGAGAAATTCCCGGAGCTTCAGCTTGATGGAGAACTTCAGCTTGATGCAGCACTTGTTCCTTCTGTAGGACAGGCAAAGGCACCGGGCAGCCCGGTTGCTGGTTATGCAAATACTCTGGTATTCCCGTCACTTGAGGCAGGAAACATCGGCTACAAGCTGGTTCAGAGACTTGCAAAGGCAAATGCATATGGTCCGGTTCTTCAGGGACTTTCCATGCCTGTAAACGACCTTTCCAGAGGATGCTTCGCTGATGATATCGTTGGTGTAGTTGCTCTTACAGCAGTACAGGCTCAGGCTCAGGCAGAATAATTAGCGGATCCGAATAACATTGACTAAGGAGATTTAAAAAATGAATATTTTAGTAGTAAACTGCGGAAGCTCTTCCCTGAAGTATCAGCTGATTGATTCCGAAACAGAGAAGGTTCTTGCAAAAGGACTTTGCGAAAGAATCGGAATCGACGGAAGACTGACTTATCAGCCGGCTGGCGGAGAGAAAGAGATCACAGAAGCTGCAATGCCGACACACAACGAAGCAATTCAGATGGTTCTGGATGCACTTGTAAATGATAAAACAGGCGTTATCAAGAGCCTGGATGAAATCAATGCAGTAGGTCACAGAATCGTACATGGCGGCGAGAAGTTTACAAGCTCTGTAATTATTGATGATGAGGTTATGGCAGCAATCGAAGAGTGCAACGATCTTGCACCGCTTCACAACCCTGCAAACCTGATCGGTGTTCGTACATGCCAGAAGCTGATGCCGGGCGTACCGATGGTTGCTGTATTTGATACTGCTTTCCACCAGACAATGCCGGCAAAAGCATATACTTATGGACTTCCTTACGAATACTATGAGAAATACAAGGTTCGTCGTTATGGTTTCCACGGAACATCACATGATTTCGTTTCCCACAAACTGGCTGAACTGCTTGGCAAGCCTTATGACAGCGTAAAGATGATCATCTGCCACCTTGGAAACGGTGCTTCTGTTTCTGCAATCAAGGATGGCAAGTGCCAGGATACTTCTATGGGTCTGACACCGCTTGAAGGTCTTGTAATGGGAACACGTTCCGGTGATATCGATCCTTCTATCATGGAATTCATCGCAAACAAAGAAGGCCTTGATATCGCAGGCGTTATGAATGTACTGAACAAGAAGTCTGGTGTATTCGGCGTTTCCGAGCTTTCCAGCGATTTCCGTGATCTGGAAGAGGGCGCTGAAGCAGGCAACGAGAAGGCTCAGCTTGCTATGGATGTATTTGCTTACAGAGTAGCAAAATACGTTGGATCTTATGTTGCTGCACTGAACGGTGTAGATGCAATCGCATTTACAGCAGGTATCGGTGAGAATGCTCCTCTGATTCGTAAGATGGTTCTTGAATATCTTGGATATCTGGGAATCGAACTGAACGAGGAAGAGAACAATAAGCGTGGAGATGATATGGTAATCTCTACACCGGATTCTAAGGTAACTGTTATGGTTATCCCGACCAATGAGGAGCTTGCAATCGCTCGTCAGACAGTTGCACTGGTAAAATAATTTATCATTCCAATACAATAATAAGAATAAAAAGGCTGCTGCACCGATATGGATGCAGCAGCCTTTTTATTCTTTCTGCCAAAAAAAACCGGCAGCACGAATAAAATTCGTGCTGCCGGTTATCATTCATATTCCTCTTCGCTGCGATAAATCGTTTGAAAGAATTAGTCCTGTGCAAGGATCTCTTTCTTGTTGTAAGATCCGCAGTTCTTGCAGACTCTGTGCGGAACCATCAGTTCGCCGCATTTGCTGCATTTAACCAAAGTCGGAGCTGACATTTTCCAGTTTGCTCTTCTCTTATCTCTTCTACCTTTTGAAGATTTATTTTTTGGACAAATTGACATTGAAATACACCTCCTTCTTGGATTTGATATCTATGTTCGAAAAATAAAATTTTCATGACACTCATGAAATTATACAGACTGAAGATGCTAATGTCAAGATAAAAAACGAAAAAACAGAAAAAGAGGGATTCTTGTCAAATGTACTGTAATATAGTAAAATCTATCCATGTATGCAAACCTGTAATAACAGGAACAGAGGAGAAAAAAGATGAAAGAACTGGTCAGAGTTGCGGTGGATGCCATGGGTGGAGATCATGCACCCGGTGAAATCGTAAAGGGAACAGTCAAGGCACTGAACAATTCAGAAGAAGTTGAGGTCTTCCTGGTCGGCAGGAAAGAGCTGATCGAGGATGAACTGGTCAAATATAGCTACCCGAAGGAGAGACTGAAGGTAATTGATGCTCCGGATGTGATTCAGACAGCAGAACCACCGGTTGCAGCGGTAAGAAAGAAAAAAGAATCATCGATTGTTGTTGCGCTGAATCTTGTAAAAAATGGTGAGGCAGATGCCTTTATCTCAGCAGGAAGCTCAGGCGCCGTACTGGTAGGCGGTCAGCTGATCGTTGGAAAGGCGAAGGGTGTGAAGAGAGCACCCCTGGCCCCCTTGATTCCGACAGAAATGGGAGTCGCTCTTTTGATTGACTGTGGAGCCAATGTAGATGCGAGAGCAGATCATCTGGTGCAGTTTGCAAAGATGGGTTCCTTATATATGAGAGATGTCATTGGAATTCCGAACCCGAAGGTGGCTCTGGTCAATATCGGTGCAGAGGATGAAAAGGGAAATGCCCTGGTCAAAGAAACTCTGCCCTTGCTCAGAGAGTGTGAGGAAATTAATTTTATTGGAAGCATTGAATCCAGGGATATTCCGGCCGGTTATGCGGACGTAATTGTATGCGAGGCCTTTGTCGGAAATGTAATCCTCAAGCTTTATGAAGGTGTAGCATCTACCTTGATCAGTGTTGTGAAGCAGAGCATGTATGCAAATCTTCGCTCCAAGCTGGGCGGTCTTTTGGTAAAGCCGGCGATCAAAGGCTCTCTGAAGAAGTTTGATGCTTCTCAGTATGGAGGAGCACCCCTGCTCGGCCTGAAGGGACTGGTTGTTAAGGCGCACGGAAGTGCAACCGAAAAAGAAATTAAAAATGCCATTCTTCAGTGCGTGACCTTCAGCAAACAGAGGGTTACAGATAAGATTGTAGATAGTTTCCAGATTAAGGATAAAAATAAGACAGAAACAATAGAAACAGGAGAAGAATAAAATGGAATTTGATGTACTGAAAAAAGTAATCGCAGAAGTACTTAGTGTGGATGAAAATGAGATCAGTTTGGAAACCACCTTTGCAGATGATTTGGATGCAGATTCTCTGGATGTTACAGCGATCATCCTGGAGTTGGAGGATGAGCTTGGAATTGAGATCTCGGATGATGATGCTCTGGAAATCAAGACAGTTGGAGATGCTGTTGAGAAGATGAAGGCGGCTCTTGCAGCAAAATAATCACAGACTTAAGAAAGGCACCTGTCTCATTCTGAATATAGAAAGAGACAGGTTTTTGCCTATTAGGATCTGCAAAGGAAAGATGCAAAACAAAGAAAGGAAAAATTATGCATGAAATAGAATTTCAAAAGAAGATCCCCTATCAGTTTAAAGATATCGGACTTCTGAAAAGAGCATTGACACATAGCTCTTTTGCAAATGAATGTCAGAATAAAAGAATTAAGGATAATGAGCGACTGGAGTTTCTTGGCGATGCGGTTCTGGAAATTGCAGTGAGTGATTATCTTTACCGGACCTATCCGGATTGGACGGAGGGAGAGCTTTCCAAAAGAAGAGTAGCGATCGTATGTGAGCAGGCTCTGGATCTTTGTGCAAAGGCCCTGGGAATGAGCGATTACCTTTATATCGGCAGGGGAGAGGAAAGAACCGGCGGCAGAAATAGAGCCTCCATTCTTTCAGATGCCATGGAGGCCGTGATCGGTGCGGTCTATCTGGACGGTGGTTTCGATGAGGCTTGTTCCTATATCAAACAGGTTGTTTTGGAAGAAGTAAAGGGGAAGCCTCTTTACCATGACTGCAAGACAGCACTTCAGGAGCTGATTCAGGGAAGCAGCAAAAAGAAGATCGAATACAGAGAGGCCGGAACGAAAGGTCCTGACCACAATAAGACCTTTATGGTAGATCTTTATATCGGAGAAGAAAAAATTTCTTCCGCGAGCGGACATACGAAAAAGGCAGCAGAACAGCAGGCGGCATATCTTGCCCTGCTTCAATTGGAAAAGTAAACAGGAAAAGATATGTATTTAAAGCAGATAGAGTTGGCAGGATTTAAATCCTTTGCCTTGAAAACAAAATTCGAATTCCACAGCGGAATTACCGGCATTGTCGGGCCGAACGGAAGTGGTAAGAGTAATGTGTCGGATGCGGTAAGATGGGTTTTGGGTGAGCAAAGAGCCAAGCAGCTCCGAGGCTCCAATATGCAGGATATCATCTTTGCGGGTACGGAGAACCGAAAGCCGGTCAGCTATGCTTCCGTATCGCTTACACTGGATAATTCCGACAGTGTGCTTCCGGTAGAATATAAGGAAGTAACGGTAACCAGAAAGATTTACCGTTCGGGAGAGAGTGAATATCTTCTGAACGGAACCAATTGCCGTCTTAGGGATATTCAGGAATTATTCTATGATACCGGTGTCGGAAAGGAAGGCTACTCCCTGATCGGACAGGGTCAGATCGAACGGATCCTGAACGGTAAGCCCCAAGAGCGCAGAGAACTCTTTGACGAGGCGGCCGGAATCGTAAAGTACAAAAGAAGAAAATCAACAGCGCAGAAGAAGCTGGAAAATGAACAGGAAAATCTGATTCGTGTAAATGATATTATTTACGAGCTGGAGAAACAGGTCGGCCCCTTGAAGAGGCAGTCTGAAAAGGCGAGGATCTACCTGCAGAAGAGAGAGGAACAGAAGATTCTGGATCTTCAGCTTTATGCGATTCAGGTGGCAAAGGCAGAAGAAGAAAGAAAAGAGCTGGATAAAAATATCGGAATCCTGACGGCCCAGCTGAAGGAAGTAAGGGAATCCTATGAGAATGGAAAAAGGGATTCCGGTAAGATCGAAGCAACGATGGAAAATCTGGAAAGCCAGATCACGGAGCTTCGAAAGCTGCAGAGTGAGGATAGTCTGAAAAAGCAGGGCAGTGAGCATAAAATAGAGCTTTTGAAGGCGGAAATCCGCGCGGAGGAGCTGAGCGGTGCTCACTACAGCAAGCGCCTGGCAGATCTTTCTGCGGAAATCGAGGAAAAACTGCAGGAAAGAAAGTCCTATGAAGAGCGCATAAAGGACAATCAGAAAAAACAGGAGGATATTCTGGAGCTGAGGCAGGAAATTGCCGGAGAGCTTCGGGAGATTAATAGCAGAATCCAGGAATCTAGGAGCCGTTCTGAAGAAATTCAAAATGAAATTTTGAAGCTGATGGAGCAAAAGACCTCGGCTCAGACAAAGCACCAGCACTTTTATACCATGATGGAGCAGATCCGGATTCAGGAAAAGCAGCTGTCTGAAGAGGAAAGCCAGGCAAAGGAAGAACTTAGCCTAAGGGAAGGTGAACTTGTCTCCTGGAAGGAAACTTTCCGGGAAAAGGAGGCACAGAGAAAGGCTTTTGATGAGCAGATCGCTCAGGAAGAGGAGAAGCTTCAGGAACTGACCGAAAAAAGAGATGATCTGGCGATTCGTTACGAAGAGACAGACCGGGAATTTATGAGAAGGCAGTCCAGGAGGGATGCCCTTACCAATCTGGCAGAACGCTATGAGGGCTATGGCAACAGCATTCGCAGGGTCATGGAGAAAAAAGGCGAGCAGAGCGGGATCATCGGTGTCGTTGCGGATATTATCCGGGTGGAAAAAGCCTATGAAACGGCAATTGAGACGGCTTTGGGAGGCAGCATTCAGAATATTGTCACAGAGGATGAGCCTTCTGCCAGAAGGATGATCGATTATCTGAAGAAAAATCGTTTTGGCCGTGCTACCTTCCTTCCTCTGACCAGTGTTAAGAAAAGAAGCCGGGCAAGAGAAGAGGACGCCCTGCGTGAGGCAGGCGTGATCGGACTGGCCGATAGTCTGGTAAAGACGGAAGAGCGCTTCAGCGGTATTGTTTCCAGTCTTTTGGGTGGTATTCTGGTTGTTGACAGCATTGAGCATGCCCTTGCAATTGCAAAGAAATATCATTATTCCATGCGTATCGTAACCAGGGATGGAGAATTCCTCCGTCCGGGCGGATCCCTTACCGGTGGTGCTTTCAAGAATAACAGCAACCTGCTGGGACGGAAAAGAGAGCTGGAACAGCTGCAGAAGGAAATCAATGAGCTGAACGAAAGCAGGAAAAAGATCCGTATAGAGCAGGAAAAGGTCAGAGAAGGCAGAGTCCGCCAGAGAGAAAAGATTGAAGAAGCGAAGCAGGAAGCGGCCAAAAGAGAGGTTGCTGCCAATACTGCAAGGCTGAATGTCAGCCGCCTGGAAGATGTGATCGGGCAGACGAAAAAAGAGCTGGAGCAGATCGCAGAGGATACGGAAGCGGCAAAGAATAAGCTTCTGCAGATGGAAAGGGAAGGAAAAAGTGTTTCTGACCAGTCCAAAGCAATCGAAGAGCAGAGAAAAAGTCTGGAGGAGGAAGCAGGCAGCCTTTCCACAGAGCTGGAAGAGAAGCTTTTCTCTAGAAATGAAATTGATAAGCGGTCTGAGGAGCTGTCTAAGTCAGAGGCATCTTTTGGCTCAACCCAGAAATTCCTGAGAGAAAACCTGGAAAGAAGCGGCAGAGAGCTTGCCAAGCTCAAAGAGGACAGAGAAGCCATTGCCAAAACGCAGACGGAGGCCAAGGCCGGAAGCGGAGAAAAGCGGCAGGAAATTGCGAAACTTTATGAGGAAATCCAGGAGCTGACAGAAGAACTTTCTTCTGTTGAAAAGAAGCTGGATGAGGCTGTTAAGGCAAGAGACGAGCTGAATGTTTCTTACAGGGAGTTCTTTGAGAAGCGAGAGGAAATGACCCAGCAGATCGCGGATCTGGAGAAGGAAGAGTTTCGCTTAAATACCCGCTCTGAGCAGTTGGAGCAGCAGACTGAAAATCAGGATGCCTATATCTGGGAAGAATATGAGCTGACCAGAAATCATGCCTTGGAGCAGGCAGAGCCGACAGAGGAGTCAGCCTCTGAGATCAAGAGAAAAACAAAGGAAATCCGGGATGCGATCAGAGGACTGGGCAGTGTCAATGTAAATGCAATCGAAGAATACAAGGAAGTTTCCGAACGCTATGAGTTCCTGAGCGGACAGAGAGCGGATATGGAAGAGGCCAGAGAAAATCTGGAACAGATGATCGGAAGCCTGGACAATGGTATGAGAAGGCAGTTCCGGGAGCAGTTTGAGAGAATTCAAAAGGAATTCCAGAAGGTTTTCCAGACACTCTTCGGAGGAGGAAAGGGAAGCCTTGCATTAACTGAGGGAGATGATATCCTTGAGGCAGGTATTGAAATCAATGCACAGCCTCCGGGCAAGAAATTGCAGAATATGATGCAGCTCTCCGGTGGAGAAAAGTCTCTGACAGCGATTGCCCTCTTGTTTGCGATTCAGAATCTGAAACCGTCACCCTTCTGTATCCTGGATGAGATCGAGGCGGCTTTGGATGAGCCGAATGTCGATCGTTTTGCCCAGTATTTGCAGAGACTTTCCAAGTCAACGCAGTTCATTGTTATTACGCACAGGCGAGGAACCATGAATGCCGCAGACAGACTGTATGGTATTACCATGCAGGAGAAGGGTGTTTCTGCCCAGGTATCGGTTGATCTTGCAGAGGAAGAGATAGAAAGGGACAAAGCGAAGAATGAGCGAGAATAATGAAAAAAAAGGATTTTTTGCCAGGCTGAAGGCCGGGCTTTCCAAAACCAGACAGAATATTGTTTCCGGTATTGATTCAGTATTTAGTGGTTTTTCCCATATTGATGATGAGTTTTATGAGGAAATCGAAGAAATTCTGGTTATGGGAGATATTGGTATTCAGACCTCTATGTCTATTATTGAGGACCTGAAGGCCAAGGTAAAGGAAAAGCATATCAAGGAAGTACAGGACTGCAGGCAGCTGCTGATGGATTCCATCATGGAGCAGATGGGAACAGAAGAAGCAGATTACCTCTTTGAAAGTCAGCCGGCAGTGATCATTGTGATCGGTGTCAACGGAGTCGGTAAGACAACAACGATCGGTAAGCTGGCAGCAAAGCTTAAAGCAGAGAACAAAAAGGTGATCATTGCGGCGGCAGATACCTTCCGTGCAGCAGCGGGAGACCAGCTTGCGACCTGGGCGCAGAGGGCCGGCGTAGATATGATCGGCGGCCAGGAGGGGGCAGATCCGGCAGCAGTCGTATATGATGCGGCTCAGGCAGCAAAGGCTAGAAATGCAGATGTTCTTCTGGTAGATACCGCCGGAAGACTGCATAATAAGAAAAACCTGATGGAGGAGCTTCGTAAGATCGGCAGGATTCTGGACAGAGAGCTGCCGGACTTTTACCGGGAAAGCCTGGTTGTTGTAGATGCGGCAACCGGCCAGAATGCCTTAAGTCAGGCGAGACAGTTTAACGAGGTAATGGACGTAACCGGTGTGGTATTAACCAAGATGGACGGAACGGCAAAGGGCGGTATCGCAATTGCCATTCAGTCAGAATTAGATATTCCGGTAAAATACATTGGAGTAGGGGAAACAATTGATGATTTGCAGAAATTTGACGCAAAATCATTTGTAGAGGCATTGTTCGAAAAGACGGAGGAAAAAGAAGATGCTGAGCTTGGATAAATTTGAAGAGGCGAGTGAGGTTGTAGGACAGGTAACACTGGAAACAAAGCTGGTATACAGTGAGTATTTTTCAGAGCAGACCGGAAATAAGATCTATCTGAAACCGGAAAACAATCAGTATACAGGAGCATACAAGGTCAGAGGGGCTTATTATAAGATCAGTACCCTGACAGAAGAGGAAAGAAGCAAGGGACTGATCACGGCATCTGCCGGCAATCATGCCCAGGGCGTTGCCTTTGCAGCCCAGCGTTACGGGGCAAAGGCGGTTATCGTTATGCCGACGACCACACCTCTTATCAAGGTAAACCGTACAAAGAGCTATGGAGCAGAGGTTGTGCTCTACGGAGATGTTTATGACGAGGCCTATGAGAAGGCCTGCGAGCTGGCAAAGGAGCATGGCTATACCTTTATCCATCCCTTTGATGATCCGGTTGTGGCAACCGGCCAGGGAACCATTGCAATGGAGATTTTTAAGGAACTGCCTTTGGTAGAATATATCCTGGTTCCGATCGGTGGCGGCGGACTTGCCTGCGGTGTTTCTACCCTGGCAAAGCTTCTGAATCCGAATATCAAGGTAATCGGCGTGGAGCCGGCAGGTGCAAACTGCATGCAGAAGTCTCTGGAGGCAGGAAAGGTTGTAACCCTGCCGAATGTATCCACCATTGCCGATGGTACGGCAGTAAAGACACCTGGCGAGAATGTATTTCCTTATATTCAGAAGAATCTGGATGAGATCATTACGGTAGAGGACGATGAGCTAATCGTTACCTTCCTGGATATGGTGGAAAACCACAAAATGATCGTAGAAAACTCCGGTCTCTTGACGGTGGCAGCTTTAAAACACCTGAAGGTAAAGAATAAACGCATTGTTTCCATCCTGAGCGGTGGAAATATGGATGTGATCACGATGTCATCTGTCGTACAGCAGGGACTGATCTTCCGTGACAGAATCTTTACCGTATCCGTTCTGCTTCCGGATAAGCCCGGTATGCTTTATAAGGTATCCGGTGTGGTTGCCAAGGAGCAGGGCAATGTCATCAAGCTGGAGCATAACCAGTTTGTATCCACCAACCGGAATGCGGCAGTAGAGCTTCGGATCACGATGGAAGCCTTTGGCACAGAGCATAAGCAGCAGATCATCCGGGCGCTGGAAAAAGAAGGCTTTAAGCCGAGGCAGGTCAGAACCAATTTGTAAGAGAAAGGGCCAAAGGAAGCAAGATGAGAATTGGAATGGGCTATGATGTGCATAAACTTGCAGAGAATAGAAAGCTGATCATCGGCGGCGTGGAAATTCCGCATGAAAAGGGCCTTTTGGGACATTCTGATGCAGATGTGCTTCTGCATGCAATCATGGATGCTATGCTGGGAGCGGCGGCACTTGGCGATATCGGAAAGCATTTTCCGGATACGGAGGAGGCCTATCGGGGTGCTGACAGCAGAATGCTCCTGCGGGAGGTGAAGCGTCTGATCGAGGCAGAGGGCTATCAGTTGGGCAATCTGGATGCGACCATTGTTGCGCAGGCTCCGAAGATGCGTCCCTTTATTGCACAGATGGAGGAGAATATTGCAGAGGATCTGCAGGTCGAAAAAAGCAGGATCAATGTAAAGGCGACAACAGAGGAAGGCCTTGGCTTTACCGGAAGCAAGGAAGGAATTTCTTCCTTTGCAGTTTGTATGCTGGTTGACAAATCCCAAGGAATTGCATAGATTTAAGGAAAAAGCTTCTGTAACAAGGATGGCAGAAGGGAAAATTCAGGAGAAGTTACAATGAAAATTTACAATACGCTTAGCCGGACAAAGGAAGAATTTCTACCCCTTGAAGAGGGAAAGGTCAGGATGTATGTATGCGGACCGACAGTATACAATCTGATCCATATCGGCAATGCAAGACCGATGATCATTTTTGACACGGTACGCCGCTATTTTATGTATAAGGGCTATGAGGTCAATTATGTTTCAAACTTTACGGATGTAGACGATAAGATCATCAATAAGGCGAATGAAGAAGGCGTAAGTGCTGGAGAGATTTCCGAGCGCTATATCGCTGAATGCAAGAAGGATATGGCAGATATGAATATCCTGCCGGCAACAACCCATCCGCAGGCAACAAAGGAAATCGATGGCATGATCAGCATGATCGATACCTTGATCCAGAAGGGGCATGCTTATGTAGCTGAGGACGGAACTGTTTACTATAGAACAAGAAGCTTCCCTGAGTATGGAAAGCTTTCCCACAAGAATATTGATGACCTGGAGAGCGGACACAGAGCAGATGCGCATCAGATCAAGGTGACCGGAGATTTTAAGGAAGATCCTTTGGATTTTGTTCTCTGGAAACCGAAAAAAGAAGGCGAGCCCTACTGGGATTGCCCCTGGTGCAAGGGAAGACCCGGCTGGCATATCGAATGCTCTGTCATGGCAAAGAAGTATCTCGGAGATGAGATTGATATTCATGCCGGCGGAGAGGATTTGATCTTCCCCCACCATGAGAATGAGATTGCCCAGTCAGAAGCAGCCAATGGCGTGCAGTTTGCAAAATACTGGATGCACAACGGATTTTTGAATATTGATAATAAGAAGATGAGCAAGTCTCTGGGCAATTTCTTTACCGTTCGTGATATTGCAGAAAAGTATGATCTGCAGGTGCTTCGTTTCTTTATGCTTTCTGCCCACTACAGAACACCGCTGAATTTCAGTGCAGATCTGATGGAAGCTGCAAAGAACGGCCTGGAGAGAATCCTGACCGCCTGCGAACTTCTTCGCGACAAGAAGGCAGCAGCAGAGCAAAGCGAGCTGAGTGGAGAAGAGACAGAGCTCCTGAAGGAAGCAGATTCTTATCGTCAGAAATTCGAAGAGGCGATGGAGGATGACTTCAATACGGCAGATGCGGTTTCGGCAATTTTTGAGCTGGTTAAATTTGCCAATACCAATGCAGGAGCTGCACATTCAGCTGCCTTTTATGAGCAGATGCTGAAGGAGCTTGAGACCCTTACAGATGTTCTCGGCATTATTACAGAGAAAAAAGAAGAAATTCTGGATGAGGAGATCGAAAGACTGATCGAAGAGCGTCAGACGGCCAGAAAAGAAAAGAATTTTGCCCGTGCAGATGAGATCCGTGATCAGCTTGCAGAACAGGGAATCATCCTGAAAGATACCAGAGAAGGCGTAAAATGGACAAGAGCATAGAACTTGCTTCTTTGATCCGAAAGAGTTTCGGAGAAAAAGAAGTAGATATTAATAGCTATTCCCCTTTGGCTCTGGCTTATATCGGAGACAGCATTTACGATCTGATCATCCGTACCATGGTGGTGGAGAGAGGCAATACAGCGCCCTCCCGCCTCCATCAGCGGGCGACAAAACTTGTTTGTGCGGCGGCTCAGTCGGATATGATCAAGGCTCTGCAGCCTATTTTGACTGAGGAGGAACTGAATATTTTCCGCAGGGGAAGAAATGCCAAATCCATTACCATGGCCAAGCATGCGAGCATGTCGGATTATAGAAGAGCAACAGGATTTGAGGCCTTGATGGGCTATCTTTATCTGGATGATCGGATCGATCGGATCCTGGAACTGGTCACGATTGGATTGAAGGAAACGCAGGAAGGATTTCTTGAATGAGACAGGAAGAAAATATAATTGAAGGAAGAAATGCCGTATTGGAGGCATTTCGTTCCGGAAGAAGCATAGACAAGCTCTTTCTGGCAGAAGGCAATGAGGATGGACCCATCCGCAGCATTCTGCGGGAGGCAAAGAAGAAGGGCTGTAAGGTGCAGTTTGTTTCTAAGGAAAGACTGGATCAAATGTCAGAGACAAAGAAGCATCAGGGCGTGCTTGCCTATGCGGCCTCCTATGAATATGCTTCTCTGGAGGACATGTTTGCCCTGGCAGAGGAAAGAGGCGAAGCCCCCTTCCTCATCCTTTTGGATAAGATCGAAGATCCGCATAACCTGGGAGCGATTATCCGTACGGCAAATCTAGCGGGAGCACATGGTGTTGTGATCTTAAAGGATGGAGCGGCAGGACTTACGGCAACGGCTGTAAAGGCTTCTGCGGGCGCGGTTCATTATACACCGGTTGCAAAGGTGACCAATCTGACCAAAACCATTCAGCAGCTGAAAGAAAAAGGGATGTGGTTTGTCTGTGCCGATATGAGCGGAGAGACCATGTATCATCTGAATCTGACTGGACCGATCGGACTTGTGATCGGAAATGAAGGAAGCGGCGTTTCCCGTCTGGTAAAGGAAAATTGTGATATGATCGCGAAGATTCCGATGAAGGGAGATATTGATTCTCTGAATGCTTCTGTGGCAGCAGGCGTTCTGACCTATGAAATCGTAAGACAAAGGATGCAGTAGAATGACAGACAAAGAGCTGACAGACAGAGAACTGACAGACAGAGAACCGACAGACAGAGAACTGATCGAAGGCTATCGCGCCGGCAATGACGGGATGGCGGAGCTTTTGCTGGAAAAATACAGGACCTATGTAAGAATCCGGGCCAATGCCCTTTTTCTTGTCGGCGGCGATGTGGAGGATCTGAATCAGGAAGGCATGATTGGTCTTTTTAAATCGATCCGGGATTACGATCTGAGTCAGAAAACACCCTTTTCTGCTTTTGCCAGAATGTGTATCAACAGACAGATGTATACGGCAATCGAGGCTTCTTCCAGAAAAAAGCATGCCCCTTTGAATTCTTATGTTTCCCTCGAGATGAGTGAGGAGAGTCTGGGGGAGGCGGCAAGTCCGGAGTCTATGTATATTGAGACAGAGGAGGCCGCCGCCTTAGAAGAGCGCTTTGACAGTGTTCTGAGCAGCTACGAAAAAAAGGTGCTTCGGCTTTATCTGCAGGGAAAGCGTTATTCGGAAATTGCAGATGAGCTGGAAAAGAGCCAAAAGTCAGTGGATAATGCAGTGCAGAGAATCCGTTCCAAAATTGAGAAAGAAATTTCTGCAAATCGTGCGCAATGGGATTGACAGACAAAAAAACATATAGTATATTGTTAGAGTTCGCAAGAACAGGCTGCTATGGCTCAGACGGTAGAGCGTCGCATTGGTAGTGCGGAGGTCACGGGTTCGATTCCCGTTAGCAGCTTATAGACCGAGGTGTTTTCTGATAAGAGGATTCCCTCGGTCTTTTTTAGCATATAAGAAACTTCGTTCTTGTAGGCTAAAAATGCTCTGCAAGAATGTGCCAAGGCACATTCTTTATTCTCGAAAAAAGTCATGCTGAAAGGGAATACACATATTCCGGTTTTTATATAGGAAAGATATGAAAATGACTTTAAAATTTATGTGAGTATGATATACTACAAAACAAGCTTATTTTGCCCCGGATGGGCAGATGAGCTTCAAAGAAATGAGGACAGAGAAAGAAAAAGGATCCGGCCGGAAAAGGCAGAAGATCCAAGGAGGAGACATGCAGTTTAAAAAACTGGAACTGGAAGACATACCCAAGGTGCGTCCTTATTTACAGATGCTGGGCTCGGATATCTGTGATTATACAATTGGGGGCATGTTCATGTGGAGAGATTTCTATCGGATGGAATATGCGATAGAAGGGGATACTTTATATACCAGAGTGCGGAACGATGCCCATACCAAGATTCTTTACAATCTGCCGATTGGAAGCGATATTGCTGCTGCCATCAAAAAAATCATGGAGTTTGAAAAGGATAATCCCGAGCAGCTCCGTTTTGTAACCATCGAAGAAAAATATCTGCCGCTTTTTGAAGAAGCGGGCTTTTCCTTTCAAAAGCATAACAATGAAATTTATTCAGATTATGTCTATCTGTCGGAAGAATTCCGCAGTCTGAGCGGAAAAAGAAATCACAAAAGAAAAAATCATGTCAATCAATATATCCGCTCCTGTGACAGCTGGGCCTTCAAAGAGCTGACAGAGGAGAATATAGAAGCCGTAAAGGACTTCTTTGAACGCTATTATTTTGTAGATCCCAATGCCAATGAAGAAGAGATCGAAGAGAATGAGAGAGCCAAGGAGGTTCTCGAGCATTATGATCTCTATGGCATGCAGGGCGGTGTTCTTTATGCGGATGATCAGATCACAGGCTTTTCTATCGGGGAGATCGTCGGAAGAACCCTTTTCGTACATATTGAGAAGGGCTCCAAAGAATATCCGGGAACCTATCAGATGCTGAACCATCAATTCGCGGAGCGCTTTGGGCAGGAAGTTGAAATGATCAACAGGGAAGAGGATATGGGAGATGAGGGACTGCGCAAATCCAAGCTGTCCTACCATCCGCATGAGCTGGTAAAGAAATATGTCCTTGAAGAGATTAGATAAGTTTCTGGCTGAGGCAGCCGGCCTGACCAGGAGTGAAGCAAAAAAAGAATGCCGCAAAAAGGCGGTTACGGTAAACGGTCTTATTGTCACTTCGCCGGAGGAGAAAATCGATCCGGAAATAGATGAGATCTGTCTTCAGGGAAGAAGACTATCCTACCAGGAAAATCATTATTATATGCTGAATAAGAAGGCTGGCTATGTAAGCGCGACAGAAGATGGAGAGCAGGAAACCGTGCTGGATCTTCTTCACCGCGCCTTGCCGGAAACAAAGAAGCAGAAGCTTTTCCCGGTTGGAAGACTGGATAAGGATACGGAAGGCCTTCTTTTGCTTACAGATGACGGTCCGCTTTCCCATGCCCTGCTTGCACCCAAAAGGCATGTGGACAAGACCTACTATGTCAGGGTAAACGGCTCTCTTTGCCAGGAAGATGCTACTGCCTTTGAAGAGGGGATGGATATTGGCGAAAAGAAGCTCTTAAAGCCGGCAAGGATGGAGATCCTTTCCTCGGGCGAGGAAGCACTTGTCACCATATCAGAAGGAAAATTTCATCAGATCAAAAGAATGTTTGAAAAAAGAGGAAGAAAAGTCCTCTATCTGAAAAGGCTTTCCATGGGAAGCCTCAAGCTGGATGAAAAGCTGGAAATTGGCCAGGCCCGCCCCCTTTCTGAGGAGGAAATTCTGGAGCTGAAGAAGGAAAAATGAGAAATTCGCTCATATAATCGTTATTAAATTAAGAAAAATGGTCTAAAATACTTGCTATTTGATAGGAATGGTAGTAGCATTGTGTCTTGGTACAATATAAAACTACTCTGGAGAGTCTCTTATTCATAAGGAAGCTTATGGATAAAGCGCCGAAGGTGTAATCCGCAGGCCATTTTCAATGGCAGGCGGCCTTATCTCTCAGGCAAAAGGACAGAGCGTCTTATGAACTCTTTAGAGCTGATTTATATCAGCTCTTTTTTGTTTGCCCTTTCCATAGCTTTTTTGAAGCGGAGTCTTCCTAACGAGTAAAAAGAACACTTAGGAGATGTGGGATGGGAAATTTATTAGATGTAATAAACAACACTCTGAACAGCATTGACAGTTTTGTTTGGGGTCCGGTCTTAATTATTTTGATCCTGGCAACAGGAATCTTTCTGACAAGCAGACTCGGATTTCTTCAGATTCGTCATCTTGGTAAGGCCTTGAAATACATGGTCAAGAATGAGGAAGGCGGAGAAGGCGAGGTTACCAGCTTTGGCGCCTTATGTACGGCGCTGTCTGCTACGATCGGTACCGGAAATATCGTCGGCGTTGCAACAGCAATCGTTGCCGGCGGCCCGGGAGCTCTTTTCTGGATGGAAGTTGCAGCCCTTTTCGGAATGGCAACTAAATACGCAGAGGGACTTTTGGCAATCAAGTACCGTACAGTAGATGAAGAAGGCCATGTTCTTGGCGGACCTTTCTATTATATTGAAAACGGTATGGGCGCAAAGTGGAAATGGCTTGCAAAATTATTTGCCTTCTTTGGCTGCTGCGTAGGACTTTTCGGTATCGGTACTTTTACCCAGGTAAACGGTATTACAAGTGCGATCGGAAACTTCTTTGATCCGAACGCAAGCCATACGATTTCTATTATCGGAAGAGATTATAGTATTGCAATTGTGATTGGTGGTGTGATCCTGACACTTTGTGTCGGACTGGTTATTATTGGCGGTCTGCAGAGAATTGCAAGTGTATCTCAGATTGTTGTGCCTTTCATGGCAGTAATTTATGTTGTCTTTAGCGTAACACTCCTGATTCTGAATGCAAATGCTATTCCGGGTGCGATCGTAGAGATCGTAGAGAGCGCCTTCGGATTAAGAGCAGTCGGCGGCGGTGCTTTGGGTGCGATATTGATCGCTGCACAGAAGGGTATTGCAAGAGGTATTTTCTCAAATGAGGCAGGACTCGGTTCTGCTCCGATCGCAGCAGCTGCTGCCCAGACCAAGGAGCCGGCTCGTCAGGGTCTGGTTACCATGACAGGTACCTTTATTGATACCATTGTAGTTTGTACGATGACAGGTCTGGCCATCGTTATTACAGATGCCTGGGAGCAGGGACTGGAAGGTGTTGCTGTTTCAACCTATGCTTTCCAGCACGGACTTCCCTTTGGTGATGTGATCTGTGCCTTTATGCTGATGATGTGTCTGGTTTTCTTTGCCTTTACGACCATTCTTGGCTGGGACTATTATTCCGAGAGATGCCTGGAGTACCTTAGCAACCGTAATATGAAGGCAGTGAAGGTATTCAGATGGCTCTATATCCTTGCTGTATTTATCGGACCTTACTTCACAGTTTCTGCTGTATGGGTGATTGCGGATATCTTCAATGCCCTGATGGCGATTCCGAACCTGATTGCCCTTCTCGCATTGAGTGGTGTGGTTGTGGCAGAATCCAAGAGCTACTTTAAGAGACTGAAGGAAGGGAAGGCAAACTAAAAAGCCTGAAGATATTCCAAAAAGCAGCCTTTCCGAAAAGAGTGGAAAGGGAAAAGTATCCACAAAAAGCGAATAAAAAGCAGAAAATCCTTTGTGAAAAAGTGGAAAAAGAAGATATATGGGAATGCAAACCCCTCGAAAAGCCTTGCTTTTCGGGGGGTTTTATTTTAGAATGTGCTTAACAGTGGCGTAAAGTGGTAGAAAATGGGGATAAATGGTGTAGATTGTTATGTTCATGGGAGAATACAATCATACAATCGATACAAAGGGAAGATTGATCATTCCAGCCAAATTCCGTGAGCAGCTCGGGAAGGAGTTTGTTATCACAAAGGGAATGGACGGATGTCTTTTTGCCTACCCATTTGAAGCCTGGAAAGAGTTTGAAGGCAAGCTAAAGGCTCTTCCGACTACGGTTGACAAGAATGCCAGAAGGTTTTCCAGATATTTTATGGCCGGCGCAACAACTGTTGAGATCGACAAACAGGGAAGGATCCTTGTTCCGGCGGTCTTAAGAGAGTTTGCGGGGCTCAGCAAGGAGGTTGTTCTTGCGGGCGTACTGGACAGAGTGGAGATCTGGGACAGAACAAAATGGCATGAGAACAGTGACTACGATGATCTGGATGATATTGCAGAACATATGACAGAGTTCGGCTTTGTCCTGTAAGTAGGAGGGCATAATGTCTTTTTCACATATTTCAGTTCTGCTGAATGAAACAATTGAAGCGCTTCAGATAAAGCCGGAGGGAATCTATATTGACGGAACCCTGGGAGGCGGAGGTCATTCCTATGAGATTTGCCAAAGGCTGGGCGAGAAGGGGCGTTTGATCGGTATTGACAGAGATGCAGATGCCATCAAGGCTGCTTCAGAGAGATTATCGATATTTGGAGATAAGGTTACGATCTGCAAAAATACCTATGAGAATATGAAAAGCGTAGCAGAATCTCTCGGTATTGATCAGGTTGACGGAATTGTACTGGATCTTGGTGTTTCCTCTTATCAGCTGGATACAGCGGAGAGAGGATTTTCTTATATGGAGGATGCTCCTCTGGATATGAGAATGGATCGGGAGCAGGGCATCAGTGCAAAAGAAATCGTAAATGAATACAGCGAGATGGAGCTTTTCCGTGTGATTCGGGACTACGGGGAAGACCGTTTTGCAAAAAATATCGCAAAGCATATTGTTGCGGCAAGAGAAAAGAAGCCGATCGAGACCACCCTGGAACTGGCTGAGATCATTAGGGCTTCGATTCCCATGAAGGTTCAGAAAACCGGAGGACATCCGGCCAAGAGAACATTTCAGGCGATTCGTATTGAATGCAACAGAGAACTGGAACAGCTTCAGAATACCCTGGATGAAATGATTGAGCTTTTGGCACCGGGTGGTGTGCTGGCGGTGATCACTTTCCATTCTCTGGAAGATCGTATCGTAAAGCTGAAGTTCAGGGAGAATGAGAATCCCTGTATTTGCCCACCGGATTTTCCGGTCTGTGTATGTGGCCGCAAATCAAAGGGAAAGGCGCTTCGTAAGCCGATTCTTCCTTCAGAAGAAGAAATGAAAGATAATTCGAGATCCAGAAGCGCCAAGCTTCGGGTTTTTCGAAAAGCAGATAAAGAGGAATAATTGTAATTATGGCAACAAAAGGCAGATCTACAATGCGACAGCAGACATATCGTGTGGAAGGCAATGCTGTCCGCAAGCAGGCTCCTGCCAGAAGAAGACAAGAGGATGAAAGGAGAAGAAGCTACAGCAAGGAGGACAAAAGACGGGCGCAGATCAGAAGACGCACCCAGAGAAACAGGGAGCGGGCCCTTTATATGAACCCCGCTTATGTTGCATTTTTGTCTCTTTGTGTGATTCTTACCTTTGTTATTTGTGGCTGTTATATTCACCTTCAGTCCAATATAACGACTAGACTGAGTACGATTTCAAGTTTGGAGAGTCAGATTGTGGATCTTCAGTCAGATAATGAGGAAGCACTCCAGAATATTGAAACATCGGTTGATCTTGACACCATCCGGGAAAAAGCAGCAAGCATGGGGATGATTTACCCGGATTCGTCTCAGATTACCTATTATAATTTGCAGGAAGAGGATGGTATGACACAGTACTCTACGACTGCAGAAGATAATTCTTCCAATCTATCTTCCTTGTTTAAATAAGACAAGAAGGAATGTGTTTTGAGAAAGCTAAAGATAAAAAGATTTAATTTACGGATGAAACGCAAGCTGGTAGTCGTCTTTACGATTATCACGCTTGCTTTAATTGCGTTAATAGGAAGATTGACCTATATTAATGCCAAAAGCGGCAGTAAATATGCGAAGACGGTCTTGGCTCAGCAGACTTATGAATCCACGACGCTTCCTTATAAAAGAGGCGATATTACCGACCGGAACGGAACCATTCTGGCGACCAGTGCCAGAGTTTATAATGTGATTCTGGATAGTAAGGTGCTCAATACGGACAAGGATTGCATAGAGCCGACGATCAGTGCCCTGACAGAATGTTTTCCGGATCTGTCTGCGGATGAGATCCGAAGCTTTATTTCGGAAAATCCCTCGAACCAGTATCATATTCTGCTGAAAAGTCAGACCTATGAGGAGATCCAGTCCTTTGTTGAGAAGCAAAATGACAGTGAGCATTATCCGAATCTGGCAGGTGTCTGGTTTGAATCACAGTATAACAGAGAGTATCCCTATGCAACCCTTGCGTCCAGCCTGATCGGATTTACAAGCGATGAATCCGGCGTAAACGGGATTGAGTCCTCTTATAATGATGAGCTGACCGGGGTAGACGGCAGGCAGTATGGATACTTTAATTCGGACAGTAATGTAGAGTCGACGACAGTTTCACCGGTAGACGGGAATACGGTGGTCTCTACCATTGATGCCAGCATCCAGTCGATCGTAGAGGAAAAGGTGGCCGCCTTTAACAAGGAGCATGCAAATGCTTACCGCGAAGGAGAAGACGGCTCCAAGAATACATCTGTTATCGTAATGAATCCGAACAATGGTGAGATCCTGGCCATGTCTACCTATCCAAATGTGGATCTGAACAATCCCAGAGATTTATCCTCTGTTTATTCAGAGGAAACGCTTGCATCCATGACGGATGAGGAAAAGAATGAAGCTTTGAGCAAGCTCTGGCAGAATTTTGCCGTGACCAATACCTTTGAGCCGGGGTCTACAGCCAAGACCTTTACCATCGCTGCAGCACTTGAGACGGGAGCAATCACGGGAAATGAATCCTGGTATTGTGACGGAGCAGAAAAAATTGGCGGCTATACGATCCACTGTTCCCATACGACGGGACATGGTATGCTGACAACAGGACAGGCCCTGGCCCAGTCTTGTAATGACGCCCTTATGCAGATGGCGATGAAGCTGGGAAAGGAAAATTTCAGCAGCTATCAGAATATTTTTAATTTCGGTTTGAGGACCAATATTGATCTTCCGGCAGAAGCTAGAACGGACAGCCTTATCTATACCCTGGACAATATGGATGATACCGCTCTTGCAACGAATTCCTTTGGTCAGAACTTTAATACGACCATGATTCAGATTGCGGCAGCCTTCAGTTCCGCCATCAACGGCGGTAATTATTACTGGCCTCACGTGGTCAGCGAGATCCGCAATACGGATGGGGATACGGTAAAAAGTATTGAGCCGGTGCTGCTGAAAAATACCATATCAGAGGAAAGCTCCGCATTCTTAAGAGAGGCGCTTGGTTTGACCGTAACAGAAGGAACGGCAACCGAGCTGCAGATTCCGGGCTATTCCATCGGAGGCAAGACCGGTACAGCGGAGAAAATTCCGCGTAAGGATGGCAATTATCTGGTTTCCTTTATCGGCTTTGCTCCCTTAGAGGATCCCCAGGTAGTCGTATATGTGGTAATCGATGAGCTCAATGATGCCAATCAGGCACAAAGCTCCTATGCAGTCAGTCTGACAAGAGAGATCATGACAGAAATCCTGCCTTATCTGAATATTTATCCGGATCATGAAGCAACCGATGCGGAGAATAAGGTGCAGGCAACCATAGACGCAGAAAATGAATATGAGGCATCCCAGTCTCTTCTGGAGGATGAAGCAAGCCAGGATCAGGCGAATGCAGAAAAGCAGGAGGCTGCCCAGCAGGAATCCAATACAGAGAGCACAAGTGCAGCAGAGTAGAAAGAGGAGAGAAAAGCAATGAATACAGCAGCAATTGCAGCATTAATTTCATTTATCATCGTAGCGGCCCTAGGACCGGTTGTTATTCCGTTTTTGATTCGCCTGAAGGTGGGACAGACAGAAAGAGAAGAATTAAAATCCCATCTGAAAAAGGCAGGAACACCGACCATGGGAGGCATTATGATCTTAGCAGGCGTGATCGTTTCCAGCCTGATCTTTGCCCATTCCAATCCCAAGGTACTTCCGGTCCTTTATCTGACGGTTGCCTTTGGTCTGATCGGTTTTCTGGATGATTATCTGAAGGTGGTTTTGAGAAGAAGCGACGGACTTTTGCCCAAACAGAAGATGGCATTGCAGATTGTAGTAATGATCATCTTTGCGGTTTATATGGTGAAGTTCTCCGGCATATCTCTGGCAATGAAGATTCCTTTCCTGCCGAACAGCCAGCTGGATCTAAAATGGTTTTCTGTTGTCATTATGTTTTTTGCCATAGTCGGAACGGTAAACGGCGTGAATTTTACGGACGGTGTAGACGGTCTGGCATCAACGGTTACGGTTGTTGTTTCTCTTTTCCTTACGATTGCATCGATCCGGACAGGAGCGGGAATCGAAGCGATCACGGGTGCAATGTGCGGAGCCTTAATGGGCTTTCTCCTTTATAACTGCAATCCGGCGAAGGTCTTTATGGGAGATACCGGTTCTCTGGCTTTGGGCGGATTTGTTGCAGGAGCGGCTTATATGATGCAGATGCCGATCTTTATTCTGATCTTCGGTCTCATCTATCTGGTTGAGGTTTTATCTGTTATCATACAGGTTACCTATTTCAAAAAAACCGGAGGAAAGAGAATTTTCCGTATGGCTCCGATCCATCACCATTTTGAGCTTGGCGGCTGGTCTGAGACCAAAGTTGTAGCGGTATTTTCCGTGATAACAGGGGTGCTTTGTCTGATTGCACTTCTTGCTATGTAAAAAGAAAATGATCAGTTAATATCAGTAAATAAAAGACTGAAAGAAAAATAAAAATATCGAAAGAAAAGAAGATATAAAGAAAGAACAGATAAATAGAAAAGAATCAATAAAAGATAGACAGAAGATAAATAGAAAAATAGAAAAGAATCGATAAAAGATAGATAGAAGAAAGATAAAAGAGAAAAAAGAGGACAGAATCATGAAAATACAGGGAAAGACGATTGTGATCGGCGGCGGTAAAAGCGGAATTTCATCGGCAAAGCTTCTTTCAAGACAGGGCCTTCCGTTTGCAATTTATGATGGCAATGCAGATTATAAGCTTCCGGAAGAGCTGGAAGGAACCCAGTGCTTCCTCGGAGAGATGACGGAAGAGGAGATGGAGGAATTTGACACGGTTGTGGTAAGTCCGGGTGTTCCTCTGGAGATGCCTTTGGTAAAGTCCTTTATTGATAAGGGCAAATATGTGATCGGTGAGATTGAGCTGGCCTATCAGTTTGCAAAGGGAAAGATTGTCGGCATTACCGGAACAAATGGAAAAACAACAACCACAACTCTGGTAGGGGAGATTATGAAATCCCACTATGACGAGGTTTTCGTGGTTGGTAATATCGGCATTCCTTTTACGGATACGGCAGATCAGACAAGCGAGAATTCGGTAACAGTCATTGAATTGTCCAGCTTCCAGTTGGAAACCATAGACAGCTTCCATGCAGATGTTTCTGCTATTTTGAATCTGACACCGGATCATTTGAATCGCCATTTGACGATGGAACGCTATGCAGAATGCAAGTTCAAGATCACCAATGGACAGACAAAGGAAGAAATCTGCGTACTGAATGCAGAAAATGAATATACCAGGAAGTTTGCAGAAAGCTGCCCGGCAACAACGGTAATGTTTTCCTCAGAGAGAAAGCTGAAGAATGGCCTTTACCTGAAGGATAAGGAAATTATGCTGGTTCGTGCCGGTTATGAAATGCCGCTGATGAATGTATATGACATGAATCTGGTCGGTAAGTGTAATGCGGAAAATGTAATGGCTGCAATCGCCATGGGAATTCAGATGCATATACCTCTTGCAAAGATCATTACAACCATCAAAAACTTCAAAGCGGTTGAGCATAGGATCGAGTATGTAGCTACCAAAAGAGGCATTCGTTTTTATAATGATTCCAAGGGAACCAATCCGGATGCGGCAATTCAGGGAATCCGTGCCATGGATACAAAAACCTGCCTGATCGGAGGCGGCTATGATAAGGAAATCCCCTTCGATGACTGGATCAAAGCCTTTGACGGCAAGGTAAAGAAGCTGGTGCTGATCGGACAAACAGCGAAGATTATTGCACAGACAGCAGAAAAATATGACTTCCATGATTATGTCTTTGCGGACAGTCTGGAAGAAGCAATCGATATTTGCTATGAGACGGCAGAAGAAGGAGAGGC
Source organism: Bacteroidaceae bacterium (assembly GCA_963620785.1). Classification (GTDB taxonomy): domain Bacteria; phylum Bacillota; class Clostridia; order Lachnospirales; family Lachnospiraceae; genus RUG14243. The sequence continues at coordinate 31,916 of CAVFAT010000054.1, forward strand.
AGTTCTGCTGTCCCCGGCTTGTGCAAGCTGGGGCATGTTCCCGAATTATGAGGTAAGAGGGGACATCTTTAAAGACTATGTGAGAAAACTAGAGGAATAATAGATGGCAGCTGGGAAAGGAAGAAAAAAACGCAGGAAGACCACCTACTTTGATTACGGACTTCTGTTTTTTGTGATCTTTCTGATCGGTTTTGGATTGGTCATGCTTTACAGTACGAGTGCCTATAACGGACAGGTCAAATTCGGAGATTCCGCCTTTTATCTGAAGCGGCAGCTTCGGGCAACGGTATTGGGCCTGATTGCCATGTTCCTTGTTGCAAAAATGGATTATCATTTCTGGTACAGGAATGCAACCATGATCTATATGCTGGCAGTGGGACTGAATTTTATTGTTATATTTGCCGGCTCGGAATACAGTGGTTCCACCAGGTGGCTGGCACTCGGACCCTTTAGCTTTCAGCCATCGGAGATTGCCAAGATTGGTGTCATTGTGTTTGTTTCTTATATCATCAGCAGGTCACCGAAAAAAATGACACTTGGTAAAAATATATGCAAGGTATTTATCCTGATATCGCCTTTATTCGCTTTGGTTGCCATTGCAAATCTGAGTACAGCGATTATTGTTCTCGGCATTGCCTTTATTCTTCTTTTTGTTGCAAGTCCGAAAAATAAGATATTTGCAAAACTGATCGCAGCCGCAGCCGGACTCATCGGCGTTTTCCTGCTGGTGGCATCCTATCGTCTGGAACGTGTCCGCATCTGGCTGAATCCGGAGGGCTATGAGAAAGGGTATCAGACCCTGCAGGGCCTCTATGCAATCGGTTCGGGCGGCCTTTTCGGAAAGGGACTCGGCAACAGCCTGCAAAAGCTGGGCTATGTACCGGAGCCGGAGAATGATATGATCTTTTCGATTATTTGCGAGGAACTGGGTCTGATCGGTGCAGTCTGTGTCATTCTTCTTTTCCTTTTAATGATCTGGAGACTGATGGTAATCGCAAACAATACAGATGACATGTTTGGTTCTTATATGGTGATCGGAATTATGAGTCATATTGCTTTGCAGGTCATTTTGAATATTTCGGTTGTAACCAATACCATTCCGAATACAGGTATTACGCTTCCTTTTATCAGCTATGGAGGTACCTCCTCGGTATTTTTGCTGGCAGAAATCGGAATTGCCCTCAGTGTTTCAAGAGGGATTCGTTTTGTGGAAATGGATGAAGAGGAGACAAAAGAGCTGGCTGGAGGCGAGGCCTTATGAGCAAGAGAAAAGTAAAAAGAAAGAGACATCTGCGGATCTTTTTGATCCTGGCGGGTACGATCCTGGGCATTGCCGCCATATTTCTTCTGCTGATGACAACAGTTTTTATCATCAAACAAAGCGACATTGAAGGTTGTGTTAATTCCAATGCAAATGAGGTAAATGAAGCTGTCTATCAGAATGATTACTGCAGAAATTCCCTTTATTTGTATTTTTCGAATCAGAGAAATCCGGTTGAAGGGGTGCCCTTTGTTTCTTCGGTTGAGGTAAAGCTGGTAAGTCCCTGGCATGTGAAGCTTCTGGTAAAGGAAGAGGAAGCTGTGGCCTATGTTTATGATTCGACAAACAATCTCTATGTTTATACAGACAAGAAGATGAACATTATCGAACGATCCTCCAAGAAGCTGGATGGTCTGATCGAGATAAAGGGAGTGACGGTTTCAGAGACTGCCTCTGGGGATGCTTCCGGAGATGCCCTACAGACAGAACCTTCCACGGCAAGAAGCTATCTGGCTTCTGCCTATCAGTATATTCAGCAGTATGAGCTGGCAGCAGAAAGTCTGGAGGTAGAATCCTCAGGAGCACTTATCCTGCAAAGCGGCAGTATTCGTGTGAAACTGGGATTGAATGTAAATACAGCAGAAAAGTTTAAACGTCTGAATGCGATCCTGCCCCTGCTGAAGGGAAAGACGGGGACTCTGGATCTGACGAGCTGGAGCAGCGCCGGGGATGATATTATATTTACACCGTCATCAAGTGCATCCGGAGATGCAGGAAAAGCGCAGAGTGAAGTGCAGGGTGAAGCACAGAGTGATGTGCAGAGTGAAGCGCAAAATGTGGAGTAATTTAGCGGAAAAGAAAAGTGATAAATTTACATAATTCCGCAAGATTTCATAAATTTTTTATTGAATTATAAATCAAATAATTATAATATATCTATATGATTGCCTTTATTATATGGATGAATAGAGAATACAAGGCAAAGCGAGGAGGAAAACTGTGGCAGAAGTAGCAAATACAACAACGGCAATGCCGATTGATAATGGTTCCAACGCAAAGATTATTGTAGTAGGTGTAGGGGGAGCCGGAAATAATGCCGTAAATCGCATGGTAAAGGATACGATTGGCGGAGTAGAATTTATTGGAGTAAATACAGATCATCAGGCACTTGGCTTATGTCATGCGCCGAAGACCATTCAGATTGGTGAGAAACTGACCAAGGGACTCGGTGCAGGAGCCGTTCCTGAGATCGGTGAGAAGGCAGCAGAGGAGAGCGAAGAAGAGATCGCAAGCGCACTGGAAGGCGCCGACATGGTATTTGTTACCTGTGGTATGGGCGGCGGAACCGGTACAGGAGCAGCTCCGGTTATTGCAAGAATCGCAAAGAGCATGGGCATTCTGACCGTAGGCGTTGTAACCAAGCCTTTCAAATTCGAAGCAAAGCAGAGAATGATCAATGCCTTAAACGGTATTGAGAACCTTAAGGATAATGTAGATACCCTTATCGTTATTCCGAATGACAAGCTTTTGGAAATCGTTGACCGCAGAACCTCTATGCCGGAGGCTTTGAAGAAGGCTGATGAGGTACTTCAGCAGGCAGTACAGGGAATCACAGACCTGATCAATCTGCCGGCACTGATCAACCTTGACTTTGCAGATGTACAGACCGTTATGAAGGGCAAGGGAATGGCTCATATCGGTATCGGTACAGCAAAGGGTGATGACAAGGCCATTGAGGCAGTAAAGATTGCAGTTGCAAGTCCTCTGCTCGAGACAACGATCAATGGAGCAACCCATGTCATCATCAATATCTCAGGTGATATTTCCCTGATCGATGCCAATGATGCAGCAACCTATGTACAGGAGCTGGCAGGAGATGATGCAAATATCATCTTCGGTGCGAAGTATGATGAGAGCATGGCAGACGAAGCTACCATTACTGTTATCGCAACAGGACTGGAAGAGCCGGAGTCTGACAGACCTTCCTATACAACAAGCACTTCATCCAGAAGCAATTACAGCAGCTTTTCGACAGCACCCCAGCAGACAACTGCACAGCCCAAGGTTCAGCCGGAGCCGGTCGTAAATGCAGGACCGAAGACAGCAGCAACTCTGAATCAGATCAGAAAGCCGGTTCAGCCGACAAGCAATATTCCGGAAAAGGATATTAAGATTCCGGATTTCTTAAGAAAGAAATAATTCATTTTCTGTATGCTGACAGAAGAATGCAATGATACCTGTAACTGCCTTGCCAAAAGCAAGGCAGTTTGTGTGTCCTCCAGAGGGGATATGACCAGCGGAAGAGGAGTCTTTTTATGAAAAAACTGATCAGCCTGATCGAAGAAGAAGTAAAAGCAGCATTTGAAAAAAGCGGATATGACAGCAGCTACGCAAAAATTTCCATTTCCAACAGACCGGATCTTTGTGAATATCAATGTAATGGTGCGATGCCTTTGGCCAAAAGCGCTCACAAGGCACCCATCCTGATCGCTGAGGAGCTGGCGCTTCAGCTGCAGGAATCTGAAATCCTGGAATCAGCAGAAGCAGTAAAGCCGGGCTTTTTGAATCTGAAGGTGAAGGAAGCTTATCTGGCTTCTTACCTGAATGAAATGGCAGCAGATGAAGGTCTTGGATGTGAGAAAGCTGAGAATCCCAGAACGATCATTATTGATTACGGCGGACCCAATGTGGCAAAGCCCCTTCATGTGGGACATCTTCGTGCAGCTGTAATCGGTGAGAGCATCAAGAGAATGGGCCGTTTTGCCGGACATAAGGTGATCGGTGATGTTCATCTCGGTGACTGGGGACTTCAGATGGGACTGATCATTGTCGAGCTGAAGGAACGTCAGCCGGATCTGGTTTATTTCGATGAAGATTACAGCGGAGATTATCCGGAAGAAGCACCCTTTACCGTATCAGAGCTGGAAGAGATTTATCCGATGGCAAGCGGAAAGTCAAAGGAAGATGAGGCTTATAAGCAGAAGGCACTGGAGGCAACTGCTCAGCTTCAGGCAGGAAGAAGAGGCTATCAGGCTCTGCTTTCCCATATTCTGAATGTTTCCGTCTCTGACCTGAAGAAAAATTACAAAAACCTCAATGTTGAATTCGACCTTTGGCTGGGAGAATCCGATGCACAGAAGTATGTGCCGGATATGATCCAAATGTTTGAGGAAAAGGGCATTGCTTATGAAAGCGATGGTGCCCTGGTAGTTGATATCGCAGAAGAAGGGGATAGCAAGGAGCTTCCGCCCTGTATCGTCAGAAAGTCAGACGGAGCCTCTCTTTATGCAACAACAGATCTTGCAACCATTGTACAGAGAATGCAGGATTATGATCCGGATGAGATCCTCTATGTCGTTGACAAGAGACAGGAGCTGCACTTTACCCAGGTCTTCCGTGTTGCAAGAAAGGCAGAGATTGTAAAAGAAAACACCCGCCTGGAGTTCCTCGGCTTCGGTACGATGAATGGAAAGGACGGAAAGCCCTTTAAGACAAGAGAGGGCGGCGTGATGCGTCTGGAAAGCCTCATGAATGATATCAATGAGGAAATGTATCATAAGATCGCAGAGAACCAGAAGCAGAAGGGAAATGAGAACTTCGATGAAGAGGAGGCACGCGCAACGGCCAAGTTGGTTGGCCTGTCTGCCTTAAAGTATGGAGATCTTTCCAATCAGGCGTCTAAGAATTACGTTTTTGATCTGGAACGCTTTACTTCTTTCGAAGGAAACACAGGCCCCTATATCCTTTATACCATTGTCAGAGCCAAGTCTATCCTCAGCAGATATGCAGCATCCGGAAAGGAAATTAAGCCGTCTGCAGTGATGGAAAGTCAGAATGAGAATGCCAAGGCTTTGATGCTGGAGCTGGTAAAATTCAACGGCCTGATCGCAGATGCCTTTGAAGATATTGCACCACATAAGGTTTGTGCTTATATCTATGATCTGGCCAATGCCTTTAACCACTTCTATCATGAGACCAATATCATGAATGAAGAAAATGAAGAACTGCAGGCTTGCTATATTGCTCTTCTGGATCTGACAAAACGTGTACTGGAAGAAAGCATTCATGTACTGGGCTTTGAAGCGCCGGAAAGAATGTAGGAAAATTTTATAGGAAAAAAACAGGCACAGCCGAAGGGGTTTATTTCCCTTAGCTGTGCCTTTTTCTGTTACTTTTTCTTTCTTTTATTATAGCTTAGTAGCCGAGCTCCTCGCCGACCAGAAGGACATGAATTCTGTTGGGAATGCCGGAATGACGAGTATAAACAAACTGTGAGCAAATGGTATCCGGTGAAGTGCAGTCGGCACATTTTCCGGTTAGGGCGCAGGGCGTTTTCCGGGAGAGGCGGTTGCAGTTTGCCGGAGAAGCGATATTTCTAGCTCTTTCGATTGCTGAGGAAAGAGAAGGTGCAACCTTATTCATGCCTGCAATAATATAGACCTGTTTGGGACCGTAGATCAGGGCGGCAACACGGTTGCCACGTCCGTCAATATTGAAAAGTTCGCCATCCAGGGTAATGGCATTGGTGCTCATAAGATAGATGTCGGCACTAAAGGAATCCAGATAAAGCTTATTGATCTCTTCCTCGCTCTGTCCGGGTTCTCTCATGAAAAGAGAGATCTCACCTTTTTCGGCACGATCAGCCAGGGAGGCTTTTACACCGAGCCAGTCAAGGGTCTGGGTGCCGCCGACACCGACGCTCTGTCCTTCCTTGATCAAATCTGCGAGATAGGAACAGACTTCATTTCCGCTTTCAAAATAAATGCCGTCCATATTTCTCTTTTTTAAATTCTTGATGATGGTTTCTGCCTGATTTTTATAGAAAAGTTTTTTTGCTTCCATAATAAGCCTCCTTATGTTCTACTTATTTTAGCACAGAGTTTACAGAAATAAAATTCTGATGTATCATGTTTTTTTAGGATTAGAATCATGAAACACATATGAAATGCATTCATTTATTGTCTTAAAAATTAAGACGAATAAAGAAAAAGAAAGGATGATTACGATGATAAAGGTTGATGTGATCAGCGGTTTCCTCGGCGCAGGAAAAACTACATTCATTAAAAAGATGGTAGAGGAAGCCTTTCAGGGGGAAAAGATCGTTCTGATCGAAAATGAATTCGGAGAGGTTGGAATCGACGGCGGCTTCTTGAAGGATGCCGGAATAGAAATCTCTGAAATGAACTCCGGCTGTATCTGCTGTACCATGGTGGGCGATTTTGACCGTAATCTGAAGCAGGTGGCTGAGCAGTTTGATCCGGATCGTATTATTGTAGAGCCTTCCGGTGTCGGCAAGCTGTCCGATGTGGCTACTTCTGTTCAGAATGTGGCTAAGGATAAGCCGATGGAGATCAATGCTCTGGTTACTGTTGTCAATGCAGTAAAGGCAATCAAGCAGATGAAAGCCTTTGGTGAATTCTTTAATAATCAGATTGAGTTTGCCAATACAGTTGTTCTTAGCCGGACACAGTCTGTGGATGATGCAAAGCTGGAAAAGGTAGTTTCGGCAATTCGAGAGAAGAATCCGGATGCTGCAATCATTACCACACCCTGGGATGAGCTGGAGGCTGCTCAGATCAAGAGAGTTTATGAGTCGAAACAGGGCATGCTGAGTGAGCTTCTGGAAGAAGCAGCCCATGCAACAGCAGAACATGAGGCAGAGCATCATCATGACCACGACCACGAGGGTCACGAATGCTGCCATCATGATCATGACCATGAAGAGCATGAGCATCATCATGATCACGATCACGAGGGTCACGAATGCTGCCATCACGGCCATGATCATGAAGAACATGAACATCATCATGATCACGACCACGAGGGTCACGAATGCTGCCATCACGACCATGACCATGAAGAACATGAACATCATCATGATCACGATCACGAGGGTCATGAATGCTGCCATCACGATCATGACCATGAAGGCCACGAGCATCATCATCACCATGCAGATGAGGTGTTTACAAGCTGGGGCATTGAGACACCGCACAAATTCGACCGCAAGAAGCTGGAAGAGGTATTAAAGACCTTTGTTGAGGATGAAGCTTATGACTATATTCTCAGATCTAAGGGCATCGTAGAAGCAACTGATGGCGGCTGGATTTATTTTGATATGGTACCGGGCGCTTATGAGCTGCGTGATGGTGAGCCGGATTATACGGGAAGAGTCGTTGTAATCGGTACACATGTTGATGAGAATGAGATGAAGCATCTCTTTGGAATGGAGTAAGAATATGGGACAGGATGTATTAGTCTATCTTTTTACCGGATTTATGGACAGCGGAAAGACAACGCTGGTGAAGGATACCCTCTTCAATTCCGGTTTTACGGAAGGTCAGAAATCCCTCCTCATTATCTGTGAGGACGGCGATGAGGAATATGATGAGGAACTTTGCAGAAAAGAGAATATTATTCCGGTAACGATTGATAAGGAAGAGGATTTTACGGCAGAGAAGCTGCAGGAGCTGAATGATCAGTACCTGCCGGGCTTTGTATTTATTGAATATAACGGCACCTGGCAGAGTTCTACCTTTACAGATCTGGAACTTCCGGCAAAATGGAGCCTGGCGCAGGTTCTTACGACCGTAGAAGGTCCAAGCTTTGAAATGTATCTTGCCAATATGAGAACCATGATGATGGAGCAGCTTTTCCTTTCAGATGTGATCATCATTAACCGTTCCACACCGGATCTTCCGAAAGCAAAATTCCGTGCAGCGATTAAGGCAAACAACAAAAAAGCACAGATCGTTTATGAGAATCCGGATGGTTCCATCGATGAGAATGCCATGAATGAGATGCCTTTTGACAAGAGTCAGGATTTCATTGAGCTCTCTGACATGGATTATGCCCTTTTCTATATGGATATTATGGATCATCCCAAGGATTATAACGGAAAGACCATCAAATTCCGTGCCCTGGTATACAAGGCGGATGATTACAAGCGGAAGAAGGAGGGCTTTGTTCCGGGCAGATTTGCCATGACCTGCTGTGAGGAAGATATTCAGTTCCTGGGTATGCCCTGCAGAAGCAAGCATGCTGATGAGGTAGAGCATAAGTCCTGGGTAGATCTGACGGCGAAGGTTCGCTATGAGTTCACCAAGGATTATGGCGGAAAGGGACCGGTTCTTTACGAAGTAGAGATGACCAAGGCTGAGAAGCCGGAGGATCAGCTGGTTTACTTCTCATAATAAAAAAGCCTATGAAATAGCATATTGTTTTAAGGGAGATAAGAAGAGTATGAGTAAAAAAGGAAAACAATATGCAATTGCTTTTATTTGCGTTTTGATCATTTGGATTATTGCGGCAAATATGACATCAGCGGATCGGGTTCAGGAGACAGCCTGGGCTCTGGTTCCGCCGGTGATTGCAATTGCCCTGGCCCTTGTTACCAAGGAGGTATATAGTTCCCTCTTTATCGGAATTGTTACAGGAGGACTCCTGTATTCCGGCTTCAGCTTTGAGGGAAGCATGAATCATGTTTTTGTAGACGGCATTATCAGTGTTCTTTCCGATTCCTACAATGTGGGTATCCTGATCTTTCTGATCGTTCTGGGAACCATGGTTGCCTTAATGAATAAGGCGGGAGGATCGGCTGCTTTTGGAAAATGGGCCTATTCCCATATTAAAACCCGGGCAGGCGCCCAGATTGCGACCATTATCCTGGGCTGTCTGATCTTTATTGATGACTATTTTAACTGCCTGACCGTTGGAAGCGTAATGCGCCCGGTAACGGATAAGCATCAGGTATCCAGAGCGAAGCTGGCCTATCTGATTGATGCAACGGCAGCTCCGATCTGCATTATTGCACCGATTTCTTCCTGGGCAGCAGCAGTTTCCGGCTTTGTAGAGGATGCAAATGGCATGGACCTTTTTGTTAGGGCGATCCCCTTCAATTTCTATGCCCTGCTGACGATTCTGATGATGTTCCTGATCGTAATCCTGAATATGGATTACGGCCCTATGGCAACCCATGAAGAAAATGCCATTGCGGGAGATATCTTTACCACATCGGATCGTCCCTATGGAGAGGCTGTGGATATTGAAGAGGATAGTGATGCTAAGGGAAGCGTTCTGGATCTTCTGATCCCCATCATTTCCCTGATCATCTGCTGTGTCCTGGGTATGATCTATTCAGGCGGCTTTTTCTCAGGTACCGGCTTTGTGGAGGCATTTGCCAATTCAGATGCTTCTGTTGGTCTGGTATATGGCTCCTTCTTTGGCCTTCTGATTACCGTGATCCTCTATCTGGCACGTAAGGTCCTGAGCTTTGAAGATTGTATGGCCTGCCTTCCGGAGGGCTTTAAGTCGATGGTTCCGGCAATTTTGATCCTGACCATGGCATGGTCTTTGAAGGCAATGACAGATTCGCTCGGTGCAAAGGAATTTGTTGCAAATATTGTAATTCAGAATTCCACAGGACATTTGATGAGCTTCATGCCGGCAATTATTTTCCTGATCGGCTGTTTCCTTGCTTTTGCAACAGGAACTTCCTGGGGAACCTTTGGAATCCTGATTCCGATCGTTGTTAGTGCTTTCCAAACAACAGATCCGAAGATGATGATTATTTCAATTTCAGCTTGTATGGCAGGCGCTGTTTGCGGAGATCACTGCTCACCGATTTCGGATACGACGATCATGGCATCGGCCGGTGCACAGTGTAATCATGTGAATCATGTATCGACCCAGCTGCCATATGCACTTTTGGTTGCAGCGGTTTCCTGCGTGACCTATGTCATTGCGGGCTTCGTAAAATCAGCCTGGATCTGCCTTCCGATTGGTATTGTTCTCCTGATTCTTTCCCTGATTTTTGTGAGAATGATCACCGGATACCGGCGATAAAAAAGAAGAAAAGAAGGATAAAAAGAAAATGGCGAGAGATTAAAAAATAATCGAAACTTTGTCTGAAGTTCCGATAGAAGTTTCGATAGATGAAAAAATCCCCTTGTCATACAGAGAAAAAAGTGCTATAGTCCTAATTGTTGAGACAAGTTCAATGAATAATCTGACAATTAAATAAGAGTCTTCAGGGCGGAGTGAAATTCTCCACCGGCGGTAAAGCCCGCGAGCCGAAAGGTATGATTTGGTGTAATTCCAAAGCCGACAGTATAGTCTGGATGAAAGAAGATGATATCGATTTTATTTGATATAGAAAACGCTCTGGGATCAGTATTGGTTCCGGAGCTTTTTTGTTTCATAAAAGAGAAAAGCAGATCGCAAGGAGCGAAGCGGTGAGCTTTTCATTACAGGAAATTAAGATCGAGCAAAGGCCCTGAATGCAGCAGCATTCAGGGCCTTTTTTGTCGAATAGGAATTTCCTATCCGACAAAAAAGCCGGAGGGATCGCACTGCGGTGGATCAAAATTGTGTCGCTAAAGCGACCCACCGCAGGCGGCGAATCCTGCAGGCAGGATTCGATTTTATCTATCAGATAGGAGATGAACGACAAGGTGATAAAGGGAAGGATAAAAGAAGAGGATAAAGCCTTTATGCAGAGGGCACTTGCTCTTGCGGAAAAAGGCAGGGGCTGGACCAATCCCAATCCGATGGTAGGAGCCGTGATCGTAAAAGATGGAAGGATCATCGGTGAGGGCTATCATGCACGATGCGGAGAAGGGCATGCAGAGGTAAATGCCTTTGCCAATGCAAAAGAAGATCCGCAAGGAGCAGATCTTTATGTGACCTTAGAGCCCTGCTCTCATTACGGGAAGACCCCTCCCTGTGCAGATCTGATCATTCGAAAAAAGATAAAGAGAGTCGTGATTGCGGCTTTGGATCCCAATCCACTGGTTTCCGGAAGAGGGGTGAAAAAGCTGGAAGAGGCCGGAATAGAAGTGGCAAGCGGGCTTTTGGAGGAAGAATCCAGAAGATTGAATGAAATCTTCATGAAGTATATCCGGAAAAAGGAGCCATTTGTTCTTTTGAAGTCAGCCATGAGCCTGGATGGAAAGATCGCAACCGTAACAGGAGAATCCAAATGGATCAGCAATGAAACTTCCCGGGCACACAGTCAGAGCCTTAGGAATCAGTATATGGGAATTCTGGTTGGGATTCAGACTGTGCTGGAAGATGATCCTCAGCTGACCTGCCGGCTCCCGGGAGGCAAAAGTCCCATCCGCATTGTGGCAGATTCCGGACTCCGAATTCCGGAAGATGCCAAAATTCTGGAGGAGCAGGATCAGGCAGCGACCATTCTGGCGATTGCAAAGGCGGAAGATCCGGAGAAGAAAAAGAGGCTTTTGGAAAGAGGCATTCAGATCCTGGAACTGCCGGATGAAGAAGGCAGGGTAGATCTGAAAAAGCTATTCCTAAGGCTTGGTCAGGAGGGGATCGATTCCATCCTGATCGAGGGCGGAGGAAGCCTGGCGGGTTCTGCTGTAAAGACAGGAATGATTGACCGGGTGATCAGCTATATTGCCCCGGTCATTCTTGGCGGAAGGGAAGCAAAGAGCCCTGTAGAGGGGGAAGGCTTTGCAAAACTGAAGGATGCGCTTCGCTTAGAAGAAACGGAAGTAATTCCCCTGGATGGGGATTTTGCCATAACAGGAAGGGTGGTGACAGAATGTTTACCGGAATCGTAGAAGAGATTGGAAGAATAGAAGCGGTGCAGAAAGGCAGTCAGTCTTCGATTCTGAAAATTGCGGCTCAGCGGGTTCTGGAAGGCAGTCAGATCGGTGACAGCATCGCCTGCAATGGAGTCTGCCTGACCATTACAAGCATGTCAGAGAAGAGCTATGAATGTGATGTCATGGCGGAAACTCTGAGGCGGTCAAATCTTGGCAGTCTGAAGCCGGGAGATAGCGTGAATCTGGAAAGGGCACTTGCTGTCGGAAGCAGACTGGGCGGTCATATCGTCAGCGGTCATATCGATGGAAGAGGCAGCATCGTTTCCATGGAAAGAGAGGATAATGCCGTGTGGGTTACGATCCGGGCAGAAAAGGAAATCCTCAGATATATCATAGAAAAAGGCTCGATTGCGATCGATGGCATATCCCTTACGGTAGCCTATGTAGATGATAAGGTCTTTAAGATTTCCATGATTCCTCATACAGGTGAGGCAACCACCCTCCTATCGAAGAAGGCTGGAGACAGCGTGAATCTGGAAAATGATCTGATCGGCAAATATGTGGAAAAACTCCTCTTCACAAAGAGCGAGGAGAAAAAAGAAGAAAAAGATGAGCTGACCATGGATCTTCTGGCCGAATACGGATTTATGTAGGAAAGAAAACAAAAAACAACAAAAGAAATAAAAGAATAAAAATATAAAAGCAATGAAAGAGATAAAGGAGAAAAAGAAAATGACATTCAATACTACAGAAGAACTTACACAGGATTTAAGAGACGGAAAAATTATTGTTTTACTGGACAATGAGGATCGTGAGAACGAGGGAGATCTGATCTGCGCAGCAGAATATGCGACAACAGAAAATGTGAATTTTATGGCCTCCTATGCCAAGGGATTGATCTGCATGCCCATGTCAGGCGCTTGGTGTGACAAACTGAATCTTGCACCTATGGTCAAGAACAATACCGATAATCATGAGACAGCCTTTACGGAGTCCATCGATCATGTAGATGTAACAACCGGTATTTCCGCTTATGAAAGATCCTTCACAGCACTGAAGACCCTGACAGATGGTCCGGAGAAATTCCGCAGACCGGGTCATATGTTCCCCCTTCGTGCAAGAGAGGGCGGCGTTCTGGTAAGGGATGGTCACACAGAGGCAACTGTGGATCTGATGCGGATTGCCGGCCTGAAGGAGATCGGACTTTGCTGTGAGATCATGAAGGATGACGGAACCATGGCGAGAAAAGAAGATCTTCTGGCTTTTGCAGAGAAGCATCACCTGAAGGTCGGAACAATTGAAAACCTGAAAAAATACAGACAGTATCATGAAAAACTGGTAGAGCGTGTTGCCTGCGCTGAGCTGCCGACCAAGTATGGTGATTTCAAAATTTACGGTTTCCGAAACAAACTGAACGGTGAGCACCATGTAGCACTTGTAAAGGGCGAGATCGGTGACGGAAAGCAGGTTCTGGGCAGAGTACATTCCGAGTGCCTGACAGGAGATGCCTTTGGCAGTGCAAGATGTGATTGCGGAGAGCAGTTCGAGCAGGCAATGAAAATGATCGAAGCAGAAGGAAGAGGCGTTCTTGTTTATCTGCGTCAGGAAGGAAGAGGAATCGGACTTCTGAACAAGCTGAAAGCCTATGAACTGCAGGATCAGGGCTATGACACCATCGAGGCCAATCTGAAGCTCGGCTTCCCGGCAGATATGAGAGATTATACCGTAGGAGCCCAGATCCTTCGCGATCTTGGCGTAAGCGAGCTTCGTATGATGACAAACAATCCTCTGAAAATTGAAGGAATTGACGGCTATGGATTAAAGATCACGGAGCGTGTGCCGATTCAGATTCCGGCAAAAAAGACAGACCTTTTTTATCTGAAAACAAAGCAGAACAAAATGGGACATTACCTGAATTATGATGAAGCTGCAAATGAATAAGAAGCAGAAATAAGAATTAAAAACAAGAAGCGGATACAAGAGGCAGATAGAAAAATGAAATAAGAAAAATCTGCTGAATAAATCAAAGAAAGAAAATTACAGTAAAAAGAAAATAAAGGCAAAGCGCAAAAGAGCGCGGAAAGGAAAAGAAGATGAGCGTTTTAGAAGGAAAACTGGTTGCAGAAAATATTAAGATCGGAATCGTAGTCGGAAGATTTAATGAATTTATCGGTTCAAAGCTTCTTAGCGGAGCAATGGATGGCCTGGTAAGACATGGCGTAAAGGAAGAAGATGTAGATGTTGCATGGGTACCGGGTGCTTTTGAGATTCCCCTGATCTGCAAAAAAATGGCAGAAAGCGGAAGATATGATGCGGTAATTGCTCTTGGAGCAGTCATCAAGGGATCTACCACCCATTATGATTATGTTTGCGCTGAGGTTTCAAAGGGAATTGCCCAGGTCAGCCTCTCTGCAGGAATCCCGGTTATGTTTGGTGTTCTGACAACAGATACCATTCAGCAGGCAATTGAAAGAGCCGGTACAAAGAGTGGAAACAAGGGTTATGATTGTGCCCTGTCTGCGATCGAGATGGTAAACCTGATCAAGGGAAGCTTTTAAGTTTTTAGGTGAATTTAGACGAAAGCAAATCTAAGACAAAATTTGATGAGAAAGAGGGCGCGGGATGAGAAGTGAACAGAACTTCCTATCCCGCGCTTTTTTTGTTGAACAGTCAATGGTTGGCGAAGAGAAAGAATAATGCTATAATGACGAAGTTTATAAAAACAGAAAAGAAAAAGAGGAGAATTTCTGATGATAGAACTGATTAAAGCAGTCATTTTCGGTATCGTAGAAGGTATTACGGAATGGCTTCCGGTTTCCAGTACAGGACATATGATCCTGCTCAATGCCTTTATGCCGATGAATGTAAACGCCGATTTCATGGATATGTTTTTGGTTGTAATTCAGCTGGGAGCAATCCTGGCGGTTGTTCTTAACTTTTGGTGGCAGCTCTGGCCCTTCTCAAGTAAGAAGGAAGAGCATTTTATTAAGAAGGATATCTGGTCCATGTGGTTCAAGGTTCTTGTAGCCTGTATCCCGGCGGTGATAGTAGAGCTTCTTTGGGGCGATCAGATTGAAAAGATCTTCTATAATTATAAGGTCGTATCAATCATGCTGATCCTGGTAGGTATTCTTTTTATTATTGCCGAGCTTTGGAATGCAAAGAGAAAGCCCAAGGTGAACTCCATTGCAGACCTTTCCTATAAGGCTGCCTTTATCATTGGTATGTTTCAGTTGGTGGCAGCAGTTTTCCCGGGAACCTCAAGATCAGGCGCGACCATTCTCGGTGCACTTTTGATCGGTGTTTCCAGAACAACGGCAGCAGAGTTTACCTTCTTTCTGGCAGTACCGGTTATGTTCGGCGCCAGTCTGATAAAGGTTTTGCAGTATGGAGTCAGCTCCTTTTCCGGAAATGAACTGCAGATTCTTCTGGTTGGCATGCTGGTAGCATTTCTGGTCTCTATCGTAATCATCCGTTTCCTGATGGGATATATCAAGAAACACAACTTTATCATATTTGGCTGGTACAGAATTATATTAGGAACCTTTGTGCTTCTTTATTTTGGGCTTTGGGTTCAGTAAGATATGCCATTCAATAAGATATGTTAATAATGTTAATAGAAATAAAGGCATCAGGTTCAAGGATTGAGCCTGATGCCTTTTGCCTTTTGTGAAAATTAACAAAAAGAATTGGCGAAAATATTACATTGTTTGTATTGACTTTACAATTTTTGTGAGTTATATTATAAGTAAAGTTAGGCGGCTAACAAAACGTGAGAATTTTATCAGTCCCTGACAGTTATAGGTTTTAAATTACTAGGAGGTAATGAAACAATGGCACTTAAAGATTTATTCCGTATGGACGGAAAGACAGCAGTTGTATTTGGTGGAGCAGGCGGACTTGGCGAAGCAATCGCTCGCGGACTTGCAGCATTCGGCGCTAACGTTGTTGTAGCAAGCAGAAGAGAAGAAGCTCTGAAAGAGGCTGTTGAGGCAATCAAGAAAGATGCTGATACAGGCGTAGAAGTTACATACAAGACATGCGATACTACAAGCGAAGAGCAGGTAGTAGCAGTTAAAGATTATGCAATCGAGAAATTCGGCAAGGTTGATATCCTTGTTTGCTCACAGGGCTTCAACAGAAAGCACGAAGTAGTAGACTTTGATATGGCAGATTGGGATGCAATGTTTGAAACAAACGTTAAGTCCGTATTCGTTTGCAACAAAGTATTCGGTAAATACTTCAAGCAGGTTAACAAGTATGGTAAGATCGTTGACGTAACATCTGTACGTGATCAGATCGCTACATTCCCGGGCGGCG
>CAVFAT010000055.1:0-17050 GCA_963620785.1 Bacteroidaceae bacterium
CTATAGAGCTGCTTGTAGAATCCATTCATAGCCAGAAGCTCTTCATGATTTCCCTGCTCAATAATATGTCCGTCTTTCATGACAAGAATCAGATCTGCGTTTCTTATCGTGGAGAGACGATGGGCAACGATAAAGCTTGTCTTGCCTTCCATAAGCCGGTCAAAAGCCTGCTGTACCAAAAGCTCGGTACGGGTATCAATGTTAGAGGTTGCTTCATCCAGGATCAGCATAGGCGGCTGCATAAGCATGACACGGGTAATGCAGAGAAGCTGCTTTTCTCCCTGACTAAGGGAGGAATCATTGATGACAGTATCCAGTCCTTTTGGAAGACGTCTGATGAATTCCCAGCTGTGGGAAAGTTTTGCAGCCTCGATGATTTCCTCATCGCTTGCATTTGGCATGCCGATACGAATATTTTCTCTGACAGTATCCTGTCTTAGCCAGGTTTCCTGGAGGACCATACCGAAATGAGAACGGAGCTCATGGCGGCTCATGGCATATATGCTTTTCTTTCCAATTCGGATATCACCATCATTTACATCATAGAAGCGCATCAGCAGATTGATCAGGGTCGTTTTACCGCAGCCGGTTGGACCGACGATGGCAATTCTTTTGCCGCTGTCTGCATGCATACAGAAATCCTCGATCAGTTTCATGCTTTCGCTATAGCTGAAGCAGACATGCTCTGTATCAACAGAAGCGGTTGAGGCAAGTTCTGCGGTCTTTTCTTTTTCTGTTAAGGAGACGGGATCCTTTTCTGCTTCCTGTTCGATTAATTCAAAGACACGTTCTGCACAGGCAAGGGCGTTCTGAAATTCTGTAATCACAGAAGAAATGTCATTAAAGGGCTTCATGTACTGATTGGAATAATTCAGCAGGGTGCTCAGGCCACCGACGGTAAGCGTGCCGTTCAGAATGCTGAAGGAGCCGATCAGGGCCACACCGGCATAAATCAGACCGTTTACAAAGCGGGTGGAAGGATTGGTCAGACTGGAATAGAAGATGGCAGACTGACTGCTTTCCTGTAGCTCTTTATTTAGCTCGGCATAACGGTCGGAGGCTCTTTTTTCATAATCAAAGGCCTTTACCACCTTTAGATTACCGACCATTTCATTCACCAGACTGGTCTGCTCTCCACGGAGCTGTGCCTGCTTATTGAACATACGGTAGGAACGGCTGGAGATGAATCTGGCAACCAGAAAGCTGACTGGTGTCATGCAGACTACAAAGATGGTGATCGGAACATTTTTGGTAAACATGAAGACCAGAGTGATCACTATGGTGACGATTCCGGAAAAAAGCTGGGTAAAGCCAAGCAGAAGGCCGTCCGAAAGCTGGTCGATATCTGCAATGACGCGGCTGAGCAAATCACCCTCGGAGTGCTGATCCAGATAGGAAAGGGGCAAAACCTGAAGACGGTCAAATGCCTTTTTCCGCAGATCGCTGACGATTTGATAGGTAACCCTATTGTTCAGCAGATTCATCAGATAAGTTGCAAGGCCGGTAATGAGCAAGCAAATCAGGGCCCTTTGCAGAAAATAAGCCACGATAGAAAAATCCACCTGATGAATCGCGATGATACCGTCAATCGCTTCTCCAAAGAGGCGGGGCAGGTATAATTGCCCGGCAACAGAAACAATAGAAAGAAGCAGGCTGAGAATCAGGAGAATATGATATTTGCCTATGAAACGCAGCAATTTAATAAATGTTTTCATGCCATTTCTCCTTTCGCTTCTTCTTCGGAATCATCCGGAAACTGGGAACGGTAGATCTCACGATAAAGGCCGTCTTTTTGCAGGAGTTCTTCATGTCTGCCTGCCTCCGCAATCCTGCCATCATCCATGACAAGAATCAGATCACAGTCCATAATGCCGATGGCGCGCTGAGAAACAAGAAAGGTAATGCGATCCTGATTTTCTTCCTTCAGCGCTGCTCGCAAAGCATGATCGGTTGCATAATCAAGGGCACTGGAGCTGTCATCCAGAATCAGAATCTTGGGCTTTTTGGCAAGGGCTCTGGCAATCGTCAGTCTCTGCTTTTGACCACCGGACAGATTTCTGGCATTTTGTTCAAGCTGAAAATCGAGTCCGCCTTCCTTTGACTGAACAAAGTCCTCGGCCTGGGCTGTTTTCAGGCAGGACCAGAGCAGGTCATCTTCTGCGCTTTCATTGCCGAGCTTTAGATTATCTCTTATCGAACCGGCAAAAAGAGCGGCCTTTTGCGGAACAATGCTGATCAGGGATGCCAGGCTTTCTTTTGAAAAATCACGAAGGTCTTTTCCGTTGATTCGGATGGAGCCTTTATTGACATCGTAAAAGCGGGGCAGAAGGTTGATCAGAGTCGATTTACCGCAGCCGGTACCGCCGATGATACCGATGGTCTGTCCCTTTTTTGCAGAAAAGGAGATATCGCTTAAGGCCTCTTCGGCTGAACCTGGATAAAGGAAAAAGACATGATCAAAGCTCACAGAATCCGCAGACAGAGAAGGAAGGTCAGCCGTATTTTGCGCATTTTTAGAAGAGCCTTCTTCCGGATAGGTCAGTTCATTTTGCAGATCAAAAACAGAAGCCACACGATTGCCGCAGGCAATGGCACGGTTTAAGGAAATGATCAGAGAGGAAAGCTTGATCAGTTCGACGATCATCTGTGCCATATAGTTATAAAGGGCAACGACATCGCCCTGTCCTAGATTACCAAGATTGACCTGGATGGCACCTTTTTGAATTAAAAAGATGGTTGCCAGATTGATCATGCAAAAGGTTAGAGGGTTCAGCAGGGCGGAAATCCGTCCGACAAAGAGGTTGTAGGCGGTGAGATCGTTGATGGAGCTGTCAAAGGAAGCGGCTTCGTCAGCTTCTCTTCGAAAGGCACGAATGACCCTGACACCGGTGAGATTCTCACGGGTGAGGGTTGTGATGCGGTCAAGCCTGGATTGTACCTTTTTGAAGAGGGGGATACTGACCCTCATGATGCCATAGGTAACCAGGCCGAGAAGAGGCACAGATACCGCAAAAACCAGAGCACATTTTATGTCTATGAAAAAGGCCATGATGACAGATCCGAAGACGATAAAGGGACTGCGAAGAAGAAGACGCAGACCCAGGTTCAGACCGGTCTGTACCTGGTTGATATCACTGGTCAGCCTTGTGATCAGAGTATCCGAGCCGCTTTGATCCAGACCGGAGTAGGATAGACCGAGAATATGGTCAAAGACAGCCTGACGAAGCTTTGTGGAAAAGCCGACGCTGGCTTTTGCCGCAAAGTACTGGGCAGTAATACTGAAGGCAAGACCTACAGCAGACAGAAGAATCATATAAAAGATATTCTGAATAATGAAACTTTTGTTCTGGGAGGCAATGCCGATGTTGATGATTCTTGCCACAATGAGAGGCGTGATCAGATCCATGAGCGCTTCTGCCATCTTAAAGGAAGGGGCAAGGAAGGCTTCTTTTTTGTATCCATTGATATAAGTAATTAAGTCTTTCATAGGCTAAAGTCTATCACGATTCTATAGGGATTAAAATAAGTATTTTTCGATGGAAAAAAGAAAAAGGAAAGAAAAAAGAAAGAATCCGGTCTTTCACATTTAATTAAAGAAGAAATTCTGATATGATAGAAAAGATAAGTAAAAATAAGGTAAATTTTTACAAAAACAGGGGAGATATGCGATAGGAGGTAATTGAAGTATGAACCCTAATTCACCGATTTATGATGCCAGCACGCTGGGAAAGGGCAAGATGGCGATTCTTGGACTGCAGCATATGTTTGCAATGTTTGGAGCGACGATCCTTGTCCCGATCCTGGTTAATTCTTATTTCCATGGAGAGGGATTATCGGTACAGGTAACCCTCTTTTTTGCGGGCTTGGGCACATTGATCTTTCATCTTTGTTCAAAATTTAAGGTACCGGCCTTTTTAGGCTCGTCCTTTGCTTTTCTTGGTGGTTTTTCAACCGTTGCAGAGTTGAATACCGGCAGATTTGCAGACATGACTTATGGAGAAAAGCTGCCATATGCCTGCGGTGGTATTGTAGTTGCAGGAGTCCTTTATCTGATCCTTGCTTTGATCATTAAGGTAGTAGGGGTTAAGAAAGTTATGAAGTACCTGCCGCCGGTTGTAACAGGCCCGATCATTATTTGTATCGGTCTGGGACTTGCACCTTCTGCAATTTCCAATGCATCCAGCTGCTGGCCTCTGGCTCTGATCGCCCTGGCAGTTGTAATCATTTTTAATATCTGGGGCAAGGGAATGTTTAAGATCATTCCGATTCTGATGGGTGTTGTAATTTCCTATATTGCGGCTCTTATTATGAATGCAGCAGGCATTACCAATGCAGATGGCTCTGCTATTCTTGACTTTTCAACGGTAGCAAGTGCCGGTATCGTGGGACTTCCGCCTTTCCAGCTGGCAAAGTTCGATCTGACTGCTATTTTTGTTATGGCACCGATCGCCATTGCTTCCATGATGGAGCATGTGGGTGATATTTCAGCAATTTCCGCAACAACAAAACAGAATTTTATTGAGGATCCGGGTCTTCACAGAACCCTGCTTGGCGATGGTCTTGCAACAGCCTTTGCTGCAATGTTCGGCGGACCTGCAAACACAACCTACGGTGAGAATACCGGTGTTCTGGAGCTGAGCCGGGTTTATGACCCGAAGGTAGTAAG
The DNA here is from genome assembly GCA_963620785.1 of Bacteroidaceae bacterium. Lineage (GTDB taxonomy): Bacteria > Bacillota > Clostridia > Lachnospirales > Lachnospiraceae > RUG14243. The sequence continues at coordinate 4,667 of CAVFAT010000055.1, forward strand.
ACTGGCAGCATGCTATGCTATTGTTCTTGGATTTATCCCGAAGATGGCAGAGATTATCGGAACCATGCCTTCTGCAATCATCGGCGGTATCAGCTTCATTCTCTACGGAATGATCTCTGCAATCGGTGTTCGTAATATTGTAGAGAATCAGGTAGATCTGAAAAAGTCCAGAAACCTGATCATTGCGGCAGTAATTCTGGTATGCGGTCTCGGTATTACAGACGGCTTTACCTTTACCATCGGTTCTGTTACCATTACCCTGACAAGCCTGGCAATCGCTTCTATCGTTGGAATCGTACTCAATGCAATTCTTCCGGGAAATGATTATGAGTTCGGCACAAATGAAGAAGGCGATGAGAACCGCGGCGTTCACGTATAGTATTTATATACCATGTATATTATGTAGATAATATGTAAGTAATTAGGATGAAAATCCGGAAAGGGAAAACAATGGAAGAAAATATTTTTATCATGGATCATCCTCTGATCCAGCACAAGATTACAAGACTGAGGGACAAGACAACAGGTACGGCAGAATTCCGTAAGGTCGTTACAGAGATTGCCATGCTCATGGGTTATGAGGCTTTAAGAGATCTTCATACAGAAGAAGTACCGGTTTCAACTCCGATCGAGGATACGCTTTCAACAGTAATTTCTGAGAAAAAACAGGCTGTTGTTCCTATTCTTCGTGCAGGTCTGGGCATGACAGATGGTGTCTTAAATCTGATTCCGACAGCAAAGATCGGTCATGTCGGCATGTATCGTGATCCGGAGACCCATACACCGCATGAATATTACTGCAAGCTACCGGATCCGATCGAACAGCGTACGATCGTCGTAACCGATCCCATGCTGGCAACCGGCGGATCTGCGATCGATGCTATCAACCTGATCAAGGAAAAGGGTGGAAAGCGAATCAAATTCATGTGTATTATCGCTGCACCGGAAGGACTCAAGGCACTTAGCGAGGCACATCCGGATGTGCAGATCTATGTAGGCCATCTTGACAGACAGCTTAATGAAGATGCTTATATCTGCCCGGGCCTCGGTGATGCCGGCGACAGAATTTTCGGAACAAAGTAGGAGGGGCCCGCGAAGCGGGAAGAACCCTTACGACCAAGTAATGCGAAGCATTACAGGGAAAAGGAGAATAATATGCCGGATGCTAATTTAAGCTCAAAGGACTGGCTGGCAGAAGAGCTGGAATTTATCAATGGAAAAATGGCGAATACCCTGAATGGAAGAATGAAAGCAGAATTTGCTTCCTGCGATGATGAAAAGCAGGAGCTGACGCTGAAATTCCCCTTGCAGGATTGGGAAGTAAATGGTCTTGGGACCTTACATGGCGGCATGATTTCCACCATGATGGATCTGACGATGAGTATGGTCGTTTATCTTTATTCCAGAGAGACTATTCCGCCGACCATTTCCATGACAACAAATTATCTCAGACCGGTTCCGATGGAAGACTATGTTTATATCAAGGCAAGAATTACCTCTTGCGGCAAGAGAAATGCAACTGCCTATTGTGAGGCAATCGTGCCGGCAAGCGGAAAGACTGCGGCAACTTCCATTGGTACCTATGCCATTATCAAGGCCAAAAAAGACTGACCCTTGAGAAGAATAAAGAAATAAAAAAAATCCCCCTCTCACCATCTTACCTGGTGAGAGGGGGATTTTTTATCTGGTAGAAAACTTCCTTCCTAATCACATAAAAATCAAATAGGAAGTTTCATTCCTGCTTGAAAATTGTGTCAATTCAGTAAAGATCAATCCTTATCAGTAATCAGCTTATGCCATTCCTGAAGAGATCTTACATCTCCGGTAGAGTGTGCTTTGATCTGAGAGATTCCATCAACAGCAGCTCTTGCAGCATTGATTGTTGTAATATAAGGAATCTTATGCTTAATTGCGCTCTTACGCAGGTAAGAATCATCATGCACGCTTTCCTTGCCGGAAGGAGAGTTCACGATCAGCTGAATGTCGCCGTTTGTGATCATATCCTGAATATTCGGTCTTCCTTCATAAAGCTTGTTTACCTTTTCAACCGGAATGCCAGCCTCTTTGATCACTTCATAGGTTCTGCCGGTTGCAAGAACAGTGAAGCCATCCTTGTGAAGAGAAGCGGCAATCTCAGCAATTTCCGGTTTGTCCTGCTCATTTACGGAGAGGAGCACTCTTCCTTCCAGAGGAAGAACAGAGCCAGCAGCCTCCTGAGACTTGTAGAAAGCAGTACCGGTATTGTCTGCAAGACCAAGAACCTCTCCGGTAGAACGCATTTCCGGTCCAAGGACAGGGTCAACCTCCGGGAACATATTGAAGGGGAATACGGCTTCTTTCACACCGAAATAAGGAATATTCTTTTCCTTCAGATCCGGAATCGGAGATTTGCGTCCGGTCAGCTGGGAAGTGAGAATATCGGTTGCGATCGGAACCATGCTGATGCCGCATACCTTTGATACAAGCGGTACGGTACGGCTCGCACGCGGATTTGCCTCGAGAACAAATACCTTTCCGTCTTCAATTGCATACTGCATATTCATCAGGCCGACAACCTGCATCTCCTCTGCAATACGAATGGTATAATCCTTGATTGTTTCGATTGCTTCCTCCGGAATATGTTTGGAAGGAATGATGCAGGCGCTGTCACCGGAATGAATGCCGGCAAGCTCGATATGCTCCATAACAGCCGGAACATAGGCATTTTCTCCATCACTGATGGCATCTGCTTCGCATTCCATTGCACGATGGAGGAAACGATCGATCAGAATGGGGCGGTCCGGTGTAACACCGACAGCTGCATTCATATAGTCTTCCATAGCCTTGTCATCGTAAACAATTTCCATACCACGTCCGCCAAGAACATAGGAAGGACGTACCATAACCGGATAACCGATGCGGGCAGCAATTTCCTTTGCTTCCTCAACTGTTGTTGCCATGCCTGATTCCGGCATAGGAATACCAAGTTTATTCATTACGGCACGGAACTGATCACGGTCTTCTGCCAGATCAATGATCTCAGGAGAAGTACCAAGGATATTGACGCCGTTTTTCTTCAGATCGGCAGCAAGATTCAAAGGAGTCTGTCCGCCAAACTGGGCAATCACGCCAACCGGTTTTTCCTTCTTATAAATGCTGAGTACATCCTCCAGTGTCAGAGGCTCGAAATAAAGCTTGTCGGAGGTATCATAATCGGTTGAAACCGTCTCCGGATTGCAGTTAACGATAATGGTTTCAAAACCAAGCTTTTTCAGGGAGAGGGCTGCATGCACACAGCAGTAATCAAATTCGATACCCTGTCCGATACGGTTGGGGCCTCCGCCCAGAATCATAACCTTGGGTTTTTCTTCTGAAACAGGATCATGATCCTCACCAATATAGGTGGAATAGTAGTAAGCGCTGTCTTCGGTACCGCTTACATGAACAGCATCCCAGTTTTCGGTAAGGCCGAGTTCTTCACGGCGGCCGCGGATCTCATCCTCTGAAATTTCCAGAATCTCACTTAAGTATTTATCGGAGAAACCGTCCTTCTTCGCCTGGATCAGCATTGTATCAGAGGGGAGAGAGCCCTTGAATTTCATAAGTGCTTCTTCTTCCTCAACAAGCTCTTTCATCTGCTCGATAAAGTAGTGCTTTACCTTGGTGAGCTCGAAGATCTCGTCAACACTTGCACCCTTGCGAAGGGCTTCATACATAATAAAATGACGCTCTGAGGAAGCAGAAAGCAGAAGCTTGAGAAGTGCTTCCTTATCCAGGTCATAATAGTTATTAACATGTCCTAAGCCATAACGGCCCTTTTCCAAAGAACGGATTGCCTTCTGGAAGGCCTCCTTGTAGGTCTTGCCGATACTCATAACTTCGCCGACAGCACGCATCTGTGTGCCCAGCTTGTCATCAACACCTTTGAATTTCTCGAATGCCCATCTTGCGAACTTGACTACAACATAGTCTCCGTCCGGCTGGTATTTGTCCAGGCTGCCGTACTTGCCGCAAGGAAGATCGCTCAGGCTGAGGCCGCTTGCAAGCTTGGCGGAAACAAGGGCGATCGGGAAGCCTGTTGCCTTGGAAGCAAGGGCGGAAGAACGGGAAGTACGCGGGTTGATCTCAATAACAACGACACGACCGCTCTTGGGATCATGGGCGAACTGTACATTGGTGCCGCCGATTACACCGATATGCTCTACGATTTTGTAGGCCTGCTCCTGCAGCTTAGCCTGCAGATCCTCGGAAATGGTCAGCATAGGAGCGGTACAGAAGGAATCGCCTGTATGCACACCGACTGGATCTACATTTTCGATGAAGCAAACGGTGATCATATTGTTGTCTTTGTCGCGGACAACTTCGAGTTCAAGCTCTTCCCAGCCGAGGATGGATTCTTCGACCAGAACCTGATGGATCAGAGAAGCCTGCAGTCCTCTGGCACAGATGGTTCTCAGCTCGTCCTTATTGTAAACAAGACCGCCGCCGGCACCGCCCATGGTATAGGCCGGACGAAGAACGACCGGATAGCCTAATTCATCGGCAATGGCAAGGGCCTCATCTACGGTATAGGCAACCTCAGATCTGGCCATTTCGATACCGAGGGAATTCATGGTTTCCTTAAATTCGATACGGTCTTCTCCTCTTTCAATGGCATCTACCTGAACACCGATTACTTCTACATTGTATTTATCCAGAATGCCTGCTTTATATAATTCTGAACAAAGATTCAGACCGGACTGGCCTCCGAGATTCGGAAGAAGAGCATCGGGTCTTTCTTTGGCGATAATCTGCTCCAAACGTGTTACATTTAATGGCTCGATATAGGTGACATCAGCCATTTCCGGGTCAGTCATGATTGTGGCCGGATTGGAGTTGACAAGGACGATTTCATATCCGAGGGAACGAAGGGCTTTGCAAGCCTGGGTTCCGGAATAGTCAAACTCACAGGCCTGGCCGATTACAATCGGACCCGAACCGATAATGAGAATCTTATGGATATCTGTTCTCTGTAACATAGTGACCTCCTTTAGGGCTTTTTTCTTGCACATGTACTAGCGCGCTAGCACACGGTTATGGATGGCCTGTTACAAAGCCGTCCATATGTACACTACTTCTATTGTGCAACAAAAGGGCTTTCTTGAAAAGGAGAATTTGAGAAAAAGGGCGAGAATATCTCGTCCTTTTTCTCAAATTCTTTTTAAATGATATTCTACTTATATGTTGCATTGATCATTTAACTGACCCGCATCAGGATCAGCCGCATAGCATTTAGAATGCAGATAACCGCAACACCTACATCTGCAAATACTGCAAGCCACATATTTGCAATGCCCAGGGCGCCAAGCAGCAGGATCAATAGCTTTACAGCAAGAGCAAATACGATATTTTCCGTAGAAATGCGAACGGTTTTCCTTGCGATACGGACAAGGGAAGGAATCTTCATCAGGTTGTCATCCATGATCACGATATCCGCAGCTTCGATGGCCGCATCAGAGCCCATAGAGCCCATGGCAATACCGACATCAGCACGGGAAAGAACCGGCGCATCATTGATGCCGTCTCCGATGAAGGCAAGGCAGGACTTCTTCTTTGCTGCAGCAGAGGCGGATTCTGTTAGGAGCCCTTCCACCTTAGCAACCTTGTCCTGGGGGAGAAGCTCAGAATAAACCTTGTCGATGCCAAGCTCTTCGCTGACAGAATCTGCAACACTCTTTCTGTCTCCGGTCAGCATAATAAACTGACGCAGTCCCATCTGCTTCAAGGAAGCAATCATATCCTTAGCTTCGGTTTTTACCTGATCACGAATGGCAATGGCACCGAGATAAGCGGACTTATCAGCGACATAAACCAATGTTGCGGCAGGTTCATCAACAGAAATAGGAGTAAAACCGGCATCCTTCAGAAGAGCGGTATTTCCAACATAAATGGTGTCCTTCTCTGTCTTGGCGATAAGTCCTTTTCCGGAGATATTATTGCTCTCTGTAATCACATCGGAAGGAAGTGCCTGCGGGGCAAGTTCTTTTAGAGCCTCACGAATGGACAAAGCGATCGGATGAGTTGACATGCCTTCGGCAAGAGCTGCCTTTGCCAGCAGAGTTTCTTCTGAAACGCCTTCTGCCGGATAAAGGGCAGAAACCTTAAAATTGCCTTCAGTCAAAGTGCCGGTCTTATCGGAAACCAGCTGATCCAGTCCGGCCATCAGCTCCAGGTAATTGGAACCCTTGACCAAAACACCGATCCGGCTGGCGGCACCGATTCCGCCGAAGAAGGAAAGGGGAACCGAAATAACCAGAGCACAGGGGCAGGAAATAACCAAAAAGGTGCAGGCCCGGTATACCCAGGTCATAGGATCCCGCGTGATGATCGAAGGAACCAGAGCCAGAATCAAGGCTGCAATGACAACGACTGGCGTATAATAACGGGCAAAGCGGGTAATAAAGTTTTCCCGATGTGACTTCTTGCTGGAAGCATTTTCAACAAGCTCAAGGATTTTTGCTACAGTAGAATCCTCGAATTCCTTGAGGGCTTTTGCACGGAGCAGGCCTTCACCGTTGATGCAGCCGGAAATCAGCTGATCGCCGACGCGGGCCGATCGTGGCAGGGATTCACCGGTTAAGGCAGCCGTATCGATCATGCTTTCACCGCTGATAATTTCGGCATCAACCGGAATCTTCTCACCCGGTTTAATAATAAGGATGTCTCCGATTTCTACATCATCGGGATCGATTTCTTCGATACTTCCGTCCTCACGTTCAACATTGGCATATTCCGGAACGATATTCATCAGCTCTGTGATGGAATCGCGGGATTTGCCAACGGCATAGCTTTGAAACCATTCACCAACCTGATAAAAGAGCATAACGGCAACCGCCTCGGAATTTTCTCCGGTTACAAAGGCACCGATGGTTGCAACCATCATGAGAAAAGATTCATCAAAGGGCTGACGGTTTTTGATTCCCAAAAGAGATTTGCGAAGGACGGGAAGCCCGGCAATAAAATAGGGAATCAGGTAAAGAATAAAGGAATAAAGCTTGTGATCAAATACAAGAGGAAGAAAATGTCCTTTGTCCAATATCATGAAGAAAAAGAAGATCACAAGAGCAAGAATGATCTTTTGAAGGTTCTTTTTTAATTTATTTGACATAGTGTAATCACCTCTCAGGTCAAACTTCTGCGAATTTCCTGCTTCTTTCCTTATTTAATTTCAACAGAAAAATCTGGCTCGATCTTCTTTCCAACCTTAATGGCTTCTTCCAGGATGCTGTCAAATTTCTCGTCTTCTGCATCAAGCATGAATTTCTGCATCATAAAGTTTACGCTTGCATCATTGACGCCATCCAGCTTTTTGATCGCATCCTCTACCTTTGCTGCACATGCTGCACAATCGATTTCACATTTGAATTTCTTTTTCATTTTCTTTTGTCCTTTCTTTTCTTTTATCACTCTTTTCTTAGTGATCTTCTTCAATATGCTCCTTGCCCATGGCGATAATGGTTTTGACATGGTCATCGGCCAGAGCATAAATCACGGCCTTTCCGTCTCTTCTGGAGCGGATCAGCTGATTGCCCTTGAGGATACGAAGCTGGTGTGAAACAGCACTTTGATTCATGTCCAGATCCTCACAGATCTCCGTCACATTCTTTTCGCCGCCGAAGAGGGAAAAGAGAATGCGGATTCGGGTCGAATCACCAAAGACCTTGAAAAGCTCAGCAAGCTCTCCTAGCTCTTCTTCAGAGATATCGCAGATCAGATGATTCAGTTTCTTTTCATCAATAGCCTTCATACTGGAATCCCTTTCCGGATGATAAATATAAATGAATGATCGTTCATATGAATATATTATCATATGTTCATTATAAGTCAATAGCCTGTCAGAAAAAATCAGCTTTTTTACAAAGGGAATGAAAGGGAAGGATTTTGCGGAATGGATTGTTGTCAGAGTTGCTGGAGAAAGGGTTCAGAAAAATAGCTAAAACTAACAGTCGTTAGAGTGAAATATAAAACATTATCGTATTTTTCAAGAATATTACTTTAAATAGAAGAAGAAAGAGTTTCCCTTTTGAAAGAATCGTGATAAGATTTTAACAAAAGGGATAGCAACAAACGTGTTCTGTTTATGAATGGAGGAGTGAACATGTTCAAAATTTTATCAGCTGACAGGCTGTCTCCGACGATTTATCGGATGGTGGTAAAAGCACCACGTGTGGCAAAGCATTGTCAGCCCGGCCAGTTCATCATTGTACGTGAAGATGAGATAGGAGAGAGAATTCCGCTGACGATCTGTGATTATGACAGAGAAGAGGAAACGGTTACGATCGTTTTCCAGCCGGTTGGCGCTTCTACCCAGAAGATGACGGAGCTTAAGGCCGGAGATTCTTTTGCAGACTTTGTCGGACCGCTTGGTGTGCCTTCTGATCTTGTGGATGAGGCACCGGAAGAGCTGAAGAAGAAAAACATCATTTTTATTGCGGGTGGAGTCGGTACAGCACCGGTATATCCACAGGTAAAGTGGCTCTATGAGCATGGTGTAAAGGCGGATGTTATTATCGGTGCAAAGAGCAAGGAATTTGTCATTCTTGAGGAAGAATTCAAGAAGGTCTGCAACCTTTATGTTACAACCGATGACGGATCCTACGGACGGAGCGGAATGGTTACAAAATGCCTGCAGGATCTGATCGAGACAGAGGGCAAGCACTATGATCACTGTGTTGCAATCGGTCCGATGATCATGATGAAATTTGTCTGTCAGATGACAGAAGAATATGGCATTCCGACTGTTGTCAGCATGAATCCGATCATGGTAGACGGAACAGGAATGTGCGGTGCCTGCCGTGTTACAGTTGGAGGCGAAGTGAAGTTTGCCTGCGTAGACGGACCGGAATTTGATGGTCACAAGGTTGATTTTGATCAGGCGATGAAGCGTGCAGCAATGTATAAGACAGAAGAGGGCAGAGCGCTTCTGAAGCTGCAGGAAGGCGACAGCCATCATGGCGGATGCGGTGAATGCGGAGGTGACGAATAATGGCAGATGCAAAGGCAAAAGGATTTGAGAAGGTTCCGGTAAGAGAGCAGGATCCATTAGAGCGTGCCCACAATTTTGAAGAAGTATCCTACGGATATGATATAAAGGAAGCAATGGAAGAGGCAAGCCGCTGCCTTGAATGCAAGAATGCAAGATGCATCAAGGGCTGTCCGGTCAGCATCAATATTCCAGGCTTTATCCATGAGGTAAAAAATGGTGATATGGTGAATGCCTACAGAATCATCAGCGAGTCCAGTGCACTTCCGGCAGTCTGCGGACGTGTTTGTCCTCAGGAGTCCCAGTGCGAGGGCGTTTGCGTAAGAGGCATGAGAGGCGATGCCGTATCCATCGGTAAGCTGGAGCGTTTTGTTGCCGATTGGGCAAGAAGAAATGAAGTGAAGCCCCAAGGTGCAAAGGAAATGAATGGTCACAAGGTGGCAGTTATCGGAGCAGGTCCTGCAGGCCTTACCTGTGCAGGAGATCTGGCGAAGCTTGGCTATGAGGTGACAATTTTTGAGGCATTGCATAAGGCTGGCGGTGTACTTAGCTACGGTATTCCTGAGTTCCGACTTCCCAAGAGTGCAGTTGTAGATAAGGAAATCGAAAATGTAAAGGCACTCGGCGTTAAGATTGAAACCGATGTTGTCATCGGAAAGTCTACCTCTATTGATGAGCTGATGGAGGAGGAAGGCTTTGAAGCAGTATTCATTGGTTCCGGAGCAGGTCTTCCTATGTTCATGGGAATTCCGGGTGAGACTGCAAATGGCGTTATGTCTGCAAATGAGTTCCTGACCAGAAGCAACCTGATGAAGGCTTATGATGAATCCTACATGACCCCGATTCGTAAAGGTCAGAAGGTAGCTGTTGTCGGCGGCGGTAATGTTGCCATGGATGCAGCCAGAACAGCACTTCGTCTCGGCGCAGAGGTGCATATCGTATATCGTCGAAGCGAGGAAGAGCTTCCGGCCAGAGTAGAGGAAGTACATCATGCAAAAGAAGAAGGCGTAATCTTTGACCTTCTTTGCAATCCGGTTGAGATCCACGTTGATGTAAATGGCTGGGTAAAGGGTATGACCTGTGTTCGTATGGAACTTGGCGAGGCAGATAATTCCGGAAGAAGACGTCCGGTGAAGATCGAGGGATCTGAATTTGAGATGGATGTTGATACCGTAATTATGTCTCTCGGTACCTCTCCGAACCCGCTGATCTCTTCTACAACAGAAGGTCTTGAGATCAACAAATGGAAATGTATTATGGCAAATCCGGAAGACGGAAAGACCACAAAGGAAGGCGTTTATGCCGGTGGTGATGCCGTAACAGGTGCAGCAACCGTTATTCTTGCCATGGGTGCAGGAAAGGAAGCGGCAGTTGGTATTGATAACTATATCAAGAGCAAGGAAGCCGCAAAATAAAGAAAATTGAATAGCTAGAAATAAAAAAAGCATCTTTCGAAAGGATGGCAGGCGATGAAAGGCCTGAAGTTCCAGACGGAAGATGCTCTTTTTTTCCCATATTGGGTTCTCCTTTATTAATAGTAAATTCTTAAGTGACAAAATGCAACTAAAAATAGTTGCAAAAAATGCTGCAGACAGAAAAATGTTTGAACAGTAAAAGAAAAGATGTTACCTATGCTGAGTGAGATGACATATAAATAATATGAGTGAGTAGTCTTGACTAATTTTGTTAAGGGGGGGGGTAACATGAAAAGGCAAACATATTGTTTTGTTAATTTTATGGAGGATGAGAAACAATGGGAGTCTTATGTAGTATTGCTTTTATTGTATTTGTGGTTTTTGCTGTGAAGGTACGCAAGAATAAAAAGCAAGGTGAGTCAGGAAAAAAGAACTTGCGAATTTGTATTGTAGCATTGGTACTTTGCGTTATATTTGCATTTCTTAGTTCAGGAGGAACAAAAGAAAGTACAGAAGCATCAGCTACAGGAGACGCTGATGTAGAAACGGAAATAGAGGCTTCGACAGAGGAAGGTGCAAAAGCTGAATCAAAGGAAGAAGATTCGGAGGAAGAAGATACTTTAGCTTTTGAATTAATTGCGGGAACAGCTGGAAATTTTGGTCGTGAAATGATTCTAAATGAAGGAACAGAATTTGAGGAAAAGGAAATAGGTTACTTTGTACCGTCCGGAACATATAAGGTTACCAATATAGGCGACTATCCTACCCAGGTGACAGTTTATAATAGCGAAACACATGTGACGGAAGAAGGCTGGGAAGAATGGACAGATGGTGAGGCACAAAGATTGGAAGTGGAGGAATCTGCAGAAATAACAGTAGAGGATGGTCATTTTATAAGTATTAATGAACCTACACATATTTCGCTTGAAAAAATAAAGTAGGCTTTAAAGGATTTTCTGAGTTTTGCCAGGGAAACGCTTGTATCAGCGTTTCCCTAATTTTTTTTCCAGCTCTTCAATAAAAAGAGGCAATAAAGCATTCTCTGAATCCCTGCGATACAAGGCAAAAAGGGAAACCTGGGGAAGATGTTCAGGAAGCTGCAGGGAACTGATCCCGGGAATGACCATTCGATTTGAGCTGGCTCCGGGCATAAGAGCAAGTCCGCTTTCGGTTGCAAGCTCTGACAGCAAATTCATTTGTCCCTTTACAAAACGGATATTAGGCGGAATGTTCAATGCCTGCAGGACTTCGCTGATGTCAAGAACGGCATTTCCTTCATCCTCCAGGATCAAAAGGGGACGGCGCTGCAGAAGATAACTGATGCAGAAGAGACGGCATTCTTCAGAGAGATTTTCTGAAGAAGTTTCTTTATTTTCTTTTTGGTTTGCAGAAAAGGCAGAAAGTGCTTCTTCATAGAGCTGGTCGGATGCAAGAAGATAGAAAGGATCCTTGCAAAGAGCCAGAATATGTAATTCGGGATCCATCTTTACCTCTGTTGCCATACAGAAAAAAAGGTCAGAAGTATTACGGGAGCCGGGGATATCGATAAGAGGATAGGGTTCGGTATCATAGCGAAATTCCAAATGCAAAGGTGCATAGACCTTTTTGAATTCCAGGGCGGTTTCCACCAGAACTTTACAGAAATCTAAGTTCGAGGGAACGGGCTGGCGCAGCTGAAAGATCAGCTGCTGATTGCTTTGCCGGTTTTCTTTGATTTGGGAGACACGTTTGGAAAGATTGGCTTCCTCGGAGATCAAAGCTTCTGCACCGGAAAGAAGCTCCTGGCCGGCAGGTGTTAAAGCAATGGTACGGCCTTTGCGGATAAAAAGTTCTACGCCCAGCTCCTTTTCCAAAGCAGAAATGTTTTTGCTTAAGGAAGACTGGGTGACAAAAAGACTCTCGGCGGCATGTGAGAAGCTAAGCTGTCTGGCAACGGCAACAAAATATTTTAAGCTACGGATTTCCATG
>CAVFAT010000056.1:0-17747 GCA_963620785.1 Bacteroidaceae bacterium
CCTTACACTGCTTAATGAAGGGCTCCATACCATATTCTTCGATCTGTTCCTTGCCATTTAAACCAAGCTTCTTCTCGACCTCAAGCTCAACCGGAAGTCCGTGGGTATCCCAGCCTGCCTTACGGGGAACATATTTGCCCTTCATGGTCTGGTAACGGGGAATCATATCCTTGATTACACGGGTCAGAACGTGACCGATATGCGGCTTGCCGTTTGCAGTTGGCGGTCCGTCATAAAAAGTATAAGTCTCACCCTTGCCCTTGTTTTCCTCCAGGCTCTTCTCAAAGATATGATTGTCATTCCAGAACTTGAGTGTTTCTTTCTCACGATCCACAAAATTCATATCTGTTGATACTTTTTTGTACATGATCTCTTTCCTCCTGTGTGTCTGCACAGCTTTTGTCTGTGCACCCTGCTCTTTCTCTAATTTCTATCCGGGTGCTTTTTTATCAAATAGGAACGATCGCTCCTACCTAATAAAAAAGCACCCGTCCGTAAAAGGACGAGTGCATTGCATTCGTTATACCACCTCATACGAAGTTCTCCGCGATTTCTCCGGAAAACCTGTTCTCTGTAACGGGAGAAGACCGTCAGCGTCTACTGGAAGCATTCGTTCGGGCTGCAGCTTGGAAGGGATCTTCGAAATACGTCTACTCTTGCCGGCTTCCACCTGCCCCGGCTCTCTGGAAATTTCATACGCATCCTACTGTCTTCGTCATCGCCTTTGCCTTGAAATTATAGGACTCCTGCCGGCTTTTTGTCAAGCTGTATCCCTCGAAAAAAGCGCTTAAAAACGCGCAGAATAAAGAAATACTAAGGCTCTTTTCCCTGCATCCAAAAAATACAATACAATATTTGACTCTCCTGATACAGATTAATTATTTGCGGCAGTTAGAGCTAACTTCATATAATAAAATTAATATGAGCGTATTATGTACTATAAAAGGAGGAATTACTTATGAGCAACCCTTATAAACATTTACTCTCACCTCTCAAGGTGGGTAAATTCATTTTGAAAAACCGCATGCAGTCATCCAATTCTCTTCCCCATTTTTCACAGGGACCGGAGAATTATCCTGCAGACCCGACCATTGCACATTTCGTGACACGTGCAAGATCCGGTGCAGCTTTTATTACCCTGGCCGGCATGGATGATAATATTGAGAATCCGCCCTTCCCGGAGTTTATCGACGTTTCTCATTTCCCGAACTTCGATATTCACGATCCTCTCTGTCAGAACTATCTGGTAGAGCTGATTGAAGCCCTGCACTATGAGGGCTCCCTTGTCAGCGGTTCTCTTTTCTCTGCAAATAAGAAATACCGCTATGAGCATGAAGACGGAAGTGTTGAAATCGTTAATCTGGCTCCGTCAGAGGCCGGCATGGGTGCAACCGCAATGATGAATCCGGGTGTCGGAGATGAGGTTCCGGCCGAGGATCTGCACAAGATTGCCAAATCCTATGCCCAGAGAGCAGCCCGTTATAAATGGCTTGGTTTTGACGCTGTAACCATCCATATGAGTTACCGTGCCCAGCTTCCCTCTCAGCTCTTAAGCCCGCTGACCAATACCAGAACAGATGAATATGGTCCTCAGACCATCGAAAGCCGTGCAAAATTTGCCATCGAAATGCTTTCCGAGATCAGAAAGGCAGTCGGAAACGATATGCTGATCGAGATCCAGTTCTCCGCAGAAGAGCCTGAAGGCGGCTATGATCAGGAAGAAGGCTTTGCAATCCTGAAGCTGCTTGAGCCCTATGTTGATATCGTTCAGGTCAGAAGTGATGAAGCAGATCCCAACCATCCGATTCCCTTCGAGCTTCGTCAGACACCATTCCTGGAGCTTGCAGCTGCCATCAAGGCAAAGGGCTATGACTTCCTGGTAAGCAATGTTGGCGGCTATTTTGATCCTGCCATTGCTGATAAGGCAATTGCTGACGGCAAGGTAGACCTCGTTGCCATGGCACGTGCCTGGATCTCCAATCCGGATTATGGCCAGAAGCTCTATGAAGACAAGTTCGAGGACCTTGTACCCTGCCTGAGATGTAATAAATGTCATGGCCGCGGCAAGAACGACATCATGACAACCACCTGCTCCGTAAATCCGCTCTTCGGTTTCGAAAAGGTTCTTCCTTATCTGGATTATTCCGATGGAAAGACCAAAAAGATCGCTGTTATCGGCGGTGGCCCGGGCGGTATGAGAACAGCCCTCTATCTGGCTGAACGCGGACACGATATTACCATCTATGAGAAGGAAAGCCAGCTGGGCGGTGCCATCAAGCATGCCGACTATGTTCCTTTCAAGTGGACGCTGAAGGATTACAAGGATTATCTGATCCGTCAGGTTTATAAGAACGACAAGATCACGATCAAGACAAATACCTGCGCTACACCGGCTATGATCGATGACAGATATGATGCAGTTATTGCTGCAATCGGTGCAGAACCGGTGATCATCCCGATTCCGGGTGCAGACGGTGATAATGTAACCATTGCAACAGATGCACTTTGCAACAGCGAAAAGATCAAAGATACTGTTGTTGTAATCGGCGGCGGCGAGGTTGGTGTTGAAACCGGCATGTTCCTTGCACAGCAGGGCAAGGAGGTTACCGTAGTAGAGATGAGAGATGAGCTTGCAGCTGATACCACCTTCATGCACTACAGAAGCATGTTCCAGGCAGCTTGGGAAGCACTTCCGAACTTCCACTATGTATTGAATGCAACCGCCAAATCCATCTCTTCTGACAAGGTTACCTATACTGATGCAGAAGGCAAGGATCATGATATTCCTGCTGAATCTGTCATCATGTCAGTTGGTATGAGATCCAAGAAGGACGAAGCACTTTCCTTCTACGGCCACGGTGCTCACTTCTATATGGTAGGTGACTGCTACAAGCCGGGTACCATTCAGACAACAAACCGCAGTGCTTACGTAACTGCAGCAAAGATCTGAGTTAATGAGTAAAGCTATATTTAGGGAATGCTTTCTCTGGCATTTCCCTAAATATGGAAAACTTTCTCGATCAAAATATTTGGCTTAAGAAATGTAAAAAAACAAGGAAGCAATCTTCCGTAAGGGACATTACAAAGCGCTGGTACTTAGCGAACACGCCGTTCAGGCGATGTGAGCTTAGTATCCACTGCGCTTTGTATTAAGCGAGAGCGGTCCCTGAAGGAATATGCTTCCTTGTTTTTGATTGATTTTTAAAATTTTATCCCGACACTTTCATCCCAGGTCAGATCTTCACCTTAAGAGATTGGAAAAAGTCTCAGCCTTCCTCCAGCAACTGCTTATACACATCCCGCTTCGAGATCCCCCTGTCCTTTGCCACAAGCTTCATCGCTTCCTTATGGGCAATTCCCTGATTCTCATAAAGCTCCATATGCTCCTGCAGGCTCATTTTCTCCCAGGCCTTCTGCTCTTCCTCTTCCAGCTCCTTCCGATCCCTGCCTTCAATGACCAGCACATATTCCCCTCTCGGGTCATGCTCCTCATAATAGGCAATCGCTTCTGATATCCGGGTCCGGTCGGCCTCTTCGAACTTTTTCGTAAGTTCCCGGCAGAGGGTGATCTTCCGGTCTCCCAAAGCAGCGAAAAGTTCCTTCAAGGTTGCCTTCAGATGATGAGGCGCCTCATACATCACGATTGTTCTTGTTTCCCGGTTCATTTCCTCCAGCACAGCCTTGCGAAGCTTCTTGTCCTTGGGCAAAAAGGCCTCAAAGGCAAATCTTCTGGTAGAAAGTCCGGAAAGGGTCAGGGCTGTAACAACCGCACTCGCCCCGGGCAAAGAAGTCACCTTTACCCCAGCCTCATAAGCAATTTTCACCAGTTCCTCTCCCGGATCGGAGATTCCCGGTGTTCCGGCATCTGTGATCAAAGCGATATTTTTTCCCTGCAAAAGCTGTTCTACCAGCTGATGCGCCTTCTCGATCTTATTAAATTCATGATAGCTGGTCATGGGAGTATGAATGTCAAAATGATTCAGCAGCTTAATGGAATTTCTGGTATCCTCCGCCGCAATGACATCGACTTCCTTCAGGACGCGAAGGACTCTGAGGGTCATATCCTCCAGATTGCCGATTGGTGTTGCACATAAATATAAGGTTCCGCTCATACTTTCTCCCCTTCTTCCTCCGTCTGATAAATCGCAAGGACCTCATCGCTGTAAATCCCCGGCTCCTTATAGATCAGCAGAGGCGGACCCATAACAAGACCGCCATCCTTTGCTCCCCGGATTCCTTCTACCAGAACCATGGAGGGCTCCTTATCAATAAAGGAATGCACCAGCCGCATATACTTGGGTTCTATCTTATACTGCCTCATGAGACAGAGAATTTCCGTCAGACGGAAGGGCCTGTGCACCATATAAAAATGGCCGGATGGCTTTAGCAATCTAGCACTCTCCCGGATCACATCCTCCAGTTTACAGCAAATCTCATGCCGGGCGATCGCCTTTGCCTGATCCGGATTGACCAGACCATGCTGATAAATCATATAAGGCGGATTGGTCGTAACCGCATCAAAGCTGGCTGAGCCGAATATGGATGAAGCCTCTCTGATATCTCCCTCTGTGATATGAACTCTTTCTTCAAGACCATTCAAGGCAAGGGATCTGCTTGCCATCTCTACATTGGCAGGCTGAATTTCGAGGCCTTCGATATGTGCCGCCTTTGTCTTCGCAGCGAGAAGAAGCGGGATGATCCCATTGCCTGTTCCCAGATCAATGACATTTCCCGCTTTGATTTTTGCAAATTCGCTTAAAAGAACCGCGTCCATACCAAAGCAGAAGGCCTTGGGGTTCTGAATGATCCGGTATCCCTTGATCTGCAGATCATCCAGACGCTCTCCCTCATGCAGTATCTCTTTCATTTACTCTTCCGCTTTCTGCTTCTGCTGTGTGCTCTGTGCATTCTGGCCATTTCCAGACGGTCGTCTGTTGCGATTTCTATTCCGGTTATTGCGGTGTCTTTCCCTGCGCTCTGTGCTCTGGCCCGCATTATCACCGGCCGAAGCTGCATTCATGCCGCCAAACTGATTGTCCCAGCCCTCTCTGCGGCGTGGCGCAGTTCTTTCTCCTGTATTCTTCTGCTCATTGGAAGAAGCCTTCTTATCGTTATTGTAACGATTGTTGCCACGGCTGCGGTTATTGTTTCTTCTTTCGCCTCTTTCGCTTCTGTCAGTTCTGTCATTTCTATCAGTTCTGTCAGTTTTATCATTCCGATCATTTTTTTCGGAATTCTGTGAAGAAGAATCTCTTCCCTTTTTCCGCTCCGGCTTATCGAATTTCTGTTCTTTGTTTTTCTCTCCGTTTGCCTTTGGCCTATTATTACGGCTGCGGCTCTTATGGCTGCGGCCACTTGCAGACTGCTGTTCTTCGGATCTTTCTTCCGAATCTCTTCTGCCTCTTTTTTCTCTCTTTTTCTTTTCCTCAAAGCGCTTTGCGTCGCTGCTGTCCATTGCAGCGGCCAAAGCCGCCTCTTCGGAATCCATGGAGGACAGCTCTGTTCCCAGCTTTGCTGTATGATCCGGATGATGCTCTGCCTTTCTTGCACAGCCCTCTCCCTTGGGGCAGGTCTTCACTGCCTTTCTGCCTCGGAAGCTCAGTTCTTCAACCGGATACTCTCTCAGCTCCTTCTCATCTCCGTCCAGCTCGACCATAACCTTTACTCTCTGCCGAAGCACGCTTACCGTCTGTACGACACCGGAAAGTCCCTCGATCGTGCTTACCTCTTCTCCGTGCTTGGGCAGTTGCTTGTTCAGATACTCATAAGTCTCCTGCTCATTCTTCAGACAGCACATCAGTCTGCCGCAGGCACCTGAGATTTTGGTTGGGTTCAGGGACAGATTCTGATCCTTTGCCATTCGAATCGATACCGGTGCAAAATCAGACAGATAGGTACTGCAGCAGAGACATCTGCCGCAGATACCGATTCCGCCCTTCATCTTGGTCTCATCCCTGACACCGATCTGTCTCAATTCGATTCTGGTCCGGAAAACGGAAGCCAGATCCTTTACCAGCTCTCGAAAATCCACTCTGCCATCCGCTGTAAAATAAAAGAGCAGCTTATTGCGATCAAAGGTATATTCCGTTGCCACCAGCTTCATCTCCAGACCGTATTTCTCGATCTTTTCCCGGCAGATTTCAATTGCCTGTTTTTCTTTAATTCGATTTTCCGCTTCTCTTTCATCATCTTCAGGGCTTGCGATCCGGATAACCGGCTTTAATGGCAATACTACCTTATCATCGGTCACACCGTGCTTGGGGAAGGATACGGTTCCATATTCCAGTCCCCTGGCCGTTTCTACGATGATGTGGTCGCCCCTCTTGATCTCGAGCTCTCCCGGGTCAAAATAATAGACCTTGCCCTCTGTTCGGAAGCGGACTCCGACTACATTTATCATTTCTGGTTCTCCTTTATCGTTGAGAGCAGAAGTTCCATGGTCAGATCATAATTTACATTTGCTCTCAAACGCTCCTTTGCCTTCTGTAAGGCTTCAATAATATCCTTGATTCCCGCATAGGAAATCAGATTCGACTGTCTGCGGATCTCTAGGACCTCGTCCTTGAAGATCAATCCGTTTGCATCCTGGGTTGCCTTAAACTGCAGCACATCCCGGTACCATACGACCAGAATGTCCAGATAATCCGTAAGATCCATATGGAACTCATTGATGCGGCGGATCTGCTGTCCCATCTCTGCTGTATCGATTTCAGCGATCCTCTTCAGCAGACGGATCGCAGCTTCCTTGATACCATAAAAATCTTCTGACTGGGCCAGCATGATTGCCTTTCCGGGCACGCCCTGGGCAAAAGCAGCACAGATCTTCGCTTTTTCTTCTTCAATTCCATTTTTCTTAAGGAATTCCACGATTTCCTTATCTGCCACCGGATGCAGAGTCAGAGTCACACACCTGGAGCGAATGGTCTGCAGAAAAGAGGATGCATTCGTTGTCAGCAGCAGAATCACTGCATATTCCGGCGGCTCCTCGATTGTTTTCAGCAGGGCATTCTGCGCTGCCTCATTCATCTTTTCTGCTTCATCTACAATATATATTTTGTAATCACTTTGCTCCGGTCTGATTACGACATCAGAAACCAGCTGGCTCCGGATATCATCTACTGTGATCGTACGTGGCTTTTCATGGGTTACATAGACCAGATCCGGCTGCGCATCATGCATAACCTGCTTACAGGAATGGCAGCTCATGCAAGGCTCGCTTCCTTTCTTTTCACAGAGAAGTGTCATGGCAAATGCCTTTGCCAAAAGATTCTTTCCGGAACCCTTCGGTCCTTCCAGAATATATGCATGTGAAATTCTCTTTGCCTCCGCAGACTTTTTCAGATGCTCTATCAGCTGCTCATGACCGATAATACTCGAAAATCCATAGTCCTTGTTTTCCATAAAGCTTCACCTCTCTTTTCTAAGGATATCTCCCAGATATTCCTTAATCTCTGCAAGTGTCTCCTGCAGATCATGATTCACAAATTTCTTCTCAATCCCCGCTTCCTGCAGCTTTTCTTCTGAAAAATCTTTTTCATCTGCAAGAAATCTGCGGCAGAGTTCCGCGTAATTCGGTTCCTTCTGCTGCATCTCCCGGGACAGGGCCCTGCTTAGGAGCTGGCCCTTATCTGCTGTAATATAGATGGGAATCAGCCTTTCTTCTCCAAAATAGCTTTTCATTTTGCTATAGGATTCCAGGGTCCCGATCATCAAAAAGTTCCCTTCCTCCTCAAACTGTCCGTCATCCGCCGTAAAATAGCTCCAGGGTCCTGCGACAGTCTGATAAGTCCGAAGCTCGATAATCTTTCCTTCCCCCAGAAAGCCTTTCACCTCGTCCTCACTGCAGAAAAAATATTCCCTACCGTTTTCTTCTCCCGACCGGATCGGCCTGGTCGTATAAGGAATGATCTTTCGAAGGCCTAAGGAAGTATCCTCCAGCAAATGCCGGTAGATCGTATCCTTACCGGATGCACTTCTGCCCATGATACAAATGATAGTTCCCATATTCTGATCCTTTCGGCCTCTCTCATTCCTTTACAATTCTAATATCATTCGCTTCCGGATCTTCCATACCCTGCAGATCCAATCCGATCTTTTTCCAGTAGCAGATCCTTTCCAGGCTCTCCCGGCTCAGTCTCTCTCCGGGCACCACTTCAGGGATTCCGGGTGGATAGATATAGATGAATTCTGCCAGGATCTTCCCGCAGGCTTCCTCCAGCAAAACCCTTTCGCTGTCCGCATAAAAGGCCTTTGCAAGCAGCATTCTCTCTTCCTTTGGATCCCGCTCTTTCTGCGAAAAATCCACCCTTTTTCCCTCTCCTGTCTCCACAGGATAGGCTGCATCGATTCTCTGCAGAGCCTCTGCCAGGCGGGAAAAGCCCTCTTCTGTGTCCATCACGCTTGTGATCGCGATCACATAGGATCCCGCTGCCATTTCCATTTCAAGATGATATTCATCATGCAGGAGCTGTTGGAGCTGATTTCCATTCATATGCGGTCCTGCATGCAATATCAGTCTGCTTTTGTCGAAATCATAGGCTCCCTTTTTCTGCATTTCCTCCGGTCGCATCACATGCAGATACTTCAGCTCTGCTGTTTGCCGGTAGAATTCATCCAGCCTTCTGCTCAGCTTCTCTAAAAGTGCCCCGCCTTCCTTCTTCATCCTCAGAATGCACTCATCCATTCCCGCCATAAAAAGGTAGGAAGGCGAGCTCGTCATAAAGATTCGAAGATGCCGCTCCAGCTCCTTCTCCAGCTCCGGCCTGTTGCAATGCAAAAGAGCCGTCTGGGTGTAGGAGGGAAGGGTCTTATGGAGGCTCTGGATCACCAGATCCGCTCCTCTTCTGACACTGCTCTCCGGAAAATCCGGATGCATGCCAAAATGACTTCCGTGTGCTTCATCCACGATCAGATAGGCGCCATGGCCATGAACGACCTCTGCGATCGCCGCAATATCCGATACGACGCCATCATAGCTTGGTGAAGTCAGGAGCAAAGCCCTTGCCTTTGGCTGTCTTTTAAAGGCCTCCTCCACCATCTGCCTTGTAATGGGACCGTTGATTCCGCTTTGGTCTGTCTCCGGAAAAATATAGTCTGCCTGCAGCTCTCTCAGAATCGCCGCATGATAGGCACTCCGGTGACAGTTCCTTGCCAAAATGATTGCTTCCCTCTGCCCTGTTGTTGCAAAAATTGCCGTCAGGATTCCAAGGGTCGATCCGTTCAGCAGATAAAAGCTCCGCTTCGCCCCATAGAGCTCTGCCGCTCTTTCCTGGGCTTCCTTCAGGATCCCTTTGGCATGATGGAGATCATCAAAGCCTTCGATCTCTGTAATATCTGCTCTTGCCCTGCCATGCAGGACTTCTCTGTTTCTTTTATGTCCCGGCATATGAAAAGGATAATAGTCACTTTGCGCATATGCCTCAAGTTCTTCGTCTAACGATGCCATTCATTCATGTCCCGCTTATACTTCTCGATTCGCTTCCTTCTTCTTCTCTTCCTTGCCGCATTTTTTGCGGAATAGATCGCAAGAGAAATGATCACTGCCACAAGCACTACCGCTCCTGCCAGAAGAACCAGCAGTCTCATATTGGAATCCAGCTGATTCACCAGCGGCAGATTCATCAGGCTTCGAATCCAGGGAATGTTCTTGATCTGCTGAAGCAGGATCGGGAACTGATCAAAGAAGCTTTGGATATTCTTCCTGATGCTGTTTCCGCCCCCAGCTGCATCCCCGCTGGCGCCTGCGCTATCCTGAACTGTCGTTTCCGGCTCCGGCTGCTTTTCCTGAATATTCACTGCCAGCCTTCCGACAACCAGTCCCTCATAGCTGTAAATAATCTCATTTCCCTCCACAGACTTTTCTGCCTGTGAAAAATCCACTCCGTTCGGCAGAAGGAGATAAGCATCCGTATCCTCTGTTGTGACGATCTGATTTTCTGTAAAATAACCGGAGCTTGCTGCAAAGACGCTCGCATCTGAGGATTCTTCATTGGAATAAATATTCCAGGCTGTGTAATTGTCAAAGAAATGCTCCATGAGGGCGATGGTATCCTTGTAACAGTTTACGCCCTGCTCATTCATCACAACGGCAACCAGTTTCATACCGTTTTCTTCGCCGTAGGTCACCAGGGTATTATTGGCTGCCTGGGTATAACCGGTCTTTCCGCCCCGGCACCATTCTCTGACATAGTCTCCGTATTTATAAGGATGCAGGATAGCATGATGGTTATTCAGATAAGTGATCTCGTCATGCTTATTGGTCGGCGGAATCTGATAGGTCGAAGTTCCGACAATAGTCCGGAAAGCCTCATTCTGATAGGCTGCCTTGGCAATCAAGGCCATATCGTGCGCCGTTGTCACATGATTTTCATCGGGAAGACCATTGGTATTGGTAAAATTCGTATTTGTGCAGCCAAGCTCCTGCGCCTTCGCATTCATCATGGCAACAAAATTATCGACATTTCCTCCGATATACTCTGCCAGAGCATAGGCACATTCATTGGCCGACTCCAGCATCATACCGTAAAGGGTCTGCTCCACGGTCATTTCTTCCCCGACATCACGGGCAATACTGGAACCTCCGGCTGTCTCATATACTGCCTCGCTGGAAAAGGTTATTGTTGCCTGCAGATCACTGCAGTTTTCCAGAGTGACAAGAGCCGTCATGATCTTGGTGATACTAGCCGGATAATGGGCAATATCCATATTTCTTTCGTAGAGAATGGTTCCGCTTTCCAGATCCATTACCACTGCGGAAATATCGTCTCCCTGGGTTCCCCCTTCCTTTGCTGCGACCGTATCCGATGGAAGGGTCAGTTCCGTATTCCATTCTGCCGCCTGAACCGGCTGAAAAAGCATGCAGATGACACAAAGTAAAGAAAGTGTCAGAGCCGCTGCCCTTTTTAAACCGGAGCATCTTCTGCCTTGCTTGATTCTTATCATCTTTTCCTAACTCCTAGAGCTCCGTACGCCCGTCAAGCGCGCGAAGCAGAGTCACCTCATCAATATATTCAATATCTCCGCCAACCGGTACCCCGCTGGCGATCCTGGTTACCTTAATTCCCGAAGGCTTCACCAGCTTGCTGATATACATAGCAGTTGTTTCGCCCTCCAGTGAGGAATTGGTTGCAACAATGACCTCTTCGACATCCTCTGAGGCCAGTCTTGCCATCAGCTCCTTCAGCTTGATATCTCCCGGGCCAATCCCGTTCATCGGAGAGATCGCACCGTGCAGGACATGATAAAGACCCTCGTATTTGCCGGTCTTCTCATAAGCTGCCAGATCCCTGGAGTTTTCCACTACCATGATCTGCTTATGATTTCTTTTTTCATTTTTACAGATCGGGCATAGCTCCTCATCTGTCAGATTCATACATTCCTTACAATAATGTACATTTTGTCTGGCCTTTAAAATACTCTCGGAAAGATGTCTGACCTGGTCCTCTGGCATGGAAAGAATATGAAAAGCCAACCTTTGTGCCGTCTTTGTCCCGATGCCGGGCAGGTGGGAAAGTGCTCCGATCAGATCCCCGATCTGTCTGCTGTAATACTCCATTTAGAATGGAAATCCTCCTGTAAGCTTGGACATTGTCTGCTCATTTGCCTCATCTACCTTGCGCAGAGCTTCATTGGCTGCCGCCATCACAAGATCCTGCAGCATTTCGATATCGTCCGGATCTACAACCTCTTCTGCAAGCTTGATCCCTTTGATCTCCTTTTTTCCGCTTACCGTAACCTCAACAGCTCCGCCGCCTGCTGCAGCAGTAAAGGTCTTCTCCTCCATTTCCTTGGAGGCCTCCTCCATCTGGCGCTGCATCTTCTGCGCCTGCTTCATCAGATTGTTCATATTGCCCGGCATATTGCCGAATCCACCGCCACGTTTTGCCATGGTTTTACTCCTCTTCGTCGTCTTCTACAATGATATCAGCATGTATGATCTGACTGAGATCGATATAGCTGTCATCAAACTTATTTGCTTCTGCTTCTTCCAGACGGATCTCCACTCTTTTCTCGATGGCATCTTCAATATAGCCCTCAAGCTCTTCTAAGTGCTCCGGTCTGTTTTTTATATATCCATAGGCCATATCATCTTCAAATACGACCAATAGAATATCATCTCCTCCGATGGAAAGTCTTGCTCCGGAAAGGTAGGTCTTTGCCGGTTCCTTCATATTGCGGACAATCGACTTCCAATTCGCTACCACCTGCCTGATATCCTCAGGGATTGCCTTGGGCAGCTTCGGCTTTGCCGGAATTTTCTGCTCCTGAAGCGGACGCTGCGCTGCCGCCTCTTTGCCGGCACTCAGCCTTTCCATTGCCTCTGCTGAAAGGGAAAGGCCCTTTTTCTTAAGCTCCTCCACTTCCTTTTCCAGCTGGGAAATTCTTGCGATCAAACTGTCATAATTTACCTCCATCTGGGGATGACAAAGCTTGATCAGGGCAACCTCTACCAGTACCCTCTTTGTGGAAGAATATTTGATCTGGGAACCCAGCTCGGAAAAAATGCGAATCAGGCGAATCAGTTCTGTCGCCTCGATCTGCTTGGCATCCTCCTTCAGTCTTTCCAGTCCTTCCTCCGAAACATCCAGGATTTCCGAAAGATCGGCTCCGGTCTGCAGGATCATCAGATTCCGCATATAGCCTGTAAATTCAACCACAAACTGGTTCAGATCCCTTCCGTTTTGAACGATTTCTCCCAGAATTCGCAGAGCCTCTCCTGTATCCTTTGCCGTGACCGCATTCAAAAGCGCATGGAAAACCTCCGTCTCGACAGCTCCGAGCACATTCAGAACATTTTCATAGCTAAGCGGCTGTCCTAAGTAAAAGGCAATACACTGATCCAAAAGAGATAAGGCATCTCGCATCGAACCGTCTGCCGCCTTGGCAATGTAAGCCAAAGCCCGGTCCTCGCTTTCAATCCCCTCCTTATCGGTCAGCTCCTTCAGTCTTTTCTGTATGACATCGGAAGTGATCCTTTTGAAATCATACTTCTGACACCTGGACAGGATCGTGATTGGGATCTTCTGCACCTCTGTTGTCGCCAGAATAAAAATGACATAGGCCGGCGGCTCTTCAAGGGTCTTCAGCAAAGCATTGAAGGCTCCCGTTGACAGCATATGCACCTCATCAATGATAAAGACCTTATATCTTCCCTCTGTCGGTGCATACTCAACCTGTTCCCTAAGATCGCGGATATTATCGACACCATTGTTGGAAGCAGCATCGATCTCCACGACATTCAGAATGGATCCTCTTGCGATTGCCTTGCAGGTCGGACACTCCCCGCAGGGACTTCCGTCTACCGGATGCTCACAATTAACTGCCTTCGCAAGGATTTTTGCGACAGAAGTCTTTCCGGTTCCTCGTGTTCCACAGAAGAGATAAGCATGTCCGATCCGGTCTGCCTTGATTTGATTTTTCATTGTTGCAACGATCGCATCCTGTCCTTTTACCTCTTCAAAGGTCTGGGGACGGAACTTACGATACAAAGCCAAATATGACATCACCCATCTCCTTTCGGGCATATAAACCCAAAATATCAACTTGAATTATAACACAGGCAATAGTCAAGTTCCACCATGGGCTTGCAGATATAAAAAAAGGACTTTTTTGATCAGCTGCGTCTTTTGCAGGATAATCAAAAAAGTCCTTTTCCTAAGCGGAGTCGGAGGGATTCGAACCCTCGTGCCGGCCGAACCGGCAAACGCATTTCGAGTGCGCCTCGTTATGACCACTTCGATACGACTCCATAACAGTAGGAGTATACCATTCTTTTCCATGCCACGCAAATTGATTTCCTTAACAACTTTTCAAAAATGTTTTTTTCCCTGCCTTTTCCGCATTTTTCGCTTGTGTTACAATTCTCTCAATATGGTTAAAAGTCTTTAACAAAAAGGAGGTGCCTCCATGCTGCAGATAAAAGAGATCAAAAAGCAGTATCAAACCGGGGATTTCACCCAACAGGCTCTGGCCGGTGTCAGCCTGAATCTCCGGGACAATGAATTCGTTGCCATCCTGGGACCAAGCGGTTCCGGAAAGACAACCCTTTTGAATATCATTGGCGGACTTGACCGCTATGATGAAGGTGATCTGATCATCAACGGTGTTTCCACCAGACGCTATAAAGACCGGGACTGGGATTCCTACCGGAATCATACGATCGGCTTCGTTTTCCAGAGTTATAATCTGATCTCACATCAGACGGTTCTTTCCAATGTTGAGCTAGCCTTGACGATTTCCGGTATCTCCGGTGCTGAAAGACGCTCCCGTGCAGAAGAAGCCCTCCGTCAGGTTGGTCTCTCTGCACATATGCACAAAAAGCCCAATCAGCTTTCCGGTGGTCAGATGCAGCGTGTTGCCATTGCCCGTGCCCTGGTCAACAATCCGGATATCGTACTTGCCGATGAACCGACCGGTGCCCTGGATTCTGAGACCAGTGTTCAGATCATGGAACTTCTCAAGGAAGTTGCCAAGGATCGTCTGGTTGTCATGGTCACCCACAATCCCGAGCTTGCCGAGCAATACGCCACCCGTATCGTTACCATCAGTGACGGTCATATTTTAGATGATACAGATCCCTTTCTTATCGATGAGGAAGCCGTTTCTCCCCCGGTTCATAAGAACCTGGGTCATGCTTCCATGTCTTTTTTGACCGCGCTTTCCTTAAGTTTCAACAACCTGAGGACCAAAAAAGCCAGAACCTTTCTGGTATCCTTTGCCGGTTCTATCGGTATTATCGGTATTGCATTGATTCTTTCTCTATCACATGGGGTCAACCAGTATATTGAAAAAACCGAAGAGGAAACCCTTGCCGAATACCCCCTTCAGATTGAAAAATCAGCCTTTGACCTCAGCTCTATCATGGGAGATCAAAGCCTTTTTGACGATTCTGATGTCAAGACTGTCTCATCCGACGCAGATGACCTCATCGGCGTCCAGGAAGCAACGGCATCCCTTCTGGGTGATGTCAACACCAATGACCTCACTTCCCTGAAGGCCTATTTCGACAGCGGAAAAAGCGGCATCGAGGAGTATGCCAAGGCTGTAGAATACAGCTACGATATTACCCCTCAGATCTATCGTCTGACAGACGCTTCCGGTAATGCCCTTTCCTCTGAGGCTTTATCTACAGGCGCTCTTGCCTCCTCTGATGCCAGCTATATGCAGGTAAATCCGAATACCGTCTTTTCCTCTCTTAATGTTGGCAGCAGTCAGTTCAGTACTATGATGACCACTGCCATGAACAGCAGTGTCTTTAATCAGCTTCCTGCCAATAGCGCACTTTATGAGGATCAATATGAGCTGCTGGCCGGTCACTGGCCTCAAAACAGTCATGAGCTCATCCTGGTCTTATCCGAAAACGGAAATATCAGTGATGCCCTCCTTTATGCAACCGGCATAAAGACGCAGGATGAACTGGAAGCCCTGCTTGAAAAAGAAAGCTCTGACGCAAGTCAAAAAGAAGAGGAAAGTGCTTCCGGTAACGCCTCTTATAAATATGATGATTTTCTCGGTATGACCTTTAAGCTGGTAAACAGCTGTGACTACTATTCCTATGATTCCGATAATAAGGTCTGGATCGACAAATCCGATAATAAAGCCTTTCTGAAGAATCTGGTAGAAAAGGGAGATGATCTGACCATCGTCGGCATCATCCAGCCGAAGGCAGATGCCGCCTCTGCTATGCTGACAAGCGGTATTTCTTATCCCGCCTCTCTGATTACAGATTTGATGGAGGAAGCCTCCCAGTCAAAACTGGTAAAGGATCAGCTGGCCAATCCCAAAAAGAATATTTTAACCGGCAACAGCTTTGATGATGATAATGAAGCTTCCGACTTTGATATGAACGATCTTTTTTCGATTGATGAGGATGCCCTGGCTGATCTCTTTTCCGTAGATACTTCTGCCTTAGATACGGGCAGCCTGTCCGGACTCGGGAATTCCTTTTCTTCGATCGATTTCAGCAATACGGATCTTGGCAGCCTGATTGACACGGATGCTCTTTCCTCCCAGCTTTCTTCTCTGAAGCAGGAGGATATCAGTGCCCTGACAGACGGCGTTCTGGTCAATGCCGATTCTGAAACCATGACCGAGCTTTTCAAAACCCTGCTGAAGGGTTATATCAGCTACTCGGAAAAGAATGGCAATAGCGCAAGTGATTACGATGCCCTTGCCGACTCCATGAAGGATTACTTGCAGAGTGTCCTTTCTTCCAGCTCTCTTCCTTTAACCTTTGACAGCGCTGCTCTGCAGGAAGGCCTGCGTGCCCTCTTCCAAAGCTACCTGTCCTACTGCACGGCAAATGGTCTGGATCCGACCACTTCCGAGAATTTTTCAGCCTATCTGGAATCCGATGAGGGAAAGGCCGCAACTTCCGCTCTTTCCTCCGCTTTCAGCCTGGATTCTGATACCCTTGATGCACTTGCGGAAGGCTACAAGGAATATGCCAAGGAGCACAATGCTCCTGACCCCGATGCAATTGCCAGGGATTTTGCTACTTATCTTACAACAGATAAGGATGCTCAAGCGGCCCTGCTTGCCGCAGCAAATGAGATGATTGACAGTGACCGCCTGCAGGCGAATCTAACATCTGCCCTTTCATCCGCTACAAATACTGCCTCCTCTGCTATGAGCAGTCAGCTGCAAAACGCCTTAAGTGCCATTATGGGACAGGTTGGCAGCCAGTTAGAGAGCTCCATGACAGGCGCTATGACCTCCATGATGTCAAATATGGGAAATCTCTTCACCCTGGATCCGGATGCCTTTGCCTCTCTCTTCGAATCAAATATGTCTTCACAGGATATTCAGGAGCTTTTGACTACCCTCTTTTCCGGTGACAGCGGTGCTTCCTATGAAAGCAATCTTGCTTCCTTCGGTTATGCTGATCCGGATGATCCGAGTGAAATCGACATTTATCCGAAGAATTTTGATGCCAAATCCTCAATCATTTCGATTTTGGATCAATATAATGACGATGTGAGCAAGGCCGGAGAGGAAGAGAAAGCCATCACCTATACGGATATGGTTGCCAGCATGATGTCTTCTATTACCAAGATTATCAATGCGATCAGCTCTGTCCTGGTTGCTTTTGTCGGCATCTCCCTGGTTGTATCTTCGATTATGATCGGCGTTATTACCTATATCAGTGTTTTGGAAAGGCGAAAGGAAATCGGTATCCTAAGAGCGATTGGTGCCTCCAAGAGAAATGTTGGTCAGGTCTTCAATGCAGAAACCTTTATCACCGGACTGCTGGCCGGTCTTTTGGGTGTATTGATCAGTTCTCTTTTGCTGATCCCGATCAATCTGATCATTCCGATGATCGCACCCGATGTAGCGATCCGGGCTTCTTTGCCCATTGCAGGCGGACTTGGCCTGATCCTGCTTTCTGTGGTCCTGACCCTGCTCGCCGGACTTTTGCCTGCACGAAAGGCATCAAAGAGCGATCCGGTTACAGCTCTGAGAACGGAATAGAATTTAGCTTGTAAGACGAGCATGTTTTTAACCCTAGGCATAACATCTCGTCCTTATAAATACTTTTTTAGCTAGAAAAATAGTAACAAAAATACAGAAGGCCGTTTTCCTTTGGAAAACGGCCATTTCATTTTAGGTCAAATAACTTAGGTCAAATAACGTTCAATATAAACTTCTTGCCTGCCTCTAAAGATAGCGGCAGAAGCGGATCGTACAAGGTGATGATTCGTGAGGCTTGCGTCCTGACGATGCGACTGTCAGCGACAGCGGACGCTTGA
>CAVFAT010000057.1:0-13156 GCA_963620785.1 Bacteroidaceae bacterium
AATATATCGATGCCGGCAAGCTGGGCATGTCTTCCGGAGAGGGATTCTATCAGTATAAATAAAGAATAAGAAAAAATTAATAAGAATTAAGTAGAAATAAGGATAGAGAAAAAGGAAGCAGCTTCCCAAAGAAAAGGCATGAAGTGGTCATGCTTCTTTGCGGAAGCTGCTTCCTTTTTCAAAAAATGTGTTATAAAAGCCCTGCGTTAGCTGTGGGAGTATTATTTGGTAATCTCTTCTACCCAGGAGCTAAATTCACCGGCATAGTCTGCCTCGCCATGGGGCTGATCCCAAACAGTAGCATAATCCACATCGGCATCTGTTGTCTGGGCAATCTTAAGCGCCAGATTCATAGAAACCGTAACAGCAGTATGAGGATCGAAGGTGCCGACACGAATCCGGAAATAGGGAGCGGTATCGCATGTTTCCTCTGTTCCGAGATAATTCAGGGGATTTAAGAGATAAAGCTTCTGAGCCAGTTCTTCATCATCGGAAATATTTGCATAAGCTTCATAGTAGCTGTCATATTCTTCCGGGAAATCCTCCTTCAGATCAGCGATCAGGGGAGCGATGTCATCGCTGAAGTGGACAAGATCCAGGGTCTCACTGCCCATTTCCTGATTTTCTGCCTGAGACAGATCCAGAGCATCAAAGGCGGTGCAGGTCTTGAGCCTTCTGTTATAAGAGGTCACATATTTGTCAAAATCTGTAAGAGTAGCCTTCTCGCCGTCCCATTCCAGAAAATCGGAATAGACATGACCCTCCTGTGCAATGGCTTTGCCAGTAGCAAAATCCATCTCATCATAGCTGTAATTGCCGGCCAGATAATCTTCTACACTGTAGTCTGCATCCAGTTCACCATTTTCCAGCTTGGTCAGATATTTACTTGCAGCGCTTTCCAGCTGGCTCTTAACGAAGTCATAGCCGGAGCCGCTTCTTGCAGAATCCAGCTGCAGGGGATTTCCATCAAAATCCACCAGATTCAGGCTGTTGTAATAGTCAACATATTCATCGGCCAGTTTTTTGGAGAGGGCCTGCTCAAATGCAGTCAGACTGCCGCCGGGGCTCATGAAACCGAGGTAATCCCTATCGGCCTGATATTCCCATTCATAGGCCTTATCCGCATTTTCCAGGTCGGTGATGGGGCAATAGCACTGAGCGGCATAGATTTCATCACTTTCATCCATGATGGCACCGGCTTCCTCCAGATAGGAATCGTAGTTTTTGCTGTTTCCGGTGATACCCAGTAAGGAGCTGAGGGCGCCGCCGGCTGAGGTTCCGACTGAGATAATGCGGTCACTGCTTCCGGCCAGGACATCATCATTATGCTTTAAGAAGCGAACACCTGCCTTCAGGTCGATCAGGCCGTAAGGGGATTTGCCGACATAAGTGCCATCGGCCAGCTGGGTTGCACGTCCTCTTGAACCGACGGAGATATAGATAAAGCCGGCTTCCATATATTCCTTTTCGCTGTCTGAAATGCTGACGGGAGAAGCCTCCATATAGCCGGCAACACCATTTTTATAAATAATGGGCGCAGTCTCGGCAGTATAGCCGTTGATGCTGGCTTCTTTGTTGATGCTTCCGTCCTCATTCATATAGGCAGAAGGAACGTAAATGTTCATGCTCTGGAGAGAAGTCACCAGAGGCTTTTCACAATAGACAATGTTTTCCAGGGCATAGCAGTCATAGTCTGCATTGTATACCCAGCTTCCGGCATAATCAGCCAGATTCAGATCATAGCCATCTGTGGTCTTGTTTACAATCATTGCTGTGTCTCCGCTTTCTGAGTTCTTAGTGCTGTCAGCTGATGCGCCGCCGGCTGCATCGGCACTTACAGGAAGGGCATCACTGCTTGCCGCTTCGCTGCCTGCGTCTGTGTTTGTGCTGCCGCAAGCGGACAGAAGTCCGACTGCCATCGCTGTGCACATGAGTATTGCTGTAAATTGTTTCCTTTTCATACATAGTACCTCCCTATGAGAGCTACTATAAAAGGAAGGAGTTGTCTTGTCGAACACGAAAAAAGGGGGACAGCTAAGGAAAAAACCTTAACTATCACCCTAATGCATTCTACCTTTTCTATCTTTGTTTTTTTGTTCAGGCTTTATTCAGGCGGGATCCGGAATGTCTGCAGAAGGAGCCTCTTTTTCCTGGAAAAATTCTTTGGCCATTGCAACAAAGGCCTCTTCCGCCGGGCTGAAGCTTTTTCCCTTAAGATAGGATATGGACAAAAAGGAAGAAGAAGTCTCATCAAGCGGAAAACGGCAGAGCTTTGCGGCATCTGCCGGACTGCGTTTTTGCAGAAGATAGTCCAGCATATTTTCCATGATCAGCAGGGCGCCAAGACCCTGCAGGCAGAATTCCAGATTGCTTTCTACATTTTTGGAGCAGGAGATGATCCTTGGAGAAAAACCCTTTTGATCCAGACGGCGAAGAGCATCGACATAGCAGTTTGCCTGATCCAGTTTCCAGTCAATAAAGGGAAGAGACTGGAGACAGAGAAGGTCAGGCTTCTTTTTTAGCTGCTCCATCAGCTCCGGAAGCCTGTCACCAAAGGTCTTTTCCAGAAGCTCAAAGGAGACCAGAAGAAGCATTCGATCCGGAATCAGGACAATCTGTTCCAGATCCTCTCTTTCCCTGACCGGAAGAAAGCAAAGCTCTTCCGGAGAAAAGTAGTTCAGCTTGTCATCTGTCTTGAGATGGATCTCTGCTTCATAGGCAGGATAAGCCTTGTGAAAACGGGCAATCAGTTCCGGCAGGAAAACAGGAACCCCCATAGGACCGACTGTGATCAGAACCTTATGATCTTCTCTGGGATGCACCACCTGCTCGATTTCTTCCAGCATAAGCTCTTTTTGCTGCAGGATCTTTTGGGCATGGTGAAGGAGAATCTGTCCGGCAGGCGTCAGCCGGCAGGGTCTGGTCCGGAGGAGAAGGGCTGTGCCAAGCTCTTCTTCCAGTCTGCGGATCGCTTCGGAGAGAGATTGCTCGGAAATATATAATTTTTTGGCTGCCTGACGAATACTTTCCTCTTTGGCAACAAGGATAAAGTATTCTAAATTTCGAAAATTCATCATACCTATATTGTACGCTGAAGCACAAAGAGAGGACAAGACAGAAAGTAAGACAGAAGGCAAGAATTACGGCTATTTCTTGACAGCAGTCCCGGAAAACACAATAATATAAATACGTATGTCCTGAATGAAATCCTCAGAAGGCAGGGAGAGCAGCCTTTTGGAGAGAAGAGGACAGAAAAGTACATGAAAGGAGCAAGAAAAAACATGTACACAATAGAAGAACTTTATGATCTGGATCATACACTGGCAGGAGATTATCTGAAGCAGTTTACCTATCCCTGGGAGGCATTGAAGGGCATTAAGGACTTTATCCTTCAGCTGGGACCGACCCTGGATCAGGAAGAATATAAGGAAGTAAGCGAGCATGTCTGGGTGCACAAGAGCGCAAAGGTCTTTGACTCGGCATATCTGGGAGAGGCGACAATTATCGGACCGAATACAGAGGTACGTCACTGCGCCTTTGTCAGAGGATCAGCCTTAGTCGGAGCAGACTGTGTGGTTGGCAATTCCGTAGAATTGAAGAATGTCATTCTTTTTGATCACGTACAGACACCCCATTATAATTATGTAGGAGATTCTATCCTGGGCTATTACAGCCATATGGGAGCAGGCTCCATTACGTCAAATGTAAAATCCGACAAAAAGCTGGTTGTGATCCGTGACGGAGAAGAAAAATATGAGACCGGCATCAAGAAATTCGGTGCGATGCTGGGAGATTATGTAGAGATCGGCTGTAATTCGGTTTTGAATCCGGGCAGCATTATCGGAAGAGCAAGCAGGGTTTATCCGACCAGCTGTGTCAGAGGCCTGCTTCCGGCTTCTTCTATTTGGAAGGTGGACGGAAGTATTGCGCAGATCAGGGAGGAGAATTAATCATGGGTAAGTATTTCGGAACAGATGGATTTCGCGGAGAGGCAAACGTAGAATTAAATGCCATGAAGGCATTTCAGATCGGACGCTATCTGGGTTGGTATTATGGAAAGCAGCATGAGGACGGAAAGGCAAGAATTGCCATCGGTAAGGATACCCGCCGTTCCAGCTATATGCTGGAGGAAGCAATCTGTGCCGGTCTGACTTCTTCAGGAGCAGATGCCTATCTGCTTCATGTAACACCGACCCCCTCCGTTTCTTATATTGTAAGAACCGATGAATTCGACTGCGGCATTATGATTTCGGCATCCCATAATCCCTATTATGACAACGGAATCAAAATCATCCGGGCAAACGGTCAGAAGATTGAGGCCGAGATTGAGGAGCAGATTGAGGCTTATATTGACGGTGAGATAGAAGAGCTTCCTTATGCGAAGCGGGATAAGATCGGTTGTACGATTGATTATTCAGCAGGCAGAAACCGCTATATCGGCTATTTGATGACCATTCCGACCAGAGCCTTTAAGAACAAAAAGATCGGTCTGGATTGTGCGAACGGAAGCTCATCAGCAATTGCCAAGTCGGTATTTGAAGCTCTGGGTGCCCAGGTTACTGTTATCAACAATCAGCCGGATGGTGTAAATATCAACAGGGGCTGCGGTTCTACCCATATCGAAGGACTGCAGAATCTTGTGGTAGAGAAGGGGCTGGACTGCGGCTTTGCCTATGACGGAGATGCAGACCGCTGCCTCGCCGTTGATGAGAAGGGCAATGTGGTAGACGGAGACAAGATCATGTTTGTCTGCGGCAAGTACCTCAGAGAGATTGGCCAGCTGACAGGAGATACCGTAGTTACAACGGTAATGTCCAATCTGGGTCTTTATAAGGCACTGGAAGCAGAGGGCATGCATTCCGAGCAGACTGCAGTAGGAGACAAATATGTAGCAGAAAATATGATGGCAAATGGCTACAGTCTGGGCGGCGAACAGAGCGGTCATATCATTTTCAGCAAGTATGCAACATCCGGAGACGGTATTCTGACCTCTCTTATGGTTATGCAGGCAGTGATCGAGAAGAAGAGCAGCCTGGCAACTTTGGCAAATGAGATGCAAACCTATCCGCAGTGCCTGAAAAATATTATCGTGAAGGATAAAAAGGCGGCACAGGAGGATCCGGCGGTTCTTGCGGCAGCTGAGAAGGTAAAAGAGGAACTGGCAGGAGAAGGCAGAATTCTGCTGCGTGCTTCCGGTACAGAGCCGAAGGTTCGCGTTATGGTTGAGGCAAAGACAGATGAACTTGCAGAAAAGTGTGTAGACGATGTAATTGCCGTTATTAAGGCAGAAGGTCTTGCGCTTGAATAAGAGCGGGACAGGATTAGGGATAGGCTGATCGGTCAGCATTTCCTTAAGCGCTGACTGAAATAGAGCAGGAGACAAGAAAAATGGGAATGAATAAAAAAATTCAGGAAGTGATTGATTCCATCCTGGCAGATTATTTAAAGGGAAGAGATGTAGATAAGACAAATGTCTTTGATCAGCCGGACGGAGATGTGATAGAGGATATTCTCCGTAAGCTGATGATGATCGTTTTTCCGGGCTATTACAGGGAAAAAAGCTTTCGTGGATATAACTACGATAACAGAATGTCGGTGATCATCGAGGATATCAGCTATAATCTGAAAAAGCAGTTTACCATCGCTTTGAATTATCATGCTGATTTTGCAGGAGCAGATGAGAGCATCCGCAATGCAAAGGCAGAGGAGATGGTTCTGGAATTTATGAGCAGGATTCCGAAAATCCGTGATCTGGTGGATACCGATCTGCAGGCTTTTTATGATGGGGATCCGGCGGCAGAGTCAAAGGAGATCGTGGTTCTTTCCTATCCGGGCTTCCGTGCCAGCACCACCTATCGTCTGGCCCATGAGCTCTTTTTGATGGAGGTACCTCTGATTCCGAGAATGATGACAGAGATTGCCCACAGTGCAACCGGCATTGATATTCATCCGGGTGCGACCATTGGCAAGTATTTCTTCATGGATCACGGAACCGGTATCGTTGTCGGAGAGACCTCGATTATCGGTGAGCATGTCAAGGTATACCAGGGTGTTACGATCGGTGCCCTTTCTACCAGAGGCGGTCAGAAGCTGAAGGGCGTAAAAAGACATCCGACCATTGAGGATAATGTTACCATCTATGCAAATGCGGCGATCCTGGGCGGAGAAACCGTGATCGGTGAGGGTTCGATCATCGGAGGAAATGCCTTTATCACCAGCAGTGTGGATGAGAATTCCCGCGTCAGCAACAAGACGCAGGAGCTGCAGGTGACCAACAGCGGGGATGTAAAGGTGAAAGAAGAGGAAGACCCGACGGAGGAAACCTGGTTTTATATTATTTAAGCTATAGATAAGCGATAGAATTTAAGGCATAGAATAGCAATAAAGCAAAGAAAAGGAAGAGGGAATTATGGAGGTTTATAAGACACAACTGCTGGTAATCGGCGGAGGTGCAGCAGGAATGGCTGCGGCCGCAGCAGCAGCGGAAAAGGGGATTCAGGTCCTTGTAATGGAGGCAAATGCAAATACTGGAGGAAACGGCATGTTTCCGCGCGGCGTATTTGCGGTAGACAGCAAACTGCAGAAGAGAAAGCTGATCTTTGCAGACAAGGATCAGGTTTTTCAGGATTGCATGAAGTATTCTCACTGGAAGATCGATGGCCGTATTATCCGTACCCTGATCGAGAAGAGCGGAGATACCATCAGCTGGCTGACAGAAAAGGGCGTTGACTTTACGGATGTGGTACATCATATTCCGAACCAGGCACCGGAGGTTTTCCATATCTGCAGTGAAAAGGAAAATGCCGGCAGTGTCGTGATGAAGGCGCTGAAGAAGGATTGTCTGGAAAAGGGTGTAAGCATTCTGACCAATACAAGAGGACAGATGCTGATCAAAGAGGACGATGACAGTATCTGCGGAGCATACGGAATCACAAAAGACGGCGAGCAGGTGATGGTCGAGGCACAAAGGATCATCATCGGAACAGGCGGATTTTCCGGCAACAGGGAACTGATCGAAAAGTATTATCCGAACTTCAAATTTGATGAGGTTCCGGCCGGAGGCGGACTTCGCTATGCTGGAGATGGTCTGCAGATGGCAGTCAATGCCGGTGCGGATGTGGATGGACACTGGACAATGGAGATTGCCGCACCCAAGATCAAGGGACACGCTCCCTTGAATCTGCAGCTTGGAAAGCCTTACAATGTCTGGCTGAATTCCTTCGGCAGACGTTTTGCGGATGAGGGAATTGTTTATAACTTTGCTATGGCTGCCAATGCCGTAATGCGCCAGCCCAAGACCAAGGTTTGGGTTCTTTTCTCAGAGGAGATGCTGAATAAGACTTTGACTGATGGCAGGGATATGATCGAGCTGATCCATATTCCTTTGAATGCAGAGGAGAAGCTGGGAGAGGCCCTGGAAAAGGCCCAGCAGGATGGCATTGTCTGCAAGGCAAATTCGGCCAGTGAGCTGGCAAGCTTCATTGGCTGTGATGAGGCAGTGGTAGAAGAGGAAATCCGGGTTTACAATGCCTCTTGCCGGTCAGGAAGAGATGGCATCTTTGCCAAAAATGCGGATTACATGCTTCCTTTGGAGGGAACGATTTATGCAGTAGAAGCAGGCTGTGATATGCTGATTACCCATGGCGGAATTCGTGTTGATGAACACTTCCATGCACTGAATGAAGAACAGCTTCCTTTGGGAAATCTCTTTATTGCCGGTGTTGACTTTGGCGGTGCAGATGCTGATGTCTATAATGTAGAGATGAGTGGACATGGCTTTGGCTTTGCCCTGAATTCAGGAAGAATTGCCGGCGAAGAGGCGGCAAAGGAAATCCTGGAGGAAGGAGAGCATACCTTTTTCGTTGATGAGATTGATAAGATAGATGAGATAGAAGAAAAGTAGCTTCTGGGACGAGAATAATAAAAAATAAAACCGTCTTCACCCTTTTGTTTTTAGGGCTGAAGACGGTTTTTGTTTACTCATTTTGAATTGAAATATATTTCTTTGGTAAATACTTAATTCTATAAGAGACGGCTTTCTTATTCGACGACGATGGAACTCTCCTCAGGCATAATGTTTTCAGCGTCTGAGCCGTCAGAACCACCGGATCCAGAATCCGAGCCACCGGATCCTGAGTCAGAACCGCCGGAGCCTGTGTCAGAGCCACCGGATCCTGAGTCAGAACCGCCGGAGCCTGCGTCAGAACCACCGGATCCGGAATCAGAGCCACCGGATCCTGAGTCAGAACCACCGGAACCTGCGTCAGAGCCGCCAGAGCCGGAGCCTGAGCCGCCGGATCCGGAAGTGCCGGAATCCGATCCGCTTTGTCCGGAAGAGGAGCCGCCGGCGGAAGAAGAGCCGGAGTTATTATGCTGGCTGCTTCCTGCATTTGAGCCGGAGCTATTCTGATTTGTATTGCCGGCATTGTTTGTACTCTGGTTGCTTTGATTCTGAGCATCGCTGTTCTTTTGGCTGCCGTTTTGCTCCGTAGCGCCCGAGGAGCCGGAGTTGTTTGTCTGTGAAGCAGCTGAAGAATCGGTTCCATAGGAGCTGCCTGAATCATAGCTATAGTAATTCGAATAATCGTAGTAGTCGGAGCTGGTATCATAGCTGGAAGAACTGCCGCGGGAGCTCTTGACGATGACCTTGTTATCAGAATCCAGTTCAACGTCAACCCCTTCCTTCTCTACGTTGGTATCACCATAGAGATAGAGCTGAAGAGCGGCTCTGCTTGCCGCCAGATCCGGAACCAGAACAGACATACCGCGAATTCTGGAGCTGGTAAAGGCTCCGTCAATCGGAAGACGCATGTCGGTCCGCATTTCCATATGATTTGCAAGAATTACATAGACGTAATTCAAAAGGTCGCTGGTAGCGATATTGGTCGAAAAGCAGGGAAGCAGTTCATTTGCGATGGCCAGCTGATCCGTCAGAGAGGACTGGATGACTTTCTGGTAGATGGCCAAAAGCAGCTTTCTCTGCCGGGTAGTCCGGTCATAATCGGAATTGCCGAATTTACGGACACGGGCATAGGCCAGAGCCTGATTCGGTGTCAGGGTATTCATGCCCTCTGTCAGAGTCCAATCCTTTGTTTTTGCGGAACGCTTGTCATCGGCAGTTCCGAATTTGCTGTGGTTGTTGATATAGTCTGCCTCTTCTGCAGTCAACTCAACATCGACATCACCGACGACATCCATTGCATCCAAAAAGCCGGCAAGATCAACGGCTACCGTACCGGAGATTTCCACGCCAAAGTCTGTTTCAATGGTTTCCTCCAGCAGTTCTGCTCCGCCGAGAGCGAAGGCGGTATTCAGGCGGTTGCTGTTATAGCCGGGGATGGGAACATACATATCTCTCATCAGAGAGACCAAAGAGACCTGATTGCTGTCCTGGTTGATGGAAAGGATGATCATGGTATCGGATCTCTGACTGTCGGTGCTGACGGCCCCTTCACGGTTCGCATCCTCTTCTGTTTCATAGCTTCTAAGGTCATAACCGATCAAAAGAATATTGGTCACGTGCTCACTGGAGAGGGCATTCGGATCGATCCCGTTCAAATCCAAAAGAGCCTGTAAGGCGGCATCAGCAGAGGCATCTCCGGATAGTGCGTCTCCGGAGAGGTCGCTGTCCGAGGAAAGAAAATCCAGGCTGCCGATTTTGCCGAGCATGGAAGAAAAATATAAAAAAATGGCCATGACAATTAAAATCAGGGCGATCAGGATAGAGCTGAGAATTCTTTTTTTCATTTAGAGAACCTTCTTTTGATAAATATTTTACATTTATAATCTATTTATTATTACATACTGAAATAGGAGAAGCAAATAAAAAGAGGAATATTTCAGCATTCTTTTTGTGTTATAATCGGCATAGTAAACTTTGGGAAGGCAGAGGAAAGTCTGCAGGACTTTTCGGACAGCTTGCATCGCCCGAAAAGCGGAATGGAGAATCAATGAAAACAGCATTAGTCATTATGGCGGCAGGATTGGGAAGCCGCTTTGGAGAAGGAATCAAGCAGCTGGCAAAGCTTGGACCGGATGGAGAGATCATCATGGATTATTCTATCTATGATGCGGCAGAGGCAGGTTTTGATAAGGTCGTATTTGTGATCAGACGTGAAATCGAGAAAGCCTTTCAGGAGAGTATCGGCAATCGTATAGCAAAGCAGATAGAGGTAGAATATGTTTTCCAGGAGCTGGAGGAGCTGCCGGAAGGTTTTCAGCTGCCGGAGGGCAGAAAGAAGCCCTGGGGAACAGGCCATGCCATTCTGGCTGCCAAGGATGCCGTAAAGGAACCCTTCGTATTTATCAACGCGGATGATTATTATGGAAAGGAAGGCTTTCGTGTCCTGCATGATTTCCTGGTCAGAGAGGAAGAAAAACGTCTGGCAGGTGAGGGAGACGGAAAGCTTGCCATGGCAATGGCCGGTTTTGCCTTGAAGAATACCGTCAGCGAGAATGGAACGGTAAACAGAGGAATCTGTATCACGGACGAAGAGAGCATGCTGAGGCATGTGGTAGAAGGAGAGGGAATCCGGATCGAAGATGGAAAGGCCCTGACGGATACGGAAGAGGTGAAGGAGATCATTTCTCCGGAAAGCAGTGTTTCCATGAATATGTGGGCAGTTCCAGCAGCTTTTATGCAGGAGCTGGAGGATCGTTTTGCTGCCTTTTTGTCAGAAGAAGGAGGAGACCCTCTGAAGAAGGAATATATGGTACCGGTCGTTATTGATGATCTGATCAGGGAAGGCAAGGCCAGTGTGAAGGTATTGTCTACCAATGACAAGTGGATTGGAATCACCTATCAGGATGATCTGCCCCTGGCTAGGGAGCGTTTCTTGCAGATGGCAGAGGAAGGCCTCTATCCGAGACCCTTATGGCAGGAATAAATAGCAGGATTATGAATGCGCCGTGAGTCCAAGATATATCGTATCGCGTCAGCGATACGATGAACGAAGGCGCATCCTGCGATAGCAGGATT
This sequence comes from Bacteroidaceae bacterium, assembly GCA_963620785.1. Lineage (GTDB taxonomy): Bacteria > Bacillota > Clostridia > Lachnospirales > Lachnospiraceae > RUG14243. The sequence goes on from CAVFAT010000057.1 coordinate 10,979, forward strand.
ATAAATGCGCCGTGAGTCCAAGATATATCGTATCGCGTCAGCGATACGATGAACGAAGGCGCATCCTGCGATAGCAGGATTATAAATGCGCCGTGAGTCCAAGATATATCGTATCGCGTCAGCGATACGATGAACGAAGGCGCATCCTGCGATAGCAGGATTATAAATGCGCCGTGAGTCCAAAAAGAAAAAAGAGCTATTGTTTGCTTTTTAACGGCTTAAAGGTTATATTGTTTAAAACCGTAAATTAAAGGGAAAGACGCCGGAAAGAAAAGATCCGACGGAGGAAAAGTGCCGCGTGATATGCGAGGCATGGATAAAGAAAGGAAATAAGAAAAAGACTATGTGCGGAATAGTTGGTTATATCGGACCAAGACAGGCAGCACCGATTCTTCTGGACAGCCTGGCAAAGCTGGAGTATCGAGGCTATGATTCAGCCGGCATTGCGGTTCGCAACGGAGATGGAAATGCAGTTGTGGTAAAGGCCAAGGGCCGCCTGGCAAATCTAAGCGAAAAAACAGATAATGGAAAGGCTGTAATCGGTAATTGTGGTATCGGACATACAAGATGGGCAACACACGGAGAACCGTCAGAGACAAATGCACATCCACACAGCAGTGATGACGGCAATGTTGTCGGTGTCCACAACGGCATTATTGAGAATTATCAGGAACTGAAGGATAAGCTGATCAGAAAGGGCTATAGCTTTTATTCCCAGACAGATACCGAGGTCTTCGTTAAGCTTGTGGATTATTATTACAAGAAATATGAAGGAACACCGGTAGATGCGATCAATCATACCCTGGTGCGTGTCAGAGGAACCTATGCTCTGGCGGTTATGTTTAAGGAATATCCGGACGAGATCTATGTAGCAAGAAAAGACAGTCCGATGATCCTGGGCGTAACAGGGGATGAAGCCTTTCTTGGATCGGATGTTCCTGCCATTCTGAAGTATACCCGCGAGGTATATTATGTTGGAAATATGGAGCTGGCCCGTCTGCGCGGAGGAGAGATCACCTTCTACAATCTGGATGGAGACGAGATTGAGAAAGAAAAGAAAACCATTGAATGGGATGCAGAGGCAGCGGAGAAGAACGGCTTTGAGCATTTCATGATCAAGGAAATCCATGAGCAGCCGAAGGCAGTTCAGGATACCGTTTCTGCCTATGTAAAGGATGGAGCAATTGATCTTTCTGCCCTTGATATGGAAGAGGACAAGCTGAAGGATATAGAGAGATTGTATTTTGTAGCCTGCGGCTCTGCTTATCATGTTGGTGTTGCAGCCAAATATGTAATCGAAGAGCTGGCCGGCATTCCGGTTGAGGTGGATTTTGCATCCGAGTTCCGTTACCGGAATCCGAAGCTGATGAAGAATTCAGCAGTGATTGTCATCTCCCAGTCAGGAGAGACGGCAGATTCCTTAGCTGCACTTCGTATGGCAAAGGATATGGGACTTGCGACGATCGGTATCGTCAATGTAATCGGATCTTCCATTGCCAGAGAGGCAGATCATGTCATGTATACCTATGCAGGACCGGAGATTGCGGTTGCAACAACAAAGGCATATTCTGCCCAGCTGATCGCAGTCTATGTTCTGGCAATTGCACTGGGCAAGGCAAAGGGTGAGATTTCTGAAGAAAGAGCCGGTGAACTGATCGCAGCAATCGAGAAGCTTCCGGAGCAGATTGCAAAGATCCTTGAGGATAAGGAAAGAATCCAGTGGTTTGCAGCCAAATTTGCCAACGCACAGGATGTATTCTTTATCGGAAGAGGACTGGATTATGCAATTTCCCTGGAGGGAAGTCTGAAGCTGAAGGAAATCAGCTATATTCATTCCGAAGCCTATGCGGCAGGAGAATTAAAGCACGGAACCATCTCTCTGATTGAGGATGGCATCCTTGTACTTGGTGTAATGACTCAGTCAGCCCTTTTCGAGAAGACCCGCAGCAATATGGTTGAGGTAAAAGCAAGAGGGGCTTATCTGGCAGGCCTGACAAGCTATGGCAATTATGCGGTTGAGGATACCGTTGATTTTGCCGTATATGTACCTAAGACCGAGGAATGCTTCGCAACCAGTCTGGCAATCGTTCCCCTTCAGCTCTTCTCTTATTATCTGAGCTGTGCAAAGGGACTCGACGTAGATAAACCAAGAAACCTCGCCAAAAGCGTAACTGTTGA
>CAVFAT010000058.1:0-31397 GCA_963620785.1 Bacteroidaceae bacterium
GGCTCCGTGGTCAAGCGGTTAAGACATCGCCCTTTCACGGCGGTAACACGGGTTCAATTCCCGTCGGAGTCAGTAAGCCGATGTGGCTCAATTGGCAGAGCAGCTGATTTGTAATCAGCAGGTTATCGGTTCGAGTCCGATCATCGGCTTTCCTTTAACTGATAGGAAGGAAGCTTCCTGTAAGGCAGAGGAACTCTAAAAGAGAGAAAAAAGAATAGAATGGCCCGTTGGTTCAGTTGGTTAGAACGCCGCCCTGTCACGGCGGAGGTCGCGGGTTCAAGTCCCGCACGGGTCGTTTTTCCCGGAAGCAATAGCTTCCGGGATTTTTTATGCTATAAGAAGAAAGTTCCTATACCATAAAAAAACTCCGCAAGGATGCGTACTGCGGCGTACAATCTGGATGTTGCAAGCAACCGTAGCAGGCAAAAGAATCTGCCAAGGCACATTCTTTCTTTATCATATTCCATCTGGTTATATAGTATTTTCTAATTCTGAGCATTCTTACATCATCAAAATAGCCGTATTATCTATACTAAAGTTTTGGAAGGGAGATATGTTAAGTATGCAGACGGATCATAATAAACAGAATAAGATTGCTCTGTTTAATGATTACTCTGGATTTGGAAGATGCTCTGTGGCAGTCCAGCTGCCAATCATTTCTATGATGCACGTTCAGTGCTGTCCGGTTCCGACCTCCATCTTCAGTAACCATACCGGCTTTCCGGAGTTCTATTATTCTGACTATACAAAGGAAATGCCAAGCTATATAGACATGTGGGAGAAGCTCTCACTACGATTTAAGGGAATTTGCACCGGCTTTCTCGGTTCTTCCCAGCAGATCACCATCGTGAGCGATTTTATTCATCGCTTTCGGGATGAGGAGATGATCGTATTGGTAGATCCAGTCATGGGTGATTACGGAAATAAATATCCGACCTATACAGATCAGATGTGCCGGGAAATGATCAAACTGGTTTCAATGGCAGATATTATTACACCGAATCTGACAGAGGCCTGTATTCTGACAGGGAGAGAGTATAAGGATAAATGGAAGCTCTCAGAGCTGTATGACCTGATCGAGGCGGTTGCCGACCTGGGAATTTCCAAGGTTGTGATTACAGGGATTCCGCAGAGATCATTTCTTTGTAATCTTTGTCTGGACCGGTCGAAGGAAGAGCCTGAAATGCATATGTTTAAAACCCATAAGGTTGGTAATTCCAGATCCGGCACCGGCGATATTTTTTCGGCCATTCTTGCTGCGGATGCAGTCAACGGAGTGGAATTCACCAAATCTGTGAAGAAGGCCTCGGCCTTCATCAAAAAATGTATTTTGAAGGCTGTTGAGATGGATATACCGGTCACAGACGGCGTTCCCTTTGAGGAAGTCTTGTCCCAGTTGAAATGGAATTAATTGTCTAATCAGACGATAAAGAATTGAGTAATAGTTTAATTCGGGAATTGTGCAATCCTGAAATCATTCAATCTGGAAATCGTGCAATTCAGTAATAATATAATTCAGTAATAATGTAATGGAGGTAAATGATAACGATGAAAAAGAAAGCAATGACAATTTTATATAAGGTACATAACAACCTTTATGTAAACCTTACCAACAAATGTCCTTGTGCCTGTACCTTTTGTTTAAGGCAGAATATGGACACGGTTTCACATGTGGATGACCGTTCTCTTTGGCTGGAGCATGAACCTTCCTTTGAGGAAATTCAGGAAGATTTCAAAAAATATGATATGTCTGAATTTGAAGAAGTGGTTTTCTGTGGATACGGCGAGCCGACAGAACGTCTGGATATGCTTCTTCAGGTTGCTGCTTATGTCAAGAAAGAATTCAATTGTAAAACAAGAGTCAATACCAATGGTATGGCAGATTTGATTTGGGAGAGGGATACCACACCTGACTTTGAGGGATTGATTGATACGGTTTCCATCAGCCTGAATACACCAAATCCAGAAAAGTATCATGAATTGGTAAGATGTAAATTTGGAATGAAATCCTTTGATGCTATGCTGACCTTTGCAAAAAATGTCAGAAAGTATGTTCCGAATGTCGTTCTGACAACAGTAGATACGACATTGACAAAGGAAGAAGAAGAGGAGTGTAGAAAAATCTGTGACTCTTTGGGCGTAACTTACAGAATTAGACCATGGGAGGACTAAGAAATGAGAACAGAAGGCATGAAAACACAGGAAATGTGCATCACAGCTGTCCTTACAGCTGCAGTATTCGTTGTAACAAGATTTATTCAGATTCCAATTCCTTTAGGTTATTTTAATATCGGCAATACAGTCATTCTTTTGGCTTGCCTCATGCTGCCGGAGCCTTATGGAATTTTTGCAGGCAGTGTCGGTTCTGCTTTGGCAGATCTTTTGTCTTATCCGATCTATACGATCCCGACCCTGCTCATTAAATTCCTGATGCCCCTGGTATTTTACCGCCTGACAAAAAAAGGCGCAGATGGTAAGATCGGAAGAAAGGGAGCAGCTGCAATCGCAACTCTGATTCCCCTTTTCGGATATACAGTGACAGGCATGATCATTTACGGCAGTGTATTTACAGGACTTTCCCAGTTTCCAGGTTTGGTTCTGGAGTATGTCGCAAACCTGATTCTCTTTTCACTTGCTCAGGTCTATGTTGTAAAATTTAGAGGCATTGCTAGAGAAAGCCATTGATCCAAAAAATAGGCAATGCTTTGCTCGCAAAGAGTAAGGGATCACAAAGAGCAGTAGATCGTAAATAGCGAATGATCACAAAGGGCAGTAGATCGTAAATAGCAGATGCTTGCAAAGAGCAAAGAGAAGAATTTGATGAGCGCCTGTCCGGCTTTAGGAGAAAAGAAAGATGAATTGTGAAGATATCTTACATATTCCTGATTTTCAGGCTGTGATCAGGCTAAGAGCAGGAAAAGAGGGACTCTACAGACAGATTCGCTGGATTTATTTTGCGGACTGTCTCCAGTGTATTCAAAGTGAATACAAGATAGAAAATTATATTCACGGCGGAGAATTTGTTGTACTTACCAATCGAAGCGTAACGGATGACAATCAAAAGCTGCTTAGTCTGGTGGAGCAGATGGCAAGCTATCAGATCGTGGCTTTGGGCATCAATGAGGGCCAGATTTCTGAGGAATTGCTTTCCTATTGTGAGGAGATTCAATTGCCCCTCTTTGAGCTTTCGGAAAAGTATCCTTTGATCGATCTTTCCCAGATTATCTGTCAGAGACTGGTCATGGAAGAAAATTCCAAAAATGCGGCAGAGCAGCTCTTTACATCAATACTGGATGCGGAGCATCTGAACCAGGAAAGCGTTTTTGCCCAGGCCAGATTTTTGGATGTAGATCTGTCTGGCAGCTTTCGTGTCATTGAGTTTGCCTATGAGAAAAGAGATCTTCCCAAGGCCAAAAGAAGCAAAAGGGAAGAGAAAAAGGCGAATAATGCAGAAAAAGCCGGTCCGGAAAGAACGGAGGACAGCCTTTCTATCGGAAAAAGGATCAAAAGGATCGTGCAGCGTGAGTTTTCGGTTTATTTAACACAAAATATCCTGATTCAGCTGCAGACAGGATTGGTTCTTGCCCTTGTACCATCCGATCAGATCAATGAAAAGGAGCTGAAGAAGCTTTTGTCTTTGATCATTCGGGAGGTGAAGGCGGAATGCGGAAGGGAGCTGTTGATCGGTGTAGGAAACAGCACTGCCTATCTGGAAGATGTTCGTTTGAGCCGAAATGAAGCAGCTGCAGCCATTCGGGCAGCTGACCTGGAAAGCAATCATGAACCGATTTATTTCTTCAAGGACCAGGGACTTTTTTCCTTTATTTCCAGAGTGGAGGATGATAAATTCCTGGATGAGTTTGTAGAGAATCATCTGGGTAAGCTTCTTCGGGCAGATGAGGTGAATGAGGGCGGACTTTGTGAGACCCTGGAAACATTCCTGAATAAGAACTGTTCGATCAAGGATACAGCAGAGGCCATGTATCTGCATCGCAATACCATGAATTACAGAATCAGCAAAATAAAAGAGATCCTGGGGGTGGATTTTAGCAATCTGGAGACCTGTCTGAATCTGAAGCTTGCATTTCTGGTAAGAAATTATCGGGATATGTATAGCTGAAAAACGGAAAGAAAAAAGGCATTCATACTTTTTTCCTAACAGAAAAAAGTATAGAAGGCAGCTAAAAGAACAATATATGTATTCTATGCACAAAATATTTTGTGCATAAAGAGTATTGAAAAGAAGAAAAAAATAGTGCTAAAATAGCTCCAAGTTAAATAACTGATGAGCGACAAAGGCGTTGGAATGGTAGAAATACCTCCAGCGCCTTTTTGTGTATCTGAAAATCTATCGAAAAGGAATTTTTTTCTGAGATGAAAAATCTATAGAATTGCAGGGTATACGGTTTACAGGAAAATGGGAGATCCTGTAAAAGTCGTCACATATGGGAGGAAAAATTATGGAACAGAAATCAAAGTTTGACAAAGTAATGGGCGGCTGGGATATTCTGGTAATCGCCTTTGGAGCCATGATCGGCTGGGGCTGGGTTATTAACTCCGGCGACTGGATCCAGACAGCCGGATTTGCCGGCTCTATGATCGCCATGCTGATTGGTGGCGTGATGGTACTTTTTGTAGGCCTGACCTACGCAGAGCTGACATCAGCCATGCCCCAATGTGGTGGAGAGCATGTCTTCAGTTACAGAGCAATGGGACCGACAGGATCCTTTGTTTGTACCTGGATGATCGTTTTGGGATATGTTGCGACAGCAGCTTTTGAAGCGACAGCACTTCCGACGGTAATCACCTACCTTTTCCCGAATTTTAATCAGGTTTATCTGTATTCGATTGCAGGAAAGGACATTTATCTTACTACCGTTGCACTTGGTGTTGGCTGCGCAATCCTGATTACCTATGTAAATATCAAGGGAGCAAAAACAGCAGCAATTCTTCAGACAATTCTGACCGCAATCATTGCGATTGCCGGTATTCTTCTGGTAGTAGGATCTGCAGTAAACGGAGATGCTTCTAATATTTCAAGTCAGATGTGGCATGCAGGAACAGGAAATGTTCTGGGTAGTGTCTTCAAGGTTGCCTGTATGACACCTTTCCTCTTTATCGGATTTGATGTTATTCCTCAGGCAGCTGAGGAAATCAATGTTCCATATAAAAAGATCGGAAAGATTATGCTTCTTTCCATCTTCCTGGCAGTAGCCTGGTATCTTCTGATTGTCTTTGCGGTATGTAATATCATGCCGGACAGCGCAATCGCAGCAGAAATGAATTCTCAGAATGGTCTTGTTTCTGCAAAGGCAATTGAGATTGCTTTCAACTCACCAATGATGGGCAAGGTTTTGATCATCGGCGGTCTTTGCGGTATTATCACTTCCTGGAATTCTTTCCTGATGGGTGGCAGCCGTGCTCTTTATTCCATGGGTGAATCTTTGATGATCCCGGAAAAATTCGGTACTTTGGGCAAGAACAAAACTCCGGAAGTGGCGATCATCCTTTGCGGCGCGGCCTGCTGTATTGCTCCCTTCTTCGGAAGAGGCGTATTGGTTTGGCTGGTTGATGCAGCATCCTTTGGATGTGTAATTGCTTACATGTTTGTTTCGATTTCCTTCTGCATCCTCAGAAAGAAGAAACCGGAAATGGATCGTCCTTACTATGTAAAGGCCGGTAAATTCGTAGGCTTTATGGCAGTTCTGATGTCAGGCTTTATGACTCTTCTTTATATCATCCCGGCTTCTTTCTCAGCTGCCCTGGTATGGCAGGAATGGATCGTAGTTGGTGCCTGGCTTCTCCTTGGTCTTTTCTTCTATCTTTATTCCAAGAAAAAGTATGGTGCAGAATTCGGACGCGATATCTTTATCGTAGATGAGGTTGAGGAAGAAAAAGGATTTGCAACAGAAGAAGCAGCAAACTATGGCAAGATCAATGAGAAGTATGCAGGAAAGAACTTCACCATTACGGTTGGCTGCGAGTATGGAAGCGGCGGACCGGAAATAGCAAAAATGGTAGCAGATCATTTTGGAATTGCTTATTACAACCGTGATCTGGTAGACAGCGTTGTAGATCATCTGGGCGTTGATAAGGAACTGGTAGAAGAGGCCGATGCCAAAATCGGTGTCCGCTATGCCTTTGACACCAGCTATGGTATCCGTTATGCAAATCTGTCTAACCGAGTTATCGATGCACAGTTTGCGGCAATAAATGACTTTGCAGACAAATCTCCCTGCGTAATCGTCGGAAGAAGCAGTAACTTTATTCTTCGGGATAGAGAGAACGCAATGCATGTCTTCATTTATGCGGACAAGGAGGATGAGATTGCAGCTGTTATGAAGAAGGAAGGCTGCAGTAAAGAGAAGGCAAAAGAGGAATGGGAGGCAGACGAAAGAGCCCTTCATGCCCGTCATGAATATATTACCGGCAAAAAGCGCGGCGACCGTCACACCCGTGATATTCTGCTGAACAGCAGCCTTTTGGGCTGGGAGGAGACAGCAGCCTTTATCATTGAGCTGGCAGAACGCAAGTTTAACCTGTCTGACAAGTCAGAGGAAGAAAGCGCATAAGAACGTATATGGCATGTGAAAATAGCAGAAAAGAAATCCTGTATGAAAAGACATATGTAAATCATCTTATAAACAGTGTGTGTATAGGAAAAGAAAAGGCTGGAAAAACATGTGCATAGAATACAAAGAATATAGTGCATAGAGCATATTGAAATAAGAAGCTGTATTGCTATAATAAAATCAAGTTTTAAAGCAGACAAAGGCGTCGGGTAGAATGACTTACATCTACTCGGCGTTTTTTATCGAATTTTAACGAATAGAAAGAAAGTTTCTATTACGATTCATTTCTTAAAAAGGTCATGAGGAGGTATTTACAATGACTAGAGAAGAATTAGCAACTGCATTACCGAAAATCGTTACAGCACAGGTACCGGGACCGAAATCACAGGAACTTCTTGACAGAAGAGATGCTGCAATTCCGAAGGCACTTTGCGGAAAAGCATATCCGATCTGCATCAAGCAGGGATCAGGTGCTATGTTTGAAGATCTTGACGGCAATCAGTTCCTTGACTGGGTTGGCGGCGTTGGTGTTTTGAATATTGGATATTCTCACCCGGAAGTAATCAAGGCAGTGCAGGAGCAGACAGAAAAATACTTCCACACAATTTTTAATGTTTATGTACATGACGGATATGTTTCTCTGGCTGAAAAGCTGAACGAGATCATGCCGGTAAAGGGAGATACAAAGAAAACGTATTTTGCAAACTCCGGAGCAGAGTGTGATGAGAATGCGGTTAAGATCGCAAAGGCTTATACAGGAAGAACCGGTGTGATCTGCTTTACAGGTGCTTTCCACGGTAGAACAAACCTGACAATGGCACTGACAGCAAAGAAGGCTTATGCACTTGGCATGGGACCCTTCCCGGCAGGTATCAGCAGAGCACCCTATCCGTATCTCTACAGAGCACCGAAGGGATATACAGAGGAAGAAGCAATTCAGTACTATATTGGTGAGCTGAATCGTGTATTTGACGAGGGAACACCGGCAAATGAAGTTGCCTGCATGATCGTTGAGCCGTTCCAGGGAGAGGGCGGATTTATTCCGGCACCGATCGAATGGGTTAAGGCAGTAAGAAAGATCTGTGATGATAACGGAATCCTTCTGATTGCAGATGAGGTACAGTGTGGTAACTGCAGAACCGGAAAATATTTTGCTTCTGAATATTGGAAAGAGGCAGGATGCGCACCGGATATCATTACAACAGCAAAATCCATGGGTGCAGGTCTTCCGATCTCTGCAATCACAGGAAGAGCTGAGGTTATGGATGCAGCACCGGCAGGTACAATCGGTGGTACTTATTGCGGAAACCCGGTATCTGCAGCAGCAGCACTGGCTGTAATCGATATCATGAAGAGAGATGACTATGCTGCAAAGGCAAGACATATCGGTGAAGTAGTAACAAAGCGTTATGAAGAGCTGAAAGAAAAATATGATGTCATTGGCGATGTTCGTGGACTTGGCGCAATGATCGGTCTTGAGCTGGTAAAGGATAAGGAAACAAAAGAGCCTGCAACAGATATTGCTAACAAGCTGGTTCAGGCTGCTCTGCAGAAGGGACTTCTTCTGGAAAGCTGCGGCTTTGCCGGAAATACCATCCGTTTCCTTGCTCCGCTTACAATGACAGATGAGCAGATGGAAAAAGGTCTTGAGATTTTTGAAGAAGCACTGAAAGAAGCAATTGCATAATTCGTGCATCAGGGATAAAGGAGAGCGTAAAGGAATGAAGGGATTTTCGATCAAAACGGAAATAGAAGAATACAGCACCTTTGAGGAATATGCGAAGATTGCGGAATTAGGAGAGAAGGACCTTGTCCTTTGCGGAAAGCATACCTTTGATCAGTATGTAGAACCCCTGTCTTTGGGGGTTCAGACCCTTTTCCGTGAGAAATACGGCAGCGGAGAACCGACAGACGGTATGGTAGATGCCATTCTGGATGATCTGCGTGAGAAGGACTATGACAGAATCATTGCAATCGGCGGCGGTACGGTAATCGATATTGCCAAGGCAGTTGCAGTTGCAGGTCCGGAGGATAAGGTAGATGATCTCTATGATCATGTAGCAGAACTGAAACAGGTACATCCTCTGACCATTATTCCGACAACCTGCGGAACCGGAAGCGAGGTTACAAATATTTCGGTAATCAACCGTGTGAGCAAGGGTGTAAAGATGGGACTGGCTGCAGAGGCTATGCTGCCGGATAAGGCTGTTCTGATCACAAATATGCTGGATTCTCTGCCCTATAAGATTTTTGCAACCTCCTCAATCGATGCGATGGTGCACAGCGTAGAATCCTTCTTAAGTCCAAACGGCTGCAGTATTTCCAGAATCTTCTCAACCGAAGCACTGAAGCTGATCCTGGATGGATGGAAGAAATTCACTGCTGCAGGCGGTGGAGATGCATGGAAAGACTATGCGGCAGACTTTTTGAAGGCATCAAACTGGGCCGGTATTGGCTTTGGTTATGCAGGATGTGCTGCAGTACATGCCTGTGCATATCCTCTTGGCTCGGTTTACCATATCCCGCATGGTCAGTCCAATCAGCTGATGTTCCGTGATGTTATGGTGAAGTATAAAGAAATTCAGCCGGAAGGAAGAATCAATGATCTGGAGAAACTGATCGGAGAAGTGCTTTCAGTTGATGCGAAGGATGCCTTGACTGCTCTTTATGAACTGATGGATCAGGTGCTTAAGAAAGAACCCCTCTCTTCCTTTGGTGTAAAGGAAGAAGACCTGGCTGTTTTTGCAAAAGATGTGATTCAGACCCAGCAGAGACTGCTGAAGAATAACTATGTAGCCTTGTCAGAAGCTGATCTTCTTGCAGTTTATAAGGCAGCATATTAAAGGGAAGAGGGAAGACTGATTTTATCAGAAATTCTTACTTTAGGTCTTACTTTATGACTGGCAAAGAAAAGTAATAAAAAGAAAACTCAATAGATGTGAGTAAGAAAAAGGATCTATGAAATCATTGCATTTCACAGATCCTTTTTTAAGAGTTTCCAATCCGGCAGAATCATTCTCGTCCCCAAAACACTAATTCACAAATTTCAAAAGCTCCCACCTCGTGGAAATGCCCAGTTTCCGGTAAATATGCTGCATATGCTTCTTCAGCGTGGAAGGGGAAATGCCAAGTTCTTGGGCAATCTCAGACTCAGGACTTCCGCTCATTAAATAAGTGAAGATTTCTCCTTCCCGGTTTGTCAGGCTGTATTGTTCGCTGATCATGGATGGACGGTTTTGCTTACCGCTGTTTTCGTTCGGCAGCAGAATCCGGTAGAAGAGACGGTTCAAATGATAACCGATCATGCGGACGAAATACATTTCATCATCGGTAAAGGCACCGTCCTTCTTGGTGCGATAAAGTGTTAAAACCCCCAGAAAGCGGTTGTTATAAGTGATGTTAAGCTGGAGAGAATCATAGATATGATAGGGACTGTAGCATTCCAGGTAGACGGGAGTGTTCAGTCTTTTGTGATCCGGCAGCATTTTACTTTCACAGATCAGGGTTGCATATCCGGAATCCATGGTCCAGATAGTATGATCCTTTTGTGCCATCTGAATATACTTCTCTTCAACCTGTGTGAAGCTTTGCGGAAGGCAGACAGGTGCCGTAAAATGCGGCTCCACAGGATCAAGGTCTGACAGAAGAATGCTCCCGTAGGAGTAGGGGACCAGATTCTGCAGATGACGGAGAAGATTCTGCCTAAGAAGAAGCATATTGTCGCTTTCATAGAGCTGATAGATCAGATTATTCAGCATCATGATGTCATTTCTTTCCATAGTAAAGTATCCTTTTCTGAATAGGGAGTGTGCGTAATGCACATTGTTTTATCTAATAGGAAACGTCATCCCTAGTAGCTTTTCGTTTCGGTTGGTTTCGGTTTGTTGTGTCTAATATACTTTAAAAAGAGTATATTATCAACTTCTCAAAGTAGATTCTAATTAAAATTAGGTAGAAAGAAAGAAAAAATACGAAAAAAGAGGTATTTTCAGATAGGCAGTTGACTGCTAAACTTCAGACATAACATAAATAAAAAGCTTTTATGTCAGAAAAAAGAGATAAAAGCATTGAAGGAACAGATACAAAGGCGTATTGATTTCAGGCGGAATCATGCGCTTTTTTACATAATAGGAAACTCCCTTCCTATTATTAAGCACGATATTCCTCCCATAGGAAACTCCCAATTGTCATTTCGGCAAAAGTAAAAAATGTTCCTTCAGGAAACAGGTATAAACAGCAGCAAGAAGAAAGGAAACGTATTATGGCAGACAGCAAGCAGGTAATCAAAGATCTTGACAGAGTAATTAAACTGATTGAAACCGATACAAAGGATATTCCGGCAGAAGAGAAAAAAGCAATGGTCGCAGAGACTCTGGATCATTTTGACAACTATGTAAGCCCGGGCTGGCTGAAATATCGTAAGTCCGTATCTTCTGACTCTGAGGGCGGTGCAGTTCTGGAGTGGCAGGATGAAGGAGCTTACTGCTATGGTCTGAACGGAGAGAAATTTATCGACTGCCTTGGTGGTTTCGGTATTTATACATGCGGACATCGTAATCCGGAAATCCTTGATGTAGTAAAGGCTCAGCTTGATCATCAGGCTCTGCATTCACAGGAGCTGCTGGATCCGCTTCGTGGATATCTGGCAAAGGCAATGGCTGATATCACACCGGGTGATCTGCAGTATTGCTTCTTCACAAACGGTGGTGCTGAGGCAGTAGAGATGGCATTAAAGCTTGCTCGTATTGCAACAGGCGGACGTTGGTATATTTCTACTGTAGGTGCTTTCCACGGAAAATCAATGGGTGCAATTTCCATGGGTGGTAAATCCACTTATCGTGTACCTTATACACCGATGGTACAGCAGGTACAGCATGTTGAATATGGTAATGCAGAGGATATCCGTAAGGCAATCCGCAACCTGGCAGCAGTTGGAGAGAAGGTTGCAGCTGTTATCCTTGAGCCGATTCAGGGTGAGGCAGGTGTTATCATTCCGCCGAAGGGATATCTGCAGGAAGTTAGAGAAATCTGTGATGAATATGGCGTTGCACTGATCTTTGATGAGATCCAGACCGGTATGGGCCGTACAGGTACAATGTGGAGATGCGAGGCAGAAGGTGTAACACCGGATATCATGACATACGGTAAGGCTTTCGGCGGCGGAATCCTTCCGATCACAGGTATCATCTGCAAGCCTTCTATGTGGGTAGACCAGCTGGTTGAGAACCCCTGGCTGCTTGGATCCCCGACATTCGGTGGAAACCCGCTTTGCTGCGCAGCAGCAATTGCTACAATTAAATATATGCTTGAGAATGATATCCCGGGCGTTTGCAAGGCAAAGGGTGAGGTATTGAAGGCTGGACTTGAAGAGTTGGCAGCAAAATATCCGGAAATCATCCAGGAGGTTCGTGGTACAGGCCTTATGCTTGCAGTTGAGTTCCATACAAGTGATCTTGGATATGAGACTTCTAAGGGTCTTTTCGCAAGACGCGTTATGACAGCAGGAACTCTGGTAAATGCAAAGACCATCCGTTTCGAGCCGACAGCTGTTATTTCCGATCAGGATATCAAGGATGTAATCTCCAGATTCGATGAGGCTCTGGCAGATGTAAAAGCAAGCCTGTAATCTGTAAAACAGTATCATATTTATCACATTAAGATAATTTAGATATGCAAAGGGGCATACTTCCGTATGGAAGTATGCCCCTTTTTCCTTTTGAGAAAGCTTTCTCAAAAGGAAAAGCCCTTGCAGGCAGAAAATGCCTGTAAAGATAGGAAAGGGAGGATTGATATATGAACCTTGGGCTTGTAGCGGTATTGATTACACTTTTAATCATTGTTGGAGCCGTTGTAACCAGAAGATGTGTAGAAGTAATGATTGCAGGTTCTATTGTAGCGGCAATGTTCCTTTTTGGAAGCGGTTTTTTGACCGGATGGAGCGAGTCACTGCAGAACATGCTTGCAGAAAATGTATGGGTAATGCTGGTATGCCTTCTCTTTGGCGGTCTGATCGGACTTCTGACAGATTCAAAGGGAAGCTTTGGTTTCTCAAAGTATATTTCGAAGTTCTGTAATACCCAGAGAAAGACCTTAATGACAACCTTTATCATGGGTATTCTGATCTTTGTAGATGATTATCTGAATGTTTTGTCAATTGGTGCCTGCATGAAAAAGATCAGTGATAAGCAGAAGCTTCCCAGAGAGACTCTGGCTTATCTTTTGGATTCAACAGGCGCACCGGTTTGCGTTTTGCTTCCCTTTTCAACCTGGGCAGTATTCTACGCAAGTCTTTTTTATGAGCAGGACAGCGTAAAGGCACTTGGCGTAGCCAGTGCGTTGGGAGCTTATGTAAAGGCGATTCCCTTCCTCTTTTATCCGATCATTACATTGATCATTGTATTTTTCTTTGTTATGGGCTGGATGCCGAAGCTTGGTCCGATGAAAAAGGCCTATCAGCGAGTAGAACAGACCGGTAAGGTTTATTCTGATGCCAGCAGAAAATACAATCATGATGATCCGGAAGAGGATGAGGATGGTAATATCTGGAATTTCCTGATTCCCATGGGTGTATTGGTTGGAGTAGCAGTTGTTACGGGTGATATTCTGAATGCAGTTATTCTTGCCCTGATCGTATGCTTCTTTATGTATGTTCCGAGAAAAATCCTGAGTGTGGATGAGTTCTTGAGCTCTATGATCCGCGGCTTTGGTGATATGCTGCCGACCCTTACCATGCTTCTGGTTACCTTTGTATTAAAGGATATCTCCGGACAGATGGGAATGACAGATTATATCATCGGTCTTGCTGAGCCCTTCCTCTTTGCGGCAGTTTTCCCGGCTATGGTATTTATCCTGGGTGCGGTACTTGCTTTTACAACCGGTTCCGACTGGGGAATGAGTTCAATTATCACACCGATCGTTTTCCCGCTTGGTGCAGCACTCGGAGCAAATCCGGTTCTGATCATGGCAGCAGTTATTTCCGGCGGTACATTCGGAAGCCATGCCTGCTTTTATGCAGATGCAACCCTCCTTGCTTCCCAGTCTGCAGGAATTGACAATATGGAGCATGCCCTCTCGCAGATCCCTTATGTAATCATATCGAGTATTTTGTCTGTAATATGCTTTGTGGCAGCAGGATTTTTGCTATAAAATAAAGATATAATAAAGATACAAAAGTGATAGCAAAAAATGCAGGTCGCAGGTCGAAAGATCAATCAGACAGGATAGGACAGGAGGTAGCTATGAGCCATTATGTAGTAACGATCACAAGACAGTTTGGAAGCCTGGGACGTCCGATCGCTAAGAAAATGAGCGAGATACTGGGAATTGAATATTATGACAGGGATATCGTGGATCAGGCGGCAGAGAAGCTGAAGCTTCCGGTTTCCGTGATCAATCAGGAAGAGGAAAAGGCAGTAAAGCAGGCTGTGAATCCTTTTTCTAAAATGATGTTTCCGCTTGGAAAGGGAACCAATGCGGTACAGGACGACATTTTTGATGCACAGAAGAACATCATCGAATTTTTGGCAGAAAAGGACAGCTGTATTATTGTAGGACGCTGCTCTGATTTTATCCTCAGTGAGATGGAAAACAGCATTCATATTTATATTTATGCTTCCTATGAGGCAAGACTGGAACATTGTATCAAGGATCTTGGCCTGGAAGAGGATGAAGCAAGAAAGATGATCAAATCAGTAGATGAGGCCAGGGATTCTTACCATATGCAGTATGCAGGATTTTTGCCGGACGACAAGAGACATAAGGACATTATGATCGACAGCAGTCTCTTTGGTGTAGAAGGAACGGCAGCATTTCTTGCAGATGCAGTCAAAAGAAAAATGCAGGAATTAGACTAAAAATATTGATTTAAGCAGTATTTCCTTAAGGAAAAAAGAAAGGAAGAAAAGCTATGGAAATAAAGAAAATGTATATTGACGGCGAATGGGTGGAAGGCAGTGAAGGAAAGACCTTTCAGTCCATCAATCCGTCAAACGGAGAAGTGATCGCAGAAATCGCAGAAGCATCTGTTGAGGATGCAAGACGCGCAATCGCAGCAGCAAAGAAATCCTTCTATGAGACCAGAGAATGGAGAGATATGGATTCTCAGGCCAGAGGTGATATGATCCTGAAGATTGCAGATGCGATTGAGGCTCATGCAGATGAGTTGGCTCATCTGGATTGTATCGATATGGGCAAGCCCCTTAGAGAAGCAGAGGCAGATGTTGATGATGCCGTACATTGCTTCCGTTATTATGCCAGCCTGATCAAGACACCGCATGGCGGCTGCTATGATGTCAATACCGGTTTTGGCGAGATGCACAGCTATACAGTACATGAACCGGTTGGTGTTTGTGCTGAGATTACACCCTGGAATTACCCCCTTCTGATGGGTGTTTGGAAGCTGGCACCTTCTATTGCGGCAGGAAACAGCGTTGTCTTTAAGCCGGCATCTGTATGCGTACTTTCCTGTATCAAACTTTTTGAGATCTTTGAGGAATGCGGTTTGCCGAAGGGTGTTGCCAATCTGGTTATGGGACCGGGCGGAAGCATCGGAAATGAGCTTGCCGGCAATAAGGATGTCGATATGGTTACCTTTACCGGAAGTACTGAGGTAGGCCAGAGCATCATGCGTCAGGCAGCCAATAATGTAAAGAAGGTTGGTTTAGAGCTTGGCGGAAAGTCTCCGAATGTGATCTTTGCAGATGCAGATATTGATGGAGCTGTAGAATGGGCCATGATCGGTATCTTCCTGAATCAGGGAGAGGTTTGCTCAGCAGGCAGCCGTATTATTATAGAAGAAAGCCTGAAGGATGAATTCGTGAAGAGACTGGCAAAGAAGGCAAATGCCATTACCATCGGCAATCCTCTGGAGAATCCGGATATGGGTGCTATGGTTTCCGAGTCTCACATGAATAAAGTCCTTGCTTATATTGAAAAAGGTAAGGCAGAAGGTGCAAAACTTGTTTGCGGTGGTGAGCGTTATACCGAGGGCGAGTGTGCTAAGGGTTATTTCATCCGTCCGACCATCTTTGATGAGTGCACCGATGATATGACTATTGTTAAGGAAGAAATCTTCGGACCGGTTGTAACCATTCAGACTTTCAAGACAGAGCAGGAAGCCATTGATATGGCTAATAATACGCCTTATGGTCTGGCAGGTGCAGTCTTCACCTCTGATGTTTCCAGAGCAATGCGCGTGATCAAGGAGATTCGTGCAGGTATTACCTGGATCAACTGCTACAACCCGACCTTTAATGAAGCTCCCTGGGGCGGCTACAAGATGAGCGGCATCGGCAGAGAGCTTGGTGTACACGGCTTAGAGGAATACCAGGAGGTAAAACAGATCAATATCAATCTGCATCCGGGTATCGTTGGCTGGTATGAGAATGAATAAGCAGATAGCTTAAAAGAAAAATAAGATAGAGGTTGAGAGAAGATTTCAGCTTCTATATAAAATCAAAAACGATATAAGGAAAAACAAAGGCAGCAGGCTCGATTTTTGAGCTTGCTGCCTTTGTTAGATTTAGAGAAGGGTTTGATTTGCCTGCTATTTTTATGTAATAGGAAACTTTGTTTCTAGTATATAAAAGGGTCTGTGAGGATGCACATTGCGGCGGTTGATCAGCTAGTGCTCTTTGTGCTTTGCAAAATATCCGTTGTTTCGAAGATTTCAGCTGTATGAATCCAATTCTGTTTCATGAATTTTTTGGCTTTCTCAAGATCTTTTTCCTCCAAAGCTTCGATAATATGTGCATGTTCATTCACAGAATCCTTTGCGTCCGAGATTTGGTCGAAGTAGATATTTTCCAGTCTTGCGATGTGGCAAGTTAGTGTCTCGATAAAATTCGTCAGGAAATCATTTTCCGCGAGTTTTACGAAGGTATCGTGAAATTCCTTGTCACATGCACGGCTTTTCCTGAAATCGTGCTTTTGGGATGCGAGTGAGAAGTGCTCGTTGAACTTCTTCAGATTTTCAAGATGTTCGTCGGTAATATGCGGATAGGCAAACTCTACTGCCATGCTGTTCAATTCGGCAAGCATATAGTAAGTTTGGGAAATATTCACACAGTTGATATTGCTGACCCGGGTAGCACGTCCCGGAAATACTTCTAATAATTTTTGATCCGCGAGAAGTTGAATTGCCTCCCGGATAGGGGTGCGGCTCACGGAAAAATAAGCGGAAAGCTCGCTATCTAATATTTTCTCCCCCGGCTGCAAGGTTCCGTCAATAATCCAGTCGAGGAGTGTCTCATAGACACGAATCTTTGCACTTTTTGGTGCATCTGGCATATTTTTTTTGGGAATTGGCATTTGTATTTACTCCTAATCAGTTAAGCTATCATGAAATATATTATATATTTCATGATAGCTATAGTATACACTATTTTTTTTACAAAATGGCAGAAAAAAACCGCAAAAAATAATGAATTCTCAATATTGCAAGGAGATATATTGACAGGCAAATGGAAGAAAGATAACATACAAATATGCAATATATCGCATATCACAAACGAAAGGATGGGGTTAAATATGGACAAAAAAGTAATAGCAAGGGAACAGGCATCGAAAGCAGCCTTGGTAGAGATTGAAGCTGTTGCGGTCAGATAAGGACAGGGAATAGCGTATGAAAGAAACAATTAAGATTGTACAGAATCAGACGAAAGGGATAGCAGACAAGGGAAAAGCTGCAAAGTTCGGACCAAGGGAAGCTGAGAAGGCACTGGCTTTCCATGAAAGCTTTCCGGAATATGAAATGACACCGCTCAGGAATTTACAAAATCTCGCTGCAGAACTGGGGCTTGCCTCTATCCATGTGAAGGATGAAAGTTATCGGTTTGGACTGAATGCATTCAAGGTATTAGGTGGCAGCTATTCGATTGGAAATTATATTGCAGAAGAGCTTGGCGTGGATATTGCGGAGTTGAATTATGAAAAAATTATAAGTCCGGAGGTTCATGAGAAGTTAGGAAATCTCACATTTGTGACCGCGACAGACGGCAATCATGGAAGAGGGATTGCCTGGACCGCAAACCGCCTGCATCAGAAGAGTGTTGTTTATATGCCGAAGGGAAGTGCTGCAGAACGACTTCATAACATTCAGGCACTCGGTTCCGATGCTTCTATTACAGAGTTGAATTATGATGATACAGTTCGTTTTGCGATGGAAGAGTCGAAAAAAAATGGCTGGGTGCTCACGCAGGATACCGCATGGGAAGGCTATGAGAAAATCCCGGGCTGGATTATGCAGGGCTATACAACAATGGCGATGGAAGCTGTAAAACAGATGAAGGAGGAAAGACCGACACATATCTTTTTACAGGCGGGAGTTGGAGCCATGGCGGGAGCTTTGACCGCTTTCTTTGCAGAACTGTATCAGGATCAAAAACCAATGATTACGATTGTAGAACCCAATAAAGCAGATTGCCTCTTCCGGACAGCGGAGGCGAACGACGGAAAGCTTCATAACGTAACCGGTGAGATGGATTCTATTATGGCAGGGCTATGTTGCGGGGAACCGTGCACGATTGCCTGGGAGATATTAAAACGGCATGTCGATTATTTTCTTTCGATACCGGATTATGTGACTGCGAAGGGTATGCGTATTCTTGGCAATCCGATCGGAAATGATTCCAGAATCATTTCCGGAGAGAGTGGGGCATCGACACTTGGTACAGTGGCAGAGATCATGCAGAACCTAGCATTCCGGAAGATGAAAAATTCACTTAAATTGGATGAGCATGCGAAAATTCTATGCTTTTCTACAGAGGGAGACACTGACCAGAAGAATTACCGCAGAGTGGTATGGGATGGATTGTTTCCAAGTTTCTGAGAAGGTGAGGTGATGAAGCTGACAAGATTAGAAGAAGCGTTGACAAAACGAGCAGATGAGATCACAGAGTTTGCCAGGGCCTTGGTTAGAATCGAAAGTGTAACCGGTAATGAAGAGAAAATGGCAGAGGCAGTCATCGCGAAGATGCATGAGCTAGCTTATGATCAGGTGATCTGTGATGAACTTGGAAATGTGGTTGGGATAAATGGAGATGGATCACAGAAAATCTTTTTTGACTCCCATATGGATACAGTGGATGTGATCGACCGTGAGAACTGGAAGCATGATCCATACGGAGCCGAAGTGGAATCTGGCTTCATTTACGGGCGTGGCGCCGTGGATATGAAGGGAGCACTCGCAGCTTCTGTCTATGCGGGTGCAATCGCAAAGGAACTTGGACTCTTAGAGGGTAGAACCGTCTATGTCTCAGCTTCCATTATGGAGGAAGACTACGATGGACAGGCGGTGAACTATATTTTAGAGAAGGACGAAATCCATCCGGATCTGGTTGTGATCTGTGAACCAACCGATTTATGCATTGGATACGGACATCAGGGAAGAGCCTTGATTCAGATTACGATCAGAGGAAAAGGGGCACATGCCAGTCATCCTGAGACGGGGATCAATCCGGTCTATCTGATGCGAGAAGTGATAGGCAGAACAGAACAATTAGCAGCTTCCCTTCAGGCAAAGCGACCGACGAGTGGCAGCCTTGCTATTACCAATATTTTCTGTACAACGGCATCGAACAACTCTGTACCGGAGGAGGCGTCCATTATTTTGGATCGACGCTTAGCTTTAAAGGAAGATGAAGAATACATGACAAAAGAAATGAACGAATTGGTAAAAGGTACGAAAGCAGAGTGGAAGATTGTTGATGTACCGGGAAGAAGCTACAAGGGTAAGGAGATTACACTGCATTCCTTTCTTCCGGCATGGGAACTTCCGCCTGATCACCAGCTGATCCTAGCAGCGAAGGATGCTGTGACGCAGATCAGACAGAAAGAGGCGGTGCTTCAAAAACTTGCGATTTCTACCAATGCGGTTGTGACTGCCGGTATTCGAAAAATCCCGACTGTTGTGCTGGGACCGGGAGATATTAATGATGCGCATGCGACCGACGAGAAGTGCTCGATAGAGGCAATCCATGAGGCATGCAGCATCTATGTAAGGCTCATAGACAATTTGTAAAATTATTTGGTGATAGACTAAGTGAAAACCTTGGATTTTCAACAAAAAACCACTTGATTATACGAGGAGGATTTATTTATGGAAGGAAAGAAAACGAAAAAAGGCTATTCCTCGCAGCTTGCGTTTGTTATATCGCTGATTGCCGGTTCTGTAGGTACTGGTAATATCTGGCGGTTTCCGCGTGTAGCAGCGCAGAATGGCGGTGCATTTATTTTTACTTACATCGTGATGTGCTTTGTCGTGATTATCCCGATTATGATGGGTGAACAGGTTATGGGACGATTGACCAGACATGGCGCTCCGGGTGCTTATCGTGATTTTGCTGGAAAGAAATATACATGGCTTGGAATGGTTGTTGTGTGTATCATGGCGATGACGGCATCTTACTATTCCGCAGTTCTTGCATGGATTGTGCATTATCTTGGACTTTCCGTGACAAAAGGATATTACGGAGTGGATAAGGTAGAACTGTTTACGAGCGTTTCCAACGGAAATCCCGTGACACTCATCCTTTTTGTGGCAGTTATACTTATCTCCGCATTTATTGCTTATCATGGGGTATCCGGAATCGAGAAGGCAAATAAAATATTTATTCCATTATTATTTGGTTGCCTTCTGATTTTTGCAATTCGTTCTGTCACAATGCC
This sequence comes from Bacteroidaceae bacterium, assembly GCA_963620785.1. Taxonomy (GTDB): domain Bacteria; phylum Bacillota; class Clostridia; order Lachnospirales; family Lachnospiraceae; genus RUG14243. The sequence goes on from CAVFAT010000058.1 coordinate 20,238, forward strand.
AAATGCAGCAGTTGGCTTAAATTATATGTTTGGTTTTAAACTGTCTGATCTTTTAAATTCAAAGATCTGGTTGGAGGGTCTGACGCAGGCAATCTGGTCAGCTGGACCCGGATGGGGACTTTGCATTACACTTGCCGTTTTTGCCAATGCGAAATCAGACGTGCCGGTTACCGTTATGGTAAATGGACTTGGTGATACAATGGCGGCATTACTGGCAGGATTTGCTGTTATCCCAGCACTGTTTGCACTTTCTCCAAGTGTCGAGGAAGCACTTTCCATTTGTGCATCCGGTAACAATGGTATGACCTTTCTTGCCATGACAAATCTGTTTGAAAATATGCCGGGAGGATATGTTTTCGGGATCTTATTCTTCATCAGCCTTTTAATGGCAGGTCTTTCTTCAAATGTCTGCCACTTTATGATTATCTCTCTTCCATTTGCAGATAGTGGAAAGGACCGCAAGAAATCCATTATCCTGATTTGCCTGGTATTGTTAGTATGGGGTGCACCCTCTGCATGGAATGCGACATTCCTTTCTAATCAGGACTGGGTAGCCGGACAGATGATGATCATAGGCGTTATGTTCTCAAGTTTTGCCATGATAAAGTTTGGTGTGAAGAAGATCAGAGAACTCTATTTAAACAACAAATATAGCGGCATGCATATCGGAAAATGGTGGGAGATTTCCGTCAAGATCCTGGCACCGGCGATTGCATTTATCATGCTGGTATGGTGGTGTATTCAGTCCCTCGGTTGGGATGACAATTGGTGGAATCCGCTTGGAATTGACAACCTCGGAACCTTTATTGCCCAGGGACTCTTAATGGCTGTAATCTGTCTTATTTTCAATAATAAGGTGGCAGATTCTATTCTTCATAAATACAGAAAAGAGCCGGATGACGGTACATTTCCAGAAGTTCCTGACAATGGATTAAGTGATTAGTGAAGGAGGTAGATGGAATGACAGTTGGCGCAATTATTATGATGGTATTTTGTCTGGTATCTGTATTTGGAGGCTTTGGCTTTGCACTGGCCAGACTGATGATAGTATCAAAGAGACAGGAGGAAGAAAATGAGAACTGAGATGCTGAAATTTGAAGATCAGGAATTTTTGAGCCGCATCGTAAGATGCCAGCAGCTTCTTGACGAAAACGGAATGACCGGTCTTGTTGTATCCGCAGAGGCAAATATCAACTATTACAGTGGATATCGTACCCATGCACCGTGGACGACATTTACGAGACCGATGTTTGAATTTATTCCGGCAAAAGGGAAGCCGGTTCTGTATACCCAGACCTTTACAACTCCGGAAGCAACCGCTATGTCTGTCGGTTGTGACAATAAAAACTTCGACAGTCTTCTGGGACCGACCGCAAGAGAAATTGCGGATATTATGTCCGACCTTGGAATGAGTCATGGAAAAGTAGGATTTGAACTTGGTTTTGAGCAGAGAATTAATTTTCAGCTAGATACCTTCCTGGAATTAAAGAGCCTGTTAAAAGATGCCGAATTTGTGGATGCATCTAATACCATCATTTGGAAACAGAGAATCATCAAATCTCCGATGGAAATCGAGTGTCACAGAAGAGCCTGTGAGGCAACTGGCTATGCACACGACATGGTATTTGAAAATATTCATGCGGGGATGACCGAGCGTGAGATTTCTATGCTTGTACAGAAATATATGATCGATGGTGGGGCAGAGTATCCAGGATTTGTCATCATCACTTCCGGAAAGGGTAACTATGAGAGAATCAGCGCGATCAGCTCTGACCGAAAGATTCAGAAAGGCGATCTTGTATGGTTGGATCTTGGCGCACGATACAATGGCTACTGGTCTGACTTCTGCAGAGCTGGAATCGTAGGACCGATCAGTGCAGAGCGTAATAAGATGCAGGATGATGTTTATGATATTACTGCTGAAGCGGCTTCCATCATGAAACCGGGTGTTCCGGTATCCGAAGTTGCATATGCATGCGGAAGGGCGCTAGAGAAGAGAGGCTACGAAGCCACCTATGACTGTGGACGTATGGGACACGGAATGGGCTTAATGAGCACAGAGCCACCTTCAATTACTGTAAAAGATGACTGTATTTTACAGGAAGGCATGATTGTGAACTTGGAGCCGGGTATTCTTGTGGAGGAAGGCGTTTTCGATATTGAGGAAAACTATGTCATCACAAAGGACGGCTTCGAGAGGCTTTCCACTGGAAGCAGAAAGCTGCATGAGATTGCCATCTAGTCTTGCAAAAGCAAATGAAAAGTAAAAGCGGAAAGATAGTCCCCAATTTTTTTAGCAGTCTCATGATTGGATACATTTTTCCTGAATCAGTGCTGTGATCCTTTCACAGGCGTGTCCATCTTCAAAGGTGATAAATTTATCCCGAAAGGCAGCAAGCTTTTGGGAATAAAGAGGATCCGGATTCTTCCGGTTTTCTAAGAGAACAGAAAGAAGCTCCTGGCTGGTTTTTACAATCGGTCCGGGAGCTTCTTTTTCGAAGTCAAAATAAAAGCCCCGGAGGGTATCCCTGTAATTCTCCAAGTCATAGCAGAAGAAAAACATAGGCCGGTTCAGAATGGCATAATCAAACATGACAGAAGAATAGTCCGTGATCAAGGCATCGGAGACCAGATAAAGGGGAGAGATATCATCTGCCTGGGAAAAATTGTAGACAAAGCCTTCATAAGGGCTCCAATCGTAATCAGAAGCAACCAGATAATGGTATTTTACGATCAAAATCGTGTCTTCACCAAGAGCCTCCTGTAAAAGGGCAGCATCCAGCTTTGGCTGATAGTTGTATTTGCCCTTCTCCTGATAATCATTATCTCTCCAGGTGGGAGCATAGAGGAGGATCTTCTTGTCGGTGGGCAGACCCAATTCCTTCTTTAAGGCCAGAATCTGCTCGTCTGTATTTTTTTCAAAAAGAACATCACATCTGGGATAGCCGCTTTCCAGCATAGTTTTATCAAAGGCAAAGCATCTGCGGAAAATCTGACTGGAATAGGGATTCTGGGAGACAAGATAGTCCCACATGGCAGTATTCTTTCGAAAGTTTTCCTTATAGTTTTCCAGGTTAACGGAGCCGCCCATATCCAGAGAGGTCAGATCCAAAGCCAGTTTTTTCAGTGGCGTTCCGTGCCAGGTCTGAATATAGCAGACGCCCTTTCGCTTGATCAGATAAAGGGGCATACGGGTATCGCTGACCCAGACCTTGGCTCTGGCAAAGGCCAGGAGATAGGGAATGCTTTTTCTTTTTAATTTTTTGGCAGGACCGGGAAGAGTGATTTCTTCCGGATGCTTAAAAACAAAGTAGATCCGGTAGTTTTTGGCCAGATCTTTTTTTAACATATATTCATAGATTGCCCTGGGACTGCCGGAATAATTATTTCCTACGCTGCTTTCAAAAATGATCCTGTTCTTCTGAAGCGGCAGAAGGCAGCAGAGGCTGCGATAGCAAAAGTGAAAGGCTTTTACGAGGTATTTTTTCATGATTCCTCCATAGATTTTTCTTAATATTCATCTACCAAAAGGCCACAGACGATAAAGCGGGTATTGCTGTCCCTTCCCTGACAGGTGGAAAGGAGGACGATCCTGGCATTTTCCTCCGGTGTGATGCCGGTCTTTTTGCTGGAGGAGGAGACCAGGGAAGCAAGATACTGCTGGTATTCTTCTCCTTCGCTGAAACCGGTCTGATAAACAAAGCTTTCCGTTGTTGTGGAAAAATAAGAGAAAATATGATAGCGCAAAGCCTTATCAGCAGTATAAATGGTAAAATACTGGTTATCATCATAGGTGCTGCTGTCCCGGTAGTATTTTTTCAGGGAGCCGAACATAGAACCGTTGTTCATATTGTGGCCATAGATAATTGTGGACAGGTCAGAGAAATCCCCCTTGTTCTTTTCTTCAATAAAGAGGGTTCCGGCAAAGCTGTACTTCTGATAAATATCCGCATGGAGATAGCTGTCATTGCTTCCGTTATAGACAATCGGATAGTCAATGGGAATGACATCGGTATGGTCAAAACGGATCCATCCCTTGATATCCGGATTTAATTTCTGAAGAGAAGCGATATCGACGCTTGTTTTTGCCCAGAAGGGAGTGGAATCACCGGATGCTTCCTCATCTTCTGTGTCATCGCTTGTGGTCTTTACGTAAGCATGACTCAGATCCTGATAATCAGAGGCTGTTTTGTGGTTATTCAGATAATAGGGCAGGATTTTGTAAAGACAAAAGGCAATCAGACAAAGAAGACAGAAAATGACCAGCTTATAGAGAATTCCAGAGGTGGAAGAGCTTTTCTTTTTTTCTTTCATAATAACTCCTTCGGTTGTATAATACTTACGTTATATTATAAAGAAAAAGCAGGATTTGGCAAATGAAAGCAGGTATTTTTGATTCCGGTATCGGTGGCTTGTCGGTTCTCCATGAGGCCATGTGCAAGCTTCCGGAGCTGGATTATATTTTCTATGCAGATGTAGACCATGTTCCCTACGGAACAAAGAAAAATGAAGAGATTCTTCGCTTTTCAGAGGAAATCGTAGAATTCCTGATCAAAAAGGGAGCGGAAGCAATTGTAATTGCCTGCAATACGGCAAGTGCAGTAGCCTCTGCTTATCTTCGGGAAAAATACAGCCTGCCGATTATTGCGATGGAACCGGCGGTCAGGCCTGCTTTATTGGAAGAAGACTCGAAGAGAATATTGGTTATGGCAACGCCGGTAACCTTAAGAGAAAACAAGCTCAAGGAACTGATCCGACGGGAGCATGGAGAGGAAAGAAGTGATCTGCTTCCCATGCCGGGACTGGTAGAGTTTGCCGAGAAGGAAGACTTTGCTTCCAAAGAGGTGAGAACCTACCTTCGGCAGCAGCTCTATGGCTATGATCTTCAGGACTTTTCTTCCATTGTTCTTGGCTGTACCCATTTTAATTATTTCAAGCCTGTAATGCGGGAACTTTTGGCAGAACTTGGCGCGGAACATATTGAGCTGATCGATGGTGCGGCAGGAACGGTTCGAAGGCTGGCAGATCTGATGAAGCTTCCCATCAAAGCAGAAGGAAAGGAATTCGGATTCGCTTCTGCAGAGGAAATGCAGGAAGCTTGTCCGGCAGACTATTATTTCTCGGGAAGAGCAGCCGGAAAAGCAGAGTTGGAGCATATTTTCCGGATGCACAGACAGCTGGAGAAAGCTTGACAAAGAAGCTTTGCATAGGATATCGTAAATATATTATGCAGACAGAACAAAACCATAAGAAACATAGAAAGGATTGGCAGACATGTCAATTATTGTAAGCAATGATCTTCCGGCAAAAAAGATCCTGGAAGATGAGAATATATTTGTTATTGATGAAAACAGAGCCCATACACAGAATATCAGACCGCTTCAGATCGCAATCCTGAATCTGATGCCGCTTAAGGAAGATACAGAGCTGGATATTCTTCGTGTGATGTCAAATTTTCCGATTCAGACTCAGATTACCCTTTTGGCGATCGCCAGTCATGAATCCACCCATACAACGGCTTCCCACCTGAATCAGTTTTATCTGACCTATGAAGAGGTGAAGGACAATTATTATGATGGTCTGATCATTACCGGTGCACCGGTGGAAAAGATCGATTTTGAGGATGTGGATTACTGGCCGGAGCTGGCGAAGATCATGGAATGGTCCAGAAGTCATGTTTACAGTACCTTCCATCTTTGCTGGGGTGCCCAGGCAGGTTTATATTATCATCATCATATCAAGAAGATCATGCTGCCGGAAAAGCTGTCCGGTGTTTACCGTCATAAGGTTCTGCATCATAAGAAAATGCTGATGAGGGGTATGGATGATTATTTCATGTCTCCCCAGTCCCGTTATACAGGAATTGATGAGGCAGCAGTTGCGGCAGATCCGGAGCTGTATGTTGTTGCGGAGGGAGAAAATCCCGAAGAGAAGGTAGGCAGCTGCCTGATCCTGGCCTATTCCTCCAGGCAGATCTTCATGATGGGACATACAGAATACGACAGGTATGATCTGGATAAGGAATATAAGAGAGATCTGGCGAAGGGAATTGAGCCGCAGATGCCGGTCAATTATTATCCGGATAACGATCCTTCCAAAAAGCCGGAGCTGAACTGGAGATCCAGTTCGAATGCACTATATACAAACTGGCTGAATGTGGTATATCAGGGAACGCCTTTTGACCTTAGCCAGATGCCGACGCTTGAGGAGGACAGTTATACCTTAAGCGATGAAACCGATACACTGGAAGAAGAAACAAAATAAAAGGAGACCGGAGTACTTTGTCTCCGGTCAAATTTTTATGTAATAGGAAACTTCCTTCCTATTACGCAGGCAGCAGAGTGGATGTTTTTATCCCTGCTAGGTAAGATATAGGAAAGAGGAAAGAATGCCGGAAGAGAGCATAAAAGGAAAGCCGGAGGGAGAGCAGACTCTTAGAATGATAGAAAAAGAGGACGGGCTCACTCTGACAGACGGAAAATTGGAGCTAAGAGCGGATTTTTCCTCCATGCTGCCCAGAATCAGACAGGGAAGCCTGCAGAGGGAGCTTTTGGTAAAGGCGGCAAAGCAAAAAAATGCAGATCATCCTTTAAGGGCAGTGGATGCAACGGCAGGTTTGGGAGAGGATTCTTTTCTTCTGGCAGCAGCCGGTTACGAGGTGATACTTTTTGAGCATGACGAATGGATTGCTTCTCTTTTGGAGGATGCCCTCAAGAGAGCCAAAGAGGATCCGATGCTTGCAGAATATGCCGGCCGTATGCATTTAAGGAAAAAAGACAGCATCGAAGGAATGCAAAGGCTGGAATTTGCGCCGGATCTGATCTATCTGGATCCCATGTTTCCGGAGAGACAAAAGAGCGGACTGGTCAAAAAGAAGTTTCAGCTCCTGCAGAAGCTGGAGCTGCCCTGCAGTCAGGGAGAGGAGCTCTTTGATGCGGCAAAGGCAGCCGGACCGGACAGGATCATTGTCAAACGCATGGCCAAAGGACCGGAGCTGGCCGGAAAAAAAGCCGACTACTCCATCAAAGGCAAAACAATACGATATGATATATATCGTACCGCTTTAGCGGTACGATGAACGAAGGCGCTCGTGCGCTAGCACGATTATAATGCGCCGTGAGTCCGATATATATCGTACCGCTTTAGCGGTACGATGAACGAAGGCGCCAAGCCTTCGAAGAAGGCTTAGCATCACGCAGAGCGTGATGCATAATGCGCCGTGAGTCAATATATATCGTACCGCTTTAGCGGTACGATAATGAAGGAGAGAAAATGAGTGAATTTGATGAACTGAAATGGGAGGCTCTGAAGGTAGAGCATATCGTTCAGGATGAATGGATTGATTTTCGAAGGGTCAGATACCGTCTCCCGGACGGAAGTGAATTTGAACCCTATTATAATTACAGCAGAAGAAGCTTTGTGATCATTGCGGCCAGAGATGAAGAAGGAAATTATATTTGCGTAAGACAGTATCGTCATGGAATCGGTCAGGTGACAACGGAATTTTCGGCCGGAGGCATTGAGAGAAGCGACGATAAGGAATATGGCAGCCAGGGGGAGGAAGCCGAGGATGCTCTTCTTGCGGCCAAAAGAGAGCTGCAGGAAGAAACAGGATATGTTTCCGATGAATGGACCCACCTTCTGACAATTCCGGCCAATCCGACCATTGCAGATAATTATGCCCATATTTATCTGGCAGATCATTGCAGAAAGGTCAGCGGTCAGAATCTGGATGACACGGAATTTTTAAATGCCTTTCTGCTGAAAAAAGAAGAACTGGATGCTTTGATTGCAGAAAATAAATTCCAGCAGCCGACACATTTGCTTGCCTATCTGCTGGCAGAAAAAGTCTAATTGGGAAAGGGGAAAAGATGAAGAAAAAGGTCTTGAGCTTTATGATGGCTTTTTGCATGGTCTTCAGCCTTATGCCGGCCGGCACTTTTGCAGAAGAGCTGACGGAAAGCGGTTCGGCAGAGCATGTGAAGAACATGAGCATTGCGGAAAGCGGGGATGCCAAGGTGGGGCTTCTGTCTTCGGGAAGTCCGCATCAGCATGACGGAGAGGAGAGCAGCTGGACTGCGATTTCTTCCCTAGATGAAATCTCCGGGGACGGCAGCTATTATCTGACGGATAATGTGACATCCTCCTGGAGCTGCAATTATAATGTGAAACTTTGCCTGAACGGAAAAAGCATTACAGGTATCAATGGTCAGGCAAGCATTACAGTTGCAGAAAATGCGAGCCTTACGCTTACAGACTGCAGCGATGGAGCGACAGGAAAGATCACACATGTCGCTGGCGAGAGTGGCTGCGGTATTTATAATAATGGTACGCTTGTTCTGAACAGTGGTTCTATCAGCGGCAATACAGTGGATTCTTATGGTGGTGGTGTCACCAATATGGGAAGTTTCACCATGACGGGTGGCAGTATTACAGGAAACAGCTCAAGTGATGGAAGCAGCTTTCATGGTGGAGGCGGTGTCTATACAAATGGCAGATTTACCATGACGGGAGGTCTGATCAGTGACAACCAGGGCAATTATGGAGGCGGCGTATACAATTACGCAAACTTTAATATGTCTGGCAGCGCCCGAATTGAGAAAAATAATGCGAATCATGGCGCCGGTGTTTATACCGACAGCAGCTGGGTGGAATCAAAGAACTTCACAATGGACGGTGGCAGCATCAGTGGAAATACATCTGCAAAAGATGGCGGCGGCGTTTCGAGTCATTGGATCTTTAATCTGAATGGCGGCAGTATTTCCGGAAATACTGCAAATGAAGGCGGAGGCGTTTATAACGGCTATAGATTTACTATGGACGGCGGTACGATTTCCGGCAATAAGGGGAGCGGTTCAGTACCTTCCGGAGGAGGGGTCTATAATTACGGAACCTTTACTTTGGCGAATGGCACCATCGGCGGAAGCAAGGCGGCAGATGCAAATGATGCCACCTATGGCGGAGGCGTTTATAACAGCAAAAAAATCATTATGACCGGCGGCAGTATTACAGGCAATACAGGATGGATGGGTGGCGGTATCGATAACTTCTATATCTCTAACGTATCGCTTGAATTAAAGGGCGGCAGTATTACGGGTAATACAGGAGGACAGTCCGGCGGAGGAATATGTCTTTTCTCTGATAACAGCATTACAGTTTCAGGCAGCATCGTTATCAAAGACAATAACAATGGCAATATCTCTCTGCCCAGCGACAGCGTCATAAATGTTGCGGAGGAAGGAATGGCAAGCGGTGCAAAAGTCGGCATCTCTTCCTATAAGCCGGCGCTTGGCAGAACGGTTGTAAATGGTTCAGTAGATACGAATGCTTTCTTTAGCGATGACAGCGCCTACTGTCTGGAGCCAAATGGTCAGGGCGGCCTGCAGCTTGGCCTCGGAGAGGTGACGATCAGCCTGAGTCTGCTGAACAAGGCAGGCGGCAGCACGATGACAGATGGGAAAAAGGTTTATGATGGCGCCTCTGTGGCACATACGGAGGGAAGCTGGACGCCAAATGCAGAAGGCGTGATACTGACCTATACCTGGCAGGAAAAGAGCGGAGAAGACAGCTATCGCGATCTTGCCGGAACAGAAGGACCTTCCGATGTCGGATCTTACAGACTCCTTGTAACAGCAACAAAGGATGGAAGAAATGTCGGAAGTGCGGAATATCCATTTGAGATTACCGCGAAGGATGTGACAGCATCTATTCAGGTGAAGAATAAGGAATATGATGGCAATACAAGTGCAGAGGTTACAACTGCACTGAAGGGACTTGTGGCCGGTGATGAAGTAAGTGCAGAGGCAAGCAATGCAGTCTTTGACAGTAAGAATGCCGGCAAAAGGACAGTTACCGCAGATATTCAGCTGACAGGTAAGGACAAGGATAATTATAAAGTCAATGCCACAGCGACAGCGAATGGCAGGATAAAGGCGAAGAAACTGACTGTTTCAGGGCTTGCCGTTGCGGATAAATATTATGATGCGACCAATAAGGCAGAGTTCAGCGGAAGCCCAAGCCTGGAAGGCCTGGTGTCCGGTGATGAGGTAAGTCTTGTAAATGGTGTCCCAAGCTTCACAAGTGAGGAGATCGGTGAGGATATTGAGGTCTCATTCACTGACTTTAGCCTGGAAGGTGCAGACAGCACGAACTACAAACTGATCCAGCCTGACGGAGTTACCGCATCGATCATGGCTTATCATTCTAACGGAAGCGAATACAGAGTCAATTCCAAGAACTGGCTGAACACGGATTTCATCGTCACTGCCCAGGAGGGCTGGCAGCTTTCTCTTAGCAAGGATGCAGATGGAGACTGGCAGGACAAACTTACGGTTTCCCAGGAATGCGAGGATGGCATTCTGCAGTTCTACGTAAGAAATACAGAAAGCGGTGTGATTTCGGAAGTGATTTCCGAGTCCTACAAGATCGATAAGACAGCTCCGGTGATTTCCGGTGCAGAAGAAGGCAATAGTTATACGGGAGCAATTACTCTGACGATCAAGGATGACCATCTGGAAAGCGTAACAGTGAATGGCAAGGATGTAGAATTGACGGATAGTAAGCTGATCCTGAATCCGGCAGACGGAAAGCAGACCATTCTTGCAAAGGATCAGGCCGGAAATATGGCGAGTCTTACGGTAACGGTTACAGAAGAGAAGAGTAAGGATCCGGATGATCAGAATAATGACAAGAAGTCGGATGATCAGAATGCAGATGGTCAGAATAAGGATCAAAAACCTTCAGACCAGGGAAACAGTAAGGATACTGGAAAAGACAAAACAAAAGGAGATAGCAGCGGAAAGGAAAATGCCGGCGGAAGCAGCTCTACTGGCACGACAGGAACAAAGACAAATACAAGTGCAAGTACAAATTCAAAATCTCCGAAAACAGGAGACAGGAATGATCTTGCTTTCTGGATGGCTTTGCTGCTTATGAGTGGAGCAGGGCTTACTACGACAGGGCTCCTTAGCAGAAAAAAGAATAAAAGGAAATAATCGTGACCGATAGAGGTTCGGGAAAGACTCTTGGACTGATAGGGAAAAACAGGATGAAAAGACCGCCTGCAGCTTTTGCATTACAAGAGCTGCAGGCGGTTTCGTTTTTTGAAAGATAAAAACTGGGGATAGGAACTTTCTGTTCCTTAAAATACTTTGTGACCTA
>CAVFAT010000059.1:0-26226 GCA_963620785.1 Bacteroidaceae bacterium
ATGTGTCGCTAAAGCGACCCGCCGCAGGCGGAGAATCCTGCAAGCAGGATTCTTTTAGGAACTTCGTTCCTATAAAAAAATGCCAAAACGTTATTTGGGAGGAATGATGAGAGAGCTAAAGATTGGAAAAAACGAGGCAGAGCAAAGGCTGGATAAGCTTTTGATGAAATATTTAAATAAGGCACCTTCTTCCTTTATTTATAAAATGCTGCGTAAGAAAAATATCAAATTAAACGGAAAAAAGGCGGACGGAAAGGAAAAGGTAGAGGAGGGAGATCTTGTTCAAATCTATCTGGCAGAGGATACCTTTGAGAAGTTTATAGAAAAGAAAATAAAGGAAGAAAAGAAGATCGGATGGGAGCATATTCATGTGATCTATGAAGATGAGCAGATCCTTCTTCTGAATAAACCGGCAGGAATTCTTTCCCAGAAGGCGGAAAAAGGAGATCTTTCCCTGAATGAGGAAATGCTGGCTTATCTTTTGGAAAAGGGAGAGATCACAAAGGAAAGCCTTCGTACCTTTAAGCCCTCTGTCTGCAACCGGCTTGACCGGAATACGGCGGGAATTCTGATCGCAGGAAAGACACTTCCGGCAGTGCAGGAGATCAACAGACTGATTAAGGAAAGAAAAATCGGAAAGTATTATAAATGTATTGTTGCCGGTAGGATTGAAAAAGAAGAAAGAATCGAGGGCTATTTGTATAAGGATGAAAAAACGAACAGGGTAAAGATCAGCGAAAAGCCTTTTGAAGCTGCTTCAAAGATTCTGACAGCCTACAGACCGCTTGAGGTCTGGAAGGAGGCAAGCCTTCTTGAGGTGGAGCTGATTACCGGAAAGACCCATCAGATCAGGGCGCATCTAGCTTCGATTGGCCATCCGATCGTGGGAGACAGAAAGTATGGTGATGCGATCCGCTATGGAAAGCAGATGAAGAAGGGGAGCTATCAGGCTCTTTTTGCTTATAAGCTGGTCTTTCCGCATTTGGAAGGAAAACTGCAAAGGCTCTCCGAAAAAACCTTTGAAATTGAAGAACCCAGAGAATTCAAACAGGTGATTCGTGATTTTGTATAATAAATTAACTGATGCAAAAAATGAAATGTGAAATATGCCAAATAGATATTGAACGAATATTTTGCACAGTTTATAATGGAATCAACGTTGATTATGCGTGACTAATTGAAAAGGTTAGGAGGAAACTTTAATGAAACAGATGGAAGCAGATGTAGTAGTAGTAGGCTGCGGTATGTCCGCTTTGGCTGCTCTTACACAGGCTCAGGAAAGCTTGAACGCAACAGGGGGCGGAGTTGCCGTTGCATTTGAGAAATCAAACACATCAGGCGGTGCTGCTAACATGGGTATGGCGCTTCTTGCTTTTGAGTCCCAGATGCAGAAAGAAAATATGACAAACGACTTTACAAAGGACGATGCATTCAACTTCTTTATGGAGTATGTTCACTGGAGAAGCAATGCAAGACTGGTACGTCGTTGGTTCAATCAGTCCTCAGAGACAATTGAATGGCTGCAGAATATCGGTGTAGAATTCCTTGGCGTATTTAAGTACTTCAAGAACTCACACTGCACACAGCACATGGTTAAGATGCCGGGCTCCAACAAGCCGAGTGAGCGTTCCGCATCTATCATGAACAAGAGACTGACAGAGTATGTACAGGAAATCGGCGGAGAGATTCTTTTCAATACTCCGGTAACAGAGATCCTGACAGGCTCTCAGGGACAGGTTCGCGGTGTTAAAGCTGTTGATGAGAACGGTGAAGAGATCGAGTGCCTTTGCAACTGCGTTATCGTAGGTACAGGTGGTATCGGTAATAACGTAGATATGATCGAGCAGTACATGGGATGGAAATGGGGCGTTGACATGTTCACATTCCGTATTCCGGGTATTGATGGCGATGGTATCAACATGGTTTGGAACATCGGCGGAAGAAAAGCAAAGATCAACATGGAGGTTACTTACAATACTCCTGGTACAACAGATATCTTCAAGACCCTGTCAGAGGTTATGCGTCAGCCGAACCTGATGGTTAATCTGGACGGTAAGCGTTTCATCAACGAAGAGATCATGGACAATACCACATTCACCGGAAACTCCCTTCTTCTTCAGAAGAACCATGCCGGCTTCTCTATCATTGATCAGGATATCGTTGATTATTACAAAGAGCATGGTCTGGACTACATCACTTATCACCATGGAATTACACACATGGACAAGTGGGATGAAGAGCTTGATCTCTTCCTGAATCACAAGGGTATTGAGGCAAATGGTCTTTCTATGCTGCATGAAGGTCTTGACGATCAGGATTCCGGACAGACAAACTTCTGGAAATTTGATTCTATCGAAGAGCTTTGCGCAGAGACAGGCATCAATGAGAAAAATCTCAAAGCTACAATTGCTGAGTACAATGATATGTGCAATGGCAGCATGAGAGGTTATGACTGGCAGTTTACAAAGGATCACAGATTCCTGAAACCGATCCAGACAGCACCTTTCTATGTAGCACGTCACTTCCCGTCAGGTTATGGTTCACTCGGCGGAATCGAAGTAAATGACAATATGCAGGTTCTGGATGACAATTATGAGCCGATTCCGGGTCTGTATGCATGCGGTAATGATACAGCAACTATCTTTGCTGATTCCTACTGCTTCTATAATCCGGGTTCTACAATGTCATATGCAATCAACTCAGGACGTATTGCTGCAAAAGAGTGTGTAGCTTATATGGATTCCGATGAGTTCATTGATCCGGAAGAATAAGATCTGATATGTATCGGATATAAGATTAGTACAAAGGCAGGTGGTATAGCATCTGCCTTTGTTTTTTATCGAAGAATAGGAAAAAAGAATGGAAAAGATTGAAAAAAAGATCGTTGAATATGTAGTAGATGAGGATTTTTCCCTCCTTCTGATGGAGGAAGAGGAAGCAACGAGAGTCTTTCATCGAAATTTAAAGAATCAGAATATGAAACTGATCGCGAAGGGACCGAAGAAGCTGCAGAATGCAGATGAAGAGGTGCAAAAGGTTGCGGATCAGATCAAGGGCAAGGAAGAGGATGCTGAATTTGATGAGCAGAAGATCATGGAGGTAACGACGAAGATCTGGAAAAGCTGTAAGAGCGAGGGTGAGTTTTTGACAAAGCTCTCTTATCTTGTAGCCGGAACGATTCGTTCTTCCTATGAAGAGATGCTTTCCAGTCAGAAACCGGGCAAGCGGGTTGGTTTTCCGGTAGATGATACGGATCTTCAGATCTCATCCCTGAAAGCCATGCATACAGTAGGTGAGATCCTGCTTTCTGCTGAGTCGAAAGACGGCAAGGTAAATGCCAAAGCAAATGATGTCGGTCCTTTCTAAAGAAATCTTGAAAATCCAGGGTGATACATGGTCTCTTTGGAGGCTATGTATCAATCGTTGAAAAACTTGCATCATTTGTGCAGATTATATAACCTAAGTTAGCTTGAAGCAGGAAAATCTATTTGATATGATTAAATCAACTTAGGCTTTATATGAAATGATAGGGTCGTTTTTTGTTGTGTGTTTCAAAAGGAGGAAATTGTGGCGAAAGTAGAAATTTTCGTTGATGGAGTCAGAGTAGAAGCGGAAGAGGGACAGGATGTCCTTCGTGCAGCTCTTGCTGCCGGTATCTATATTCCGCATATCTGTTCCCATCCGGATCTTGAAAGCCGTGGCGGCTGTAAGCTCTGCGTAATCAATATTGAAGGAAAAGAAGGTGCTCAGTTATCCTGCAAAACAATTGTTGAACCGGGAATGAAGATTACAACAAAGGGAGCAAGACTTGAGCAGATCCGTCGTGTAGCGATGGAATTCATGCTGGCAGGACATCCGCATGACTGTACATCCTGTAAAATGTACGGTAAATGTGAATTCCAGGCAATGATGCAGGAAACAAATTCCGTGCATGGCCGTATGCGTGATATCACCAAGACAACAACATTTATCAATACGAAGAATCCGCTGATCGTCCGTGAGATGGAGAGATGTATTTCCTGCGGCAGATGTATTCGTGCATGTAAGGATGTTCGAGGTGTTGGCATTCTTCAGCTCAATAAAAAAGAAGAAACCTATGAGATCTATGTCGGAACAGAAGAAGACAAGCCACTCGTAGAGGCAGATTGCCAGTTCTGCGGTGCCTGCGTTGAGGTCTGTCCTACCGGCGCTCTTCAGGATATGGAAGGCGTCTTCCGTACAGATATTCCGAAGGCACAGGCTTTGATTCCCTGTCAGGCAGAATGCCCGGCACATATTGATATTCCGGAATATATCAGACTGGTCAAGGAAGGTAAGAATGCAGAGGCAGTTGCTGTAATTCGTGAGAAGGTACCCTTCCCGCATGCACTCGGACTTGTTTGCGTTCATACCTGTGAATCCAAGTGTAAACGTTCTTCTTTGAATGATCCGCTGTCTATTCGCAATCTGAAGCGTTATGCCTGCGAGCATGATGATAAGCAGCTCTGGAAGGAAAAATCTCTGGTGAAGCCGGCTACAGGCAAAAAGGTTGCTGTAATCGGAGCGGGTCCGACAGGTATGACTTCCGCTTTCTATCTGGCAAAGCAGGGACACGATGTAACCGTATTCGAGAGAAGCGAAAAAGCCGGCGGCTATATGCAGTATGGTATTCCTTCTTACAGACTTCCGAGGGAAGTTGTTGATAGTGAGGTTTCCGCAATTCTCGAGCATGGTGTAAAGCTTGAAACCGGAAAGAAGATCGAAAATGCGCTTGAATTAAAGAAGGATTACGATGCAGTTGTGCTTGCAGTAGGTACACAGGCCGGTAAGGATGCAGTGATCCAGGGCGGCGATCAGTGTGACATGCATACAACAGCTGTGGAATTCCTTCACAAGATCTCAGCAGGAGAATCAGATCCGAACGTACATGAGGGTGCAAAGATCATCGTACTTGGCGGTGGTAATGTAGCCTTTGATGCGGCCAGAACATCCGCAAAGCTTGGCGCCAAGGTTGCTCTTTTCTGCCTGGAGCAGAGAAAAGATATGCTTGCAGATGATGAAGAAATCGAGCAGGCGAAAGAAGAAGGCGTAGAGGTTCATGACGGAACAACAAACCTGGAGATCATCGGAAGCAAGGATAAGCTGGAAGGCTTACGCTATGCGAACATTACCGGCTTCCGTTTCGGCCCCAAGGGTCTGGAAGTAGATCGCGAGGATGATGTAGATCATATCGAACCGGGTGATTATATTATCTTTGCGATGGGACAGAAGACAGATCTTACAGCAGACTTTGGCATTGCACTGAATCGTTTTGGCTTCCCGGAGATGAAGGAAGGTCATGAAACCGTTCAGGAAGGCATCTTTGCTGCAGGTGACTGTATTACAGGCACAAAATCCGTTATTCTGGGTATCCAGGGTGGACGTGAGACAGCGTCAGCGGTTGATATCTATCTTGGCGGAGACGGCAATATCGAGGAGGTTCTGCTCGAGAGAGGTCCTGCTGATCCGAAGATCGGAAAGACTGAGGGCATGAACAGAATCCCGAGAGAAGAGCTTACCGTAGAATCTATTGATAAGAGAAGCAGATCCTTTACTCCTGTTGATTTTGGCTTTACTCCGGAACAGTCCGGATGCGAAGCATCACGCTGCCTGCAGTGTGATCTGCGCTGCCAGATCAATCGTGTAAAGATGTGGACAGAATATTAATCGGAACGGAGGTAAGCAAATGGAAAGAATCTGTGGAGTAACAGACGAAGCGTTAAAGGAACTTGTTGATCTGGCTGCTCAGGTAGAAAGCGATGCAAGCCTTTGCCCGGTTGATGTATCCTATCGCATTGTAAAGGAAGGACTTAAGAATTCCTGCGGCAAGGGTGTTATGTGCCGTGATGGTCTTCGCCAGGTCTTTACGATCATGCAGGATATTGTAAATGGCAAGGGTCAGAATGATGATGTTGAGATGCTGAAGGAAATCCTTGATGTAATCAGGGAATGTGCAGACTGTGATCTTTCATTTACAGTAGCAGATCAGCTTCTGAAGCTGATTGAAAATAACGAAGCAGAATTTGATATGCACACCAAGAGAAAGAGCTGTAAGGCTTTGGTTTGTCCGGGTGCTTATGAAATTTATATTGATCCGGCAGCCTGCAAGGGATGCGGTGCATGTAAGGCAGCAGCTCCGGTCGGTGTAATCGCCGGAAGCGAAGGCATGATTCATGTCATCAAGAAAAATGCACTTGAGATTAAGAATCAGGAATTCTATGATCTTTGTCCGAATCAGGCAATCAAGAAGGCTGGCAGGGTGAAACCGCCACTTCCGACAGAGCCGGTACCGGTAGGTTCCTTTGGAGCTGGAGCAGGCGGTGGAAGAAGAGGAAGAAGAGGTGCGGCAGGAGCTGTAAAGGCAGCTGCAGCAGCTCCGAAAGAGACAAAGGCTCCGGTAAAGGCTGAGGCTCCGGCAAAGACACCGGTAAGTCCCAAGCCGGTGGTTGCGCCGAAACCGGTAGTAGCACCGAAGATGCCTGAGGCAGTAAAGCCGGCGGCTAGTCCGAGTCCGGTTAAGCCAGTAGCTAAAGTAACTCCGGCATCCCTTCCGGAAGGCGGTGTAAGACGCAGACGCAGAAGAGGCGGAGCAGAGGAAAGTCCTCTTGTATCCGAGAACAATAGCCAGGCAGAAACAAGCCCGGTTAGCACAGCTTCTGTTCAGACAGAGGCGGTCGAAAATGCACCGAGAAGACGCAGAAGACGCCGTGAATAAGAGAAAATAATGATTTTGATCCCCCGACAGGAATTCCTGCCGGGGGATTTTTTTCAAGGAGTGCACAGCTTGAAGAATTAGGGCAAATCATGTATGATGTATGAGGCAAATTTTAAGAAAAGAGACTTGCAAATGAAAGTATATCTGATCAGGCATGGAGAGACTGCCTGGAATCATGAAAGAAGAGTGCAGGGAAGGACAGATATTCCCCTGAATGAAGCTGGCGAAGAGACGGCGAGGATAACCGGAAGAAGTCTATACAAAGAAGGGATTTCCTTTAATCGTATTTTTGCGAGTCCTCTTCTTCGGGCTTATCGTACAGCAGAATTAATCAAAGAAGAAACGAAATCATCCTGCCGGATTGAGAAAGAAAAAGTCCTGATCGAGTTTGGCTTTGGTGCCCTGGAGGGCATGGTGATTCCGGAGATCGGGAGCGATCCCCTTTTAGAAAAATATCGGGCTTGTTTTCTTGACCCGGAGAAATATCAGCCCCTTGAGGGCGGAGAATCCTACGAGGAGCTGCTCGAACGTGGGAAAAGAGCAATCAATGACCTGCTTCTTCCCTTGGAAAAGAGTTATCCGGAAGGAAATATTGCTGTCTGTTGTCATGGAGCAATGATTCGATCCATGCTTCTTTTTCTCAAAAAGATGCCGCTTTCCGAATTTTGGGAATTATCTCAGCTGAATTGCTGCGTAAATTGCCTGGAGATCAGGAATGGAGAGGTCAGCATCCTCTTTGAAAATAAGCTTTTTTACGAGCCGGAAAAAGACAGACGACTGGGACCGACGACAATGCTTAAACGTGGCATGTACCAAAGCAAAAATGAGAAAGAATAATGGCAACCTGGAATTCAAGAGGTCTTCGCGGTTCCACCTTTGAGGATCTCATTAATCATACAAATGAAAAATATGCAGATGAAAATCTGGCTTTGATCCAAAAGATACCTACGCCGATTACGCCGATCAATATTGATCAGAAAAGCAGGCATATTACACTTGCTTATTTTGATCAGAAAAGTACAGTGGATTATATCGGTGTCGTGCAGGGAATTCCGGTCGCATTTGATGCGAAAGAATGCAAAAGCGATACCTTTCCCCTTCAAAATATTCACGAACATCAGATCCGCTTTATGCGTCAGTTTGAAAAGCAGGAGGGAATCAGCTTCTTACTGCTTTATTTTACGGAAAGAGAAGAATTTTATTACCTTCGATATGAGAAAATGATGCAATTTTGGAAGAGGATGGAGGCAGGCGGAAGAAAGAGCTTTCGAAGAGAGGAGCTGGAAGAGGAATTTTTCTTTTCTACACCGAACGGACTATGGGTTCCTTATCTGGAAATGCTGCAGAAGGATCTTTCCATTAGAGATGAGGAAAAGCAGGAGGATGAAAATAAAGGTTGAATTTCATGCTCTACCATGGTAGCATATTAGCAGACTAAAGTGCTGGAGGCAAAAATGAAAGATAAATTATTGCATACACCGGAAGGTGTAAGAGATATATATGATGCAGAATGCGCAAGAAAGATGATCATGCAGGAGAGACTGCATGGTGTCATTCGTCAGTATGGATATCAGCCGATTCAGACACCGGCTTTTGAATTTTTTGATGTATTCAGTTCAGAAATCGGTACGACTCCGTCCAGAGATCTCTTCAAGTTCTTTGATCGGGAAGGAAATACCCTTGTTTTAAGACCTGATATTACACCTTCTATTGCCAGAGCGGCAGCAAAATATTTTGCTGAAGATGACAGCATTTTGCGTTTTTCCTACCTTGGAAATACCTTCATCAATAATTCCAGCTATCAGGGCAGATTGAAGGAAACAACTCAGGTTGGTGCGGAATGCATTGGGGACAATAGTGTAGATGCAGATGCAGAAATGATTGCCCTTACGATCGAGTGCTTTCTGCAGGCAGGTCTGAAGGAATTTCAGATCAGTGTCGGCCATGTCGGCTTTTATAAGGCGATTTGCGAAGCGGCCGGAATTGATGCAGATACGGAGGAAACGATCCGTGATCTGATCTGTTCAAAGAATTATTATGCTGCCGATGAAATTCTTGAGGAAAGAAAGGTTGCGGCAGAAATTATTTCGATTTTTGAAGCACTGCCTACTTTTACCGGAACAGTAGAGGCTTTGAATAAGGCGAGAGACTATGTAGAAGAGATTCCTGCTGCCATGGCTGCTATTGACAGACTCAGTGAGCTTTATGAGGTGCTTTCGGCTTATGGCTATGCATCCTATCTTTCCTTCGATCTCAGCTTTTTGAGTATTTATGATTACTATACAGGAATCATTTTTGATGGATATACCTTTGGAAGCGGAGAGGCAATTGTAAAGGGCGGTCGTTATGATGATCTGCTGCGTTATTTTGGAAAGCAGGCTCCTGCGGTTGGTGCGGTTGTTATGGTGGATCAGCTGATGCTTGCCTTAGAGCGCCAAAAAATTGCGGTTTCGATCCCGGTAGAAAGGATTCTGATTGTATATTCAGAAGAAAAGCGGACAGAGGCAATTCAGCAGGCAAAGCAATTGCGTGAAGAGGGAAGAACGGTTCTTTTGATGCGCAAGGATGGCATGACAAATACAGACTGCCGGGCATACGCAGAAGAACATGATATAGCAGAATTGATCATATTGGATCAGGAGACGAAATAAATGAGATATTTAACCTTTGCCCTTACCAAGGGAAGACTTGCGGATAAGACGATGAAGCTGCTGGAAAAGGCCGGAATTACCTGCAGGGAAATGGAAGATAAGGATACCAGAAAGCTGATTTTTGTGAATGAAGATCTGAAAATGAAGTTTTTCTTGTCGAAGGGTCCGGATGTACCCACATATGTGGAATATGGCGCAGCAGATATCGGTATCGTTGGAAAAGATACCATCATGGAAGAGGGCCGCAACATCTATGAGGTCCTGGATCTCGGTTTTGGAAAGTGCAGAATGTGTGTCTGCGGACCCAAAGAAGCAGAAGATAAGCTGCAGCATCATGAACTGATCAGGGTTGCAACCAAGTATCCGAAGATTGCAAAGGATTATTTTTACAATACGAAAAATCAGACGGTTGAGATCATTAAGCTGAATGGCTCGATCGAGCTGGCACCGATTGTCGGACTTTCTGAGGTGATCGTCGATATCGTAGAGACAGGTTCCACCTTAAAGGAGAACGGTCTTGTGGTTTTGGAAGAGGTTTGCCCTCTTTCTGCCAGAATGGTGGTAAATCAGGTTAGTATGCGTATGGAGCATGAAAGGATTACCGAATTGATCCAGACCTTAAATCGGGTATTGAAGGAGGAAAAATAAATGAAAATCTTAGATTTGACAGAGGAAAGCCGCAAGAATATTCTGGAGGATTTGCTGAAGAGAAGTCCTTCCAGCTATGGCAAATTTGAGGATGCGGTGAGTGAGATTGTCAATAATGTAAAGAAAAAGGGAGATGAGGCTCTTTTTGCTTATACAAAGGAGTTTGATAAGGCAGAACTGAACAAGGACAATGTCATTGTAACCCAGGAAGAAATCGATGAGGCTTATGCAGAGGTTGATGATGAACTTTTGGCAGTAATGAGAAGAGCCCTTGTCAATATCCGTTCCTTCCATGAAAAACAGAAAAGACAGAGTTGGTTTGATGCAGAAAAGAGCGGCATTATCTTAGGCCAGAGAATCACACCTTTACACCGTGCCGGTGTATATGTGCCGGGCGGAAAGGCCGTATATCCTTCTTCTGTACTGATGAATGTCCTTCCGGCAAAGGTAGCAGGTGTGGATGAAATCATTATGTGTACACCGCCGGATAAAGAAGGCAAGGTTTGTGCAACAACTTTGGTAGCAGCAAAGGAAGCCGGTGCCGATGTAATCTATAAGGTAGGCGGTGCACAGGCAATTGCTGCAATGGCCTTTGGTACAGAAAGCATTCCTAAGGTGGACAAGATCGTAGGACCGGGCAATATTTATGTTGCGCTTGCCAAGAGAGAGGTTTACGGTCATGTAAGCATTGATTCTATCGCCGGCCCGAGCGAAATCCTTGTTCTGGCTGATGAGACAGCAAATCCGAGATTTGTAGCGGCGGATCTTCTGTCTCAGGCAGAGCATGATGAAATGGCATCCGCAATT
Organism: Bacteroidaceae bacterium; assembly: GCA_963620785.1. Classification (GTDB taxonomy): domain Bacteria; phylum Bacillota; class Clostridia; order Lachnospirales; family Lachnospiraceae; genus RUG14243. The sequence continues at coordinate 10,840 of CAVFAT010000059.1, forward strand.
CTTGTTACAACGGATCGGGAACTTGCACAGAAAGTATCAGATGAGGTTGATGGCTTTTTGAAGGTTCTTTCCCGTAAAGAAATCATTCAGAAGTCCCTGGATTCCTATGGCTATATCCTGATCGCAGAAAATATGGATGAGGCGATCGACACAGTGAACGAAATTGCTTCCGAACACCTTGAGATCGTGACAAAGGATCCTTTTGCAGATATGACTAAGGTAAGAAATGCAGGTGCGATCTTCCTTGGTTCCTACAGCAGTGAGCCGCTGGGTGATTATTTTGCAGGACCAAATCATGTTCTTCCGACAAATGGTACAGCGAAGTTCTTCTCTGCTTTGTCAGTAGACGATTTCATTAAGAAGACCTCTGTAATTTCCTATTCCAAAGAGGCACTTGAGCCGGTACATGAGGATATTATCCGTTTTGCTGAGGCAGAACAGCTGACGGCTCATGCAAATTCAATTCGTGTACGCTTTGAAAAGTAGGCTGGAGGAAAAACGATGGGAAGATGTGCTGAAGTAAATCGCATCACAAAGGAAACAAAAATTTCATGCCGGATTGATCTTGACGGAAGCGGTGAGGCGAAAATCAATACAGGGATCGGCTTTTTCGATCATATGCTGAACAGCTTTGCCAAGCATGGACTGGTCGATCTGGAACTTGTGGCGGATGGAGATCTTGAGGTAGATAATCATCACACCGTTGAGGATGTTGGAATCGTACTGGGACAGGCGATTCGTGAAGCAATCGGAGATAAGGCAGGAATTAACCGTTTTGGCAGCAGCTTTGTGCCTTTGGATGAAAGTCTGGCACATTGCGTAATTGACCTTTCGGGCAGACCTTATCTGGTTTTTCAGGCGGACTTTCCGGTTGAAAGGGTGGGCAGCATGGAAACGGAAACCGTAAAAGAGTTTTTCTATGCGCTTTCCTACTCGGCGATGATGAATATTAATATAAGGATAATTGATGGCGTGAATGCACATCATATGATGGAGGCCATGTTTAAGGCAACTGGCAGAGCACTTTGCGAGGCGGTTGGTAAAAATCCGAGAATCAAGGGAATACCGTCGACAAAGGGTGTTATATAGGAGATAAAATGCGATTTAAAGACCTTTCTGCTTTTCTTTACTTAAGCAAAGGGAAGATTTATACAGGAAAAAACAGCAGAAAAAGCTATTCAAAGAAGGATATATTTTCTTTGATCAGAGTACTGAACAATACAGGAGTCGATCATCTTTATGTGATTGATGAGGCTACTGACCGCCAGGAGCATAAAGAAAATCTGACGCTTTTGAAGGATGTATGCTATTCGGCAGAAATGCCGGTAACGGCCGGCGGCTTTATGGAGCATATGGAAGATGTCCGCAATTATTTATTTGTTAGATGTGCCAGTATCATGATCAACGGAAGTGCAGAGAATGCGGTACAGCTTTTGAAGGACAGTACAGCCAGATTTGGAAATGAGAAGGTCCTTCTCTATCTTTCGGATGTAGATATTCTTTTTAAGAATAAGGAACTGATTGAAAAATCTGTCAAGCTTCTGGTGCTGAAAGATCAGAAAATGGTGGTATCGGTATCGGATATGACCAGTCTGCCGATTGAGCCGGTTTATGATCGTTTTGATTTTGAAGAAGTAAAGGAAACCCTGAGCAGGAGCAATATTTCGGGTGTGGCTTTTGAGTATCAAAGTATGCTGGATGTAGATATGATGCAGATAAAAAATGATCTGATCAGCAACCGCATCAAGGTGAATTGCTTTGAGCCCCTTTTAAAGTGGGAAAATCTCAAGCTGAATTCGGATGGTATGGTTCCCGTTATTGTACAGGATTATAAGAATAATGATGTTCTTATGCTGGCTTATATGAATGAAGAAGCTTTTTATCATACCCTGACCAGCGGCAAGATGACCTATTGGAGCCGGAGCAGAAATGAGCTTTGGGTCAAGGGAGATACATCGGGACATTATCAGTATGTGAAGTCTCTGACTGCCGACTGTGACCATGATACCATTCTCGCTAAGGTTTCACAGATTGGAGCAGCCTGCCATACCGGTAACAGAAGCTGTTTCTTCTATGATATTACCAAGAAGGATGTATCTGTAAAGAATCCAAAAACAGCCTTAGAGGATGTTTATAAAACCATTACTGACCGGAAGCTGCATCCCAAGGAGGGATCCTATTCCAATTATCTGATGAGTAATGGAGAGGATAAGCTTCTTGAAAAACTTGGAAAAGAGATGGCCCAGATCATCATTGCATCAAAAAATGAAGATGTGGATGCGGTTCGTTATGAGTTATCTGATTATCTTTATTATATGATGGTTCTGATGGTAGAAAAGGGCATCACTTGGGATGAGCTTTTGACAGAGCTGGCATACAGGGAGTCGTGAATGAATAGAGTTCTGATCACAGACTATGAAAATAAGCTTTTTTGCGGCCTTTTCGAGGAAAGAAAACTGCGGGAAGTGCTTCTGCAGGGAAAAGAAAAGTCTGCAGCTCTGGGAAATATCTATATCGGAAAAGTAAGCCGCATTGTTTCGAATATCAATGCGGCTTTCGTTGATATCGGAATCGGAGAGGATTGCTATTATCCTTTGGATAAGCAGGTGCATCTGCATTGCAGAAGCGGTCGGCCAAAGGAAAAGCTTTCCGTTGGCGATGAGATTATTGTTCAGATCTCACAGGAGGGACAAAAAAGAAAACATCCCAGTCTGACCTCAGCCATTGAGTTTAAAAGTCCGGATCTGATCTTTACGATTGGAAAAAAGGGTATAGGAATTTCTTCGAAGCTTTCTGATAAAAAGAAAAGAAAGATCCGGCAGCAGCTGGAAGAAGTTATGCGGAATTGCTTTTCTGAGGAAGAGACAGAAGAGGGCGGTTTATTGGCCAGAAGCAGTGCGGCAAATCTGGATGGGGAAGAGCTGCAAGAGCAGGCAGAAAAACTGATCAGAGAGAGCAGGGAAAAGCTTGCCCTCTGGAAGCACAGAAAATGCTTTAGCTGTCTTTGGTCGGCAGAGGAAGCTTATCTGTCTTATTTATATGGTTTATCTGCCGGCAGTTACCGGGAAATTGTAACGGATCTGCCTGAGGTAAAAGAGACTTTAGAGGAAAAAGGCTTTTCTGTTCGTCTTTATCAGGATCAGCTTTTGCCCTTATCGAGACTCTATTCTCTGAAGGAACAGATTGGGGATGCCTGCAGAGAAAAAGTCTGGATGAAAAGCGGTGCTTATCTGGTTATTCAGGTGACGGAGGCACTTACCGTTATTGATGTGAATACCGGTAAGAATATTGCAAAAAAGACGAAAGAGGAAACCCTTCTTAAGGTGAATATGGAAGCAGCAAAGGAGGCGGCTCTTCAGATTCGCCTGAGAAATCTGTCAGGAATCATTCTGATCGATTTCATTGATATGCATAACAAGGACGCGGAGGAAAGGCTTTTGACCTATATGAGGGAAGCTGTCATGGAAGATCCGAATCGGGTGCAGATTTTTGGATTTACCCATTTGCGCCTGATGGAACTGACCAGAAAAAAAGTCAGAAAGCCCCTTTGGGAACAGCTGAAAGGCTGATTTTCCGGAAAAACAGAAAAAATTGCTAAAATAATGCAAAAACAGGGAAAAAGCAATTGACGCAAAGTAAGGAAGATGATAATATACTGGGGTATGCCGCACAGTGAGGTAGAAGTATGCCCGTATAGCATGGGCCACCGTAACTGGCGAGTAATGATAACAGGAGGTGCCATAGATGTACGCAATTATTGCCACAGGCGGAAAGCAGTACAAAGTTTCAGAAGGCGATATCATTACCATTGAGAAACTTGGAGCTAATGCCGGAGAAGAAGTCGTTTTTGATCAGGTTCTCGCAGTAAGTGATGACAAGCTTGTAGTCGGACAGCCGACAGTTGCAGGTGCTACAGTAACAGCTGATGTTATTGGAGAAGGCCGTGCAAAGAAAGTCATCGTATACAAATACAAGAGAAAATCCGGATATCATAAGAAAAACGGCCACAGACAGTCTTATACAAAAGTACAGATCAAAGCGATCAACAAGTAATTAACTGTCATGAATAAAGTAACCTTTTATCAGGATGCAGAAGAAAAACTGATCGGCTTCAGAAGTGAAGGTCACAGCGGATATGCGGAAGAGGGAGAAGATATTGTATGCGCAGGAATTTCGGTTCTTGTGATCAATACAATCAATTCCATCGAAAAGCTGACGGGAGTAATCCCGGAGCTGTCTTCAGATGAAGAGACAGGGTTGATTTCCTGCAGAATGGAAGAATACAAAAGGAAGGATATCCAATTGCTTTTGCAATCCCTTTGTATTGGTTTACTTTCCATACAGGAGACTTATGGTCAGGAATTTATTAAGGTTTTTTTCGAGGAGGTGTAAACGATGATGAAAATGAATCTTCAGTTTTTCGCTCATAAAAAGGGTGTTGGTTCTACAAAGAACGGCAGAGACTCTGAGTCTAAGAGACTGGGCGCAAAACGTGCAGACGGACAGTTCGTTTTAGCCGGAAATATTATTTACAGACAGCGTGGAACAAAGATCCATCCGGGTCTTAATGTTGGACGTGGCAAGGATGATACATTATTTGCTACATCAAACGGAGTTCTTCGTTTCGAAAGAAAAGGCAGAGACAAGAAAGTTGCTTCTGTTTATCCGGTTGAAGACTAATCAGTAAAATCCTGCAGGCTGCCTTATATAAGGCAGCCTGTTTGCATATTCAAAATAATTTTCAAAATAATTCGGTTATTTATTAATCATCAGCAAAAAGATTCAGGAGTGATACGATGTTTTCAGATCGTGCCAAAATCATAATTAAATCCGGAAACGGTGGCGATGGTCATGTCAGTTTTCGAAGAGAAAAATATGTTCCGAACGGCGGTCCGGACGGAGGAGACGGCGGTCGTGGCGGAGATGTAATATTTGAAGTAGATGAGGGATTAAATACCCTGACGGACTTCAGACATAGAAGAAAATTTGCTGCAGAAAACGGCGAAGAAGGCGGAAAGAAACGCTGTACAGGCAAATCCGGTAATAGTATCACTTTGAAGGTTCCGGCAGGAACTGTAATTAAGGAAGCTTCTTCCGGCAAGGTGATTGCAGATATGTCAGGTGACAATAAGAGACAGATCGTTCTGCATGGCGGAAAGGGCGGACTTGGCAATATGCATTTCGCAACGGCGAAGATGCAGGCACCAAAGTATGCGCAGCCCGGAAAGCCCGGGATCGAGCTGGAGGTACAGCTTGAGCTTAAGGTAATTGCGGATGTTGGTTTGGTTGGTTTCCCCAATGTAGGAAAATCTACCCTGCTTGCGCATGTTTCCAATGCCAATCCAAAGATTGCAAATTACCACTTTACAACACTGAATCCGAATCTGGGTGTGGTTGATCTTCCGGATGCCAAAAGCTTTGTTATGGCCGATATTCCGGGTCTGATCGAGGGTGCATCGGAAGGTGTTGGACTGGGACATCAGTTCCTTCGCCACATTGAAAGAACAAAGGTGATCATTCATCTTTTGGATGCGGCTTCAGTGGAAGGCAGAGATCCGGTCGAGGATTATTATGCGATCAACAAGGAACTGGAAGCTTACAATGTTGATATTCTGAAAAAGCCTCAGGTGATCGCAGCTAATAAGATCGATGCAATTCCTTTGGAAGAGAACCCCTATATAGAGGAGCTGAAGAAGGAATTTGAACCGAAAGGAATCCGGGTATTTCCGATTTCTGCTGTCAGTGGCAAGGGCGTGAAGGACTTGCTCTATGCAGTTTCCTCCATGCTTGAAAAAATGGATGATGAACCGATCGTCTTCGAAGCAGAATATGATCCGGAGATTTACCAGTTTGAAGATGATCCTTATACCATCGAGATCGATCCGAAGGATGGTGCTTATGTGGTAGAAGGACCTAAGATTGAGAAAATGCTTGGTTATACAAATCTTGAGTCAGAAAAGGGCTTTTTATTCTTCCAGAATTTCATGAAAAAGAATGGCATTCTGGATGAATTAAAGAAGATGGGACTTGAGGAAGGGGATACAGTCAGAATGTATTCACTTGAGTTTGATTATTATGAGTAGGAGATAAGTGATGACAAGTAAACAGCGTGCTTATTTAAAGAAGCTGGCTTCAAGTATGGATCCGATTTTCCAGATTGGAAAGTCAGGAATCACACCGGAAATGACACAGGCAGTGTCAGAAGCACTTGAAGCAAGGGAATTGATCAAGCTTCATGTGCTCAAGAATAATTTTGATGAACCCAAGGAACTTGCACAGACCCTTGCAGAAAGAAGCAGAGCAGAGGTTGTTCAGGTGATCGGACGTAAAATCATTCTTTACAGAGAGTCAAAGGATAATAAGAGGATTCTTCTTCCTCAGTAGGAGCCGGACATGAATAAGAAAATCGGAATCATGGGAGGCAGCTTTGATCCGATCCATACAGCACACCTCCTGATTGCAGAGAGTGCCAGGGAACAGCTGGAACTGGATGAAATCTGGTTTATGCCAAATGCAAATCCTCCGCATAAGCAGGACAGCTGTGTTAGCGATGCGTCTTATCGCTGTGATATGGTTGAAGCTGCGATAGCAGACAATCCTTATTTTCTTTTGTGCAGATATGAGGCAGAAAGAAGCGAGGTCAGCTATACTGCAGATACACTTGCATTTTTCCATGAGGAATATCCCGATACGGAATGGTATTTTCTGATGGGCGGAGACTCTATCCGTGATTTTTCGACCTGGTATCATCCGGAAAGAATTGCTTCCCTTGCAGTTCTTGTCGTTGCAAACAGGGAGGAACTGCAGAATGAGCTTCTTCAGGAAGCAGTGCATAGGGTGAAAAAAGACTATCATGCTAAGGTTAGAATTTTGTCCTTTCCTGAGCTGGATGTATCCTCCAGTATGATCAGGGAGAAGGTGCGAAAGGGAAAGTCAATTCGCTATCTTCTTCCAAGACAGGCGGAGGAGTATATTTTGGAACACGGCTTGTACCGCGCATGAGGAAATCGAAATGGATGCAAAAGCTTATTTAAAAGAATTGAGGAAGGAACTGAAGGAAAGCCGATATGTTCATACAATCGGTGTAGCCTATACGGCAGCTTCTTTGGCAATGGCGCATGGAGCAGAGCTGGATCAGGCACAGCTTGCCGGTTTGCTTCATGATTGTGCAAAAAATCTTCCGGATCAGGAAAGTAAAAAGCTGATTTTGGAACATGGACTGGAGATCAGCGAGTTCGAAGAGAAAAATCCAGCTTTGCTTCATGCAAAAGCGGGTTATATTCTTTCGAAAACAAAATATGGCGTAGAGGATGAGGCAATTCGTCATGCCATCCTTGTTCATACAACAGGCTGTCCGGATATGAACCTTTTAGATAAGATCCTTTTCATTGCCGATTATATCGAACCGGGAAGGGAAAAGCAGGCACATCTGCCCCAGCTTCGAAAGGAAGCTTTTACGGATCTGGATGCTTGCCTTTTGCATATTTTGGAGGATACGGTTTCTTATCTGAGAAAAAGCGGTAAGGTCCTGGATCCTATGACTGAGAAAACCTATTTGTATTATAAAGAAAGAATTCATCAATAACCCTTTTGAAAGGATAAGCTATGACAGCAAAGGAAAAAGCAGTTCTTATTGTTAAGGCGCTTGAAGAGAAGCTCGCGCGGGAAATAGAAGTGATTGATATTCAGGAGATCTCTCTGATCGCAGATTACTTTGTAATCGCTTCAGCAACAAACAGCTCTCAGATGAATGCTTTGGTTGATGCGGTAGAGGATACCGGAGCAAAAGAACATTTTTCAGCCAGAAAGCCGGAGGGCAGTTATCAGTCTGGATGGGCTTTGATGGACTGTGGCGATGTGATCGTACATCTTTTCTCTGAAAAGGAAAGAGGATTTTATGATCTGGAGCGCATCTGGCAGGATGGAAAAAGAGTGGAACTTTAAGATGGAATGATTTAAATGAATTAAGATTTGAGTTTGAAAAGAGGCAGCCGGCAGGCTGCCTCTTCTTTTATCGAAGTGCGTGCTTATGCGAAGATGAAGTTTGTCGCTTGATGTGATCCGCCACGGGCGGAGTATCCTGCAAGCAGGATGCTTTTCATTTGTAAAAACGAAAAACGCCGAATACCTGCCCCAAAATCGAAACCTGATCTACAATGATGGGCTCCATAGAATCATTTTCCGGCTGAAGACGGTAATGTCCGTCTTCTTTATAGAAGGTTTTGACCGTAGCGGAATCATCTACAAGGGCAACAACGATATCACCGTTCTTGGCGGTTTCCTGTCGTTTAACAATCAGCATATCGCCGTCAAATATGCCGGCATTGATCATGCTTTCTCCCTGAACCTTCAGCATAAAGGATTCCTGATTGGGCATATAATCTGCCGGAATAGGAAAATAATCCTCAATATTCTGTTCTGCGAAAATGGGCTCACCGGCAGCAACCTTGCCGAGAAGAGGGAGATTCACCATTTCACGGCGGGCAAGCTGGAACTGATCATCGATGATTTCGATGGCACGTGGTTTGGTGGGATCCCGGCGGATATAGCCGTTTTTCTCCATGGTCTCCAGATGTGCATGGACAGAAGAAGTGGACTTTAAATGGACAGCTTCACAAATTTCCCGAACAGAGGGCGGATATCCGTGATCCAGGATTTCCTGTTTGATATAGGTCAGAATTTCTTCTTGTTTCTTTGTAATCTTTCCAGTCGGCATAGCATAGCCCTCCAATCATAGCAGGGAAATATTTCCATTACTTTTCCCAGGTTATCTAAAAAAAATACTAACACAGAAAAAGAAAAATGGCAAACGTATATTCCGAAAATATGTTCGAGATCTATTGACAAACGAATGTTCGAATATTAAGATATACTCAAACAAATGTTCGGAGAGGAGAGCTGCTATGAAATACAGAAGAATGCGTTTGGTTTTTGTTATGGGAATTATTATGATTGTTATTTTGGCAAGCCTTCTGATAGCTGATGCTGCCTGGGGAAGGAATGCTTCAGCTGTTCGCTATAAATATTACACTTCGATTGAAGTGCAGTCCGGTGATACCCTTCTTACAATTGCAGATCAGTATATGACGGCAGGATATAAGAATAAGAAGGTATATGTGAATGAAGTGATGTCGATCAATGGTTTATCTGACAGCAGGATACATGCGGGAGAATATTTAACGGTACCCTATTATTCTTATGTGAAGAGAGAATGAGCAGAGTTCATAAGACAAAACTTTGATTGTTTAATGACAAACAGTTGAAGCGAGCTTACAAAGAGTCGCTTTCCTGTGCTATAATATGATTTATAAAATACATTTTTAAATATAAGAGGAGTTAAAGCACGTATAGAGAAAGAACAGGAATGGTGAAATATGTATCAGATCGGTGATATCCTTGTATATGAGAACGGTGGCGTATGTGAAGTTGTGGCAATTGGTACGCCGGATTTTTTGAAGAGCGAGGAAAGATATTATACCTTGCAGCCGGTATTTGATAATGCGGGCACTTTGTATGTTAAGGTTGAGAATGACAGGCATATTTTACGTCCCCTGATCTGCAAAGAAGAGGCAGATGGAATATTTGCGGAAGCTTCGAATATGGAGGCACTTTACAATCCCAATGACAAGCTGAGAGAACGGGAATTCAAAGAGGTTATTCGTTCATGTGAAAGCAGGCAATGGTTCGCAATGCTGAAAGGAATTCTGCAGGAAGAGAAGAGACGGGAGCAGAATGGAAAGAAACTTAGCATGAGTGATGACCGCAATATGCAGAAGGTATTTAAGCTATTATCTTCTGAATTTGCCCTGGTCTATTCTATTAGTCCGGAAGAGGCAAAAGAAAAGATTAAAGGAGCAATCGAATTAGACAAATGACAAAGGATATTTTACTGACACTTTCCGGCATTCACAGAGATCCAAAGCAAAGCGGTGGAGAAGAGGCTGAACCGGTAACGCTTAGAACAGATGCCAAATACTATTATAAGAACAATCGCCATTATATCCTTTATGACGAAGAACAGGAGGATAAGAGTATATCGCATAATACCCTGGTTTTTAAGGAAGATTACATGAGTCTGGTGAAGCGTGGAGATATCAATGCACGTATTTTGCTGGAGCCGGGAAAGTGTAATTCCAACAGTTATGCGACAGGAGCCGGAATCCTGCAGATCTCGATGGAAGGAGAGAAAGTCCTGGTTGAGGAAGAAGAAGATCAGATCAAAGCCTTTGCTTCCTATAAGATGCGAATGAATGATGAACATGTGGCAGATTGTGAGCTCCATATTCTGCTTTGCGCGAAAGAATAAAAAAGTATCATAAAATAGCTTGCTTATGGCGTATTATATCTTGCTTATAGGGCATTGCATATGGGCTTACAGATAGAAAATGATAGCAAATGATAATAAAAAAAGAACTGCTAACTAGCAGTTCTTTTTTATTGCCATTTTACTTATTCGGCAGTTTTGAAAATCCATGGGAAATTATTTTCCGTTTGCCTTGGATCTCAGTTTTGCCCAAAAGCCTTTTTTAACAGGCTGCACGGTTTTGTCCTTGCGCAGACCCTTAACCCCTGTGATGTAAAGACCGGTAATGGTAGCCTTTACTTCTTTTTTTACAGGAATACTGTCATAAATTTCTGCATCTGCAATAAAGGTCATGATCTGAGGTCCAACCTTGGCTTTAACAATCGGAATCTTACTTCTTTTCAAATACCAAGGAACTTCTTTGGTAACGATTTCCGGTAAACCAGCCTGGTTGATCTTCATTTTCTTCTTATCTATAACCAGCATTGAAACGGATTGCTTACTCTGATCGATGATTTCCTGCTGCTCAGCACGTTTTTTCTCTGTACGACGGCCGAGAAAATACAGTCCGACAAGAACAGCAGCAAGAATGATGACAATAATCAGCATTACTGTTGCAAAAGTTGACACAATATACCCTCCCGATTTTTTATTTATTTTGCATATACGACCAATATTCTAGCATTTATTCTGTAAAATTGCAATCTGTGTTTAGGAAAAGACGTATACAGAAAATAGTCTGTAAAAAGGTTGTATAAGAAAAAAACAAGAAGGAAGAAGACATAAGCAGGCAGATCATATGGCAGATGCTTGCGGAAAGAAGGGTAAATGGGAAATATTTATGGTTATATTCGGGTTAGCAGCCGGGATCAGAAGGAAGATCGGCAGATGATTGTAATGAAAGAGTTGGATATACCGGATAAGAACATCTTTATGGATAAACAGTCCGGCAAGGATTTTGAGCGACCTCAGTATAAAAAGATGCTGCGGCGTCTAAAGAAGAATGATCTGCTTTATATTAAGAGCATTGATCGTTTGGGACGCAACTATGCTGAGATTTTGGCACAATGGGGGATTCTGACTAAGGAAAAAGGAATTGATATCGTGGTCTTGGATATGCCGCTTCTAGATACCCGTCGGGGCAAGGATCTGATGGGAACCTTTTTAAGCGATGTTGTGCTGCAGCTGCTGTCTTTTGTTGCAGAGAATGAGCGCACCAATATTCGACAGCGACAGGCCGAGGGAATTGCAGCGGCAAAAGCCAGAGGTGTTCGTTTCGGAAGACCACCAGCAGCTCTGCCGGATTGTTTCCATGATGTATATCAGCGATGGAAGTCCGGAAAGATAAGCGGAACAGCGGCGGCCAAAGAATGTGGAATGCCATTGTCAAGCTTTCGCTACCGGGCAGAAATTTACGAAAAAGCCAGTTTATTGTAAGGGATGGCTTTTACAGAAATGTGTACTTTTTTGTATATTACTCACGCAAATTATAACGTAGTAATTTTAATGTAAAAAACTATCTATTTCAACATAATTTATTATAATTTTACTACTTTTTTTGAGTTGCTGAAAAGTACACATTTTTGTGAAGACGATGAAGGTGAGTAGGGAAAGGGGGTGCTAATTTCCGATTTCGATATCTGCAGGTAAAAGTATAAAAGAAAAGTAGAAAAATAAAGGGAAATTGCTATGAAAAAAATAAAGAAATATGTTGCGGGGATTCTGAGCTGCATGCTGACCATTTCTATGCTTCCGCAGTCAGCCCTGGCAACAGAAATTAGTAATGATCAGACAAAATTAAATTTCTTGCTCGGCGAGAGCAAAGTGGCCTTTGGAGGCCGTGAATGGTATGTAATTGGAGATGAGACGGAAGGAGTCTATTCGCAATCCGGTCATATTACATTGATGGCTTCAAATGATAATAATGATCTTGATGAAATAGCATTTAGAAACGGACAAAAAAATGAAGCCGAAGGGTATACGGCATACGATGGTTTTTACTTTGCAAGTAATTTGGACGGAGCAAGTTGGAAAACACCGAATGAGTATGCCGGAAGCGCGCTGCAGCAAAAAATGGTCTCCCTTGCGGAAGAAATCCCGGACAAGGAACTGGAACTTGTCACTGCAAGGAACTTGATTAGTGCAGGAGATTTTGCATCCGCCAGTGGAGATGGATTTGTAGGAGCAAATGCAGATGAAATTGTAGGGCCGAATGTAGAGAATCAAAAGCTATGGGCTTTGTCAGCTGGTGAGTACGAGACTTTAATGAATGTTATGGGGGGATCGAGAACCGAAATTTATAATGCTTGGCTGCGATCCCCTTATGATGACCTTGGGCAGGGGGGATTAATTGGCAATTACGCTAGTACAGATGAGCTTGATGTGGATGAAGAGTGGCCTGCTCAGCCGGTTTTAAGTCTTGATGTATCATCTGTACTCTTCGAATTTATGTCGGCTAACAATGGAAGCGGCAAATCAGATGCGACAGTAGGAGGAAAACTTATCGGTGCTGCGGATGTTACAGATCTACAGTGTGAGATGGTAAAATTCACTGTGAAGGACAGTTCTCAAAATCTTACAGTAAGTGCTACTACTGAACAAAGCACCCAAAAAGGTACAGAACTTTCTTTTAGTTATTCCGATGCAACCACCGGAGATGGCCAATATGTTTCCTGCATTTTAAGAGATGAAGAAGGCAATGTTAAATACTATGGCAAGCTTGCTGATACTTCAGCTAGTGAGAGCGGAGATCTGCAGATCCCTCTTGCGGGTGTAAGTCGTGGAAACTATACGCTGGAAATTTTTTCGGAAAAAGCCAATGATGAGCTCAATACTGATTTTTGCAGTACCCCGGTGACTATGAAAGTCGAAGTGTTTGGCGATGGTACGGGGGAAGTGAGTGACTTTGGCGGAAAAATAATTTCAGATGACGTATATCATGTATGGTTCGATGGAACGATTGGTGTACAGGCACTATTAAAGAATAGCAGTGATACAAAAACCTATCATCCAGGCATGAGCGCTTATTATGAAGGTGCAGAAGATACCTATGTAGCGGTTAAAGACGGCAAAGTAAGGCTCCCGGAAACAGCCGGTGAGACAACAAAATACGGATATACCTTGAACGGCTGGTATGATGTTTATAGTGGAACCTATTATGGAAAAGAAATGCTGGGCCAGGAGATTGAAGTTACCCAGGATACGGTATTCTATGCAGACTGGGTAGCTTCGGATTATTCACTTGGTAATTCCGGACGCAGCAAGGTTACTGATCAGCCAAATACAAGCGGATTTATTGAAACGAACGTATTTGATTACAATGAATTATTTAATATTCGCAGTACAACAAATGACAGTGCGGATTCTCGTACTTATGTAAATGCGGATACACATGCAGAGCTTTGGAGATTGGATGATTCCTCTCTTGGTTTTGCATTCTTGAACTGGGCATATAATGATTTAACAAAAGATCGGACCTTAGGATCAATAGCAAATAAAGATACGAAAAACTCTTCATTATATAATATTACGACAAACATCATTTCTGAATCTGATGGAACAGTGACAGCTCAGGGACAGGCTATTTTAGATGCTCTATTCACAAAAAGTGATGAGTTAGGACGTTATTATCTTGGAACAGGCGAAGGCTTGTATCAGTATGTATCCGATGAGAATGATGATAATTACGGATATTATTACTACGATAGCAGCAAGAACGGTGCATCATATAATCAATCCGAACAGAGATTTGTCTTATATTCAGATCCGGAATATATTTTAGAACAAAGTCTTAAAAATAATAGCTGGCAGTATAAAACCGATAAAGCTACAACAACAGGATTTTTACCTTTTAATGATAATGAATCCGGAGCATATAATGAAAAAGACGGCAGCATTAATTACTGGTTTGGTATGCAGAGTACGGTTGATTTTTGGCTGCCAAATGATCCGGGAGAAGGAGGTAATATAGCTGATACCGGTAAAGAAATGGAATTCCGTTTTTCCGGTGATGATGATGTATGGGTCTTTGTCGATGATACCTTGGTTCTTGATCTGGGCGGCATTCACGGTGCTAGAAGTGGACGTATTAACTTTAGTACAGGAAAAGTAGTTACCGAAACAGACAAAGAAGTCTATCAGACAACAGATTTAACAGATTCCATTGGATCCGGTAAACATAAGCTGACGATTTACTATTTGGAAAGAGGATCATCTCAATCCAACTGTTCTATTTATTTTAATATTGCACCTAAATATGCACTTACCATCCTGAAGAATGATGCTGATAATGCGTCTGCTTTGCAGGGGGCGCGCTTTGGTGTTTATTTAGATGAAGCGTGCACCACACCGGCAGAACTTTATACGGATGCGAATGAAAGTGCAGCTCCTGTTAATGAATTTGTAACAGCTGCAGATGGTAAAGCAACTGCTTATGGAATGGTTGCAGGTAACACCTATTACGTGAAAGAATTGGCTGCACCTGACGGATACCATATAACAGACGGCGATCCAATTTGTATTGCATTGGATATGAATGGAAATGCAAGTGTAGAGGATGGCATAGTATTTGAACAAAATAAAGCGGACAAGAGATACTATTTGACCCTTACAAATGAAAGAGATAAAGGTAATCTGACGGTATCCAAGCTGGTTGCTGGTAACGCAGGAGATACCACGAAAGACTTCAACTTTACAGTAAAGCTTGATGATAGCAGCATAAACGGAAGCTATGGAGACATGACTTTTGAAAATGGTGTAGCAAGCTTTACATTGAAGCATAATGAGGAGAAGACTGCAACAGGACTGCCTGCAGGAATCAGCTATGAAGTAAGCGAGAGTGAAGCAAACCAGGATGGTTATACGACAAGTGTGACCGGAGCAAGTGGCAGCATCGTAAAGGATGAGACTGCAGAAGCAGAGTTTACCAATGAAAAGAACACAGGTAATCTGACAGTATCCAAGGTGGTTGCAGGAAATGCAGGAGATACCACGAAGGACTTCAACTTTACAGTAACGCTTGATGATAGCAGCATAAGCGGAAGCTATGGAGATATGACTTTTGAAAATGGTGTAGCAAGCTTTAC
>CAVFAT010000060.1:0-11971 GCA_963620785.1 Bacteroidaceae bacterium
CAGATATCACCGAAATCAAAGCGAAAGACGGAAAACTCTATGTTTCAGCAATCTTCGATTGTTTTGACTCAGCAGTATTGGGACTGGCAATGGAAACCACAATGAAAGCAACGCTTTGCCAGCATACAGTGGAGAACGCTTTTAAGGCATTTCGTTTTGCTAATTGTTCACTGGTGCGAAAATCGTACTAAATATAAGGAGAGATGTGCTTGGAACTGGAATTGGATTTGGAAGATTTACTTAACAAAAGAAGAATTGAATCTGACCGCATAGAATTTAAGGCTGGCTGGAATCCGGACGATATTTATCGCAGTATATGCGCTTTTGCCAATGATTACAATAATGATGGCGGTGGCTATATTCTGGTCGGTGTAGAAGAAAATAATGGTGTGGCAGTAAGGCCTGTAAAAGGTTTGGATGAGGAATCGTTAGATAGAATTCAGAAGGACATGCTGGGATATAACAACCTTATTTCACCGCCATACTTTCCACAGGCAGTACCGCTGGAAGTTGACGGCAAGATGATTCTGGTCATAGTAGCCAGAACCGGTACGCAAAGACCATATAAATCACCGGATTATGTAACGGGGAAAAAGGACAAAAAGTATTTTTATCATATCAGATATCTTACCAGTTCGGTGAGGGCAAATGCAGAGCAGGAACGTGAACTTATCAGCATGTCAGATAACACACCATTTGATTGCAGGGCGAATCATAAAGCTACATTTGCAGATATATCACCGGTTTTGCTTGAGGATCATCTCAGAAAGACCGGCAGCAAGCTTGCCAAATTTGTAAGTGAAAAAGGTGTAGAAGAAATATTGGAGGATATGCAGCTTCTGGTGGGACCGCCTGAGATGAGATATATTCAGAATGTTGCGCTTATGATGTTCTGCGAACATCCGGAAAGTTTTTTTGGATATACGTATGTACAGATGACGCTGTTCCCAGAGGGAAGCATCAATAATCCAAGCTTGAGTGAAGATTTCCCTAATATTACAGGCTCCGTTCCGCAGATGATTGAGGCAACTATGGAACGATTTAGAAATCTTATTATCAGGGAAAAAGTGATCAAGGTTCCAGGTCAGATGGAGGCCGTCAGGATTTTCAATTATCCGTTTTTGGCGATTGAGGAAGCAGTGGTTAATGCATTTTATCATAGGGATTATCTGTCTTATGAGCCTGTGACGATAGAAATCGAACCGGATTGTATCAATATTATGAATTTTCCTGGCATTGACAGATCCATTTCCGATAAAACAATTGCTGAAGGCTCAAGATTTGTCACAAGACATTACAGAAATCGTCGCTTGGGAGAGTTCTTGAAAGAACTTGATTTATCAGAGGGACATTCATCCGGAATCCCGACGATTCAGGATGAATTGAAGCGTAATGGTTCTCCGAGAGCTGAATTTATTACTGACGAAGACAGACGTGCAATGCGGACAAAAATTCCTATCCATCCGGCTTTCCTGCAGGGAAGTGGCAACTTCGCTCAGATTGAAGAAAAAAATGAGCGAAGTTTGAGCGAAGTTTTGAGCGAAGTCTTAAAGAAATCCGAGCTAAAAAATGTGCAGCCGATTGTCGAAATATTGCAAACAGAAGGGGAAATTACTCCTAATGAAGCCATTGCTGCATGTGGAAAATCAGCTGCTACAATCAGAAGATATTTTAAGATTTTGCAAGAAACGGGATATGTTGTCAGCGAGGGAAGCACCAATAATGTCATTTATAAAGTGAAGGATAAGTTATGTCTCTAAAATGTCTACCAAAAACCGCAAAGAATCGTAGAATGCGTGGAATATTTGGAAAATCTATACCAGATATGCGGTTTAAAAGAATTATCAGATACAACATATAGATGACAACATCGAGTTTGAATGATCTAAAAAATAACCTTATTGTTTGTTTGATGTGAAGCTGACCTTTCAACTTTATTCCCAATATATCGTGATAAAAAATTGGGAATAAGGTTGGGGATATTTCAGAAGCGAATTGGGCATCTGGATGCAATGATTATTTGTCCAGGTCACACAAAGGACAAGCAGATGACTAAATCAGGCCAAAGTAGAGAATCAGAAGATTCAGCAGAAAAAGCAGAAGCAGGAGAGAGAGAATTCCATGCCAAAAATTTTCCATATCTTGCCTGCTTAGAGTCATGTGAAAGAAAATGCTGATAAAGAAATAATAGTAAAGCGCAAGCTGCCAGTTCTGCAGACAATAAGGCAGGAGATATTGGTGCATAAGGAAGAGGCTGACGGCTCCGCATAAGACCGGGGCAAGGGCCGGAAGGGATAATTGAAGCCCGCGAAAGAAGAAATTGCCGCGGCAGGAAAATTCCACGCTTCCGAGCTTTCTGCCCTTTGGAATCAAGGTGATCTTCTTTACCTTTCCTCCGGTAAGAAGGATCAATAAGGCGTGTGAAAGCTCATGATGAATGGTTCCCGCATAGGTCAGATAATTCCTAATGAAAAATGCAGCTTTTTCTCCGCCGATGAAAGCAAAAATGCCGGTAATCATATCCGATATGAAACGAATCAGCCATCCGGCGGCAAGAAGAAGGAGCAGGAGCAGAAAGGTGCTGACAGCGGCTTTTATGGCAAGATTGGAAGGCAGTTTGCTATAGAGAATCAGTTGATCGGTCAGGTTGTAAATCATAGTTTTCTTTCTAATAAGAATCCTTTATGGATTCTTTTGCTATTCTTAACATGCAACATTTATTGTCCTATTTTATCTTACACATGGGACTTTGTCATCCTGTCCGTATTCAGGCAGAAGGAATGGCGGAATAAATTTCTGTAGGATAAGATAAAAGGATTGACCTAAAGTCAACTTCAGGTGTTATGATATCTTTAAAGCATAAGAAGAGATATGCCTGATAAGAGACACAGAAGAGGAGGCTATGATGTTAGGAAACTTTACTTATTGCAATCCAACCAAATTATATTTCGGAGATAAAGCTCTGGAGAATCTTGGAAGTGAGCTGAGAAAATATGGAAAAAATGTTGTTCTGATCTATGGAGGCGGATCCATCAAAAAGAATGGCATTTATGATGAGGTCATGGCAATTCTGAAGGAAGAAGACAAAAATGTAGCAGAAATTGCCGGAGTAATGCCGAATCCAACCTTAGAAAAGCTCTATGAGGGACTTGAAATTGCAAGAGCTCATAAGGCAGACTTTCTTCTTGCAGTAGGAGGCGGATCTGTTTGTGATTACACAAAGGCTCTTTCCGTTTCTATTAACTGTGAGGAGGATCCCTGGGAGAAATACTATATCCGCTTTGAAGAGCCGGATTGTGAAATCATTCCGCTGGGCTGCGTTCTTACCATGGTTGGTACCGGTTCAGAAATGAATGCCGGTTCTGTTATTACAAATCATGAAAGCAAGTTAAAGATCGGTCATGTTTTTGAAGATGAAAAGGTTATGCCGAGATTTTCCATCTTGAATCCAAAATATACACTGACCCTGCCCCATCGTCAGATGGTAGCCGGAATCTATGATATTTTTAATCATATCTGCGAGCAGTATTTCTCCGGAGAGGATGACAATACCAGTGATTATATCAGTGAGGGTCTGATGAAATCCCTGATCCATTCCAGTCGTATTGCAAATAAGAATGATCAGGATTATGAAGCAAGAAGCAATATCATGTGGACAGCAACCTGGGCTTTGAATACCCTTGTTGCCAAGGGCAAATCCACAGATTGGATGGTACATATGCTGGGTCAGGCCCTGGGCGCAGTAACGGATGCCACACACGGAATGACTCTTGCTGCAGTTTCTCTTCCCTATTACAAATACATCATGGACGATGGTCTGGCCAAATTTGTACGTTTCGCAGAAAATGTATGGGAGATTCGTCCGGAAGGAAAAAGTGATAAGGAAATTTCTCTGGCCGGTTTAGATGCTATGGAAGCATGGATGAAGGAACTGGGTCTGGCAATGTCTATGTCAGAGCTTGGAGCAGAAGAGTCTATGCTGGATGATCTGGTCAATGCAACCTTTATCCTGAATGGAGGCTATAAGCTGCTGACCAAAGAGGATATCAGAGAAATTTTCAAACAGAGTCTTTAATTTTAATTTGAAAGGAATTCTTGTAATAGTCGATCAGTCCGTCAGCTTTCATCTTGCTAAGTTCTTTGGACAAGGCAGTGCGCTCAAGATTCAGATAATCTGCGAGCTGTTGCCGGTCAAAGGGAATATTGAATTCACGGCTATGTTTTTGCATTGAGACAGAGTTCAGATAGGACATCACCCTTCCACGGATTGTCTTCGGAGCGGTATGAAAGCTTCTGCTTGAAAGCATCAGATTCTTTTGCGTAGAAACAATCAAGAGATTTGAGACAAATCCTATCATCCAGGATTCCATATTATTTTGAAGCCGTTTCAGACTGCCGATCCTTAAAAAGAGGATGCGGCAGTCTTCGTTTGCTATCACATTTACAAGCATGGCTTCATCCGGAAGCAGGGCATAAGTTTCCGCAAAAAACTGTCCCCTTTCCACATTGCTTAGAAGGGTTCTATTGCCCCAGACATCGTCACACTCTATCGTGACGCTGCCCTCCATAACAAGCCCCATTTTATCTGTTACATCTCCGGCATGCAGGATGATAGATCCTTTTTTGAAAGTTTGTTCATTTGCCTGGAAGAAGTTCAGGGAATCCGCAAGTTCATCGTCATTCATCCCACGGAAGATCATCGTATTTTTAAGAAATTCTAAATTCATGGAAGTAATTCATACCTTTCATTAAGATGTGGTTATAACCACGTGTATCTTACTGTCATTCTAATATAAGCATTTCAGAAAGACAAGGATGGAAAAAAATTGGCGTCGGCAGGATGCCGACGCCAAAAGAGTGGATGCTCTTTTATTTAGTTTTTGCCATTAATTCTTTGCAAAGATTAGATGAATCAAATGCAGGATAGCGCATGTGTATCTTTTGATAAGAACAATTCCCATAATAATTATAGAGACAACTCTCCTTGTCACAGCGGCGACCATCATATACCAGATTAGCCCAAGTTTCACTTATATGACCTTCGTTAAAGCAGATGAACCGCGTTCTGTCATAATCGAAATACATATCATTAGCCGGCAAGCATATGGGAGAGATCAGCCACATGAATTTACAAATGTAATCATACTGATTCACGTCAAGATCGACCCAATAACAAATATAGTCAAAATCAAAGTAAATGGAAACACAGAGGGTGTTGTCATCGGAATTGTACTTGAAGGCATGTAGATCAATCCCTCGATAATCCCTCAAAATCATAAAAAGCTCATTCCTTATCATATCTAAGTTTCCATAATACTTGTTTTTATTCGAGTGAATCGTATGAAATAGCTTTGTGTAGACGTCGTGATCATATTTTTTTAGGTTCGATAAAATCTGCCGATAAGCATCAGTATGGGTACGACTGATGAGTAAGTGATGATTTTTTTCTTTTGTTTCGTAAAACATATCAAATCCTCCATTGATAAAAATCTGTTTGTTAATAACGGTTTTATATTCATATATTTTTTTCCTCCTTTCCGCAAAAATATAGAACCGTTTCTTTACTACATAGGGCTCCCTAAACCGCCCTACTATATATATGCAAAAATTTGTGAAAAAAAATTTTTCGGAAAGTTTTATAATATAAATCGAGGCTTTTGTTCATTCATTACATGATGAACTTGAAGCAGGCTTTGTTTTTTGCCTAGAGTGGGAGATCATACGAGGAGATATGAAATGAAGATATGTGTATATGGTTCAGCTGATGAACCGGATGAAAAATGCCGACATGCTGCAGAAGCTCTTGGCTCTTATATAGGAAAGAAGGGACACACCCTTGTATATGGAGGATTTGGCGACGGTTTACTTGGAGCAGTTGCAGATAAAGCCTGGCAAAATGGAGCTAAGGTGATATCAGTATTACCGGAGAATCCCCGAAAAGGACATTCGGAATTTTCGCATTCCGAGCAGGTATTCAGAGATAGTGATAAGAGAATAAGAAAGAAACTGCAGGCGGAAAATGCAGAAGCTTTTGTAGTTATGCCAGAGGGCTTGGGCGTATTGGATGAGTTATTTGAAACTTTGCTCCTAAAGCAGTATGGAGAGCATAGAAAGCCGATTTATATTGTCAATATTGAGCACAAATACGATCTTTTGATTTCGCTCTTAGAGGAGCAAAACTGCAAAGATCTTTTCACTGTGATTTCAGAAAATGAATTTCAGAAAATAGATAAGAATTGAACTTTAAAAAAACGGAGGGATGAGATGAAAATTGAACATATTGCGATGTATGTAAATGATTTGGAGAAAGCAAAGGCTTTCTTTGTAAAGTATTTTGCAGCAAAATCAAATGACAGATATCTCAATCAAAAAACAAATTTTCAATCGTATTTTCTGTCATTTGATGATGGTGCACGGCTTGAAATTATGAACAAGCCGGGAATGTCGGATTTACCGAAAGATCTGGCACGCACAGGATATGTACACCTGGCATTCAGTGTAGGAAGCAAGGATAAAGTAAATGCTTTGACAGCGGAACTGAAAGCAGATGGGTACGAAGTAATCAGTGGGCCTCGCATGACGGGCGACGGCTATTATGAAAGCTGTCTGGTTGCGCTGGAAGGCAACCAGATCGAAATCACGGTATGATGCGGTGATAATGTCAATTTTGCTGGTCCGCTTCCAGCATCCAGCTCTCAAAGGAACAAATGGTTTCATCTGTTGAAATAAACTCTTTCAGACTATGCTCAAATTCGCTGACAGCTTCCCTGTGATTTATATTGGGATAACGGTTTCTGATGGCATAACAGATTCTGGGTGGTGGTGGCGTTTTCAGCTTATAATAGGTCAGATTAGAATTAGAACGCATAGCACCACGGATGACAGACATTGGAGCGATTCCCCATAAATCATCTTTTATATATCTTTGCAGCATAGAGCCGGTATTAACAGTCAGGATGGGATGAGCCGCCGGTCCAAACTGGCTGTCATGCCAGCTCTGATAATCCAATCCCCAATTCAAATAAATCTCTTTTTCTGCATTTAATTCCATATTTTCAATATTATCGTGATAGGAGCTGTTTCTATCGCAAACCAAATACATTAATTCCCGATAGATCGGATTACTGACCACATCCGGATAATTGACCCTGGAAAAAACAAAACCAATATCTGCAATACGGCTTTCTACAAGGGAGTAGATTTCATTAGAATGGTGTGTCCTGATATCTAATCGAATCATAGAATCTTTGGAAACATAATTTGAGAAAAAAGAAACAAAGGTATAATTGTTTACCGCATCGATACTGGCAATGGTAAGGGTTTGTACATTATCTGCATTTTTTAATTGTTTGGTATCCTTCCACAAAGCAGCCCATTGACTTGCCAGGGGAATAAAAGCATGCCCATAATTTGTCAGCTCTATGCGTCTGTGTCCTTTTTGCCGGATAAGGAGCTGCACATCAAGCTCTGCTTCCAGTTGCTGGATTCTGGAAGAGATTGTCGATTGAGATACATATAAATACTTTGCGGCAGCTGAGATGCTGCCATAAGTGACCGTGGTCAGAAAGGTTTCAATTTGTTCATAAGTCATGAGCAGTTTCCTTCTATAAGCATTTTATTATCAAATGTTTAAATATCGAATATATCGATATATTATATCCAAATTATATGTTTTACAACTGATTCTGAAAATAATATATTGAAAGCACAAGAAAACGGTTATTCGATCGACTCAGTACTGAAAAGGGAAATAACAAGTAAAAGGAATGAAAAGGAGAACATAAAATGGATAAAAAGGAATTGATTGCATCGATTAAAAAAATGGATACAGCAAGTATTTCTGATGCAATGGATAAGCTGGGAATTCCCTGCGGTTTATTAGGAATTCAGGCAGTTGTTGAAGGACAGAAAATCTGCGGAGATGCATTTACAGTTCACTATATCCCCTGTGGTATGAGCAAAGGAAATGTAGGAGATTTTATTGATGATGTAAAAGCAGGTCAGGTTGTTGTTATTGACAACGCTGGAAGATGCTATTGTACCGTATGGGGAGATATCATGACTTACACAGCAAAAACAAAGGGAATTGAGGGTACCCTGATAGATGGTGTTTGCCGTGATGTAAACGGAATTAAAGAGCTGGGCTATGGAATTTATACCAAAGGCAAGTATATGGTAACAGGAAAAGAAAGAGTAACAGTTGATGCGGTAAATATTCCCGTTTCTATCTCAGGTGTACAGGTTCGGCCGGGAGATATCATATTGGGGGATGATTCCGGCGCACTTGTTATTCCGGAAGAGAGAGCAGAAGAAGTTCTTGCGATCGCACAGCATATCGAGGAAGTAGAGCAAAAGATTATTGCTGAGGTTAAGGGCGGCAGTAGTCTGAAGGCAGCAAGAGAAAAACTGGGCTATCATAAGCTGCAGTCAAAAGATTCATAAGGAGGACAGATTTATGGGGGAAAAATCTGGCAAAAAGTTTGCAGCAATTTTCTCGCTTTCTGCAATTATGTACAGTGCTTATGTAGGCCCCGGATTTGCATCCGGAACACAGACCGTATCCTACTTTAATAATAAGGGCTTTATCGGTATCTTTTGGGGACCACTTGTAGCAGGCCTTTTATGCTTCATTTTTAATCTGCTTCTCTTTGAGATCAATCGGATCTATAAGCCAAATTCCTATCGTGAGGCATACAATACCATTTATCGGTCAAAGGGTCTGCAGCTTTTCTTCGGAACCTTTAAAGAGCTGCAGGTAATCGTAGTTGTTTTGATCGCACTTTCTGCACAGATTTCTACAACAGCTGTTTTGCTGAATCAGATTTTCGCTTTGCCGAAAATCGTGGGAACGGTCGGCTTTTGCCTTTTGGTTCTCTTATTTGCTCTCTGGGGTGCAGATGTCCTGAGAAAGGTCGGAACCATTCTTGGACTGGCAATCCTGATTATATGTGGATATGTTGCAGCTGTTTGCTTTGGGAATGCGATACCGCTGGCAAATGCCTATATGCAGCAGCATATTTCTTATACGGAATATGGTTTTTCAGGAGTTTCGGCATGGTTCTCTATGCTTATGATCGTTGTATTTTTCATGAATGGTTATGAGGCATGTGTACCTGCTTCAAAGGGTATTATTGAAAAAAGAAAAGATGTGCTGATGGAGTCTTTGTTAACGGCAGTTTTATGCGCAGGATCAACAATGATATTTACTTTTATCTTTTCAGCCGGAATGCCGGATATCATGCAGGAGGAAATCCCAACGCTGTGGGCAATCAATCATCTTTCTTCTTCCGGTTGGATTTCTAAGATTTTATATGTTGTATTTGCCATTGCCGCTATGCTGTCCAGTTCAGTTGCTTTTATCTTTACAGTTTGCAATCGTTTTGAGCCGATCATCGAGAAAAAATGGACATCAAGCACAGCTTTTAGCAGAAAATTTGCAATTGCAATTATTTTTATTCTGATTTGTACATTTGGTTCAAGCTTTGGTTTGCTTAACATTATCAAATATGGATATGGAACCTTTACGCTGATTGTTGGACCGATCATGCTGATTCCTCTGATCATTAGTGTTCCCTACAGACTCTGGAAGGATAAAAAAGATGGGATTCTTGACCAAACTTATGAATTGACCGGAGAAGTATCCGAAAGATAGAAAGAAGGAAAAAAGAAAATGAACTTAACAGAAGAATTAAAAACAGAATTATTAAAGCTACCGACAGGTAATATTGCAGATAATAATCTTTCTGTTCCCAATCAGGGTGTTATGGATACAGCAATCAAGCCGGTTGATTCAAAAATGAAAATGATCGGAAGAGCATTTACTGCCCAGTGTTTTCCCGGGGACAATCTGGCCTTGCACCAGGCAATTTATGGAGCAAAGCCGGGGGATGTGCTGATCCTGGATTTGCATGGATATACAAATGCAGGACATTTTGGCGATATCATGGCTACTGCCTGCCAGAAATACGGCCTTGCCGGAGTCGTTATTGACGGAAGCTGCAGAGATGCGGAAGATATCAAGGAATTAGGATTTCCTGTTTTTGCAAGAGCCTTCAATCCTTCAGGAACCGTAAAGGAAAGCCTGGCAAAAATGCAGATTCCGGTTCATTGCGGCGGCATTCAGGTAAATCCGGGGGATATTATTTTTGGAGATTGTGACGGAGTCGTTGTTATCCCACAAAAAGAAGAAGACCTTGTTTTTCAGAAGGCTCTTGATAAATATGCACATGAACAGGAAATTATTGAACAGCTGAATGAAGGAAAAACGACCTTAGAGATATATGGCTTTGATAAAATCATAGAAAAGAAAGTGAAAATCTCTTAAAATTTTGATAAAGGAAAGAATGCTTCGTCCCCTACTCCCTTGGCGAGGTATTCTTTCTTTTTGTGCAGTTCGTATAGAAAATATTGTTACGAAGATGAAAAGATCGGTATTTGATGAATATTCAGTAATGAGAAGAAGAGAAGAGGCAACTAAATTGGAAAAGAAAAAGGATTTTACACAAGGAAATCTTTCTGCCTATCTGATAAGTCTGGCGGCACCTTTGATTGCAGGAAATATATTACAGGAATTTTATAATACGATCGATGCTTTTGTCATCGGTCGTTTTGCCGGAACAGAAGAGTTTGCTGCAATCGGAATTGCCGGAACAGCCATGAATGTTTTCTTATTTGCCCTGGTCGGCTGCTGCAATGGTTTTACGATATTGTTTGCACAGGCCTACGGACAAAGGGATATGTCAGAGTTTCGGGCCCAGCATTTTAGTGCCTTGATCGCCGGTATGGGAACCACTATTCTTCTCATGCTGCTTGGTATATTTGGAATGCAGCCTTTGCTGGGGCTTTTACAAACACCGGCAGAACTGCAGGCCTATGTAGCCTCTTATTTGCATTGGATTTTTTTGAGTCTTCCCGCGGTTTTTCTTTATAATCTCTTTGCTTCCCTTCTCCGGGCATCCGGAAATACAAAAGCAGCACTTTATGTCCTGGCTCTATCTGTTATGTCAAATTTGCTCCTGGATCTTCTTCTGGTTGCCAAAGCACAGAAAGGAATTGAGGGAGCGGCTATTGCAACAGCCTTTACCCAGATGATATCTGCTTTCTTTTGTTTTCTCTATCTGAAAAAGCAGCAGCCGGAGATGCTTTTAAGAAGAGGAGATTGTGTGTGCAAATTAGGGAAAATCCGCAAATCCTTGAAAACGGGACTCATCACTAGTCTTCATCAGAGCAGTCTTTATCTTGGAAAAATGCTGGTTCAGGGAGCGGTAAATACAGGTGGAACAGAGGTTATCGCAGCTTATACAGCAGCGACCAGGATCGAGGGATTTGTTAATTCAATCGGAAGCAGCGGTTCAAGTTCTACTTCCATTCTCACTGCGCAAAATTACGGTGCCGGAAAGCAGGAGAGAGTGAAGAAAACTTTTCGCTGTTCGTTGGCATGGCTTATCGGAACAGGTTTGGTGACAGCTTCTTTGCTGTTTTTATTGGCACCGCAGACCATTGCCTTAATGCTTGGCAGTAATAGCGGCAGGGCATTTCATGAAGGCATAAAATATTTGCAGATCATTTCCTTTTTTTACATCTTCTGCTATAGCGGAAATACCTTTACCGGTTATTACAATGGTATAGGAAAAGTGTTAATCCCCTTTATTGGTGCAAGCAGCCATATCCTTATCCGCGTGATCTTCTCATGGCTCCTCTTTCCTTTGTTTGGACTGCAAGCAGTGGCCTTTGCAACAGGAATCGGTTGGATTCTGGCAAATTGCTTCTGGGCTTTACTTTTAAAAAGATGTGGCCGGATATCATAATCTTAGGGCCAGTTAGAGGGCCATTGCGAGAATCCGCGATTGATCGCATAAGCATGCAATCATGACAAAACATGACAAAAAAGAAAATCTTCTCTTGCATATATATTGATCTGGGAATAAACTCTTTTATGGTCAGGCGAGCAGAGGAAGCACAGAAGCTTACT
>CAVFAT010000061.1:0-10412 GCA_963620785.1 Bacteroidaceae bacterium
TTTTCCATCAAGGGATGTCATCATATGGCAAAAAATATAAGGTCTGTTCATTTTTCATTCCTCCTGTTGATTTTTCACGAGACAATGATAATCTGCATATGTAAGTTTGTGTCAAGTCTATAACTTAAAGTTAAGTTTAGGTCAAGGGATTCCAGAAAAAAATCAGAAGAAAATTTATTTTATGATCGTCGAAGCGGCGTAGAGCATAACCAGGAGCTCCGTGATCGGCATCGCAAACCAGATTGCATCGGCGCTGACCAGAGCAGGAAGAAGCATGATCAAAATGCCGCTGATGACAAGTCCACGCGCCACCGAAACAAGGAACGCTGCCTTCGGCTTCATGATTGCCTGAAAATAATAGGTCGAGAAGATGTTGAATGGCAGCAGCAGGAAAGATAACGCATAGGTGCGGATAATGGAGGGAGCCATGTCCAGTATCTCCGGCGTGGGTGCCATGAAAATACGGATATAGACATTCGGACACATCATGCTGAGCGCTGTCCAGAACACGCCGAAGAATACCGTTGTCCAAAGCGCCAGACGAAGCGTTTCTTTGATACGTTCTCCCTTGCCTGCACCGAAGTTTGTGGAAATAATCGGCTGAGACGCCTGGCCGACGCTGTATGCACAGCATTGGACAAAGGTACTGATCTGAATAATGGGACCGTAAATTGCCAGTGCGTTTGAACCGAGGTATTTCATAATCTGGCGGTTAAAGAGCACAGTCAAAATACCCATTGCCACGTCAATAAAGAAGGTGGAAAAGCCCGTGACAGTGATCGCCTGTAGCTTTTGCAGGAGATTTTCGGGCTTTACTATGCGAAGTGTATTCTTGTGGCTGAAAAAGTGTGTCAGCATTACAAGAAACGAAATGCCGGCACCGATAGCGGTTGCAAGACCGGCACCGTAGATACCCATATCGCAGGTGAATACAAAGTAGTAATCACCAAAAATATTGAAAATACCACCAGACAGCACACTGAGCGTCGCAAGACCGGGATTTGAGTCATTACGCAGAAATGCCGCCAGCATCTGATTGAACAGGAAGAGCGGGAAAACATACTTGATGGGACGCATATACTCCTGCGCCATCACAAGCAGCGATTCATCTGCACCGAAGAAGGTCAGAATCGGGCGCTCGAAGCAGATAATCCCGATCCATGCCAAAATGGATAAAATCACCGCGCCGATCACCGATGATGTGAAATATTGATTTTCGCTTCCGTCTTGATTTTTAGCACCGCGCTTTGTGCTGAAAATTACACTGCTGCCAATTCCCATAAGCAGCCCCAGACTGTATATAATGTTCCATACCGGTGCTACAACCGCCAACGCCGCCGTTCCCTGCGGTCCGTGGTACTGCCCGACCATTGCCGTATCCACTATGGAATATACCGATGTGATCATGGCACTACCAAAAGCCGCCGCCAGGTATTTCAGATACATCGGTTTGATTCTTCCGTTCAGAAAGTCCATGTTTCATTCCTCCTTCAAACAAAAAAGCCGGACAAGAAACAGACATTTCAGTCTGTCTCTTGTCCGGCTGTCGTTTCTCTGAACAACTCGCCCTCCGAGCGAATAGTTAATTTATATCATGCTTCATGGGAAAGGTCAAGAGGGTTCAAATAATAGTTTAGCTTACAATCCTGTTTAAGAACTGCGACCCGCAGCTGATGTATTTCAGGGATCGTAACACGGCGATGTCTGTGCCCGTAGTTAATGTGCAAATCGCAATTTCTGTGTAACCTTCCAGGTGAAATGCTGATCCAGCTTTTCGCCAACAAATCCAATGCATTTGCCCATGGTAAAGGCGGCAACAACAGTGCCGATACCAAGACCTTTGATCTGATGAATTCCGATAAAGGTGATAAGTGCAGTGGTAGCCAGGCAGATTACATCAAAAGAAATCTTCACTTTAGAATATTTAAAGTCCTTGATCTGGGATAATTCTCTTGGGAAAAGATCCGTTGGAATAATAGGAAGTCCGCAGCGGTTGGAAAGTGCGATTCCAAGGGAGATCATGAGGTAGCTGATCACAAAATAGCAGATCCTTGCCAAGGGAGTATAAGGCAGAATCGAAATCCAGCTTTCGTAGAAATCCAGCATCATGCTGAAGGCAAAACCAACAACGAAGCTGAAGAGATATTCCGGAACAAAGCGTCGTCTCATTATCATGAGGGAGGCAATCAGAAGAGCCTGAAAAATATAGGTCCAGGTTCCCAGGCTGAGTGCGGGAAATACCTCTGAAAAAGCATAGGGTACGCTTGAAATTGCCGATATGCCGGAACCGGAATAAAGCATGAGAACAACGCCAAAGCTGTTCATTAAAATAACGATCAATAAAGCAAGCTCTCCCCGAAATACGTGTTTCGGATTTTGCGAACTAATATCCTCCATGATAATCCTCCAAAAAATTAATTGTGTGAGAGATACACCAAAGATTTGTAACAGTTATAGTTGGTGTATTTTGTAAATATAATGCAAGCATAATAAGAAGCGTGCCTGGCACGCTTCTTATTATTTCCAAATTCATATTATAGCACAAAATATTACTTTATAAATATAATTGAAGAAGCTATAATTGAAGAAGAGTTCCTATTAGTCAATATAAAAACGACTAGCAGGAATTTAAAGGCGAATATATTCCCCTACAAAATGCTCCAAAGGAGAATAAATAATGATCGATACGAAGATTATGGGTGAAAACATCAGAGCAGAACGCAAACGGCAGTTACTGACGATAGAGCGATTGGCAGAAATGGTCGGCGTGACGGAAAACTTTCTAGGGAAAATCGAACGTGGTGAAAGTATGCCCAGCTTTTCAACAATAGACAATATTGCCTGCGCATTAGGCGTAAGCATTGACTCTTTGAAAGGCAATTACAAACATAATACAGAATATCAATATATACAAAGTCTTATGGATATAAATAACCTGTCCAAAGAAAAAAAAGAGAAGTTTATAGATTTTATAAATACCAACATTAAGTATTTCAAGTAAGGATCGTTAAGTGAGGAGCGTATTGAAAAGATAAAGCAGAAAGAAAAGCCCGTTTATTATACTTCGAAAGAAAAGCAAGCAGAGAATAAGGAAATTAAAATCTGACATAATAAGCCCCCGCCAATGCCCATTTACTGGGCTTGTCGGGGGTTTATCGTTAGAAAATTATTTAGAG
This sequence comes from Bacteroidaceae bacterium, assembly GCA_963620785.1. GTDB lineage: Bacteria > Bacillota > Clostridia > Lachnospirales > Lachnospiraceae > RUG14243. Next base: position 3,177 of record CAVFAT010000061.1, read on the forward strand.
GAGAAAATACCTTTCAGCCACTGCAGTAAGCCGAGAGATTTTGTTTCTTCCACCTCCGGCAGATTGGGACACTCATGAATGAAATAATCCTGGGAGTCGAAGAGGACTGCGCTGTGTTTCCGGCAGTAAGTGCCGTCCGGAAGCATGGTGCTGGCCTTTGCGGTATCTCTCATCTGGGATTCTAAGATCCAGCGGAGATGATCACAAAGGTGGGGCTGATGAACCGGGCAGGCAATTTCCACTCGCCTGTTCAGATTTCTGGTCATGAGGTCAGCAGAGGAAATATAAAATTTGGCAGAGCTGTCCTTACCGAATTGGTAAATTCTGGCATGTTCCAGGAACTGTCCGACAATGCTGGTAACATGAATATTTTCTGTTTCTCCTGCAATTCCCGGCAGAACACAGCAAATGCCGCGGATAATGAGCTGAATCTCAACTCCGGCTGTGGAAGCTTCGGCCAGCTTATTAATGACATCGCGTTCTGTGACGGAATTTGCCTTGATGCAGATATAGCCATTCTTTCCGAGGCTGATCTGCTGATCGATTTCCCGCAGAAGCATGGATTTGATGCCATAGGGAGAGACACAGAGTTCCTTGTATTCTCCATCTAAGCGGTTGACCAGCATATTCCGGAAGAAGGCAGAAGCGTCTTCTCCGATGGCAGGATCAGAAGTCATCAGACTCAGGTCGGTATACATGGCATTGGTCTTTTCATTATAATTGCCGGTTCCGATCTGGCTAATATAGCTTGTCTTATTATGGGAACGAAGGGTAATGAGACAGATCTTGCTGTGACATTTGAAGCCCTCGGCTCCATAGATGACCTGACAGCCGGATTCTTCGAGCATTTTGGACCAGGCCAGGTTGTTTTCCTCATCAAAACGGGCACGAAGTTCCATCAGGACAAGAACCTCCTTGCCATTTTCTGCGGCCCGGCAGAGTGCCTGGGCGATTTTAGAGGAAGAGGCCAGACGGTAGATGGTGATCTTAATGGAAAGAACTTGAGGATTGTCTGCCGCTTCATTCAAAAGAGCAAGAAATGGCTCAACCGAGTCATAGGGATAGAAGAGGAGACGATCTCTTTTCTGTATCTGGCTGATCATAGACTGCCCCTTCTGCAGATCAGCAACATAGCGGGGATGATGATCCGGATAAAGAAGCCTCTGGGAAATTTCTTTCGGCAGTTCTCCGATCAGGCGGAAGACATAGCTCATATTGAGAGGACAGCTGTCCACAAAGATATGATCGGAAGCGGTTCGAACCAAATCGGACAGGCTTTTCTGAAACTCCTTGGAAACAGAACTGCTCAGCTCCAAACGGACAACTGCCAGATGATCACGCTGTTTTAAGAGCTTTTTCATTTGACGGCGAAAGTCCTCTTCATTATCATCAAACTTTTCATCATCAAAGCTGATATCGGCATTTCTTGTTGCGCAGATAACACAGCTTTCCTTTACGGAATAGGCGTCAAACAAGGCCGGCATCCAGCGCAAAAGAATATTTTCACTTCTGACAAAACGCTTTCCATCGGAAAGAAGGAGAAGAGGCGGCAGGCTTTCCGGCAGGGGAACGATGCCGATGGCCTGATGTCCTTTCTTGTCTTCAAGCAGGGCAGCGGTGTAGAGTCCTTTATTGATAAAGTGGGGCACCGGATGATTGGGTCCGATCAGAATCGGAGAAAGAATGGGCAGAAGCTCTGATTTAAAGAAACGGTTTACCAGCTTCAAATCTTCTGCATCCAGACTTTCCGGCTGGACATCCTGAATGCCGCTTTTGCCAAGCTCTTCCATAACAGCGGAATAAATTTGCTTTTTCATGGCCAGAAGACCGGGAACGGTATGATAGATTTGCTCAAGCTGTTCAGATGGTGTCCAGCCGCTTTTATTGTCCTTATCATTTGGTGTCATGCGGGCCAGATCAAAGAGACTGCCGACACGAACCATGAAGAATTCATCCAGATTGCTGGAAAAAATAGAAACAAATTTCAGTCTTTCTAAGGCCGGAACAGCAGGATCTGCGGCCTCCTCCAGTACACGCTGGTTGAAACGCAGCCAGCTTAATTCCCTATTTTGTGTGTAACGATATTTTTCCTGAGTATTTGGCATAATATCCCTCCCGGATGCCGTATTTATTGATTATGATATGATGTGCCTAATGCACCAGTAATAAAGCATAAGAGAAGGATGTAAAATATGCGACCTACGAAATGTAAAATATATGTAAAGCGGCGAGAGGCTGGTAACGTGCGGGAAACATTCGTGAAAAAAATGTAAAAAACTGCAGGAATCGGTTCTTTTTCTTTCTTTATGGTGCTATGATATGAACTAGTTTTAGAACACTAATCAGGAGAAAAGAATGCATAGAAAGAAACTATTGACAGGACTCTTGTGTGCACTTCTGGCTTTTTCTTCGGCAAATGCCGTTTTTGCGGAGGCAGTTACAGAAGGAGGCCTTGCTGCGGAGGAGCAGACGACAGAAGGACAGGATACGCAGACAGGTTCTGATACAGCAGATACAAATACCGATTCAGAGAATACAGAAAATATCGAAAACACTGAAACTGCAGGCAAAACGGACCAGGGAGATGGTCAGAGTAAGGCAGATGAGAGTCAGGGTTCAGCTGAGGACAAGACAAGAGAGGATTCTTCGGTAGCCGGAAAGACAGACAGCAGTAAGGAGTCCGAAAAAGCTACAGGCAGCGAAGATACCGCAGCGGCTGGAACAAGTGAGGAAAACAAGTCAGCTATTTCTGAGGCAGCCGAAGAAGAAGAGAAGGCCTTGGAGGAAGGCTCTTACGAGGCCTGGCGTAAGGCAATCGAGGAGTCAACCAAGACCAATGAGGAGCTTCTCGCAGAGCAGAATATTACCCATGTAGAAAGTCACGCATCGGATTTTCGCTTTTATCAGGTAAAAGAGCAGTACGCTTTTGCAAAGGAAGAGCTGACGGTCTACAGTGCCTGCTCTCAGGATGCGGATGCTGTCGGCAGTCTGGAAGAAGGCGGTCTTTGCTATATTTTGCAGGATAAGGGAGACTGGCTTTATATAGAATCCGGAAATGTTCGTGGCTATATTCTCTCTGCTTCTCTGGTAGGAGAAAAAACGGCAGATTTTATTTATGAAGCCTTAGGAGAGAAGGCGGCAAAAGAAAATAGCAATGTCCGGGAGGAGGCAGTTCTTGCAGAAGAGATTCTTCCCTCCTATGAGAATGCAGCTTATGCCGATTATAAGGGAACAAGCGAGGATCCTGTGATCGAGAAGACCTATGCATTAGCAAAGGCGGATCATACAAATATCTACGAAGAGACCGATGAGGACAGCAATAAGGTCGGTGAACTGTCAAAGGATTCACTTGCTTATGTTATTCAGGAAGTTGATCAGGATTGGCTTTACGTAGAATCTGCGGATGTCAGAGGTTTCATTTCAAAAGCAGATCTGGATGCTTCTCAGCAGGTTCAGGAAGAAGTAACAGAAAAAGGGGAGGACAGCTATCAGCTGGCAGATGAGTTGGTGGATCCTTCCGAAAATAAGGCTCTATATTATAGCAAGAATTCTGTTCAGGAGGGCTCTCCTTATATTTCCATTCGTCAGGAACTTTTGGAGTATGCCAAGCAGTTTTTGGGAACGCCTTATATCTTCGGCGGAACTTCTCTGACAGAGGGCTGTGACTGCTCCGGTTTTGCTATGGGCATATATGGTCATTTTGGCTATTCTCTTCCAAGATCCTCTGCATATCAGTCTACGGCCGGAACGCAGATTCCGGTATCAGAGGCCCAGCCGGGAGATCTGATCTTCTATGCGACAAATGGAATCGTTCATCATGTGGTGATCTATCAGGGAGATGGAAAAACCGTAGAAGCCAAAGGAACCGGTTACGGTGTATGCGAGAGCACGGTAGAATCCAATGCTGTCTGGGCAGTTAGCATTCTGCAGGATGAGCTGGATGAAAACTATATTGGACAAGAGGAATCATAAGCTTCAATAGGAAACAAGCTTATGGCAGAAATTTATGATAGAAAAGAAAAGTCTTTTCAATGAAAAGAAGGCAATTTTTCATTTGCCTGGTCTTTTTGAATTTTATGATTTTTACAGAGCCTTTTTCCCTCTTTACAGGAAACACAGGGAATATTTTTATGACTGGTGTGAGATCGGCTCCCTCTATGGAGCACCGGCAGACTGCTTATGGGGAGGCGGCCGGGCAGGCTATGGCGAGCATGATCCGGAAGGGGTGTTGGAGCTTGCGCAGGAATATGGCATCTCTGCCCGTTTGACCTTTAGCAATTCCCTCCTTCGGGAGGCGCATCTTGCGGATGCAAAATGCAATCGGCTCTGCAGTCTGCTTGAAAAAGGAAAACTGGAAAACGGTATCATCCTTCATTCCGAGCTTTTGCTGAGCTATTTAAAAAAAGCCTATCCAAAGCTTTATTTCCTTTCTTCCACAACCAAAGTTCTGACGGATTTTCAGGATCTGAGGAAGGAGTTGGATCGGGAAGAATTTCGTTATGTTACGGCGGATTTTCGTCTGAATAAAAGCTGGGAGAAGCTGGATTGTCTGTCGGAAGAGCAGAAGAGGAAACTGGAATTTCTTTGTAATGAGTGCTGTGATTTTACCTGCAGAGACAGAAAGAAGTGTTATGAGGCAGTCAGCCGGATGAATTTGGGAGAAGAGGGAGAGGAGCATTATTGCAGGTCGGAAGAGGCAAGCGAGGGCTACCGCTTTTCTAAGGCAATGGAAAATCCTAGCTTTATCGGGATAGAAGATATTCAGAAGAGCTATCTTCCCAGAGGCTTTTGCAATTTTAAGATTGAAGGCCGGAGTCTGGGAAGTGCTCTTCTTTTGGAATTTATCCTCTATTATATGACCAAGCCGGAATATCATATCCATGTAAGGGAAGCCTTGTATCTGGACAATACCTTGGACTTATTTTAAAGCTTTAATGCGGCGGCAAGAGCCATACGGTTGCAGGAGCGGACATTTCCTGGCTGGTTGCTGTCTCCGATATTGTAGAAGCGCCTTGCGCAGGAAGAAAAGGCAAGAGCTTCTTCTGTTCGGGCTTCCACGCCACCGGATACGACAATACTATCGCAGGATAGGGCATGCTCGCCTTCAGGATCCAGATAAGTGACAAGCCCATCTGCGATATGGATGGTTTTTGCATTGGTGATGCCATGAAAGCCTTCCTCAGCCTGCCAGCGCCTTTTCATGAGAGAATAGGCATGGACGCACCAGGCATTTTCGGCCAGATGCGGGCTGCGGGTCAGGACGGTCACATCATGGCCGGCTTCTGCAAGATACATAGCTGTTTCGGTTCCGCTTTCGGAGCCGCCGACCAGGACAACTTTATGGCCAAGCGCAGCCTCATGTCCATAGACCTGAAGAGGTGTAAGGACAGAGGCTTTTTCTATGCCATCGATCTTCGGCAGTTTTTCTTTGGCTCCAAGTGCAGTAATAACTGCATCAAAGCCTTCTTTATCAATCAGTTCCGGACTAGCCTCCGTATTCAAATAAATGTGGATCTCTTTTTTCTTCTCCAAGAGATAGATCAGTTTATCCTTGTATTCCCGCAGTGCCCATTTAAATTCCGGATAATCGGCATGAAGGAGCTGGCCGCCCAGGACCGGCGCCTTTTCGTAGAGGAATACTTCATTTCCCCGCTCAGCAAGAAGGAGAGCAGCACGCATACCTGCAGGACCACCGCCGATAATGGCAACTTTTTTGCCGCCCTTTTTCGTTTCTGACATTTTGTCAAGACGATGGGCGAGGCCGATTGTCGGATTGACTGCACAGGCAGAGATGAAGCTGCCATGTACATGCTCATGGCATTTATTGCAGTGAAGGCAGGGGAGGATTTCATCTGTCCGCTCGTCAATGATCTTATTCAGATAGTCGCCGTCACAGAGGAGAGGTCTTGCCATAGAAATCAGATCGCATTTGCCTTCCGCAAGAAGTTTTTCATTCATTTCCGGATTGTGAAAGCCACCATTGGGAGCGGTCAGGATTTGAATACCGGCCTTTTTGATTGCTTCTGCAAATTTTAAAGTGGGCGGAATATCATGACCATTGTAGTTATAGGCAGTGGCATGCGAATGATCCATATCATTCAGACGAAGCTGGAGAATATCCACTCGTCCTTGGCAGAGCCTTGCAAAGTCCAGCAGGTCTTCCTCGCTCATGCAGTCTCCGCTGATTTGCAACTCAATCAGAAAGCTCTCTCCACAGGCTTTGCGGATTGCATCTACGATTTCAAGAGGAAAGCGGGCGCGGTTTTCAAGGCTGCCACCATATTCATCGTTTCGTTTATTGCTTTCCTTACTGAGAAAGCAGGCGAGAACATTGTATTGATAGGCAAAATGCAGACAGACAGCATCAAAGCCGACACATTTATAATAGGAAGCGCGTTCGCTGATTTCATTGATAACAGCATCCATTTGATCGCGATTCATTTCCTGAAGGGGAATGGGGGCAAAGGGACCGGAGTCGGCAATGTGACCGGGACCGGGATCATCAAGATCCAGCATCATCTGGGGACGGTAGATGCCTTTATGTGCATAGACGCCGACATCCCGTGGGATGGAGTGAAACTTGGAAAGCTGGGCAGAGATCAGAGAACCCTGAAAATGAACTGCTTCCACCATAGCACTTAGATAGTTGTCAACGCTGGGATCGGATGGATCCCAGCAGGGGCCACGCTTTACATCTTCCATCGGGAGATGACGGGTATTGTCAAATCGGTCAGGAATTGTAACAAGAGATGATCCGGCTCTGGCCAGATTTTCTACAAAGCTGATGACAGACTCTGAGGGAAAAATTTCGGGTCCCTGCAGAAAATGCGGCAGACAGCTGGAGGAAATCATCCGGTTTTTTAAAACATGCCCTCTGATTACAAGAGGAGAGAGCAGATGCTCGAATTGATGACGCATAATATGAACTCCTTTCTATGAAAATACTGATTAATATGGCTTTTCTCGAAAAAATGTATATACAAATAGTTTAGCATTCACCATTTTTATCGTCCAGCAGAAGAAGTGCATCCCATCGCTTCGCTCTGGGATATGGTCCAAGGACACGGCGCAATTAAAAAGCGTTCTTTCAGAACGCTTAGCGCCTCGTGCATCCCATCGCTACGCTCTGGGATATGGTATAATGACACCGGCGCATCAATAAAGCGTGTTGAAAAGGAGAAGAAATATGTTTAGAGCAATGCGAAGAAAGAAAAGAGAAATTTCAGAGGAAGCAGC
>CAVFAT010000062.1:0-9462 GCA_963620785.1 Bacteroidaceae bacterium
ATAATTGTGTCAAAGAAAGGAGTGAAGCATTATGCCACTTATTATGCCTATTAAGGATTTACGCAATACAACCGAGATTTCCAATATCGCACACAAGGAACAGGAGCCTATTTTTATCACCAAAAACGGATATAGCGACTTGGTTATAATGAGCAGTGAATTGTATGATAAATTCGCAAGAATGAATCGCATCGACCAAGCAATCTTCGAGTCCGAGCAGGAAATTGCTAACGGAGCAGAAGCTGTTGATGCAGAAATCGTTTTTGCAGAATTGGAGAAAAAACATTTTGGATAAATACAAGGTAAAAGTCAACCCCAGAGCAATCCGTGAATTAGACCACATTTACGAATATATCGCAAATGAGAAATTGGCTCCTGAAAATGCCAAGGGACAAGTTGACCGAATTAAGAAAGCTGTTTTAAGCCTAGATACCTTTCCACAGTCTCACCAAGAGCGAAACGAAGGCAGATATGCCGGAAAGGGTTACAGACAGTTACTGATTGATAACTACATCGCTATTTTCCGCATTGATGAGCCACATAAAATCGTTTATGTAGTAACAATACAGTACCAGGGACGAAATCTGTAAAGAAAGCACCAAATGACATCGTAAATCATTTGGTGCCGTGTGCCGTTACATTAAAACATCCTTATGTGGTGTTGGCATTTGCAGATTCTTCGCTTTTTTTATTATATAGCCTTCTCGCAAACATTAAATCTGGAAATCATAAGTCTCCGGAATCCGGTACTGAGATGGCGTAACTCCAAATTTTGCCTTGAATTTCTTCAGGAAATATCCCATATCTTTAAAATCCAGAGTTCCGGCAATATCAATGATCTTTAGATCGGTATGCTTAAGAAGATAAGCCGCCCTTTTCATTTTGACAATATTGATATAATCAACAAAATTCAACCCTGACTGGGCTGCAAAAATCATACTCATATAAGAGCGGTTCATATGCAGTTCTTCTGAAATCGTCTTCTGCCGCAAATCCCCATCCGGTCTTGCCAGAATATAAAGAAGAATTTCTTCCACGCCATCTCCATGCAGAGGATAGAGCTCCGTAAATTCCCTAAAAAAGTCATAAAAGGAATCGACACTCTTCTGAATGAGTTCTTCGTAATCAGAATCTGCTTCCTCCTCCGGAATATAATCAGACTCCTCAAAGAAATTGCTCAGCCAGGCATTGTTTTCAAAAAGCTCATTCATCACACTGCCAATGATTCGCTTCAGATAATCCAGGGATTCTGAAAGATCCATATATTCCGATAAAGCCGCATACAAAAGCTTGTCAAGACAATCCTTTATCGCCGGATCGCTATGTTCAAAATACCCCAGCAGCTCCTCCTGCTTGCAGATTTCCTGAGCCTGCTTTCCATGCTCCTTGTTCTCAATTCTGCTGAAGAGGGTAATAAACTGGCTAATCTCAAAGGGAGACGCCAGATAATCATCCACGCCCAGCAAAAAGCTTTTTCTTACGGTTTTAAAATCCGGATTCTGACAGACGACTGCCACCGCCTTGCATAATTTTTCTTTTTTTATGGTCCGGATGATAGGTAATACATGGGTATCCTCTGATGCCTCCAAAAAAAGCATATGATAGCGCTCTTCCTTCAGTTTTTCTGTCAGCTGCTCAAAATCGGATGTAATTTCACTGATCTCAAATCCCGTAACATCTCCCCAGATGCGCAGCTCCTTTAATTCCTGTAAAATTTGTTTGCTTTTTACAGCCAGTAAAACGCTATACATATCTGCTCTACCTTCCCTGTCTACTATTTTGACCAGGAGATTCTGTCTTTTTCTCCGGTATATTCAAAAATTCCATCAATTTTTTCTTCCAATGCTTTAATGACATGATAGGTGTATTCATTATATGGAGTTGGAATCCCCACTTCTTTGCCCATTCGGATTATGGCTCCGGAAAACATGTCGATCTCCGTATGCCGTCCTGCTTCCAGATCCTGCAGGGTAGAATATTTTGCTGAGGCTTTGACCGCACTTCCCTTGCTTAATTTTTCATCGATCAGATCCAGATTGATTCCTTTTGCCCCTGCAACTGCCAGAAGCTCCTGCTTTAGCCCCTCACGGATTGCCGCCATATGTGCACTGTCCTCATAGCAGCCAACACCTACTCCCAGGATTGCCTGAGGAAGATTATTGCAGACATTTAGCCTGAACTTTCCCCAGATTTCCTCCTGAATATGCTCTGTAACCGTCCAATGCAGCTCGGTATCTTCGAAAAGTGCATTTACTGCCTTCACCCGCTCACTGTCATAGGGAGCTTTCTGCTCTCCGAAATAAATGCCGACCGTTGCTTTCGAATTAAAATGATAGCCATCCTCCTTCTTTTGAGAAGCTATTTTAATGAAGGAATATAAAATATGACTTTTATCAATCTTCTCTGCAATAATTTCCTCGCTGTCTACTCCGTTCATCAGACTCATGACGATGGTATTTTCTCCCACAATCGTCTCTATATCCTCTAAAGCAGCTCGAAGACTTCCATATTTCAAAGACACGATCAATAGATCTGCATTTTTTGCTTCCTCAGGGGTCCAGACCTGTGGATGATAGTTTTTGCCATTGATCCTACAGCCCTGATCTACTAATCGTTCCCGCCTAGCTCCACTTGCTACAATTCCAAATTCAAGATCTTCTTTATCGGAAAGTCCCCAAATCAGATAGGAGCCTACTGCCCCCGCTCCCAGAACTGCTACTTTTTTTATATTCATCTTGTTCATTTCCTCTTTCTGCTCTGCAGGGATCACTCTTCCTGCAGATAAAACATTACCTTAAACTCTAACATACCCCTATTTTAATATCAATATCCCTTAGTTCCTTCCTACTTCCTTCCTATACGACAAAAACATAGGAATAGATGACCTGCGTTCGGCTCATCCATCCCTATGTTTTCTATATTTTAATTTTCTATGTTTTAAAAATGATCCAAAAGCTAAAAAGCTTCGATTCACTTTGCATATTCTAAATTTTTTCTTTTACCAACTGCATTCCAGCTACCAATACCATACCTATCATACAGGGCAGCAGCTGAAAATTTCCCAAATTCATCGCTGCCTTTGGGATTTCTAATGTAGTTGGGCCCTGTACAATTGCATAAAAGGAAGCAAGCATCATGCCCAGGATCATATAAACCGTCTGCGGGCGAAATCTTTCAAGGCAGACTTGGATCCCCTTTACTACCGTAGCAGCACCGGCCAATACACCAAAACCAAAGAAAACAAGACTGGGCAGATAGGAAAAATCCATTCCCATAAGACCCCGAACAGCTGAAATTACCGGAATATATGCACCAAAAATCAGGAGAAGAGTGGAACCTGAAATTCCCGGCAAAAACATTGCAGAAATTGCAATCATTCCAATCAAAAACAATTTGATTCCCAATCCGATGGAAAAATGACTCAAATCCATATTTGTCACTCCGGCTCTTCCATTCAGCCAGGTAATTCCCGCAACAAGTGCAATTCCCAAGAAACAAAAGCCAATTCCCTTTTTTATTTCATAAAAGCTGTCTTTTTCTTCTTTTACAATCAAAGGGAGGGAAGCAGCGATAAATCCTATGAACAAAGAACTAACAGTATATATGTGGCTCTCAAACATTGCTGACAAAATAAGAATTGCCAGAAACATTCCGATTATCCATCCGATGCCCAATTTTGCCAGATATCCAAAAGCCGCTCTCTTTTCCTTAATTTTGCCAAAAACAAGATCATGGATTGAACCGATAAACTGATCATAAAATCCCATGATGAATGCAACCGTTCCTCCTGATACGCCGGGCACACTGTCTGCCAATGCCATGCAAAATCCGCCGATTCCTTCTTTTAACATATAGAAACCTCCTCTTTCTTTTCTGCGCTCATCTTACTAGGGCAGATTAAACAAAGAGGAGGTTCTTTCTAAACAATTCCTAAATTTTCAATTTTTCAAAACACCATATTCTTTTTTCTATGTAGAAAAGCAATTCTCCTTCAGGCGGTAATTGCCAACAGCACCGTTCCTGCTGTAATGAGCAAAAGACCAAGTGCCCCTTTCTTTGTAAGTCTTTCATGAAATACAATCCATGAAAAGGCAATCGTTATTAATATACTCAGCTTATCAATCGGGACTACCACACTTGCAGGTCCCTCTTGCAGAGCCCGATAATAACAAAGCCATGATGCACCCGTTGCCAACCCGGACAAACTGATAAAACAGAATTCTTTCTTCTCTATCTTTTTTATTTCTTTCTTTTTTCCGCTAACAAATACCATGAGCCATGCCATAAACAATACAACCGTGGTACGAATTGCCGTACCAAGATTAGAATCAATCCCTTCAATTCCAATCTTTCCCAAAATAGAGGTCAGACTGGCAAATACTGCTGACAAGACTGCATAAAGCATCCAGCCTCCAGCTTTTTTCTCTGAACCTTCTTCTATGTCTTTTTTTGTTATCATCATCATGGTTCCGATTCCAATCAGGATAATGGAAGCTATTTTTGCTCCTGAAATTCCTTCCTGAAGGAAAATAAGTGCCATAAGAATAGAAAGTACCGTGCTTGACTTATCAATGGGTACAACCTTGTTGATATCCCCCTTCTGAAGGGCATGAAAATAACAGAGCCATGATGCACCTGTCGCAAGTCCTGACAAGACAAGAAATAAAAGCGTATGACCATCAATCTGCCTTATTCCGGACCATGTTCCTGTAATCATTACCAGGAGCCATGAAAACAACAAGACCACCACTGTCCGGATTGCTGTTGCAACATCTGAATCTGTTTTCTTGATTCCGCATTTTGCAAGAATCGCCGTAATTCCGGCAAAAAAAGAAGAAGCTATTGCATAAAATATCCACATACTTTACATCTCCCAACTTTTCTACTTATTCAGACGATATCCCGCTCCCCATACTGTTTCCAGAATCTTGGGATTTTTGCTGTCGTCCTCAATTTTTTCCCTGATTCGGTTAATATGTACCATAACGGTTGCACTATCACCCATATAATTATATCCCCATATTTTTTCAAAAATCTGTTCTTTAGAAAAAACGATATTGGGATTCATTGCAAAAAATTTCAGGATTTCAAATTCACGGTTCGGAAATTTGATTTCCCGCTCTCCTTTATAGACCTTCCAGCTATGAAGCAGAATTCGCAGATCACCGATCCTGATTTCTTCCGGCTCCTCATTTTTTTCTCCCGTCATCTTCTTCAGCCGCTCATACTGCCTCAGATTTGCATGAACTCTGGCCAACAGCTCCGCAGGATCAAAGGGCTTTTCAATATAATCATCTGCGCCAAGCCCCAATCCTCTGATTTTGTCCACGGATTCCCTTCTCGCTGTAACCATAAGAATCGGGATATCGATCTGATCCCGTATCTCCCGACAAATTTCATAGCCGCTTTTTCCCGGAAGCATCAGATCAAGCAGGATCAAATCAAACTTCTCTTCTTTGATCATTGAGCTGACAAGTGTTCCATCTCTTACAATTTTGGTTTCAAAGCCTGCCGACTCAAGATAAGCCTCTTCCACCATGCTAATGTCTTCATCATCCTCAACAATCATAATTTTTTTATTGTCTGCCATCTTTATTACTCGCCTTCTTCCCCTGTCACAGGCACTTCCAGATAAAGAGCCAATCCGTCTGCATTTTCTGCCCAGACCCTGCCATGCATTGCCTCCATCAGATATTTTACAATATATAGACCGAGTCCGTTCCCTTCTTTTTTATTTCTTGACTCATCTCCACGATAAAATTCTTCAAAAATATAAGGCAGTTTTTCTTCCGGCACACCCACTCCATTATCCTTGAAGCAAATGCATATGCCTTTCCCTCTTCTATGTAAGGTAAGCTCCATCAACAAAGGAGTCTTTTCTCCGTATTTCCTGCTATTCTCCAGAAGATTATCCAATATTCTTTGCATTTGCTCCGGATCAACCGCTACATCTGCTGTGATTTCATGCGTATCTATCCTTATTTCTTCTTTCTCTGCATCCATAAGCTTCTGCTTTGCTTTTACATAATTGTGCAGAAAAGCTGATATTTCTATCTTTTGTAAGGAAATCGGCATATTCCCTGTTTCCAGCTTTGAAAAATAAAACAAGCGGTTCAGCAGATGATCCATATCCTCGCTTCTTCGATAAGCCGCTTCCAGGAATTTCTTCTCCAGCTCCGGTTTGGAGGCAACGCCATCTATCAGGCCTTTAATACTTCCCTTGATTGCTGTAAGCGGCGTGCGAAGATCATGGGAAATTCCTACGATCATATCGGTTCTTGCTTTCTCATATTTCCGATTTTTTTCCTCCTCTGCCAAAATAGATTTCTGCATCTCATTAAAGGCAGAGCATACCTTCTCAAATTCAATCTCACCCCTATATTCAATACTCTGGGTCAGATCATGATTTTGTATTCTTTTCGCTCCTTCTGTTAATGCATCCAAGGGCACCATAATCTGATCTGTCAGTTTTTTTGTAAAAAGCTGGCTAATGAAAAAAAGAATTCCTATGCAAAGGATTCCATCTGCCCCAAAAATCAGAAAAAATTCATTTTTCCGAACCGTAAATCCCTTCAGCAGATCATTCATCTCATTCACATTGACCATCTGTTCCACAGCAGTCTTAAGCTCTTCTTCAATTATTTCCGAATATACTTTTATTACAAAGACATTGATCAACAGAAAAATAATCAGAGCGAATAGAACCATTATTGCGTTTGATATGAAAATTTTTCGTTTCACTGTTCCCTTTTCCATAGTTTCTCCTGTCTTGAAAAGCTTACCTAATATAGTAAAGTATAGCAAAAAAACTCCCATAAAGGGCATTTTACCTTTTATGGGAGTCCTGTTTTGGGCAAACGAAATGTAAGAGTAGCTTAGCAAGCTGCAGGATTCTACTATTTTCCTTTATGCTCGCCCGTAAGTTTCTCTATAATTTTACCATTTTTGATCACGATCGGAGCTTTCTATCTTACATCATATCTTTATAATCCCAATCCGCTTATCCATGCACTGATGTCATCTTCGGATGCATCACCCTGGATTCTATCTCCATCCAGCCAGTTGCCCGTACCGGTCAGTTCTTCAAGCAGATTTCCGCTGTCACCAATTTCTGAGGAAGCAGCTGTACAGAAGGGTATTACCGTTTTTCCGGTAAAGTCGTTGGCTTTTACAAAATTATTAACCGGCCATGCAGCGATGCCCCACCAGATGGGATAACCAATATACACCGTATCATAAGAATCCCAATTTTCTACGGATGTTGATACAAGCTCCACATCACGTAGGCTCTCGTCATCATGTTCTCTTGATACCCGGCTTTCATTGTTCGACCAATTAAGATCATCCTCTGTATATGGTTCCACAGGCTCAATTTCAAATAGATCGCCTCCTGTTACCTTCGCTAATGTTTCTGCAACACCCCTCGTGGTTCCGGTAGCAGAATAATAAACTACCAGAGTTTTTCCTTCCTCTGTTCCTTCTGCACTTTCCGCTGTGCCAGCAGAATTCTCTTTTTCTTCTGTATCTGCACTCAAACTTTCATTTGTCTCTGACTGAGCACTGCCTGTCGAAGATGCTTGATTGCTGTTGCTGCTTCCACAAGCAGTCATAAGTCCCATTGTCATCATACCGGTCAGGCACAGGGCCATTACTTTTCTTATTGTCATATTCTGAAATCCTCCTATTCTTTGATTCAATGAACAAAGATTCTTTCAAACAACTGCAAACCCAGACTATTTCCCTTATTCCAGATTATTCCTCTGTCCATACCTCTTTTGCAAGATTAAATACAGCCCAGGCTTTCGGCCATCCTGCATAAAATGCGACATGTGTAACAACGGCTGCGATTTCCTTCTTTGTCACTCCATGATCTTTCGCATTCTGAAGATGAAATTTCAAAGAAGAATCTGTAATCCCCTGTGCCATCAGTGCTACGACTGTGATGATACTTCGGGTTTTTAAGTCGATATCCTCGTTGTTCCAATTTTCCCCAAAGAGCACATCATCATTGAAATGTGCAAAGTCCGGGGCAAACTCCCCCAGTGCGTCTCTTCCGGCTGTTTGAACAATTTTGCTCATGCTATTTTTCCTCTATTCTCTTTATCCTTTTGGTATCTTATTTCATGAATTGCTTCTAATTTTTTCAGCTCAGCAATCGCTTTTTTACATTATAATATTACTTTAGTTTGCTGTATTCCTCATCACTTACCGGTTCACACCACTCGTTCCTGCACTCCTCTCCGGGTACTTCAACGGCAATATGGGAAAACCAGCTGTCTCCTTTTGCTCCGTGCCAGTGTTTGACATTTGCAGGAATCATCACAACACTTCCCTCATGAAGACTTATGGCATCCTTTCCTTCTTCCTGATACCATCCTTCTCCGGCAGTACAGATAAGCAGCTGGCCGCCACCGCTTTTTGCATGGTGGATGTGCCAGTTATTACGACATCCCGGCTCAAAAGTCACATTGGCTGCAAAGAGTCCGCTCTTCGGATCTGTAAGCGGATTCAAGAATGACTCCCCGATAAAATACTTGGCATAGGCTGTATTTGCTTCACCCCTGCCAAACATATTGCGTTGCTCGAAAGCATCCTTATTTTCAATTTTCATGACATTACCTCCAAACGATTTTCTTCAGTTTTTTACCTCAGGTTTTACATTAGTTTTTTACAATATGCTGTAATATTGCTGTACTATTCTTCCTTGATTTCATATCTTGAAGTACATAATTTCATATGCTATATTAAGTTTAATCCATGAACCTAACTTTAGGTCAAGATACTTTTCAAAAAAATTGGAGGTAGGCTATGTATACAATTGGACAGGTAGCGGAAATGTTTGATCTGCCCATTTCCACGCTTCGTTATTACGATAAACAGGGACTTTTCCCGCAGCTCAAACGAGAATCCGGCATTCGCAAATTCAGTGATAATGAGATGGAAGCACTCAGAGTGATTGAATGCCTGAAGAAATCAGGTCTTGAAATCAAAGACATTAAGCTTTTTATGGAATGGTGTGCGGAAGGTTCAGCCACTTATTCCAATCGTTTCGAGCTTATTCATAAGCAAAAAGAGCGCGTTGAAGCAGAGATCCAGCAGCTGCACAAGACCTTGGACATGCTCACTTACAAGTGCTGGTATTACACCCAGGCTATAAAAGATGGCAACGAAGACAGGGTAAAGTCCATAACACCGGACGGGCTTCCGGAAGATATCCGGAGAGCATATGACAATTCGCATCATCTATCCTCTGAGGATAAATAAAATACAATGCCAATGTAGACCGTATCGTAAAAAAAGGATTTCATGCCTGTCATGCTCTTATGAAAGATCAGGTCAGGCAAAGTGTAATAAATATTTTAAGTTACCTATCGCCCTTATCAGAATAAAATTTTGGATGAAGAAATTTTGCTTCTCCAGCCACTGCTTTTCTTCTTCCAGCTCCTGGACCAGATATTCATC
>CAVFAT010000063.1:0-5803 GCA_963620785.1 Bacteroidaceae bacterium
AGCGGTCCCTGGAGGAATATGCTTCCTTTTATGCGTTCACGTTATGTGTTCACATTGTATGTTCACGCAAAAGCGGCACCCCTTACGGAGCACCGCCAAAACACTTCTTATAAAAATTGTGCATAAACAGAGGATAAAACCACGGTAAGAATACCGGATACCACAATCGCCAGAGAACTCATGGCGCCTTCAATTTCGCCCAGTTCCATAGCCTTCGCCGTACCGATTGCATGCGATGCCGCACCAAAGGCAAGTCCCTTGGAAATCGGCTCCGTAATCTTAAAGATCTTGCAGATCAGCTCTCCGAAAATATTTCCCAATACACCGGTTACGACAATAACAGCAACTGTGATCGTTACATAACCACCGAGCTCTTCCGAAACGCCCATACCGATCGCCGTTGTGATCGACTTGGGAAGCAGGGTAACATATTCTTCATGAGACATGCCGCAGAGGATCGATAAGACCAAAACCGTGGTCAGACTGGTTACCGTTCCCGCAAGCAATCCCAGGCCAACTGCCTTGTAATTCTTTTTCAGCATTTCCCACTGCTCATATAAGGGAATCGCCAGACAAACCGTCGCCGGCGTCAGGAACCAGCTCAAATACTGGGCTCCGCTGTTATAAACCTCATAATCCACATGCCCTGCTGCCAAAACAAGAATCGAGATGATAATTGCGATCAGCAGTGGATTCAGGAAAGCCATTTTTAATTTATTTTTCAGATATATGCCTACCATATAAGAAAGAAGGCTGAGGACAACGCCTGCGAAAACCGAATTACTGAAAAAATCACTCATTTTCTGCACCTTCTTCCCTGCGCAAAATCCTTTGAGAAAGACGACCTGTTGCAACCATTACCGTCACCAGGGTGATCACAGTGATTAGGCATACCGGAAAAAGAATCGGCTTTAAAACGCCCCAGGCTGTCATCAGTCCTACACCTGCCGGGATAAACATGACCGGCATGATCTCAATCAGGAAATTGCCCGTTTCTCTCACATCTGCCGGCTTGACCAGACCGCTCATCAGACAGATAAAGAGCAGGATCATGCCATAAATGCTTGCCGGTATGGGCAAGGGCAAAAAATACTTCAAGACTTCACCGATCAGGGTAATCGTAAGGATAATGATAAACTGTTTCAGATATTTCATTTTTTCGCTCCAGGAAAGTACCCTCCTGCGGTACTTTTCCACTCGGACGCTTCTCTTCCGAATGGTAAACTTTTAACTAGCTTTATTCGCCAACTAATTATATACCCTTGTCAGTGATTGTCAATTTCACTTTATCAGAAAATTCTTTTTTTCACTTATGTCCTCTTTTTCCTCAGCTCTCCTTTTTCTTGCTTAGCTTTTCCTCATTTATCTTTCTTTCAATCTATCTTATTATCTTTTTTCTTTAATAACACCGGACTGGTATGCCTTTAAAAGCCCCCGCAGATCTTCTATGCTTTCTATCAATTCTTTTCCTACATCGGTATCCGCAACCATCTTTCTCTTTGAATTCTGCTGCACGATGATTCTGTTTGAGCGAATATCGCTGCCCTGCTCTACGGCATTTCTTACTGAGGTAAAAGGCTCATGCGCCGCCACCATAAGGCAATGGGAATTGTAGATCAAGGTATAGCCCGCTATTCCCGTTGTGGACTGATAAGCTCTGGAGAGACCGCCGTCAATGATCAATAGCTTGCCGTTACACTTTACCGGGGACTCACCTGTCTTGGCCTCTACCGGAATATGGCCGTTAACAATATGGCAGTCCGGTCCTTCCAGGCCAAATTCTTTCAATACCATATCTGCCATCTTTTCATCATCAAGCATATGGTAGTAGGGATTTTTCGGTTCCTTATGCAAGGCCTTATCTTCCACAAAATAACGCTCGAAGGTTGTCATCTTATCCTTGCCGAATACCGGGGAATTGGGATTTTCCCACAGATACCACAGCATATCTACGCCGCGTTTTTTCTCCTCCGGATCCGTAGAATAATGTCCCTTTCTCGCATACTCGTCAAGGATTTCGTAAAGAGCCCTTCCACTGTATTTCTTACCGAATATCTCTACTTTCTTGAATTTTCCATCCGGAGTAAGGGGAACACAGCCATGATATAAAAGATTTCCATTATATACCTTATACAAACTACCATGGGAATAGAGAAAATCCATATGCTGCTGCAGCTTCTCGCACTGAAGGAAGGATTGCTGAATTTGTGAAATCGCTTCTGCCTCCTGTGCCGTAAGCTTATAGGGATCTGCCGGATCGATCGTCGGGAAATTCGTATCCAGCATCGGATATTCTTTTCCTTCGATTTTTACTGTTCCCTTCTCAAAATCGATCTTATCTAAGAGCAAGCGGTCATTCATCTTAAATTCCGGATTTGCTAAGATCATCTGACCTTCCACTTTAAACTGAATGACTGTGATCGCCTTATGCATCTTTTCTTCCAGATTGGTATCCAGGGAAAGATAGCTGGCCTCCTTCAGTTCCTGATAGGTGCTTTGCTCCTTAAATCGATCACAGGGATCATTGCCATAATATTCCAGTGCCAGCTTTGCCAGGGGCAAAAGGTTGATGCCATAGCCTTCTTCGATCGTCGGAAGATTGCCATAGCGCGCTGCAATACGAATCGCGTTACAGGTGCAGGCTGCCGAACCGGATGCGGCTCCCATCCAGAGCAGATCGTGATTTCCCCATTGAATATCCACTGAATGATGGGTCATCAGGGAATCCATGATCAGATGCGGACTCGGTCCTCGGTCATAGATATCTCCGACAACATGAAGATGATCTACCACCAGACGCTGAATCAGGTTTGCCAGTACAATGATCATTTCTCTTGCTCTGCCAGTCGTAATAACAGAATGAATGATCTCATTATAATAAGCCTCCTGATCCATCTCTTCGTATCTGCCGTTCAGAAGCTCCTCGATCACATAGGAAAATTCCGACGGCATGGATTTTCTTACCTTAGATCTGGTATATTTCGATGCAGCCCTCCTGCAGAGGAGAACCATCCGGTGAATGGTCACATGATACCATTCCTGGATATCGCCTTCTTTATCCTCTACCTGTTCCAATTTTTCTTTTGGATAGTAGATCAAGGCTGCAAGTTCTTTTTTCTCTTCCGAACGCAGGGTCGGGCCAAAAAGGTCGTCAATTTTTCTGCGGATCGCACCTGATGCATTCCGCAAAATATGACGAAACTGGGGATATTCACCGTGCAGGTCTGTAATAAAATGCTCGGTTCCCTTTGGCAAACTTAAGATTGCCTGCAGATTGATAATCTCTGTCGCTGCCGAAACCGCATTTGGATACTGCTTCGAAAGCCCTCTATAATAACGAATTTGTGATGTGTCCATATATATCCTCCCTATGGCAAAAATCAGCCTGGCTATATTTTTAGCATAAGTATAGTATATACGAAAAAACCGCAAAGGACATCTATGTTATTATTCTGTCATAATTCCATTTTTCACAAACAAATTTCGTACTTCTTCCAGATATGCCTCTGGGGGCGCTTCATATTCTTTTTGTATTAGCCCAAGCTCTCTGGCTTTGCTGATCCCCATGTTATGATATGGAAGAAAATCCACATGCTTCAATCCGTACTTCAGCATAAACTTCAAAAGCCTTTGAACATTTTCCTGATCGTCATTTATCTGATGAATGAAAGGAACACGAATGATCACTTTCTCTCCCATTCCCTCTTCCGTCAGTCGGATCAGATTCTTCCATATCCTTTCCGGATCCTGTCCCGTAAGCTCGATATGCTTCTGCCGATCCATATGTTTTAAATCATACAAAATCACTTCTGCCTCATCTGCGATCGCTTTCAGATCCTCGTATTTTCCAAATCCACTGGTATCTGCTGCCACAGAGATTCCTCTTTTTCTGCATTCTTTGGCGATTGTCAGGGCAAAATCAGCATGAGACAGGATTTCTCCACCGCTCAGTGTTAGGCCTCCTCCTGAATTTTTATAAAAATCCCTGTCTTTTTCAATCTCTACCATTAGCTGCTCTACCGTATAGACTCTGGCCTTTGTATGCAAGGCTTCTGCACCACACACATCCAGACACTGCCCGCAAGCATTGCATTTTTCATCCTCAATCCAAATTCCGGACGCTTCCATTTTTAATGCTCCCTTAGAGCAAGATCTGATACACTGGCCACAGTGGATACATTTTTCTTTCTTATACATTAAGCGATAAGAAAAATCTATTAATTCCGCATTATGACACCATGCACATCTCAAGGGACAGCCTTTCAAAAAGACCGTTGTCCGGATTCCCGGGCCGTCTTCTACAGAAAACCTTTGAATGCCTCCTACATAGGAGATCCTTTCCTTTAACATGACGGATTATGTGCAGTCCTCGCAATCACACTTTCCTGCACATCCTCGTCCAACTCCGTGAAATATGCGAGATATCCGGCCACTCTTACCAATAGATTCCTATATTTCTCCGGTTCTTTCTGGGCCGCACGCAGGGTATCATTGTCTACCACATTAATCTGAATATGCTCTCCCATATTGTCGAAATAAGTCTGCACGACACTTCTGAGGATTTTACGCCCCTTCTCTCCCTTTACGCTCCTTGGATCAAAACGAATATTGTAAAGGCATCCGTCCTTTGCATTCTTCTGATTCAGTTTTGCCACTGATTTCACCGTTGCAGTCGGACCATTTACATCCCGTCCCATCACCGGTGAGCAGTTGTCATTTACACCCTCATATGCAAATCGTCCATCCGCCGATGCAAGCACACATTTTCCCTGAGAAACGTTCATGGACTGTGACTCTACAACCGCCTGATAAGCGCCTCCCCGAGAATCCTTATATCTGCTAAGGCTTTTGGCATAATGCTTTACAATATCAGCTGCTATTGCATCTACATAATCATTATCGTTGCCATATTTTGGGGCTTTATTTAACAATATGAGACGCATGGGCTCGTATCCCTCAAAATTTGCTGCCAATGCTTTCAGCAGCTCATCCATGCGATAGCGTTTTTCTTTGAAAATAATGGTATCGATTGCAGCAATTGCGTCTGTGCAGTTGCCAATTCCATTGATAAATGCACCTGATTCTGAGTATCTGGCTCCTCCTTCCTGCACCGACTTTCCTTTTTCTACACAGTCATTAATCAGCATGGATGCAAAGACCACCGGCATACGGTCAGCATGCATAGAGCCTACAAGATTGAAACCGGTCAGCATCAGACCCACAAAATAATCTATCTGTGCATAAAGTGCTTTCTGCAATTTCTCCAGACTGTCTATTTCTGATACTTCTCCTGTTTTCAGCCCCAGCTGCTTTCCTGTAATCGGATCAAGTCCATTATGAAGAACCAGTTCCAGACATTTCAAAAGATTGACATATCCTACTGTCGGGCGTCCATCACTGCATCCTGCAACGATCGGCTGCACACAGCCCTGAATTCCCCAGTTTCTGGCAACTTCCTCAGATACGCCCAGTTTTTCCATAACCATGGGTACTACAAGCTCATCATTGAAAAATGCCGGTGTTGCCAGACCATCCTGAATCATTTTCAGGCCTTCCTCCATCAGTTCCTCTGACAAGCCTTTGAAATACCTGACAGAAGCAGTTGGCTGTGATGTCTGCACCTCCCGGTTTGCCTTTAATACAAGGAAGGAGGTTTCGTTTGTTGCGTCCTTCCCATCTGCAGTCTGTCCGCCAACAATAATGTTCTGCCAGATGGGATATCCCGCAAAAGAAGAAGAATAAAATTTATCTCTTAATTTCAGGATATCTGTAAATTTGATAAAGAGGCATTCAATATATTCCA
>CAVFAT010000063.1:6072-7705 GCA_963620785.1 Bacteroidaceae bacterium
CTTTTCGCATATGCCTCCGCCGCATCTACCACGATGATCACTGCGTTCCAGAAATCCACCTGCTCCTGCTTTTCCTTACAGTCCACTACCGTTTCTGCAATCTTCGCTTTTGCGCGCTCCCGATAATCGCCCAGGCCCTTGTTTAAGGCTGTCCAATAATCAGGCGTGAGATGGCCGGTTCCGCAGTCTCTGTTTCCAATCGTCATAACACCTGCAGCCTCTGCCTCTTTCGCTTCCTCTGAAAGTGCCCTCTCTACAATTTTGTCAAAGCTCTTTCCTCTCCACCATTCCAGGATCTCCAGCATTTCCTTCTTATCCTCTTCTGATAATTCAAGCGGATCACTGGGCCTTGTCTGAAAATCATCGATTTCATCTATGATCCACTCTGAAAAATATTCAGGAAATACAGGAGCACATCTCGGCTTATCATTGTGGTTGCCAACCACCAATTCGCCCTCCTGAATATAAATTGTCATATTCCTCAGGATATGTGACAGCATATTTGCTTTCTGAAGCATGGGCGGCTCAAAGGCATGCTCTTTTATCGCTTCCGTAGCAAGTCTTGCACGCTCTACGCTAAGACTGGGTTTTACTTTATTCTGCATCTCTTTCAGCTTTTCAATTCGTTTCGTCATCATCGCTTTGTCCTCCTGCAAACGGGATTGTCTTCGCCTTAAGAGGATTGTATAATGATATAAAAAATTAGAAAAACGCAAAAAAATAATAAGCGGCATTAGTTTTTCTAATGCCACTTACCCAAGAGGATTCTTCCATGCATACATCTAAATATGAGATATTTCTAAAGGCCGCAGAAACAAAAAGCTTTACTAAGACTGCGGATTATTTTCAATACACCCAGTCTGCAATCAGTCAATCTATCAAATCTATGGAAAACGATTTTGGTATCACGCTCTTTTTGCGTACACGTGAGGGTTTGATCCTATCTGCAGAAGGCGAATCCCTTTATCCTATGATCTTGGAAATCGTTCAAAAGCAGCGCCTTTTAGAGGAATCCATCTCCCATATCCACCAAACCCAATCCGGCACGGTCCGCCTCGGTGCATATGTCAGCATCTCCTGTCATTGGCTCCCGGGATGCATACAAAAATTTCAGAAGATTTATCCCAATATCCGTTTCGATCTTTATCAGGCAGACGATCAGCATCTGCAAAAGGCTCTGCAAAAAGGCACCGTTGACATACTTATCATCAGCAATCCGTCCAAAAGGGAATATAACTTTACCCCTCTGTTCACGGATCCTTTTATTCTGGCACTTCCTCCCAAGCATCCCCTTGCCGGCAAAAAGGAAGTCTCTTTACGAGAATTGGCAGATGAATCCTTTATCTGTATTCCGGATGGTTACAGGGATCCCATCCGCCATATGTGCAAGGAAGCAAATATTCACCCTCATATTGCTTATAATATGATCGATGACAATGCGGTACTGGCAATGGTGGAAAAGGGATTCGGCGTCAGCATTCTTCCAAAGCTCATCACTTATCGCAGTGCCTACAATATTGCAGTCGTCTCTCCAAAAGAAAAAATGGCTCGTGAAATCGGCTTCCTTACAAGAGCTAATGATTATCGGCCCTGGGCGATTCAGACATTTATGGATTTTGCTCTAAGCTATTCT
>CAVFAT010000064.1:0-7523 GCA_963620785.1 Bacteroidaceae bacterium
TCTGGGAATAAACTCTTTTATGGTCAGGCGAGCAGAGGAAGCACAGAAGCTTACTTAGCTGACCCATTATAGCAGTAATGCTAGGATATTAAGGTTTGTTAATTAAGTCTTTTTATTTAAGTTATGTAATAAAAATAGGGAAGAAATATAATATATGGAAGCAACAGAGGATAAAAAAGAAATAAAAGAGGAGATCAAGACCGAAATCGAGGAAATCAAAAAGGAAGAAAAATCCTTCTTTCTGGAATGTGAAAAACACTGGCTCTTTTGGGCATTGACCCTGGTAGGAGGCTTTTATGGGGCTTATACCTATACCGTTCGAGGCGGCGTTTTCTGTAATGCACAGACAGCAAACGTGGTACTCTTATCCATGGCAATCGGTACAAGGGACTGGCATCATGCTCTATATCTTTTGGTTCCGATTTCGGCCTATCTTATGGGAGCCATTGTTTCGGAAATATTGGCAAAATCCATAAAAAAATTACAGCTGATTCGCTGGGATACCATTCTTGCCGGAATTGAAATGATCGCCATTATTTTCTTGGGGGCATTACCGGCAAAGGCTCCGGATCAGATTTGCCAGATCACCCTCAACTTTATCTGTTCCATGCAGTTTAATACCTACAGACAGAATGAAGGTATTCCCATGGCAACAACCTTTGTTACCAATCACTTCCGGCAGACCGGAAGCTTTTTGGTCAAAGCAATCCGTAAGCACGATCCTCAGGCATCTTATCGTTGGAAAATGCATGCATCTATGATCCTGATGTTTTTAATCGGGGGAATCATTTCCTCCATTCTGTGTCATTATTTTTCAGTGCGTGCCATTTGGGGTGCATTACCTTTTCTTTTACTGATTTTTATCAGGCTTCTGATCGCGGATCTTACCTATGAAAAAGGCCTCCTGGGAAATGTTCCCAGGGGACATTAATAAAGATTAATAAGAGGGGTTGACAAGAAAACAAAAAAAGGGCCTACAACTATTCGTAAAACAAGACTTTTGCGAATAGTTGTAGGCCCTTTTTTTATCGTATAGAAAACTTCTTAAAGCTCTTCATCCTGCTTTGTCAGACCAAGCTCTATGCCATATCGATACATAATCGCACCGGCTGTATACATGTCCAGATTCTGATCTCCGGAGCTGTTCTCCAGGACAAGACTGCTGACGGCAGAATAACCGTTCATTAAATGGTCATTTAATTCCTGCATTTCATCAGACTGCAGCTGAATGCCCATCATATCCAGAACATATTCATCGACTGCATCGATTCCGGCTGGTTCGGTAATGGCTTTGTAAATATTCAATGTTTTGATCTGCTCCGGATCTTCTTTCCAGAGATAAGCCGCACCAATTCCTGCATAGGCACACCAGGTACCGTAAGACATGGACAAAAGGCTGAGGCCTAAGCCATTAGACTGATAAAAACTGATCAGATCGATCAGCATGTTCTTTACCAGATCCTCCATCTGCTCTTCCAGCTCAGGGAGTGACTGAATATCTTTTTCGTAGATAAATCCGCCTTCCTCTCCCAGGGTCAGAATGGCTTCCATTCCTTTTGCTATCGTATCCTTCACCGTAGACAATTGATCCGCGTCGTTCATTTTTCTCCTTTTTACTTTCTGTATTCTGCTTTTGCTTCAATTTAAGATTTTTAGAATTTTCTCTTTTAGAATCCCCTCTTTTGGGAAATCAAAAAGCTTTTTCTACCCTAATTCAGAAATTATAATGTGCATTTTCTGATTGGTCAAGATTCAGTATGGAAGCTCTCTTATTATTTTGCAAAAGAGATCTACTGCTGTTTCTAAAATGGCATCATTGAAGTCATATTCTGCTGTATGCAGGGCGGCTCTTTTTTCACCTGTTCCGATGTAAAAAATAGCTCCTCTGCATTTTTTGGTATAATATCCAAAATCCTCTGAAGCCCGCCAGAGATCCTTCATTTCAATGCATTCTTTTCCGAGTTCCTTTGCAGCTTCGAGAATCCGTTGAATAGAGGCGTCATGATTTCTGGTTTCAGGGAAATAATCCTTTTTTTCATACTGCAGCTGCAAGTCGTATGCATTTGATAAAGCACGGCCTTTTTCTATAAGTGCTTTTTCCATTTCTAACATTTCTGCCTCTTCTTCTGCCCGCAGGGTAAAGGAAATTTCGCCCTCTCCCGGAGAGATTCCGAAGTCCTTTTTTCCGATGCTGACATTCACAATGGTACAAAGGCGCATGCTTTCAGAAGGCTCGTTTTCCAGTTTATTTGCAAAGGTAATCAGGTCGGCAATGGCAGGCGCCGGATGAATCCCCTTTTCCGGTGCACTGGCATGAGAAGTTTTTCCCAAGAAGGAGAGGGTCAGGCCTTCAGATGCAGGCTGGCTCAGACCCTTACGATATAGGATCGAATTTTCCGGAAAGCCACCCAGGTTATGAAAGGCATAGATTTCCTGAATCTCTTTTTCCTGCAAGAGGGAAGAACAAAGCATGGCGCCCTTTCCGATTTCTTCGGCCGGCTGAAAGATGAGATAAACCGGGATGTCCGACTTGTTTTGATCTAATTCCAAGGCAAGACCACATAAGGCAGCCATATGTCCGTCATGTCCGCATTTATGGGAAATACCGGGATTCAGGGAGTGATAGGGCAGATCTGTGCCCTCTTCTATTGGCAGGGCATCCATATCCGCACGGAAGGCCAAGCCTCCTTTTCCTTCCTTATTGCAGGCATAAAACCAGCTGCCTCTATCCTCAATCAGCAAGGAAGTATGCTGCTGGAGAAAGGAAATCAGTCTTTTCTTTGTTTCCTTTTCTTCTAAGGAAAGCTCCGGATGCTGATGGAGACTCTGTCGTAGGGAAATGATTTTAGTCAGGTTTTCTTTTTTCATAATGTTTTTCTTCTATTCTGCAATGATCTGGATGATGATTTGAATTGTGGATGATTATTTGGATGGATATAATATTTGGATAATGACGATAGACTCCTGCCAAAGAGGCAGGAGTCTATCATCAATAAAATTGTTTTCAATTATGCGCTATGATTAGCCGAAATATCTCTTCAGCAGGCCTGCAAAAGCCTTTCCGTGACGAGCTTCATCTCTTGCCATTTCATGAATGCTATCATGAAGGGCATCCAGATTGAGTTCTTTGCATTTCTTTGCCAGTGCAGTTTTGCCTGTAGTTGCTCCGTTTTCAGCTGCTACACGAGCTTCCAGATTTTCTTTGGAAGAAGCGGAAACAACCTCGCCGAGAAGCTCTGCATAACGGGATGCATGATCTGCTTCTTCAAAAGCAGCCTGACGATAGTACATACCGATCTCCGGATATCCCTCTCTCATTGCTGCACGGCTCATTGCCAGATACATACCAACCTCAGAGCACTCACCTGCAAATTCTGCACGAAGGGATTCCTTAATATCCTCCGGAACATCTGCTGCAACACCTACTACATGCTCAGAAGCCCAGGTCAGCTCTTCAGTTTCCTCTACCAGCTCAAATTTAGACTTTGGAACTTTACAGATCGGACAGACCCAATCCTCAGGAAGATCTGCAAATAAAACGCCTTCCTTCTCCTCATCATAAATATGTCCGCATACGGTACATCTGTACTTTGCCATAACCATTACCACCTTTCTTTTTGTTTTTTCTTATGTTAAGTTTCTTCTTGCCAACAGATTAGAAAATACGGATGTGATTAGTATTTTCTTCGCTTGCCTTTACAACTCCTGGCAATCCTTGCAGATACCATAGAAGCTGATCTTGCAATCTTCGATTGTTCCATCAAAGCTTTTTTGAGCCAGTGCCTTCAGTTTCGACATGTCAATATCATCCAGATCGAAAACCTGTCCGCATTTTTTACAAATAAAATGATTGTGCGGCTGGACATTGCCGTCATAGCGGCTGGAACCATCGGTTAGGGGAAGCTTCAGGATCTCTCCCAATTCTTCCAAAACAGCAAGATTACGATAGACCGTACCAAGGCTGATATTTGGATAACTTTCCTTGATATCACTGTAAATCATATCTGCTGTAGGATGATCGCTTCGATGGATCAGATTTTCACGAATTGCGTCCCGCTGTTTGGTATTTCTAAGCTTGGGCATTTGCGTCATCTGATCACTTCCTTCCTACGATTCGCGACTGCTCTTCGAATCTTTAATAGTAACAATTCTTGTTATTATAATAACCTTACTCATGCCATTAGTCAATCATAACCTTTGTAGCCTGATATAAACGCAGATACAAGCAGAGAATCCTGTTTCTAGGATTCTCCGTTTGCGGCGACATATCTTCCTATCCGCCGTAATGCGAACGAAGTTTGCTATATGATAAAAAAAGATGACCTCTTATGAGATCATCTTCTAAGGAGTATGAAAAAAATGAAAAAGGTGTGTACCAAACTTGAATCATGTCTTGTTTGATGCTTTTAATATACCCCTCACTTATGAAAGAATTTAGAGGATATTGTTAATGTTTTGTGAACAAAAAAACAAAAAACAAAGGAAGCAAGAAAGAAAGCATTTCTTATAAATTGTGGAAGGAATAGAGGTATATTTTATGCTGCTCTTCCCTGTAACCATCATAGAATTCGTATTTTACGCCATTTACGATTCTTTGTCCGTAATTATAGAGAACAAGCAGCTGTTTTCTGCTTTCATCAAAGGAAAGACCTTCGATTTCTCCCTGCCTGGCAACTTCAGCAATTCCCTTTTCCGCATGGAGATAGGCGCTTCCGTTTTCAGATAAAGTCAGCTTGTAAATATGATCCTCCTGATCCTTATCGGCATCTCCATCGTCTGCGGAAATATAATAATTGCTGTCATAATAGGCAATCCCCTGAATCTGGGAAGGGGCATTTTCCATATAGATCTTTCCGAGAAAGGTGCCTGTAGAAAGGTCATATTTATAAAGGTAGCTTGCACTTTCACTATATCCCCATTCACAGGAAAGCAGGAGATTCTCTTCTTCATTCACACAGATTCCGGCGCATTCCGCCTGTCCGCTTTCCGGATCGATAGGAAGAAGGCATATTAGCTGCAGGGTATCTGCGTCATAAAGGGCGATTTGTTTGTTTTCGGCCCGGCCTTGTGAAAATTTTTCTACAACACAGTAGAGATAAGAACCGCTGATATCCAGATCTCCGATATGATTGACCGGCAAATCGTATCCGGCAGCGAATGGTTCCGTATTTTCTGCGATTAGATTCCAATTTTTGTCGTATTTAGCAAGGGACTTGCTGCTGCTGACGTAATAATAATCAGGGGAAGCACAGATTCCCTGCCTTGCCGGAATATCGACAATGCTAAATAAAGAATAGACCAGATCTTGTTCGCTTTTTTCTGCAGATGCAGTGGTTTCTGCGGTAGATGTTTCTGCCTGTTCGGATACAGCATTTGCAGATACAGTATTTTCAGACAGAGCATTTGGCGATAGGCTACTGCCATCTGCCTTTGCTTGCTCTGTCGCCTTTCCCTGAGAAAGCGCGGCCTTCTGCTCTTCGGCTTCCTGCTGCTTTGCCACCTCAGCTTCTTTTGTATGATTATGATATATAGAAAAGAGGTTCAGAAGAATAACCATCAAAATGATCAGCTCCGCAATAAGGAATGAAAGCTTTTTGCTATAAGGCCTCTTTTTCATGTTAGTTTTCCTTTTCATTTACAAGAAGCTCTCCTTTGCTTCATCATTAACGGCATGTGTTTTTCTGCTTTTTAACATTCCCATGATGTTCTTTTTTGTCTTTCTTTTTTTGTTTATTTCCCAGTTTATTTCTCAGTTCCGCGGCATATTATAGCATAATTATTTTCGCCATGAAGAAAAAACCCATATACATACTATGGGTTTTACTTTTTGTGGAACTTTTTTGCAGCCTGTTCCATATTTATTTTTTTGATACATTTTGAGATGATCTTTTCCATATCTGCCCATCTATCTTCGGGTTGACAATTTTTTCGATTTTGGTACCGATTTGTGCTAATCAATATAAGCGCTATTGATTCCGGTAGAATTGTGAAGACCTATTCATATGCTGTAAAGCAGTACCTTCCGGATTACATGGGGTTGATTTTTAAGAAGATGTGAGTATCCCAAAATCCTGCGCTATAGCACAAATAAGGCATCAAGTTCAATAGTTGAACCTGATGCCTTACTTTTATCGCCATACCTTATATTGTTTTTTTGAGTTTAATTCACATACGTCCAAAGGGGCGATTTTCGAAGAATTGCATCCGATGGGTTTTCCATAGTGTAAATTCACAGACCTCCAAAGGGTCAAATACACTATTAGCACTGTACATCCGCTTCTCTTTGATCTACTGACCATAGCACTAACGGATTTCCAAATACTATTTCGGATTTCTCCAGGCAGGGAACTCTACCTATATTTTTAAGTTAATCGGGTGGGAATTCTCGACTATGGATAGCCGAGATGAAAACCCGTTCTCTTAAAATCATGGTAATTATACCATTTTTTGCACTGTATATGCAACTTTCATAGAAATATTATATCAACTAGTTACTGTCAAGTAATCGTTGGCAAGCGTTTCATACAGATCAACCATCGCATTGCACTGCTTATACACTCCAACACTTAGTAAGCTTACGCCAATGAGCAGGGCCAAGAGTAAAATCCGTAAATTTCATTCCTTGTGCAAGATGGTTGCAGAAAATTTTTACCAGGTTGGCCAGGAAAAACAAGGAGAATGTTGTAAACTATTTTGTTTCTCCACATTCTGACCATTACCAAAGTTTTCTGATGTTCTGATACATACTTGGAAAATGCAAACCAGTAGTGACCTGTTGGCTCACAGCCAATCAGAACTGCAGTCTTATTATTCTCTGTCTTAAGCTTTTCAGCCCAAGCATTAAAGGAATTAAAACCTTCAAGATCATTCCGAAAAGAAAACACTCTCTTTGTAAGTTCGTGTCCTCGATTATCAAACGCCCTGGCATAGTGGAGTTGACTTCCAATGTCTACGCCTACAACCAATGTGCTATCTGTTACTTGTTCGATCTTCTCATTCTGTGTATAATTCATTTTGAACCTCTGGTGTTTTGATTGATTTGTTTACATCCGCCAAGATGCATCTCAATCTTACCTTGAGGTTCTTTTTTATTCAATTGGCGCTATTTATGAATTACAGGAATGCTCCTTTTTTCGATTTCTCCTATTTATCAATAAATAATTACATTATCAATATGTAAAAAAAAAGAGGGATAAGAAAGTCCCACGGACTACCGTGGTATTTGATACTCTCCTGCTTTAGCTATGGGTTTTGCGACATCTTTGGATAAAAAGAGTGCGCTGTCCGGGGCCGCAAGATCAGCCACAGGCAACGCACATAACTCCTCAATGCGCATAGTGGGATAATGATTTTCCGCCGTGCCCTGTACATTCTTAGCCGAATAGCGCCAAGGGGGATCGGCGTAAATGATGGAATACTTTTTTATTTTTTCACTCCTTTTGCACATGAAAAAACCGCCTGTATTTCTACAAGCGGTTCAATGGTTTGTCATTTATTCATCTGTTGTACTGTCTCCGAACAAA
>CAVFAT010000065.1:0-7502 GCA_963620785.1 Bacteroidaceae bacterium
TCTGTTCCGGCATAATAAATTGTTTCTAATTTGCTGCAGTTTTCAAAAGCCTCTGAATATATACGTGTTACGCTAGCCGGAATGTTGATACTGGTCAGGCTACTACAGTTAAAAAAAGCAAGCTCTCCTATGCTTGTTACACTGTCTGGAATGACAACACTTGTTAAGCTGGTACAGCCTCCGAAACTCCCTTGTCCTATTTCTGTTACACTATCCGGAATACTTACATCTACCAAACTACTACAGTTAAAAAAAGCAGCCACTCCTGTGCTTGTTACACTGTCTGGAATGATAACACTTGTTAAGCTGGTACAGCCTGCGAAACTCCAAGCTCCTATGCTTGTTACACTGTCTGGAATGATAACACTTGTTAAGCTGGTACAGCCTAAGAAACTCCCAGTTCCTATTTCTGTTACACTATCCGGAATACTTATATCTACTAAACTACTGCAGGCACCAAAAGCACCATCTCCTATTGTTGTCACGCCGTCAGATATACTTACTTCTTTGATGTCAAATCTATACCCTGCCCACGGTTCATCAACATCATATTCAAAATTTGTCATCTCGCCTGTTCCGCTGATTATCAGTTTTCCTTCTTCATCAAGTGTCCAGGTCAGGTTTTCACCACAAGTACCGGAAGCAATAACCCCTTCTTCTGCATCACCGCTTTCTTCTGCATCACCGCTTTCTTCATCAGCCTGCGCCTCTCTTTCAGCGGCAAACTCCTCTGCATATACGCCTATCGGTTGACAGATCATCAATGCTGCAAGAGCGATTACTAAAGCGCCTTTCACTTTTTTCCATCTTCTCATTCCCTTCTCTCCTTCCTTTCTATCGATTGCTTCACTGCAGTACTTCTCAATTTCCTGCTATTTTCAGTTTATCACCCCACCTAAAGAAAAATCAAACATATCATTACATATTTTGGATCTTTTATCCAAATTTACTCACCCCAACTGGCAGATTCCTCCGGTACATTTTTATCGTACAGGAAGGAAGTTTCCTATATAACAAAAAAAGGACTGCCACACCAATTTCTTAGTGCAACAGTCCCTTGCTTGAAAAATAGCTTCCTGTTAAGAAAATACCAATCTCATCAGTTTTTTCCTAATCACTTCACATACTGCTCAATATATTCATCAATCTTATTCTCATAGCTTTCCTGTCCGATGGCATAATTGGTCAGATATTTGCCGCCATCAATCACAAGGCTTTCGCTCTGTCCGATGGCATCAGCCATCTCTTCCTGCATATCTGATGTAATCAAAACTTCCTCGCTTCCGTAGACCAGAAGAACCGGAATGTCATCGCTCACACCTGAAAGCACATTCACGCTATCGATGTCAAAGTTCTCTCCCTTGTTTGCCGCAAAACGGAAAAGGGGCAGACCGATAAAGGAAGGAACATGAAGCATATTCGAAGACATGCTCTTTACCAGAGAATCCAGATCCGGATAGGCATTTTCCGCAATGATAAAAGCCACTGAATCCGGCAGATCCTGCATGGCCGCAAGCTCTGCGCCTGCGCCAAGAAGATTTCCATAGAGAATAAACTGCTGGTCACCGTAGCTTTCCGTCAGATCATTCAGCTCGCAGATCAGATCCTGAGACTCATTCAAGCCCCAGCTGACCTGGTCACCTGTACTCTCTCCATGGTCTCTCATATCCGGAATATAAATATTGTAGCCCTTTGCCCAAAAATAGGGTGCCATAAGCAAATCCGCGTCTTTGCTCTGATCAAAAGAATGCAGCATGACGACCGTTACATCTGAACCCTGATCATAGAAATCAGCCGACAGCTTCGCACCATCAAAAGACGTCGTTGTCATCTGATAACCAAGATTCTGTTCTTTCCAATCATCAAAGCTTTCGCAAAGATCGATCATGTCATGCTTTTCCTCATCAGAAAACTTCAACTGTTTGAAGTTCTCCATTGCATCACTTGTACCTTCATAATGACCAATAAACATATGTGCATAGTTAATCGGCAGACGATATACCCAGACCGCAACAATAAAAGCAACTGCTACGATAGAAGCAATGATAATGAACTTCCAGTCCATCTGCACACGCTCTTTTTCCTTTTTCTTGCCGGCAGCAGCAAAATTCTGAGTGGAATAGATGCTTTTGTTTGATTTCTTTTTACTCATATCCCCCTCCTTATCGCGCAATTCTCATACCAATGGTATTTTCTGTAACGGTAAGATTTGCCTTCTTCTCATCCAGCCAGCTTGTATAGGCTTCCTGAATCAAGGCTTTTCTCGCATCAATGATTTTTTCCTGCTCACCTTTTTTCACATAATAGAAAATATATGCGCTTCCGTCCTCCGTAATATCCGTAAAGGTGTCTCCCTCACTGCGGTCTCCTGCAAGCCAGGCATCTACATTCGCAGAGTAATCTCCGCTTCTTACACCTTCATGCAGACCATTTGTTTCAGAATCCTCTTCTGAGAAATTATTGACGAGTACCTGGAATGTTTCTTTTGATGCATCAGAAGAAAGTGCATCTCCGCTGATCTGGTTCCGAATGGAAGCATTTCCTTCCTTGAAGGCTTTCAGGATATTATCTGTCCTCTCCTTCAGATTGTTCAGCTGTCTCTCCTCAAGAACTTCACTGTAACGATCCGCAGATACTGACATCTGAATCACCAGAAGATCTGCTGTATAGGCATCACCCGTTTCCGACTGGGATGCCCTTTCTTCCACTTCCTTTTCTGTCGGTGTAAATTCTTCATCGATTAGCTTCTGCTTGTATTCATCTGCAAGCAGTCCACGTTCAAACTCCTGATAATAGCTTTCTGTAGTAGTTCCCGGCTGATAGAGGTGCTGCAAATAATCCTTTTCCTTTGTCAGACCGGATGCAGTTGTTGCAGCCTGAACACCCTCATGTTCCTCTTCCAAGGCTTCCTGTCCGGCCTGGCTTAAGCTGTATCCTGCTTCATTCGCCGCCTTGCATAAGATATCCCGCTCGATCATTTTCTCAATGGCTGCAGATTTAAAATATTCATCCCAGGTCATGCCATAGGGACTTTCCTGTCTATGCAGTCTTGAATTTGTATATAAACCCATTTCTGTCAGATCCTCACCTGCATGCTCTGTCAGAAAATCATAATATTCATTGTAATAATAGAGATGATACTCCGCGACGCTGTACTTTGTATCATCAATCGTCACTGCAGTAATTGCTCTCTGGGGCAAGCCCGATGCCATTAAGGTAAATACAAAAATCATGGTAATTACAACGGCAGCAATACTGACTCCTCTGCTTGTTTTCATGTTTTTACATAATCCTTTTTCAACACTGTTTTATTGCAACTTTTTGATTATACCATAAAAAGAAAATCCGGGGCACCTTTGGTACCCCGGAAAACAATACGAAGAGGTTTTCCCTTAGGTCTTCTAATTTTAATAGAAAGCGATTGCCAGTACAACTGCAAGCAGTGAGAAGATAACCGGAATGCAAACCGTAAGGATAAAGCTGTGGATGTAAGAATCCTTGTAGCTTGTCTTGAACATTGCGATACCTGTAGCAACCTGTGCAGAGTGCGGCAGAGAATCGAGTGTTGTAGATGTAGAAACGAGGATTCTGTGAAGTGCTCCGTTGTTAACAGCCGGATTAGCTGCATATACGCTACCGAATGTTGACAGCCAAAGGATAAGTCCTCCGATACCATCAGCACAAAGACCTGCGATCAAAGCGATGGACAGCCAAGCTGAGAAGTACGGATTGATGTTGATGTTCAGGAATGCTTCCTGCAGAGGCTGGAAGCAAGCAGAAGCCTGAGTTACACTACCAAATCCATATACGCAGGCAGCCATTACCATGAAAGGAGCAAGATCCATCCAGCCACGTGACAGGATTGTTCTAACTGTGATCTTCTTGGTTGCTTCAAGGTTCAGAAGCATAACGGTTGCTGTTGTGATCCACATGGAGAAGCAAACAGATGTGATTGCTGCAAGTCCAAGACCCATCTGGAAGATGAATGCCAGAACCAGGATCTCAACAACCGGAAGGATTGCTTTTCCAAAGCTGGGGATCGGAATCTCACCGAACTGTCCGCCGGAAACGTCAACTGCAACTCCCTCAGGACCGCCGTCGCTGTTCTGCTCTTCATAACCCTTTCCGTTCTTACGTGCCTTGTTAATGATGAACTGCAGATAAATGATACAAAGGATGATACCAACAGCTGAGCAGATCAGTGAAAGAACCGGTGCTGCATAAAGTGTTGTTCCCAGGTATGTTGTCGGCAGTACGTTCGGCATAGCTGTAACGCCCGGAAGTGAGAATGATACGATAGGCGGTGCTGCGATGCAGGCTGCATATCCGATATTGATCGGAAGATCAGAAGCCTTCATCAGTGAGAATACCATCGGTGCTACGATGAACAGGTACATATTGATACCTGCCAGCTGCAGAAGAGCAGCTACAACGAAGATTGCATACGGAGCGAATTTAACACCCATTACCTCTACAATCTTATTTGCCATGGAATCACCGGTTCTTGTCTCACGCATAACAAATGCGAAAACACCTGATGAGAAGAATACCATACCATTGTTAATAACGAAAGTACCTACACCTGTTGGGAATGCAGTAAAGATTGCACTCATCCAACCGTCTGATGCACCAAATGCAACAACGCAGGCACCGATGAAAGCTGCAAGTGCTGTATGAAAGCCCTTGAAGCAAAGAATGATGAATACTACCAGTCCTATAATAAGGAATGCGGCAGAAGCACCAACACTTGTGAACATACTTATTTTCCTCCCTTCGAAAACTGTAGTTCTGTTAAAAACTTTTCCCCATCTAATACCTTACCTCTTCAAAAAAACATCGGATGGCTATCTATGATTATAGTCGAATAAAATCTTTTGGAAAAACAACACTTTACCTTTTCATTCACAACCAAATGTGGTACTCTTCCACACTCCCCTTGGAAAATCACTTTTTTCCTCGTACAATTGCTAAATTTTCCGCCTATCTTCTCCTCTTTCTTTGCTCTTTTCGCTCAGTCTTTCTTTCCCGCTTCCCTTTATTTACCACAGTTTGTTGTTATCTTCTCTTTTATTCGTTCCTTTACCTTTTCTTACGGTCTTTGCTACTATATAAATCAGAATGTGTTCGCTTATTTTTCCGGATTTTGAAAATCAGGCGAAAGCTATTTCTGATGATTATGGGTAAATTAGTAAATTTGTAAATGTAAAAAGAAAGGATATTCTTTATGGCAAAAGAACTGATCATTTCCGGTGAATATCTTGTCAATGAAACTGTTTCCTGCCAGAAGCTGGTCATTGAGGATGATGCGGTACTGACTGCACCGGAGGGAAAATTTGTAACCTTGATTCACGAAGGAATCGGCCGTCAGCCGCTTCCTGGCACTTATAACGGAGACATCACACTGGCTGTTGCAGACACTTATCATATGCTGCCGCACGGACTGATGAGACCTTTCAACCGTTCTGAGGACTTCCACTGTGCCCTTGTTATTGAGGATAATAAGGTTATCGAAAGCAAGGCTGTCAAAGAACTGATTCACGATGGAACTATCACAGATACAGAAGCAAAGGACTTCACACTTCAGTCTGATGAAGATAACTTTAATGGTATTGTGATCACAGGCGACAGCCGTTATACCATCTCCAATGCAGAAATCAACCTGGAAGGCCACGGCTTTAATGATTTCCTCGGTGCCGGCGCCGGCATTCAGGCAATTGACAATGCCAAGGTTCAGATCAACGATTCCAATATCACCATGGCAGGCGTTACCAGATGTGCAATCCACTGCGGCGGCGATGCTGTTATCGAAGTAAATGATTGTAATATCGTGAACCAATCTCCGGATGATCCCGAATGGATGGGAGATTTCTCCTGGGGTATCGGTGTAACCGGAACAAACCGTCTGGTTCAGCTGGCTGATAACGGTACTGTTTACTATAACAGATGCTATCTGAAGACAAACGGCTGGGGTGTTTTCTCCATCGATGGATGTGACGATGTTGCCCGTGTATATGTTACCGACTGTGTCGTTGACCTTTCCGGTCCCCGCGCAAACGGATACGGAACCTTCTGTATCGGTGACAGAAACACTGTTGTCATCGACGGCTCTGATTTCCATGTAAACGGATATGCCATGATCGTCCGCGGTATGATCGATGGTGCTGCAAAAGCACAGATCATCAATGGTTCCAATATCACCGGAAACCGTTTTGCTGTAATCTGTATCGGTGACTGCTCTACTCCGGTTACTCTGGCTGATTCCAGCTTTAATACCAGAGAATCAACTCTGGTTGTAAAGGGTTCTTCTACTGACTTCGAGATCACAAACTGCGACATCAAGGCAGGAAACGGCGTGATCCTTCAGCTTCAGGACAATGATGAATGCGGTATGGATTATGATGCATCCAAGGTTCCGGACAGAGAAGATGTTTATGAAGAGGGACGTGATCTTGCAGCAATCAGCGGCGATGATGTAACCCTTACTCTTGTTGACAATGAGATCGAAGGCAACTTCTTCAACTCTACCACCAATCTTCATATGGAAAATGAAGGACGCAAGGGTGGCATGGGCAATCCCAAGACCTTCGGTGGTCTTTTCGCTCCGCCAGAGGGTGGTCCTAACCCGCTTGAGGCTCCGCCTGCAGGTGCCATGGAAAATCCGGATGCACCGGCTGCACGTGATGAGATCAATTATGAGAAGAAGCTTCGTGGACCGAAGAACCTTGGCATTACTCTGGTTAATACCACACTCTCCGGACAGATTTCTTCTGCAAATGCAAAATACAGAGATGGTGTAGAATGGATCGACGAATACAACCGTCAGGAGCTTTCCAATATTACTCAGGAAGCTGCTCCGACCATCAACAACGGTGTTGTTGTCAATGTTGATACAGATTCTACCTGGTTCGTTCAGGGAACAAACTATATTACAAAGCTGATCGTTGGAGAACACGCTCTCATCCTTGCTCCGGCAGGAAAGAAGCTGACTATGACCATCGACGGTGAGCCTGTTGTTCTTGAGCAGGGCAAGACTTACGAAGGAAAGATTGTTCTTTCTGTAGCTTAAGTTCTGACTAGCTCCGCTTCAGATATACCATAAAAGTTAAAAAAGAACAGTAAAAAAGGACGAGAATGATTCTGCCAGATCAAAAACCGGCAGAACATCTCGTCCTTTTGCATTCTTCTAAATTCCTTGGTTAGTCCACTAAAAACATGGGCTCCTCGAAAAAGCAATCAAATCCACGGTATAGTCGTATGAGATTTTGATAGTACAAGGGCTCTTAGCCCGTCAAGGCAACCCCTTACGGGGCGCTTTCAGCGGCCTTGACTGTCTAAGAGCCCTTGTACTATAGGGTAATCAAGAGGGATGTAAACATCCCTCTTGATTACCGTCATGCATCTTTCATTTTCGGAAATGCATAGGATTCCAACCCACAGGAAGCCATGCACTCCGGCTGAATCAATCTATGGCGATTTGCGAGGCTCTCGTCGTGACGAAACGG
>CAVFAT010000066.1:0-6654 GCA_963620785.1 Bacteroidaceae bacterium
TGATTATCGGCCCTGGGCGATTCAGACATTTATGGATTTTGCTCTAAGCTATTCTATTATTTTCTAATCCAGTCAGCCAGATCCAGCTCTTCTATCAGGCGCGGAACATCTCCGGTTTCATTTTTCATAACAATTGCATCTTCCGGTTTCCAGTACAGATATACCATCTGTCCTTTCTGTGGCAGTCCTTCCCCTGCCAGCCTGGTGATACGTAGCTTTCTTCCATTGATCAGTTCTACAATTGCACTTACATAAGAACCGGTAAAAAGATAATCCTTTACTTCGCCTTTTAAGGCAAAACCATCCACTTTCTCTTCACTCCAGCAGGTCAGATGCGGTCGAATAGAAATATTGACAAATTCCATCTCTGAAAATCCGCTTCCTGAAGCCAGAAAACTTCCCGATTCACAGGTGATCTGAAGTTCTCTGTCATTCACCTTTTCCACAGCGCCTTCAAATGCATTCGTCTCACCGATAAAATCTGACACAAATTCTGACTTCGGTCTGGTATAGATCTGCATCGGTGTTCCCATTTGCTCTATATTTCCACCGTTCAGTACCGCGATATAATCACTCATGATCATCGCTTCTTCCTGATCGTGGGTAACATAGATAAATGTGATTCCAAGTCTCTGCTGCAGCTCACGCAGTTCATACCGCATCTCTTTTCTTAACTTCATGTCCAGCGCCGTCAAGGGCTCATCCAGAAGGATCAAGGGCGGACGGTTGACAATCGCCCGTGCAATTGACACTCTCTGTTTTTGTCCACCGGACATCTGTGCCGGCATCCTCTTTTCAAATCCTTCCAGCTGTACCATCTGCAAAACTTCCGTGACTGCTTTTTTGATCTCCTCTTTTTTCATGCCTTTTGCCCGCAGTCCATAAGCAACATTGTCATACACGTTCAAATGTGGAAATAATGCATACTGCTGAAATACCGTATTCAACTCTCTTTTCTCCGGCGGAAGATGAATCACACTCTTTCCATCGATGGAAATATCTCCTCCGTCAATTGTCTCAAATCCAGCAATCATTCTCAGAATCGTTGTCTTACCGCATCCGGACGGACCAAGAAAAGAGATAAATTTTCCGGCTTCTATATCCATTGAAATATGATTCACCACGTGATTGTCCTGATAGGATTTGTCCAGATCTTTGATTGTCACCGCTCCCCGTTTCTCCATATAATCACGTTCCTTCCTGCTAGATTGCCTTTTTGCCTCTCTGTCCGGTTCTGATGCGCATCACATCCTCCACCGGAGAGATAAACACTTTACCGTCTCCTACTGTTTCTGTAGAAAGATGATCGTAGATCAGAGCAAGCAGATCTTCCACCTCTTCATCGCGAACAACCACTTCCGCTTTGATCTTCGGAATCAGATTCATATTTGTGATCTCAATTCCTTTGTAACTGCTGCTATCGGTGCTTCCCTTCTGATTTCCACATCCCATAGCAGAAGTGACGGTAATACCTCCGACATTGCATTTATTCAAAATATGTTTTAATTTTTCCAGTTTGTCCGGACGGATGATCAATTCTACTTTTTTCATATCTGCTCCTCCTGTGTTTTTCTAATCAGTTCCCCGTTTTCCGCTTTCCAGTCAATATACACGCTGTCGCCAATCTGAAAAGACTCCTGGGAAAGCGCATAGACTTTCTGCTGATTCTCCAGTATCAGTTCCAGACGGTTGCTGACACCAAGATAAATTACATTTTTCACCAGTGCCTTCCATGCTTTTTCGGATTCTTTTTCCTTTTTTACACGGATAAATTCCGGTCGGACCGCAACCGTAATCTCCTTCTTCTCGCCTATCAGCTCTCCGGAAAAGAAATTGGACTCTCCCAGAAAAGAAGCAACGAATTCGGTTTTCGGATGATGATAGATTTCCCAGGGATCACCCTGCTGCTCAATCGTTCCTTTGTTCAGTACCACGATTCGATCACTGATCGTCAGTGCCTCCTCCTGATCATGGGTCACATATACATAAGTAATACCGGAATCCCTCTGCATCTGCTTCAGATCCATCTGCATCTGTTTCCTCAGTTTCATATCCAGTGCTCCCAGTGGCTCGTCCAGCAGCAGCACCTTCGGCTTATTTACCAGGCTTCTTGCAATCGCTACTCTCTGCTGCTGTCCTCCGGATAATTTTCCCGGTTTCCGGTCTGCCAGCGCTTCCAGTTTTGTCATCTCGATCACTTCATCCACTCTGGCTTTTACTTCTGCCTCCGGCAGCTTTTTTATTCTAAGTCCAAAAGCAATGTTATCTCTTACTGTAAGATGCGGAAATAAAGCATAACTCTGAAATACCGTATTGAGTTCCCTTTTATTCGGTGCAATTCCTTCCTGATCCACACCGTCCAGCCATACACTTCCTTCATCCGGTGTATCAAAACCATTGATCATACGAAGCAAGGTCGTTTTTCCACAGCCGGACGGTCCTAAAAATGTCAGGAACTCTCCTTCATATACATCCAGATCCACACCGTCCAGCACCTGCTGGGAACCATAACTTTTCTGAATATTCCGGAGTTTGATCAGTACTTTTCCTTCGTCCATCATGCATCCTCCTTATTCAACAGATTCGAAAGTAAGATTGCAAACAGTGATACAATGAAAATAATACTTGAGATTGCATTTACTTCCGGTGTGATTCCATTTCTCGTCATACCCCAGATCTGGATCGGCAGTGTAGAAAATACGCCGTTCAGGAAATAGGTAACCGGTATCTCATCCATAGAAAGAGTAAAGGACAGCAATGCCGAACTGATAATTGCCGTTTTTACATTTGGCAGAATGACTTTTATAAATGTCTGTATCCCATTGGCGCCCAGATCCTCTGCCGCCTCAATGATATTTCCATCCAGTCTTTTCAGTCTGGCATAGACCTGCGGAAGAACGGTTGCGATCAGAAATGTAGAATGTCCAAGAACAACTGCGATCATGCCCTGATGAATGCCAAGTACCTGAAAGAAGGTAAGCATTGCCACACCGGTGAGAATACCAGGTAGAATTAGTGGAAGCATCACAATCTTATTGAGCAGGTTCTTTCCAGGAAATTGATAGCGATACATCGCATATGCTCCCGGAACACCAAGAATACAAGCCACCAAGGTACTGACCACTGCAATCGCAAGCGAATGCTCCAATGCAAGAATCAGCTCATCATTTTCTGCCATAACCTGAAACCATTTCAGTGAAAATCCATTCATCGGAAAACAGTTGACCGTATCTGCATTAAAAGCATACACAACAACGATCGCAATCGGCAGATATAGAAACACAAGGATCAAAATACCCAGAATGGCTATGAGCACATGGCTCATCTGTTTTTTCTTTACCATGATTTCTCCTCCATTCTATTACGCTTCCAGTCTGGAATAATGTTTTTCCAGCCTGTCTGTCACTTCCAGAAGAAGCAGTACAAAGATCAGGATCACGATTCCGATTGCAGCTCCATAGGGCCAGTTGTTGGATGTACCGAACTGCATCTGCACGATATTGGCAATCTTTGTAGATGTGGTCGCTCCTCCCAGCAGGGATGGTGCAAGAAAATCACCCATGGATAAGGCAAATGCATATGTCGCTCCGGTTATGATTCCCGGCAGCGACAGCGGAATCACTACTTTTCGCAGTGTTCGCAAGCCGCTGCAGCCAAGATCTCTCGATGCCTCCATCAGATTTCCCGGAATCTGTTCCAGTGAAGTATAAATCGGCATGAGTACGTATGGTGTGTAAATATGTACCATGGCTATGATGACCGACACATTGCTATATAAAAATACATCCAGTGGTGCATCTGTAAGGCCCATCCACATCAGGAAAGAATTCAGAACACCGTTGGTTCCCAGAATGATCTTCCAGGCATAGGCTCTCATGATATAGCTGACCCACAAGGGGATAATTGCCATCATATAAAGAATTTTTTTGCTTTTTCCTTTCTTCACAATAAAATTGATAAAATAAGCAAGAGGGAAACTGATCAGTATCGTGATCACGGTAACAATCAGAGATGTTTTTAAGGTGTCCAATAAAATGCTATACTGGCCGCTTCCCCCATTTGCTCCGAAAAATGCCAGGTAGTTTTCCATGGTAAATGTTTTTTGCACCTGGAAAGCTCCATTTTTCCAGAAACTGTATAGAAATAATTCCACATAGGGTATGATCAGAAATAACAGCAGCCATACTACTGTCGGCATCAGAATTCCATACCGCAGAAAATGTACTCTTTTTTTCTTCTTCATAGACTCACATCCTGTTTTTAGGCTTACATCCTGTTTTTATTTTTCGGTTTTTACTTCTACCCAGATGTTATTGTAAGCATCCCTGTTTTCTACATACTGCCAGAAGTTGATTTTTTCAAAGAACTCATCCAGAGAATCTGCATTGGTTGCCTCGATCAGGTCCTCATCCATATAATCCAGTGCCTTTTCGTTTACAATGGTGTAATAGGTTGCTGCTGCACTCAGTGCCTGACCTTCCGGACTGGTTACATAATTCAGCCATTCATATGCGGCATCCTGATTCTTAGATCCTTTTACGATCATCAGACGATCCATCCAGCCGGTACATCCTTCTTCCGGAATCGTCCATTTCAGATTTCTGCCCTGATCGTTCAGTTCCTTAACCGTCAGGGGCCATCCAACTGCAATATCTACTTCTTTGTTGGCAAAAAGGTCATTCAGCTCGCCTGCGGATACCCAATATTTTCTGACGCTGGAATTCAATTCACTCAAGCGATCTTTTGCATCTGCCAGCTGTTCATCTGACATATTATAAAGTGCCGATTTATCTGTCTGGTCGATACCATCAAGCTGACCGATCATATAAATATTGGAAATATCATCATAAAGGCTGATTCTTCCCGCATATTTTTCATCCCAGAAGATATTCCAGGAAGTAGGCTCTTCCGTTACCACATCCGCATCGTAGATCAGATAATCCGGTCCCCACATATAGGGTACACCGTATACCTCTCCGTCTTTTTCCACATCCTCCAGTTTCACACTGTCACTGATGTCATCCCAGTTATCCAGTTTCGAAAGATCGATCGCTTCAGCCATATCATTCTGTACAATATAACCTGCCATGTCTCCGGAAGGAGAGATCAGATCATAGGTATCACCGCCACCTGCTTTCAGTTTTGCTACCAGATCATCACTGGTATTAAAGTAAGTTGCATTGACTTTAATGCCCGTCTCTTCTTCGAACTTGTCCGCAAAAGAAGCATCTGCATATCCTTCCCAGACCAGAAGATTGACCTGCTTACTAGCTCCAGACTTGTCGTCTCCGGAGGCTGTTTTTTCTGTTCCACTGCTTCCGCAAGCGGTAAGACCTATGCTGCTAATCATCATTGCTGCTGTAACCATCGCTGTGACTTTTCCAAAATGTTTTCTTTTCATAATCTCTTCCTCCTTTTACCAATTCCTGCCGGTAACAGTTTCTATATAACAAAAGGAGCCTATCCGAAGATAAGCTCCTTTGCTGTCATACCTTTTTTTGCTTGCCCTTATTAAAACCCTTGTACCATGTATAAGGTCAATTATGTAATTTTCACCAAATATAATTGTCAGAAAACTTTATATTCGTCATACTCCCAATTCCTTTTTTCAGTTTTTTTCTTTAAAATTGCTTTATTGATAGTTTTTTCTATTTTTCAACCTTATAGTAGCCATAAACTTTTTCCGCAGGAGGTGTGCCTATGAATCTACAAAAACTTTCTGTTGGCCAGATGGCCCGGTTAAACCACATTTCAGAACAGACCCTT
Source organism: Bacteroidaceae bacterium (assembly GCA_963620785.1). Taxonomy (GTDB): domain Bacteria; phylum Bacillota; class Clostridia; order Lachnospirales; family Lachnospiraceae; genus RUG14243. The sequence continues at coordinate 5,767 of CAVFAT010000066.1, forward strand.
CGACTTTATGACCGGATGGAACTTTTAAAGCCTCACACTGTCAATGCGCAGACCGGTTACCGCTACTATTCGATCGGCCAGTCCGCAACTCTTGATATGATTCAGTATTATAAAGAAATCGGCCTTCCCCTCAAAGATATCCAGGAACGGCTCAATGAACTAAATCTGAGTACCATGCCTTCCGTTCTGCAGGATCGATACCAATACATTGAAAAAGAGATGGAAAAACTACGTATCGATCAGGCCGCCATCCTCAAAAGCATCGACAGTTTCAACCGCTATCTCACCCTTCCCCAGATTGGATCTGTCTTTCTGGAATATATGCCGGAAAGACGAATCTATGTCTATCACACCGGAGCCAACTTTTTCTCCTACGATTACTACGAATATGAATACAACCTGAGAATATTCAAAGATCATCTGGAAGAACACCACTTTCCCAGTACTTTATTTTCCAATGTGGGAACTATGATGCGGCACGAACATTTTTCCCAGGCGCTTGATTTTTATAGTGATGAAATATTTATTTTTCTGGATCAGGATATGCATGTAGATCTCCAGACAGAAACCATTCCCGCTGGAACCTATCTTTCTCTTTGCTGTGATAATTTCGAAAAAGAAAAATTGTATGCAGAAAAATTATTTGAAAAAGTCCGGGCAAAGAATTATCAGCCACTCGGAGATTATATATGTGAAGTTGTTACGGAATATCCGAATTCAGAAAACGGGGAACGGAAAATTGTCTATAAAATACAGGTAAGGATCCGGTAACTTAGCTTCACTTCTGCCTCACCGGCAGGAAGCTCTGATGCCCTCGCTCATATTTCCCCATTTTTCTGCGAAAAAAGGAGTCTATGCTGCAAGATCATAGACTCCTTTACCTTTCTT
>CAVFAT010000067.1:0-6457 GCA_963620785.1 Bacteroidaceae bacterium
TTTCTGCGAAAAAAGGAGTCTATGCTGCAAGATCATAGACTCCTTTACCTTTCTTGCGATATTTACTTGTTTACAGGATCATTGCTAGAGCTGCCACTACAAGTCCTATGACTATAATAAATGGCATCAGGCAGCAACCACAACCGCCTCTTCTTGGTGGTGGAGGTGGTCCCCAAGGACCTCCCATTCTTGGTCCGCCCATTCTTGGTCCACCCATTCCGGGACCATGTGGGCCTCCCATACCTGGGCCATGCGGCCCTCCCATACCCGGTCCGCCGGGTCCTGGTCCGTGTCCGTGCATACGCTTCATCTCCTTCCTTGTAAAATGCTCTTACGAGCCCTCTTGTTCTTTTTTCTTTATTTTAGCACTTTCAATATCCACTTTTCAGTCTTGAATGTCTACTTTTTACAGGATTCTTCTTGTCAATTAACCTCAAATATCAGGATCTTTTCCCTAACGTCATTTCCGGAAAACAGATCCTGACAGTCTATTTCATCATAGAACATCAACTGCTCCTGCGTCATTAATATGCTGATGTATTCTTCTGACGGATAGTAGAAAAGCAAAAACATTTCCCTCGGATTTTTATAATAGGAATCATAAATCCTTGCCAGCACCTTTTGCAGAAGTTCTACCGAAAATGGATTAAAAAAATAGCACCGGTCTACATTCTCAGGCAGCTGATAATGCTCAGCATTTACCATTTCAAATGTAGTACGTCTTCCAGAAACTGCTTTTTCCTTATTTTGGACAGCAGCTTTGTAAATACGCTCGTCATATTCGATGCCGATGGACTGACACCTGGTCTGGTAGGATAGATAAAAACAGACTCTGCCCTTTCCTGTACCATAATCCAAAAGAATATTTTTCTTGCTGATGATACCTGTATTAGCCAGACGTTCCAATACCGAATAGGCTGTCGGCTCATAGGGATACCGGTATTGATCGGAGTGGGAATCATCCCGTCCGCTGGTCCTGATCTTCAGTAGCTTATCCCACTGCAATTCCTGCTCCATCATATGACAATACCATTGCAATGGTCGATCTCATGCTGAACAATCTGGGCTGTCCAGCCCGAGAGTTTCTGTCGCTGCTTCTTCCATGCAAAATCATAATATTCCACTTCGATATCCTGGTATCTTGTAGTTTTTCGTAGGCCTATCAGAGACAGGCAACCTTCTTCTGTCTGGCAGGGACCGCTTTTGGATACAATAACCGGATTGAACATGACAGCATCCACAAAGCCCATATTTACGATGATGATATTTTTCTTCACACCGATCATATTTGCCGCCATACCAACGCATCCCTCCCGGTGCGCTTTTAGTGTATCCATAAGATCCCGTCCAAGCTGCAGATCATCTTTTGTTGCTGGAACTGACTTCTGAGCCAGGAAAAACGGATCCCGCATAATCTCTTTTACCATACTTTATTTCCATTCCTTCCATATATCCGGCTGATAACCCAAGGTTATTTCTATAATTCAACTACAGATTTGTAGTAATTACCAAAATCTGCCAGTGCATCTATGATTGGCAACATCTTCTCGCCCAGTTCCGTCAGGCTGTAATCCACCCTGGGCGGCAGTTCCTGATAGTCGTGACGATGTACAAGGCCGTCATCCATCATCTGTCTTAGGCTGTCTGTCAGAACCTTCTGGGATATTCCATCCAAGTCTCTCTGTAATTCGTTGAATCTCCAGGGCCGTACCCTTAAATTTCTTATGATGAGCAGTTTCCATTTGCCCCCAACAAGGGCTACTGCAGTTGCCACCGGGCAAGCTGGAAGTTCGTCTTTTGTTTTCATATTCTTGTATCTCCATACTTAAAACTTTTAAGTTGCGATAGGGATAGTATAGCACATTCAATTTTGAGTGTGTGGTTATAAAAAAGTGCGTACTATTATTTGACTGTGCAAGCGGTTATATTATGCCTGTAAACAGTAACGCAAACAGAAAACACGCAAAACGGAGGTAACTATCATGGCTAATTACGCAAAAACTAATATCGGAAATGAGGGCAGAGTGGAACTTCACGAGACACTTTCTCTGACGGGAGCTGAAATCAGCATCAATCATCTTCCTGCCGGAGCAAATGTTCCTTTCGTTCACTCTCACAAAACAAACGAAGAAATTTATGGCATTCTCGCTGGCAAAGGCAAGGTTGTAATTGACGGAGAAGAGATCGCTCTTACAGCCGGAGACTGGCTGAGAATTTCTCCTGCCGCTAAGCGTCAGTTCTTTGCCGCAGAAGATGCAGGAATTTCCTTTGTCTGTATCCAGACGAAAGAGAACTCTCTGGATGGATTTACTGCAGATGATGCAATTGTATATTAAACTTTCCTGTGACCATTTGCATCTAGTGCTTACCAGAAAATACCCTGCCTCAAAAAACTACATTTTTTCAAAAAGAAGAAGGTGCCACATTGTCGTGACACCTTCGATCGTTTTTATAAAATTTTCTACTTCCTTTTAGAGAAAGCTGTGGATTCCACCCTTATGTAATATCAATTGTTCCAGTTCTGCCACATCGTTAAAACCTTGCTCAATTAGTATTGCACTTGCTTCTTTTATAGCCGGTTCAAACTTTCTGACCATCTGCTGCATTCTTTCTCCAGCCAGTCGTTTACCAATGCCGATTTTCGAAGCCTCCTCTATAAACGATTTTTCATTGATTTCATAAATATTATAAAGTCCATCTATGCTCAAAGCCATATTCTCCGAATTGTTTTCATATACCATTGTGCTTACTAGATCATACGCCGGTGCTAGACATATTGTTTTCAAATCTTCGCCATACAATAAGGACAAATTTTTTATATGATTATCTGTATTTCCAATCAGATAATTAAATACACAAATATCCCACAGCTTTTGTATATCCTCCATTGGATTTGTCGCATAGTTTCTGAGGAGCGTTACCATTTTTTTTAGATAGGAATCGTTATTTTTCTCATACTTTTCTGCTGAACTGATACCAAGTGCCTGTGCAAAATCTTCCTGATGCAAACGTAATGGCACAGGCAGACCATTAATTTGCTTACTCGACGCAATAATCTTTCGATCATATCTTTGGGTCGCAAACAAAACATCCTCTGTATTGTCACTGTCTGTCTTTACAATAAAACTGTCCGAAATTGAAATTCCCAAAATCCTGGCTGTAAGCAAACACAGCTGCTCATTGGCAACTATCTTTTTCAGTCTGATATGACTTTGTTTTACGATATGTGTACTGGGTGCTTCCCCTATCGGTTGATACCATTTTTCATGTGTTTTATCATAATAAAGTCCTACTTTTCCAGAAGCACCTGTCAGGGATAAATGTGATTTTGTGACAAGTTCAGCAGACTGTGTCGCTCCTTCCTGTGCAAGTTTTTTTACCTGATCAGCTGTAAGTTCTTTATAGGCACATTCTGGATCATTCTGCTCGTCTTCATAAATTTGTATCGCACCAAGGCATTCTTTTCCCAAACCAGCTAATATGGAAAGATAATCCTGCTCTTCCAGGTGCATCCATTGTGCAACACACCGTCTGGTAAAGCCTTCCGGCAACAGACCTTCAAAAAAGTTTGTGGTAGTTTCTACAGAAAAAGGCTCTTTCTGCAAAGGCAGACTGATGGATATAGGTACATTTTCAGATTGAGATATGTAATCTAACGCATATTGAAAGACCGCATCTCTGGAACTGTTTCCTCGTATATTTCCCACATATTTTTTCTGTCCATTGCTTTCTATCTGCACTACTAAATCACGCACTATTTTCCTCTTTTCTCCACACTCACATCCATTCCTAATATCTGAATCAGTTCCAGTGTTTTTTGCAGCTCTACTGTTGGCTTTCCATTTTCTACATCTGATATAAATGTAACACTTAAACCTGTAAACTCCGCAACATACGCTTGTGTATACTGTAATTCTTTTCTTCGTTTTCTTATCTCAATACCCAGAGATTTTGCATCTACAATTTTCATTCCACGATTTTCCCTTAGCCGTACGGCTATATTTTCTATTCATGATTGCATTTTAGCCGTACGGCTATATTTTGTGCTTTTCATTATATTCTTAGCCGTACGGCTGTGTCAATATATCTTTTCTGATCTTCTTTGACTTGTAGAGAATTGAAATCCTTGTTATAACTCATAAATTTTCTCCTCATTTTAACCATAGAAAAAGGTCATCCACCGTGATGGTAAATGACCTATAGTTTGGCATGCCCCAATTTGAAAATTTTCTTAGTGATGATGCCCACCGCAAGCATGTGCATTTTTTGAGTATTGCAATGTTCCGGCAAGATAGGCCTTCACAGCCTCATCTGCATCTCCTCTTACATTGGCACATACTTCAATACCTGCAGCCTCTAAAGCATTCAGCATCCCCATGCCAAGACCGCCGCAAATTGCAACATTTACATGATTCTCTTTCAACTGCTGTGAAAGTGCGCCATGTCCCTCTGCTGCACCTGGCAGCATTTGTTCATTGACAATATCACCATTTTCAACATCATAAATCTTAAACATCTCTGTTCTTCCAAAATGCTGGAAGATCTGTCCATTATCATAATTTACTGAAATTCTCATATTTTCCTCACAATCTTTTTGTATCTCTCAATGGGGAGTCCCAGTTCGCTTTCGTATTTATCTGTTACATTCACTACTTTTACAGTTTTCTCTCCATCATAGCCATTTACTACAACAAAATCGCCTCTTATAAAGCGCTTTAAATTTTCCTTGTAAACGCTCCAGTACAAATGATTGGCAGATTCTCCATCCTTTACCACTCCATATCCATGAGCAAGCATGTCAGCCAGTTTATAGGTACTTTCAAAATACGAATAGGCATGACCAATGCTGAAATATTTAAAGGCCTTCTCATACTCAGGCACGCCTCCGTTACATCTGCCATAATAGTAGATGTATCCCAGTGTATTTGCCGCAGATGCATCACCAGTCATCTGGTAGTAGTCGATAAAAGAATCCCGTGCTTTGTACCAATCATTGGGATAGATTTTCGTTCCACAATAATAGCAATATCCTCTTCGCTGAATGGCTTTAGGATCCCTCTTTACATCACAACAGTAATCCAGACATTCTTTAAAGAGCTGTTGGGTGGCTACAGATTGCTCATCGATATCATCACTGTTATACCGCGAGGCTATTGCCTGCCGAATTTCTTCCGGATATTCTTTTCCGTCGGAGTTGATCCACTGTTCCAACTCTTCCCTGATATTTTTTATATCTTCTAGAATAAATTTCTCAGATTCTCCCTCCCAGATTACCCATAAAAAATCAGCTATCTCATCATAAATATAGCTTAGAAAATCCTTTTCCGTAACTGCATTTTGGATATCAAGCCACGTTTCCGCCGGAAATGACATATCATCCTCAAACATCATAATTGCGTTAAGCCATCTAATGATATCCTCAGGCGACATTTCTTCATAATGTCTGACACCTGCCAGAAGGTCTTTTGCTGTTACTTTATAAGCCTCAGAATCAATCTCTATGTATTCGGATATCATATTTATGCCACCGGTCAGCTCCGTTAATGAAATCTCACCTCGGACAAAAGGTCCCAGATGAGATGTTCTCATCTGTGGAAGTGTGGCCAACATAAGCTCATGATCTTTGAACTCACAAGTCTCTGGATTGATGCTGGACTTATCGAAAAATTCAATCGTAGCACGAGTTCTCTCCCTATGAATCACTTTGCCGATTCGTCCCGTAGCAATAACTTTGGCATAAGTTCCTATTTCAAATCGTGCCATCTTGCACCTCCCACTTTGACTCGATCCCTTATTACTTTGTCAGAACTTTTTTATGATATGCTCTCTGATTGCAATAAGGGCATTTCATCTTGCGGTCTCTCATTTTGTGAGGTGCCAGAACGACCGCTTTCATGCTTGGCACATATCGCTTCCCACAGTTCGGGCACTCATAATAACCGGCATCATGCTCCAGTTTGATGGAATGATACATGCCTATGACAAAGATCACACTACCTGTCAGAATCATGGCAATTCGCCATGCCGGTATAGTTACTGCAAAACTCGCCGCAAAGATCAGAATCATAAATGCCACTGAGCATGTCCATCCGATCACGCATTCTAATGCCAGTAACTTTTTATTATTTAACTCCTCCTGTCTTGCCAGTTCCACTAAATTCTTCTCTGCCATTTCCTTATAATTTCCCATATCCAGTCGTTCCCCTGTCAGGAGCTCATTGACATTGATATGAAGAAAATTACACAGCTCCAGCATAATAGATGGATCCGGCAGGCTCTTTCCATTTTCCCATTTGGAAATAGCCCGGTCTGTGATACCAAGCTTTTCTGCAAGAGCTGCCTGCGTAAATCCATTTTCTTTTCTGCAGGCTGCAATGAATCTTCCGATCTTTTCCTGATTCATCTGGGAACCCCTCCTTTCACGAAATAGCTTAGCTTTTTTCTGTGGAAATGAACA
>CAVFAT010000068.1:0-5980 GCA_963620785.1 Bacteroidaceae bacterium
ATAGAACCGTAAAGAAGCAGCCGGACGATCTTCTCGCCTAGCTGCTTCTTTATTTGCCTCTCTTGCATACTGGAGCGGCCCTACCCAATAAAGGGCATATAGTGTAAAATGAAAGAAATCTGACATACAGGAGAGCATAGATGAGTGCATTGTTTCAAGTGCTTCCGGAGAATTTCTTTCATCCGCTGGCATCGCCCGGTAAAATCGTATATTGGGAATGCATGGAGAGGCTGTTTGCGATCACATCGCAGCAGCTTTCTTTTGGTGTAGAGCGGGATGTTCTGGTGGATGAGCTGACTTACTATTTTGATGCGCAGCTGTCGGCGGAGATCGAAGAGGATGCAGATACCGGGGGCATGTCCTCCCGGGATAAGGCGAATTTCATCCTGCGACGGTTGGAAGGGTATGGCTGGATCTATACGGATGTGGATTACAGCTATGTGCAGCGGGTGAATTTCCGCGATTATGCCGTGACCATGATGAAGTCGCTGCAGAATATTTCCGGCGGCCAGCGGGCGGAGTATCAGGGTTATATTTATACCATTTACAACCTGACCCGGGCCAAGGAGAGTCCCGGCGTAGGACTGCTTCAGATCGTGGAAAATACGGACGCGCTGATCACCGGCCTTAAAACCTTAAATGCCAATATCAAAAAGTATATCGATGAGCTGACAAAGCATCAGACGGTGCAGGAGATCATGGATGCGCTGCTCAACGATTACTATACCAACGTGGTGGATAAGGCATACCACCGACTTGTCACCTCAGACAATGTATCCAAGTTCCGGCCGGAGATCCTGGACCGCCTGGAGTCCAACGCCAGAAGCGGACGATTTCTGGAGCGTGCCGCTAAGGAAATTGCAGAGATCAAGGAGCTGCCGGAGGAAAATGCAAGAGAACTGGTGATGACATACCTGCATCAGGTCATCTCCGCATTCCGGGAGATGGATGTTATTCTGGAGGAGATCAATCAGAAGAACACCAAATACCAGGGAGCAGCCATTGCCCGGGCCAAATTCCTTTTAACCAGTAACGCCGATGTACGGGGACAGCTGAAAACGATCGTCACCGCACTGGCCGGAAAGATGCAGGAGGAAAACCTGGATCCGGCGGGATTCTATGAGTTGGAGGAGACGGACCGGCTGATCCGTATTTTTTCCTGGAATTTCCTGGATATGAATTCTCTGTATGCGCCGGTGGAAGGCCGAAAGGAATTCGCCCCCAAGGAGCTGGAGACGGTGGAGATCGATGAGACGCAGCGGCGTGCCAAGCATGCGGCTATGGAAAAGAAGCTGGCTAACGTGCTAAGTCCCGCTAAGATCGGTGCCTATGTGGAAAAATGCCTGGATGGCAGAGAGAGCATGATGGCATCGGAAATCCTGCAGTATCGGAAGGTTGGTGAAGAGCAGGTGAGCGGGGAGATGCTGCCATCCTTAACAGAACAGCAAGGGATGGAAGGCAATTCCGGCGTCGACGCCCGGAGCAGGGAATCGGCATACTCGGATCTGGAGCGATTCATACGTCTGATCTACATCCGACTGTATGGACAGCGCAAGCGGATGTCCTACCGGGTCATTCCCCAGAATGAGATTGAAGTGAAGGGGTATCGGTTTCGGAATTTTACCATTGTAAAGAGATGAGGTAAAAAGAAAAAGGCAATGGGGATTCATGACACAACTCGTAAACAGTATCCGTGAGATATGCACAGGAGAATTCGCCTACGCGAAATTCTCCTCGCGTGCCGCAGACAGGCTGCGGCATAGAGAGGAAACAACCAAATGGAAGTTTTGGAAGGATTGTCGCAGAAGGACCGGGAGCAATTCCGCAGAGTGTGCGGAAGGCTGTTATCCTCCTGCTTTATCTGCAAACGAAATGAGAATACCAAGTCGGATTACTACTTTACTAAAACTTCCCACACCAATAAGGTGTGTTGAACCTTGAAAATTCAATATTTCAGCCAATAAAAAAGGCATAAATCTGTTCCATTTGGTATAATGGAATTGACTAGAAACCATTTTAACAAAGGAGATTTATGCCATGTCCAGTATACCACAAAATTATTCCGATGAGAAAGCTTTGGTTGATTGCATTCAAAGATTTTTTTCTAAGCATCATGTTGGAAAACTTCTTGCTAAATGCAACGGGATGAAAGAAAAAGGCGTTTCACCCGTTTCCTTACTCCGTTACAAACTCAGCAACATCTTTGTCGGAAGAAGTATGTATATGCAGCAACAGACTGGCTCTTTTAAAGAAACGTTTTCCAAGAACACTTTTTATCGGTTCCTTAATTCCACAAAAACTAACTGGCTCCGTTTTACTTCGCTTCTTGCGGCAGATATCGTCAATAATGATATTCGCGATCTGACCAATGAAGAAAGAAAAAATGTCTTCATCATTGATGACAGTCTTTTCAGTCGCACCAGTTGTAAGAAAACAGAACTGGGATCAAGAGTCTTTGACCACACGGATATGCAATTCAAGAAGGGCTTCCGGATGCTTACGTTAAGCTGGAGTGATGGGAATACGCTGATTCCCGTAAACAGCTGCCTGTTAGCATCTTCAAAAGATGCAAATATCATTGGCCCTGTAAAGAGCTTTGACAACAGAACCCTTGCAGGAAAAAGACGTAAGCTTGCTCAGACAAAAGCACCGGAAGCAATGATGACTCTGCTGGATACTGCCATCAGCACAGGCTTGAATGCTGATTATGTCCTGTTTGATTCCTGGTTTTCCAATCCTACACAAGTCACATCCATTCATTCAAAAGGCATGGATGTGATTGCCATGATCAAGAAAAGTAGCCGGCTCAAATATTCATACTGCGGTGAACAGCTGAATATCAAAGAAATCTATTCTCGGAATAAAAAACGTCGTGGCAGATCAAAATATCTGCTTTCTGTTGACGTCATGCTTGGAAAAGAGAATCCGATTCCTGCGAAGATCGTTTGTGTAAGAAACAGAGCAAACCGCAAAGACTGGCTGGCTTTTATCTGTACAGATACGACTCTCTCTGAAGAAGAAATCATCCGTATTTATGGAAAGCGCTGGCAGATCGAGGTTTTCTTCAAAACGTGTAAATCTATGCTGAACCTGATTGGTGAATGTCATAGCTTATCCTATGATGCACTGACAGCTCATGTGGCCATAGTATTTACCAGATATATGTTACTTGCAACGGAACAACGTCAAAACGAAGATCAGAGAACACTTGGTGAGCTGTTCTTTTTGCTCGTCGATGAAATGGCAGACATCACTTTCAGCAGATCACTTAGCATCCTGATGGATGCTTTAATGGCAAGTCTTCAGGAAATCTTAAAACTTAGCAAGGATCAGCTGACTGCTTTTACTGCTGATTTTGAGTCAAGACTGCCGGAATATCTGCGCAATGCGCTCAATTCAGAAGCCGCAATGATATAAATCGCTATTTTGTTAGCTGAAATATTGAATTTTCAAGGTGCTACCCCCATTTTGGGTATGGGAAGTTTTAGTTATTGACCAGTGTATCCTCCGTATCAGTCAGATAGGCCCCCACGGATCCGACTGCTCTCCCGCATAAAAGCACAAAAGCGGACAGAAGGAACATACCGACAAGCGGTAAATAGGTTTTCTTATATTTACTCTTCATCTCATCGTTTCCTCCCTCTACTTATACTGGTTAAGACATATGCCGTAGATATACGTAAGTATATCTTCGCTCAGATCTCCGGTGGTATCTATGACCTGTTCGTCCTTTAAAATGGAGTCTGCCTGGATGGCATAGGAATCTACCAGAATCTTCTCTACCTCTTCGGCCCCGATCTGTGCGGTTCCGTAGCGCTTGTTCTGAACCTTATCGAACAATGCTGTGGTAGTCTGTCCCGGTGCAAGCCTTGTCTTATAGGCAAAGACGTAGGTCCGTCCCTTTCCCTCGTCGTTGGTGTTCACGCCGGTGACAAGCTTCTCTTCTACGCTTGTAAGCTCCACCCAGCTTTCATCAAAATGATTGGCGTGGGTGTTCACATCATCTTCTGTCTGTTTAAGCCAGAACAGATCATCGTCAGAAGTCTCATTCTTGCTGCCGTCATCTCCGATCAGTGAGATATTCTCCACCGGTGTTGTGATCTTTAAAAAGACGATGGCATCATTTGCTCCCGTATTTGTGATCTGCGGATCCTTACTCGCTTCCTTGTACGGCGTAAGCCTGGTATTATCATCCGGCACGCCGTCCCCGTCTGAATCGGTGGCAGGATAGCCCGGCTCGCCGGTCTGGATTTTCACCTGGCCAACTGTAAAGGTATTGTTTTTCCCATCCGTATAAGATAGGTAAGCCAAAGCGCCGCCGGTTATGCCGATGGCAACGCACCCACATGCGATGACCGTCGTCAGCATCCAGCTTTTTTGCTTTCTCTTCACATCGCTCCTCCTTTTTTTATTTATTTTCCGGCTGCTTTCCGGTTTCCATAAGGACAGCCTGTATAAGAAGCCTGGTACTTGTTCCGGCATTACCGTAACAGGTGGACAGCGTGATCATATCCTCGCCCAACGCTTCTTCCAGAGCATTAGGTTCACAAATCGACTGTCCCGCAGCTTCTTCCTGATACGTGGCCAGATCCTTCTTTTCCGGAACCTTATATCTATCTGACCCGCTTTCGGTAAGGTATATTGCAAAGATCTCATAGCGGTTCACTTTCCCGTTCGGGAAATACACATAGATGTTCGGATCCGTAAGTTTTGTCAGATCACGGTACAGGTATTTAAGGCTGCCGAACATGCTGCCGTTTTTCATGTTATGGCCATAGACAAAGGTATTGGTATCCGAAAAGTCTTTCTCGTTGGCCGTATCGATAAAGATGCAGCCTGCCCCGTCGGCCTCTCCTTCAAAGGTTTTATTCAGATAGGTACTGTTATCGGAAGTCTGCACCACAGGATGATCGATCTCTCCGTTCTTAAAGTAGATCCAGGCAACTAAGTCACTGTTCTCTTTAAGCAGCGGTGCAAAGTCTACCGTGATGGGAAGTTCCATCTGCTCTTCTGTCTCTTCCGTTTCTTCTTCCTGCGTGTTTTCTTCCGTCGATTCCTGCTGTATCTGTTCGTACTCTTCTTCGATCTTATGGGAAGCCTGCCAGGTCTGGTAGATAAAGTAGCCGCAGAAGAATAGAAGGAAGAAGCATCCATAAAGAAAGGATGTTCTGACCGTCTTCCTGGCTTTATTCTCTGTTCTTCTCATGCCGATTTTCCGTATTCCTTACTTCCTTTCTTTCCTTCCTGATCAGATAGACCGCGCCCGCTGCACTGGCTGCAAAAATCAGATAGTAAATAAAAATGTTCTGTGTGCTGTCCCAGGTTTTAGCGCCGGCGATGATCTTGGAAACTGCCGGTGTTACCGTAGGTGTTGCTGCCGGTGTTGTGGCCGGTGTACCGGTATTAGCTGCGGTGCTCACGCCGCCGCTGCTGTTATCGGAAGATTCCTGGCCGGAAGTAGGTTTATCCTTATAATCACAGCTGAATATCCACTGTACCTTGCCCTTGGTCATAGCATAGGCATTACCAAGCTCTGCCGGCACGGTGATCTTAAAGGTCAGCTTGGCACTCGCTTTTCCCTTGATGGTGGCCAGCTTTTGCTTAAAGTCTGCATTCAGGCTGCCATCGTAGACTTTGGTAGTATTGCCGTCCTGCGTAAGGGTGATCAAAAGCTTTACTAAATGTCGCCGTAAAGCCCCTAGCTATGGGGATATAAGGCGACATTTGGTAAGCAGTCCTTTGTATGTCACATCACTAATAATCCATTCCCTATATAATCGGTCGGCGCGTTCTCTGTTTCCTTCCTTTTTTTCGGTCATACCTTTTTCTCCTTATATGAGAGCACAAGAAAAGCGATCAGCCTTGGCAGCCAATCGCTTTATGATCGATGATACTCTCTATGAAGTTAAACTAGAACCGGTTCCTTCTTTTCAACAATAGCTGATACTTCCGTTTCGTTTATTCCTGTCACATCAGCTAT
>CAVFAT010000069.1:0-5801 GCA_963620785.1 Bacteroidaceae bacterium
ACAGAATCAAAAAGAAAGGAAAATGTTGATTTGGCTTCTGAAATCATCATACAAGTGGTTTGAATGAAAGGTTATAAAGTATTTAATCCAGACTGGACATGCAGAGGATTCCAGTATGAAGTAGGCAAAGTGTATGAGTTAGACGCTCCGGAGTGTTGTGAAGGAGGTTTTCATTTTTGTGAAAAAGCTGCTGACTGTTTCAAATATTACAGTTTCGATTCTGATAACAAAGTAGCCGAAGTTGTTGCGCTTGGCAAAGTAGATACAAACGGAAACAAATCATGCACCAATAAGATTCAGATTGTGCGTGAAATTCCTTGGCAGGAGCTTTTGACAATCGTAAATACTGGGGAAAATTGCACCGGATTAGGTAACACCGGGCACAGGAACACAGGGCACTGTAACACCGGGCACAGGAACACAGGGCACTGTAACACCGGGCACAGGAACACAGGGCACTGTAACACCGGGCACAGGAACACAGGGCACAGGAACACAGGGCACTGGAACACATCTTCTTTCAATACTGGCTGTTTTAATACAGAAGAGCATACGATTATGATGTTCAATAAACCGTCAGATATGACGTATGGTGATTGGTTGGCATCGGATGCACAACATTTACTGAATCAGATGCCAGTAAATGTTGTTGATTGGGTGGATGAAGAATATATGACTGACGAGGAAAAAGCAGAAAACCCAACTTATAAAACAACAGGCGGTTATCTCAAAGTTCTTGAAGAGTCTGAAATTGTCCAATTATGGTGGGATGAGTTATCAGACGAACAGAAGGAAATTATCAAAGGAATACCGAATTTTGATGCTGAAATTTTTAAAGAGTGCACAGGAATTGATGTAAATAAAATTAAAGAGTAGCCCATTTTTGCGGGACAAAGATGGATGTGTAATAGAGGTCAAACCATTGCAGAGAAACGAAGAAAAGAAGAAGTGGCTCTGGCGATACCAGGACTGCATTGAGAGAGAAAAAGAAATCAATCTCAAAATCGAGAAGATCCGGAACGAGATGAGCGGGCTGAAAGGGATAAGTTACGACGGCATGCCGGGCACATCTTCTTCTTCGTATGATCTGTCAGATGGGATAGTCAAACTGCTGGAGGAAGAGGAAAAGCTACTCCAGGAAAGGCAAAAGGCTGCCAGAACATGGAGAGAGATTCAGGCAGCCATAACAAGCCCACAGCTTACAAGCAAGCAGACAGAGGTATGCTTTAAGCGTTACATTCTCCGGATGTGGTGGGACGATATCGCGGAAGAAATGGGAGTAAGCTTGGTGACGGTTTATAGGCATCATGGAGAAGCCTTGCAGCGGATCAAGCTGCCAAAGAAAAAACAGTAAAGTACCTATTGCTTGATAGTAAAAAAAGGATTATATTGTACTTGGTAGAAGTGTATAAAACTCACCACATACTTTCTAAACCCATCAAACACGCGTAAACATATAGGCACCGGTCGAAAGGCTGGTGCCTTTTACGTGGAAGAAGAATAGAGAAAAAATAAAAAAGTAACTGCCGGAGGAAGGCAGATAAGAGGATCTCGAAAGAGGTCCTTTTTTGATGGAGAAAAAGAGGAGGAGAAGATGTACCAAAGAGACACAGAGCTGGAGGGGATCCTCTACGAAGTGATGGAGGAACACGAGAACATCAGCCACCTGAAGGAGCTTAGGATAGTAGCCTTGATCTGCGATAAAGCAAAGCGCAAGGGAGAAGGCATTGTTTATGCAGACTGTACAAAAGTTCAACCGAAGATGGAAGCGCTCTGCGATGCAGACTTTGTGATCACCTTCTACCTTCCAAACATTGACGGGATCAGTCCGAAAGCCCTCCGCACCTTATGCTGGCATGAGCTGATGCATGTCGGATGGGACGGCCAGAAGAAGACCATCATCTCCCATAATCTGGAAGACTTCAGGGAGATCATAGATACGCATGGAACCGACTGGATCCATGAGCAGTAATCCCCGCAGTGCCAATGGGAACCTGAGGCGGAAGCACAGGGCAAGGCTCAAGGCAATGGGTTGTGAATGTGGCATCTGCAAGGGAAGACTTGGACCGATCCATTATGATGAGCCAAGCGACGCTGCCCATCCGCTTTCCTTCGTGGTCGATGAGATCAAGCCGATCAGCAGATATAAGGAATTCGGATACGCTTCCAGACGGGAAGCAGCTGAGGACTGGAGCAACCTGCAGGCGGCGCATTACGCCTGCAACGCGGCGAAAGGAAACAAGACAAGCATTTTGTCTTCTGGCTTCGGAGAACAGAAAAAAATAAATCAGAGCAGGATAAATATTTCGGATGGCGACTGGTAGCTAAGAGTGGGGAGGAGTCCCCCTCCCGCCTCGCGGGCAACCTTGCCGCCCCAGCGCCGATTTACACACAAGGGAAATTTGAAAGGGGCAAAAATGGCCAGAAGAAAGAGCATGGCAGGCGTAACAAGGAACGGGGACAGGCTGCAGCAGCTTGAGAATCTGGCGCTCGTTCTTGCCGGTCAGATGGACGAATGCACGAAGCTCCAGGAGGGTGCAAGGCTTATGCCACAGCTCGCCAAGCAGTACCGGGAGACGATCAGAGAGATAGAGGAGATAAGAGGAAGGGAGGGAGCGGATGACGAAATCGGAGAAATCTTATCAGCAAGAAAAGCTGATGGGAAGCCAGACGCCGTCCGTTAGGCTTGCACCGGAATACGATCAGACGGATGGAGAGGACGCGGCAAGGATCCTCTCAGTTGGAAGGCTGCAAGTGGATCCCTGGCAGGCTGAGGTCTTAAGAGACTGGATGGGTAGGGATGGCGAGACCTGGAGCGCTCCGACTTGCGGGCTTTCGGTCCCGAGACAGAACGGGAAGACGCTGATCACAGCGGGGCGGATTGTGAGCGGTATGGTTATGTACTCCGAATGGGTGATCTATACAGCCCACCTGCAGAAGACAGCAACGGAGACTTTTATGGAGCTAAAAGGCCTTTTTGAAAGCCGCAGCCTTTTGAAGTATGTCAAGGAGATCAAGGCAGCGCTTGGCAGGGAGCAGATCATCCTGAAGAACGGCGGCAGGGTTCAGTTCGTTGCAAGAACAAGGAACGGAGGGCGAGGTCTTCACGGCGACTGCCTTGTCTTTGACGAAGCACAGGAGCTGACAAGTGAACAGCAGGCCTCCTTCCTTCCGGCGATCTCAGCATCAAAGAATCCACAGACGATCTATCTGGGAACACCTCCGGATGAGAACTGCAGCGGGACAGTCTTTAGGGATATCAGAGAAAAGGCAAGAAAAGGGCAGAGCGCAACAACAGCATGGACGGAGTTTTCTGTCTCAGAGATTGGAGATGTTGCAGATCGTAGCAGATGGGCTGCATGCAATCCGGCACTAGGAAGACGAATGAGGGAAACAACGATCGCATCAGAGTGTGATCAGATGGATGCGGATACCTTTGCAAGGGAGCGCCTTGGCTGGTGGAGCCCGGTAAGTGAACACAAAGAAGAGTACGTTCTGGAAGCGGCTAAATGGGCAAGGTGTGCATCAGATGCACCAAAAGCGGAAGGCAAGACGGCCTATGGCGTTAAGATCAGCGCTGACGGCCTGGAGCTTTGTCTGGCCGGCGCAGTCCTTCCAAGAGAAGGAAAGGCAAGGATTTCCCTGATCAAAAGGGCTGGAACGAATCAGGGGTTCAGCTGGCTGGCGACATGGCTGAATGAAAGATATGACAAGGCATCTTGCGTAGTGATAGACGGAAGGAACGGAGCGGACGTTCTGATCGACCGGATCAGCGATACCTGGAGGATGAAAGGCTCGATCATAAAACCCTCCGCGAAAGATGTGGTAAATGCGGTCAGCACCTTAACAGATGCAGTTAACGAGGAAAGCTTGACATGGTTTCGCCTGCAGGAAGATCTGGACGATTCGGCAAGAAGTGCAACGAAAAGACCGATCGGAGGAGGCTTTGGCTTTGGAGGGGAGAACGCCCTGCCGATCGAAGCGGCATCTCTTGCCTTGTGGGGCGCAAAAACGAGTAAAAGGGATCCGAATAAGAGGATGAGGATTGGATAAATGATCACGATCAACTTTGGCAGAGTAGCCGGCCTCCCGGAAGAGGAACAGGGCTGGCTGAATGAAACAAAAAGGATATTTGATGACCATCAAATAACGAACGACGAGAAAAGGCGTTACTACGAGGGAAAGATCAGACTGGCAGAGGTCAATCTTGGCATTGCTATCCCTTCAGCAATTAGCCGCTTGGAGATCGGCTGCGCCTGGGGCGCGAAAACTGTCGACGTTTTGGCGGCGCATTCCATGTTCGATGGCTTTGTTACGGAGAGCGGCACCGATTCGGAAGAGATGAACCGGATCATGCAGCGCAATCACCTGATTGCGGAATATAACAAGGCCGTAAAGGAGGAGTTGAAGTATGGCTGCGCTTTTGCGGCAATCTCCGGAGAGGCTTATGGGGCAAGAGTGCGCTTTTACTCTCCAAACTGCGCAGCAGCTTCCTGGAATGCGCAGGAGGGCCGAATCCGTTATGGTTTTGCCTTCGAAGATGACCGGAGGGATGAATTTGATTATGCCTGGAGTCCGGAGCATGTAAATTTCTACACAGACACAGATATCTGGCAGCTGGACAAGGAAGGCGGCAGCTGGCATGCAACAAGGTACCCGCACGACTTCGGGGAACCCTTAATGGTCGCTCTGATCTGGGGCGCAACGAATGACAAGCCCTTCGGCCAGTCAAGACTGAATAGTCCGGTCAGGAAGCTGATAAACGGATATGTAAGGACCGTGGCGAATGCAACAATCGGCCTTGAGTTTGCAACCTCCCCGCAGAAGTACCTGCTGGGCGTATCGGATGAGCAATATGATCTATTAGTGGATAGCAAGTTCAAGCAGTACGTAGGAAACATCCTGCTGAGCACGAACAATCCGGAAACAGGAGAAAAGCCGAGCTTCGGCCAACTCTCACAGGGTAGCATCGAACCACACGTTTCCATGCTGCGCCTACTTGCAACCCAGTTTTCTGCAGCTACAGGCCTGACCATAGCGGATACAGGTGTGGTAAATGATGCGAATCCGACCTCCAGCGAGGCAATCCTCGCTCAGTCGCAGACATTGATCCTGCTGGCGGAGCAGCTGAACACTGGAAACGGGGACGCCCTTTACCGGATCGGAAAGATGGCGCTGGCGATCGAGCTGGGAACGGTTCCGAATGAGCTTCCAGAGGGAACACAGGAGCTGATCGCGCATTTTAAGAATCCGGCAATGCCTTCCGTTGCTTCGACGACAGACGCCGCCCTGAAGATCTCAACAGCAAGACAGGGCTTTGCCAATACGGACATCTTTTTAGAGATGATCGGGTTTGATCAGGCCGATATCCGCCGGATCAGAGCGCAGGAACAAAGGGCAAGAGGTGAGTCGGTTCTGATGGAGGAGTTTAGCAGCGATGGAGATGAGCGCGAAGGCATGGCTTGAGTATGCAGGCAAAAAGAGCAATATCAGCCAGAAGGCAATTGACATGATGCAGGCATGGCTGGACAAGAATCCGGAAGCAAGCCGCAATGACACACTAAACCATGCCTACAATCTAGTTATGCGATACGGGCAGGCAACAGGCGCTTTGTCATGCAGGATGTATGAAGCAACAGCAGAGGCACAGGGCGCAGCTATTGAGGCGGCAGAGATCGCAGAGCTGCCAAGCTATGACAAAGTAGGCAAGTCAATAAACGAGACCATAAAAGAATCGAAGAGTGTAGCAGATACAGTCGGCAGTCTGGTTAAGCGTATCGGCGAGGATACCATGTTGAAGA
>CAVFAT010000070.1:0-5779 GCA_963620785.1 Bacteroidaceae bacterium
TATCGTTGCAGAACCTCCCCTTGTATATGATGCGAAGGAAAAGTCCAGATAGGAGGCAGCTATGGAGCAGGAACTTACAATGGAAGAACTCATTGCTCTCATAAACAGCCAGAAAGGTGACTTTGTTATCCGTGTCGAGTTTGGAGAGGAGGCGGTGTCAGATGCCAAAGAAGAATGACTTCAAGCTTGATGTGGTTTCGGTAAGACTTGTAAAGGATGCTCCGATTTATTCGGAGCACACCTTTAACAATCCGGCGGATATAGCTGCTGTCATGGGAGACTGTATGTGCCAGTTTGACAGGGAAGTAGTGTGTGTGGTCAATCTAAGGTCAGATTTAAAACCTATCAATGTGCATTTTGCAAGTGTTGGCTCTTTAAATGAGGCAATGGCACATCCGAGAGAACTGTTTAAATCAAGTATCTTAAGCAATGCTGCAAGCATGATGTTAATCCATTGTCATCCATCCGGGAACGTATTCCCAAGCAAGGCAGACACGATGATGACGGACCGAATGAACAAGCTGTGTGAGCTGATGGGAATACCTCTCATTGACCATATCATAGTCGGTGGAGACAATCGTGAATTTTTCAGTTTCAGGGAAAAAGGCATGATTGATAATCCTAAGATTACCCTGAGCACAGATTACCGGACACTTGATATCAAGTCACCGCTTGTAGCAGAGCAGGGAAAGGCAAGGTGAAAGCATGGATGGAAGATTTACGGATGAAGAGCTTGCCATAGCAAAGAGTGTTGACCTGTGTGCAGTTGCAGAAAGCCTTGGGTATACAGTAAAGAGGATTGGCAAATACCACACTTTAAAGGAGATGGATTCCATCCGTATCTATAACAGAAGCCATTGGTACAGATGGTCAAGGCAGTTTGACAAAGGCAACAATGGCGGCTCACAGATAGATTTCTTACGGGTATTTTGTGGAATGAGTGTAAAAGAGGCTGTGTTCTGGATTTTAGATTTTGCAGGATACAGAAGAATCGAGAATCCTGTAAAGCAGCCACTTGTTCATCAGGTATCGCAGAAGCAGGCAGAGGAGAGAAAGCCATTTGTCCTACCGGAACCGGCAGGAGATAATTCCTATCTTATTTCCTATCTGAATCAGGAGAGAGGAATCAGCAGAGCAGTCATAGATCTGTTTTTAAAAGAAGGACTGATTTATGAGAGCAGACATTACCACAATGTTGTTTTCAAAGGAAATGATAAAAATGGAGTGACAAGGTTTGCAAGTATGCGGGGTGTGTTTGATAAGCAGGGCAAGCCATTCAAGTGTGATGTCACAGGAAATGATAAGAACTATGGATTTAATGTGGTAAATGAAAACAGTACAGAGCTTGTAGTATTTGAGGCAGCAATCGACCTTATGAGTTATGTTGATATCTTCACGGATTATGAATCAAATAAGCTGGCACTTGGGATGCTTGCAGATGCACCACTTGAAACATTTCTTCTGGAACATCCGCAGATAACTTCCATCCGGTTCTGTCTTGATGGAGATGAGCCGGGAAGAAATGCGGCAGCTGAACTTATGAGAAAGTATTATGAGCTTGGATATGAGGTAGAAGACTGTCCGCCTCCAGCCGGATATAAGGATTACAACGAGTGGCTTGTGGCTGCAAAGCTTAATCTGAACCAGATGAGTCAGAGAGCAGATGAACCAGTCAGGGCATGAAAAATCGGATTTTGATGTGTGGGGGCAGAAAGCGCCCCCAAAACAGCAAAGTGGGGGCAGAAAGCGCCCCCAAAATAACAAAGTGGGGGCGAAAAGCGCCCCCGCAATTCGGACACGACAAAATCCGGATGAAAGTCAGTATAAAAGTGGGGGCAGAAAGCGCCCCCAAAATAACAAAGTGGGGGCAGAAAGCGCCCCCAAAGTAGCAAAGTGGGGGCAAAAAGCGCCCCCACTTCCATAAACAGAGGGTTTTAGGGAGATTTTCTCACTAACTAGATGGCATTAGGACAGAGATGTCTCTAATGCGTATCTAGCAGTCGCCGGGGACTAACCGGAGACTGGAGCTTTGGTGAATATTTACTAAACACGGATAAGGAGGTGCAAGGAAGCAATGGATGCAGAAGTTACGCTATTTTCAAAACCAGAAGAACTGATTGCATGGGCAGACACATTTGATATCTTACTTAACCCTTCGATAGAAGATGCTGCAATATTGCTTAACTATATGGAAGGTCATGATTATGCTATTGGCATAGATTCTGATGGGAAGATGTACAGACAGGATGTAGCTGAGGAGAATGGTGAAATTGAACCATACCCGATAGATGATGTTATAGATACTGTTTGTGAATGGAATTATGAACTGATACTTGATGCTGATGCACATAGGAATGATCCAAAGGATTTTACAGATTACAGTGAGTATCAGGATAAGTATGACAGTTTGAAAGCAGATGAAAAGAGGCTGGACAGATTGTTTGAAAAGACCTGTTATGCAAAGGAGATTGATGAAATGGCAGCTGCTTTGGTGGAATCATTCATTAGTCATCTAAGTAGCAGGGATGATTTGGAAAAAGCTGCAGTGACAGTTGCAGAAGGAATTAAAGATTATAGTACGGGTAAGAGAGGAAGGTGAGTCTATGGCAGATAAAGTTCATTGTGTTAGGAAAACACTAAGACTAATGCCAGAGGAAGCTAAGATGCTTGCAAAAAAGGCATGTGATAATGGAATGAATGAGGCAGAGTATATCCGTCTTCTTATCAGTCAGAAACCAAATGATTATCCGGAAGTAAGGAAGATTCTGAAAGAACTCATCAATGAGGTCAACCGAATCGGCATTAACATCAATCAGATAGTATTTAACAGCAATGCCGGGCTGTATTCCAAGGAAGATAAGACACAGCTGATTGCTTATATGCGAAAACTGAATCAGAAGGTAGATGAGGCGGTGGTAAAGATTGGCAATCAGTAAAATCCTTAATATGAAGGATTGTGGTGGGCATTTTCACGGAAAACATCTGAAGAGATCTCTTGATTATGTGATGAATTCGGAGAAAACACAGGATGGAAGGCTTATAGGTGCAATCAACTGTCAGGTTGATTCTGCATTTGAACAGATGAAAGCGACCAAACGGAAGTTTGGAAAAGTTGATAAAAGGCAGGGATATCATATCATTCTCTCATTTAAGGAAGATGAAGTGAATCCTGATACGGCATTTGAGATAACCCGCAGATTCGTGGAAGAGTATCTTGGAAAATCATACGAGGCAGTATATGTGGTGCATGATAATACAGCACATGTTCATTCACACATTGTATTTAACAGTGTGAGTTTTGTGGATGGGAAAAAGTACCGCTATGAAAAGGGAGACTGGGCAAAGTATATCCAGCCAATCACGAATAAGCTGTGTCAGGAATATGGTCTTTCAATCATTGATGTTGATGATGGCAATAAGGAAAAAGAGCATGAAAGCTATAGGGACTGGAGCGAATATCGTGAAGGCAGTTTTGTGTGGGCAGATATGATTAAGAGAGACCTGGATTCCTGCATCCTGCAGGCTGGAAATTATGAGCAGTTTCTGGAACTGTTATCTGACAAAGGATATGAGGTCAAGCAGGGAAAGTATCTGGCGGTAAAGCCACAAGGAATGACGAGATTTCGCAGATGTAAGACATTAGGGGACATGTATTCTGATGAGGCAATCCGGGAAAGGATAGAAAAAGAGGATATTTCATTTTACAGGGAACAGCAGAAAGAGGTACAACCGGTCCTTTGTAAGTGTAAGGTGAGAAGATACCGAAGGGCAAAGATGTCGGGACTTCAAAAGAGATACTATGCAAAGCTATACCGGATAGGAAAGCTGAAAAAGAAGCCATACAGTCAGGTATGGAAGTATAAGGAAGATATCCGTAAGATGCATAAACTGCAGGAGGAGTATTTGTTCCTTGTCAATCATGACATTCATTCAGCGGAGGAGCTTGTCAGTGTAATCAGCTCATTGACAGATAAAAGAAAAGAAGTCTCAGCAGAGAAAAGCCGCATTTATAAGGCTAGGGAGAGAAGTCGAGAACTTTTTGATATAGCAGATGATATGAAAGAGTTAGAACCTGCTGAGAAGTCTTTCCTTCAGGGAGATGAATTTTTTACGGATGAGCATCTGCAATGGGAAACATTGAAACAGAAGCTTTTATCACAGGGATATAGCCTAGAAGAGGTGGAAGCATTGCGTAAACATTATAAAGAGGAGTATTCCAAAGCATGTGCAAAAGAAAGGGCAGTATTCAAAGAGTTGAATATTGGTAAATCTATATGGAAGAGTCTTATTCCAGACAGCGTATCAGATGGAAAAGATGCACAGTACAACAAAGAGACAATACGAGACAGGAAAGAACAGCCAGAACGTTAGGCTGTTTTTTTAGTAGTTAGGAGGCATATATGGAAGAAAACAGAGAACCGCTTAGTGCAATAGCAATCGAGAAAAAATTGCAGCTTCTCCGAAATAAGCATTTCAGTGAAGATACGATTGCTCTTGTAAAAAGTGATTATGAATATGGACTGACAGAGGAGGAAATCAGCCTTTATCTCAATAAGTCCTACGACATTGAACAGATGAAGATTTTATCGGAGTGTCTGCATAAGGATGTTCCAAAAGATGTGATTGATATTATCAAGAATACCAAGTATTCGGTTCATCAGATGCAGGTGTCTCTCGAATTTTATGAAAAGGGTGTACCTGTTCAGACAATTAAGGAGGTCATGGACAAAGGGGAAAAACCTATCACCATGCGCCGATTATATGAGGAAGTTCTGGAACAGCTGAATAAAGTCAAGGAACAGATTCCGGAAGAGTCTGAGTATGTGAAAGCACTCATTTCTCAGATGGATGAAGTGGTTGCAAAGATCAATCACCAGAATGAAAGGTATGATGCCCTGAATAAGAAGCTTTCTGAAATAGAAACTTCCAAAGATGATGAGGAAGTTAGGGAGCATCTGGTCAAGGAGAACCAGGATAAGGATGCTCTTATCAACAGTCAGCAGAATGAACTGAATAAGGCAAGTAGTACGATTGCAAGGCTCAGGGATGATATTGAGAAAAAAGATAAGGAGATGAAGCGTATGGGAGACAGAATAGAGTCATTGGAAGATAAGATCATAAGTGTTGCCACAGAGAATAAGAAAGAGGCAGAAAGTAAGGCGAAGCCGCAGGAAAGCCAGTCCGTACCACAGGCAGAAAAAAAGATGGTTGATACAGTTGCAGTTCCGCAGAATATGCAGGCTGTGGCAAACGGGATTCCGGTCTATTATCAGATTCCGGTAGTCGATGGCTCTGGAAATGTGGTGCAGAGACTTCCGATTGAGCGAAGTGTGAGAAAGAGCAGCAACAACGGAGTGGCAAGCCTTTTTGCAAGACTGTCATTTAAGAAAAAGTCAAGAGCTGACATTGTAAAGCTGGTTGCATCGGGAGACCTTGTCCCTGCGCAGCTTGTGCAGATTAAAAGTGCAATAGAAAAGGGACTTACAGAGTCACAGCTTGTAGAGCTTATAAACAACAACATTTCAGCGGAAAAGATGAAGGAGATCATTGAGATTGCTGTGCTTGAAAACAGCATGGCAGATTAGGAGGAACTTATGAATTTAGCAGTAGTAAATGAAGCAGTAACAGAGATGAATGGTGTGGAGCATCAGTTTACAGAGGAAGAGAAAAACTTTGTTGTTCAGTTCGCATTCAGAAGTGGCAGCAAGGAAGATACAATTTCTCTTATTGAAGCTTTGGCACATTCAGCGGATAAGGCTGAGTCGGACGAGATTATGGT
>CAVFAT010000071.1:0-5441 GCA_963620785.1 Bacteroidaceae bacterium
GACAGACAGACAGACAGACAGACAGACAGACAGACAGACAGACAGACAGACAGACGTATAGTGCGCTGATTCGACTGATCCAGTATGTGTTTGGATATGTCTTTTTGCCTTTAGGGCATGTTTCAACAATTGTCCGTGGGGCTTCCCCTAGACCTATAAAAAATTATATTACGTCAGACGATGATGGTTTTAACTGGATAAAAATTGGCGATGTTAGCCCGAATGCAAAATATATTACGGAGACAAAAGAACGAATTACTCCTGAAGGAGCAAAAAAGTCACGCATGGTATATAAAGGTGACTTTATACTTTCAAATTCAATGAGTTTTGGCCGTCCGTATATTTTAAAAATTGATGGTTGTATTCATGATGGATGGCTTGCAATCAGCGATTTTGAAACATATTTTTTGTCAGATTACTTGTATTATCTGTTAAATTCAAACAATATTCAACAAGAAATGAAGAAAAAAGCATCTTTTGGAGGAGCAGTTCAAAATTTAAATGCTGATATTGTTCGTGCATTAGAGTTGCCAGTCCCTTCATTAGATCATCAACGAAAAGTCGTCTCCATCCTTGACCGCTTTGACGCACTCTGCAACGATATTTCTTCCGGCCTTCCGGCAGAAATAGAGGCAAGAACCAGGCAATACGAACACTACCGCGACAAGCTCCTCTCCTTCAAAGAGCAGTAACCATACGAGGTCACAGCATGAGCAGCTACAATATCATTGTCGAGAGCAACGAAAGCACTGTTGTTTCTGAATATACGCCTGTAAGCGCACGCTCAGACAGCTTTCAGAGCGAAGCTGCCCTTGAAAAGGAATTTATCCGCCTGCTTTGTGACCAGGGCTATGAGTATCTCTCCATCCATGATGAAGTCGGTCTGATTGCCAACCTGCGCAAGCAGCTGGAAATCTTAAACAGCTATACCTTTACAGACGGCGAGTGGAAGCGCTTCTTCTCAGAGACCCTTGCCAATGCCAATGAGGGCATTGCCGAAAAGAGCAGGACGATTCAGACGGATCACGTAAAGGTGCTTCGCCGTGATGACGGCAGCTCCAAGAATATCCAGCTCATCGACAAGAAGAACATCCACAACAACCGTCTGCAGGTCATAAACCAGTATGAGGAAACAGGAGGTACCCACGATACTCGTTACGATGTAACCATTCTTGTCAACGGCCTGCCCCTTGTGCATGTGGAGCTGAAACGGCGCGGCGTTGCCATTCGTGAAGCCTTCAATCAGATCAAGCGCTATCAGCGGGACAGCTTCTGGGCTGGAAGCGGACTGTATGAGTATGTGCAGATCTTCATCATTTCCAACGGGACGTTCACAAAGTATTACTCCAACACAACCAGAAATGCCCATCTGAAGGAGATGGAGGCTTCAGGCAAAAAGACAAAGAAAACAAGCAACAGCTTTGAATTTACGTCTTTCTGGGCTGACGGCAGCAACAAGGTCATTGCCGACCTGATAGATTTTACCAGGACATTCCTTGCCAGGCATACCATCCTGAATGTGCTGACCAGGTATTGCGTATTTACCACTGAAGAAATTCTGATGGTGATGCGTCCCTATCAGATTGCGGCTACAGAGCGCATTCTGAACCGTATTGAGTTAAGCACCAACTACAAAAAGACAGGAAGCACCGATGCCGGCGGCTATATCTGGCACACCACAGGAAGCGGCAAGACGCTGACATCCTTCAAGACGGCACAGCTTGCCTGTGCCCTGCCCTATATAGACAAGGTCCTGTTCGTGGTTGACAGAAAGGATCTGGACTATCAGACCATGCGGGAATACGACCGCTTTGAAGAAGGCGCTGCCAACAGCAACACATCTACCAACGTTTTGCAGCGCCAGCTTGAAGACAAAGACGAAAAAGGCGCTTATCACCAGTACAAAATCATCATTACGACCATACAGAAGCTGGACAACTTTGTAAGCAGGAACAAGGGGCACACAGTCTTTTCAAAGCACTGTGTCATCATCTTTGACGAGTGCCACAGAAGCCAGTTCGGCGACATGCACGCCAAGATTGTCAAGGCATTCAAGAACTATCATCTGTTCGGATTTACAGGCACGCCCATTTTCGCCGCCAATGCTGCAAAAGGCAGGCATCTGGCAATGCTGACCACGCCGCAGGCTTTTGGCGATCAGCTCCACTCCTATACCATCGTGGATGCCATCAACGATGAAAACGTACTTCCCTTCCGCATTGACTATGTCAATACCATCAAGGAGAAGGAAAACATCAAGGACAAGGAAGTTTCTGCCATAGACATTGAGAAGGCAATGGGCGCACCTGAGCGCATCCGGAAAATAGTCAGCTACATCCTGGAGCACTTTGACCAGAAAACCAGGCGCAACAGCTTCTATTCTCTGCATGGCAAGCGCCTGGCAGGCTTTAATTCCATATTTGCCGTGAGTTCCATTCCCATGGCAATGAAGTACTATACGGAATTCAAAAGGCAGCTTGCTGAAAGCAGGCGACAGCTTACGGTTGCTACGATATTCAGCTATTCCGCCAACGAGGATGATCCTGAAGACGTCCTGCTGGATGAAAACTTCGATACAGACGCTCTGGACAAGACATCCCGTGATTTTCTTGAGGGCGCCATCCAGGACTACAATGCGGCGTTCAATACCAATTACGACACTTCATCCAACCGTTTCCAGAACTATTACAAGGATTTGTCCCTGCGGGTGAAGAACAGGGAGGTCGATCTCCTGATTGTCGTCAACATGTTTCTCACCGGCTTTGATGCGACAACGCTCAATACGCTCTGGGTGGACAAAAATCTTAAGATGCACGGGCTGATTCAGGCCTATTCCCGTACCAACCGTATCCTGAATTCAGTCAAGACCTACGGCAACATCGTCTGTTTCCGCGACCTGCAGAAGGAAACAGATGAGGCAATAGCTCTCTTTGGCAACAAGAATGCCAGCGGCATTGTGCTTCTCAGGAGCTTTGACGACTACTGGAACGGCTTTGATGATGACAATGGGAAGCACCATCCTGGTTATATTGAGATACTGGGAAAACTTAAAATGGAGTATCCCCTTGGCACGCAGATAGAAGGAGAGGCTGCTGAAAAGGAGTTTATCAGGCTGTTTGGTTCTCTTCTCAGTATCAGGAATATCCTTTCATCTTTTGACGAGTTCGAGGAAAAGGACTGTATAGCAGCAAGAGACTGGCAGGATTATCAAAGCGTTTATCTTGATCTGTACGACAAGTACCGCAAAAAGACGGACGGCGAGAAGGAAGATATTACAGACGATATTGAATTTGAAATAGAGCTGATAAAGCAGGTGGAAATCAATATCGACTATATCCTGATGCTTGTTGAGAAGTATCATGACGGCAACTGTGAGGATAAGGAAATCCTTGCTTCAATCCGCAAGGCCGTTGATGCCAGTATTCAGCTTCGCAGCAAAAAGGCTCTCATTGACGCCTTTATCAGCAAAGTCAATGTTGAAACTGAGGTCACAGAAGACTGGCGCCGTTTTATCCTGGAACAGGAAGAAAAAGACCTGTCTGAGATTATCGCAGCTGAAAAGCTGAAAAACGCGGAGACAAGGGAGTTTGTATCCAAATCATTCCGCGACGGCGCCCTGAAGACGACCGGTACGGAAATAAACAGGCTCATGCCGCCTGTTTCCCGCTTTGGAGGCGGCAACAGGACAAAAAAGAAGGAAGGCATCATTGCCCGCCTGAAGGCATTTTTTGAAAAATACTTTGGTCTGGGCATTGCCGAGTTTGAGGAGCAGGAGAACGAGACGGCAAAACAGGACCATGTCTGAGAAGGCGGGCAGGCTTTTCCTACATATCCGGGCCCTGAGATGTTACCCCAAAGAAGACTACACATGCTTCAAGAAGGACCTCTTTCTTAATAACTTATTGTTTTCTTTGTAAAAACAGAGTTAAAGCAAGATCTTGGAATCTGATATGTGTAGTCTTCCAGGTAGGACTATAAAGACCGGCTAAGGGACCATGTCATAGACTTTATCAAGTTCAAAAGCTGAAAATAAGCGGTGATTCCTCGTGTAGTCTTACTTTTTCATTCAACTTACCCTGACGTATCGCTGGTTTCGGCTGTTTGGTTTATCCGGGATTGTCATCCGGATGACATTCATTTCTATTGCCGGACGGAGATAGTTTCTTCGGAAGCCTTCTTTTGCCTTAAGTCCCAGTTTCTCCATCAATGCGTTGCTCGTGTATGGTGTATCGTACTCCATGACGGTAAGCAGTCTTTGAATTGTTTCCGGAAGATAGTCTGTCTGGCCGGTGGCGCGCACGGAAACTTCGCTCAGGATTTGGTCGATTTGCGATAAGATAAATTCGATGAAGGCCGTCGATTCTCCGGCTGTGTGGCATTCGGCAATGGCCGCATAGTAGTCATTCTGGAATTTTTCGATCTGGCTTTCGATGGGAACGCAGGCAAAAGTCGGTTTCCATTTTGTCAGAATGGCCGTATGCCACAATCTTGCCATCCTGCCGTTTCCGTCGGCGAAGGGATGAATGAATACAAATTCATAATGGAAGACACTGCTGAGGATCAATGGATGGACCTTGTTTTGGCTCGTTTTCATCCAGGAGAATAAGTCTTCCATCAGCTGGGGAACCAGGCGGGCAGGCGGTGCCATAAAAATACAGTGGTCTCCCTTGAACACGCCTTCTTCGCCGGAGCGAAATTTGCCGGACTCGGAGATGAGGTGTTTCGTCATGATGCCGTGAAGCTCTTTCAGTTGCCGGATGCTGCAGGGATCGATTTCAGGCAGGTGTTCATAGGCGGCATGGGCGTTTTTGACTTCCTGAATTTCTGTTGGCTCTCCCGGTACGGTTTTCCCGTTGATGATATCCCGGACCTGGCCCAGCGATAAAGAGTTGGCTTCAATTTTCAAAGAGGAATGGATGGAGCGGATTTGATTATCCCTGCGCAGATGAGGCCTGCTTTCCGGGCGGCTGATGGCGTCGATGTGGCCGATTTTTTCGGAAACAGAGGAAACGAGAAATAAAATTTTGTTTGTGATGCTAAATGGCGGACGATATTCGCTCATGGAATTACCTCCGATATCTTACGTATTATCTTGCGTATTTTCTTCCTCCTTTATACGGGCTTGTTGCTAAAAATCAATCGGCCGGGCGCATGTAGCGTCCTGAACACAAGGCAAAGGAAAATACTTTTGTCCGGGTATTGCCGGGCTTGTCTTTTCCCTTTTGTCCGGACGATCTTCGTGTCTTTTACGGTTCATCAGTTTTGCCAATGTACGGGCGTCATAACCATAGTTTGGCTGGATGCCAGAAAGGGATGGTACGGGTCAGGTTTGACGATGGTTAATGAGGGTACCAGCTAAGCTTATACCTGTGGCAGAAATACTCTTTTCTTGTGAATATTGAGAGAAAAGTGCACAATATCCCTGTTAGTATCGCCTGTAT
>CAVFAT010000072.1:0-3214 GCA_963620785.1 Bacteroidaceae bacterium
AAACCTCTGCCGATTCTTATTTTTGTTAACCATAGTAACTAAAAAGAGAGCGCGCAGGGTGTAACAACTCTGTGAGCTCTCTTTTTGGTACAAAAAAGGAAGTGAGAGACATCAAGAAGCAAAAACGCAAACGCCTGCATTACGAAGACAGGAAGCTGATCGAAGCAATGGCAAAGAAGGGAGAAAGCGTCCAGGAGATTGCCTATAAGATAGGTATCCATCGGGACACACTCTACAAGGAGCTGAAGCGAAGCGGGGCAGAAAGTCTGGAAGAGTATTCGGCAGATGCCGGACAAAGGGCATTGTAAATGCAAAGAGCTCCCGAAGGAGCCCTGAGCAAAACAAATCAAGGCTATTTTAGCACAAGGAGTACAGGATGAAAAGATTGAACGAATGGCTGGGCACGACAGAGTTTAGCATATCTCATGGAATTCTCTGGATCATGGTTTTAGAACTAAGGGCAGGAGAATGGAAGATGGGAGCGCTTTTTGGCATCATGATGATCCTTTTTGCGAGCTGCGGCATGAGGAGGCTTGAGGCTTATTGAAAGCTGGCATTGAAATGAAGATTCTGAAGAACCGAAAGGAATGGCTGAAGAACAGGAAGAAGATCGGGGGATCAGATGCTGCGGCCATTATCGGTCAGAATCCATACAAGAGCAACGTGGAGCTTTGGAAAGAAAAGACCGGACAGAGCACTCCGGAGGACATTTCAGAAAAACCCTACGTGAAATATGGAACGGAGGCGGAACATTTTCTGCGGGAGCTTTTTAAGTTGGATCATCCGGAATACAAGGTTGAGTATACCGAAAACAATTCTTTCGAAAACGAGGCATTCCCATTTGCACAGGCGTCCCTTGATGGCTGGATGCATGACAAAGACGGGCGCCTCGGAATTCTTGAGATCAAGACAACGAACATCATGCAAAGCCAGCAGAAGGAAAAATGGAATGAACGGATCCCAGATAACTATTACTGCCAGGTGCTGCACTACATGGCAGTTCTGGAGGCTGATTTTGCAATTCTGAAAGCACAGCTGAAATATGACTTTGCAGACACAGTGTTCCTGCAGACAAGACATTATCGGATCGAGAGGGAAGATGTAGCAGAGGACATTGCTTATCTGATGCAAAAAGAAGAGACTTTCTGGGAGAAAGTGAAAAGAAGAGAAAGGCCCGCATTGCTATTGCCGGAGATTTAAAAGAGAAAACGATTGAGTTTAGAAAGTGAGGAAAGATAATGGCGTTAGAACTTAATTTAGAACCGATTCAGGCTCCAAGTGAGATACGGTTTAACTATGAGGAGCTGAAGAGTCAGCTCACGAGCATGACTGCAGAGTATAAGGGGCTTGTCTTTACTGAAAGCCAGCTGCCGGAAGCAAAGAAGGACAGAGCCGCCCTGAACAGGATGAAGAAAGCATTGAACGATGCAAGGATTCAGACACAGCGGGAATATATGGCGCCCTTCGATGAATTCAAAAGCAGGATTGATGACCTGATTAGGCTAGTAGACGAGCCAGTCAGAGCGATTGACGCTCAAATCAAAGGCTTTGAAGAGGCCGCAAAGGAAGAAAAGAAAGAAGAGATCCGGCAGCTTTTTGAAGAGACTGGCTTCCAAGGTTTCGTCGCGCTGGATGCGATCTGGAATGAGAAGTGGCTAAATAAGAGCTACTCCTTAAAGCAGATCGGGGAAGAAATGACGCAGCTCAAGAACAGGATCGGAACAGAGGTTTATACGATCCATTCACTCGGGGCTTTTTCCTTTGAAGCGATGGAAGTCTACAAGGAGACGCTTGATTTAAATAAAGCGATCGCTGAAGGAAAGAGACTGGCGGAGATCCAAAGGCGCAAAGAGGAAGAAGAAAGCCGCAGGGAAGAAGCCAGAGCGGCAGCAGAAGAAGAACAAAGGATCCGAGAGGAGGAAGCGCGTGCAAAAGCCGCAGCAGCTCCGGAGGAAGCTCAGGAGACAGTGGCAGCTCCGGCGCACTGGCAGGAGAAGAGCGTTACTTTTCGAATCACAGCGAGATATGAGCAGAAGGCAATCTTGAACCAACTCTTCAGAGAGCTTAAAGAGTATGGCGTTAAATATGAGGTTTTAGAAAGTGAGGAAAGATAATGGCGGTACAGAATTCATTAGCAAAAAAGGAGCAAAGATACAGCCTGACGGCCTATCTTAACAAGGACACCATCAAAAATCAGATTAATCAGGTAGTAGGTGGAAAGAACGGGACAAGGTTTATTGCCTCCGTTGTCTCAGCAGTACAGAACAATCAGGAGCTGCAGAAATGCACGAATGCTTCCATTCTCTCTGCGGCACTTCTGGGAGAGTCGCTCCAGCTGTCGCCCTCTCCGCAGCTGGGGCAGTATTACATGGTTCCTTTTAACAACAGCAAGACCAAAGAAAAAGAGGCACAGTTCCAGTTGGGCTATAAGGGCTATATCCAGCTCGCGCTTCGTTCCGGCCAATACAAGAAACTGAATGTCCTGGCGATCAAGGAAGGGGAACTTCTCTCTTATGATCCATTGAATGAAGAGATCGAGGTCAGCCTGATCGAGGATGAAGTGGAAAGAGAAAACACCGAGACTATCGGATACTATGCCATGTTCGAGTACATGAACGGTTTCCGGAAAATACTTTACTGGAGTAAGGCCAAGATGGAAGCTCACGCGCTTCGCTATTCGAAAGGTTATGCAAAAAAGAGCGGCTACGCATTCTGGGAGAAAGATTTTGATGCAATGGCATATAAGACCATGCTCCGCCAGCTAATCTCTAAGTGGGGCATTATGAGCATCGAGATGATGAATGCCCTGGATAGCGACATGGCAGTAATCAGAGAGGACGGCACACGAGATTATGCCGACAATAATGAGATGATAATCGATGCGGATGTAGCGAGCAAGACGGAAAGCGCTGTGAAAACACAGCAGGCAGAAGAAACAAAAGCACCGGATCCGGTTTATCCCGGAGAAAGCGATCCATTCTAGGAGGGGAAAAATGATTATTGAATATATCCCCTTTGGAAGGGAGAACGCCATCTCACGGAGGAGACTTTGTTACTTGACCGGATTGAGGGACAGGGACGTCAGAGGACAGATTCAGAAGGAAGCTGAAAAGGATCCGATCCTTAGCCGGAGCGACGGGAAAGGCTATTACAGGCCAACTCTGCAGGATAAGGAAGAACTGCGGGGCTATGTCAAAAGAGAAAGCAGCCGGGC
>CAVFAT010000072.1:4012-5403 GCA_963620785.1 Bacteroidaceae bacterium
ACCAAGCAAGTGCTAGGAGAAGCTAGCAAGACCAAGCAAAGTCTACATGATACTGAATCTGATACTGATACTGATTCTGATGCTCTCATAAATGAGAGCGAGAATACGCGCGCGCGAGGAAATGCCGGCAAAAAGAAACCAGAGGAGCCCTTCCGCTTAACGGAGCTGGAAGAGAAAGAGCTGGCTGAAAGCATGGGGGAGGGCAATCTGGCAAGATATAAGACAAAAATCAAAGACTGGTATCTTGATCATGGGAGAAGTCTGCCCAGAAGTTTCGCGTCAGAGATAACGCGATGGTATGAGGCAGATCTGAAGTCGAACATGAATACAAGGCCGCGGGGAAAACCACCGCGCGACTACACAGAACGAGATAACAAGGCAATTTATGCCGAATTGGAACGGCTGAGCCTGGGAGGAGAATTATGAACAAGGTAAGCCTGATAGGCAGACTGACACGAGATCCGGACATCCGGAGAACACAGGGAGAAAACAGCATAACGGTTGCCAGATATACGCTGGCAGTAAATAGACGCCATAAGAAGGATGGCCAGCAGGAGGCGGATTTTATATCATGCGTTACCTTTGGCAGAAATGGCGACTTTGCTGACAAGTATCTCCGAAAGGGAATGAAGATTGCGGTAAACGGCAGAATTCAGACAGGATCCTACCAAAAGCAGGATGGGACCAAAGTCTATACGACGGATGTCGTCGTGGAAGAACATGAGTTTTGCGAAAGCAAGGGGAACAGCTCTTCCGGAGCTGCACAGGCTCCGGCAGTGGATGCCGATGGCTTCATGGATATCCCAGATGATATCGACGAAGACCTGCCCTTCTGTTAGACCTTATCAGCTGCGCTGATGAGTACCCTGCCGCAGCTATTGTTTATATAACCTACTTGTGACACATAATCTCAAAATATCAAGCTGTCTGCTATGGCAGGGGGCAGGCAGAAAAGAAAAATGATGGCAAAGACTTGGAGAAAGTGATGGGAAAGAAAAGTGAATACATGAAAGGCAGGAATGAGGGCATGGCCTTCGCCCTGCAGATCGCAGAGAAGAAAGGAATTGAAGGGCTGAAAGAAGAGTGCCGCTTCAGGGGAGCAACACATGTGCCCTCCCAGATTCCGAAGGAAGTATTCGACGAATACGAGCAGAGAGTCAAGGCATGCACGATCGACACGGTTATGAGCATGTCGCTCATTGCACTGGTGGACTCTTTTGGCTTTGGCAAAAAGAGGCTGGAGCGATTCAGGGATGAATTCGAGCACTATTGCCGGCAGCTGGTCGGCGAGTACGTAACATGGTCGGACATCGTAGAAGCCCTGAAGGAAGAGAAAGGCGTGGACATTTCGATCAGATGGAACGAGAAAGAAAGGAAATAATCTGGTGGAA
>CAVFAT010000073.1:0-4386 GCA_963620785.1 Bacteroidaceae bacterium
GTGTCGGTCAGGGACGGCTGCTGGCTCAGGCCCCTGTCTATCAGGTAGGAAGTGGTTATACATGGCTGGCCCTTGAAGGCGTCTACTACAGCCCTGGCGGCGTCTTCCTGAAATTTCTGGTGCTTGAAGCGAAGTTTCATTTGTTTTCTCCGGTTTCCTTATCTCCGTCATTGTCAGACAGACGGCCGGCCTGATTATCTGCCAGATTGTCTGCTGCATGGTCTTCCATCTGCTCTTCCAGCAGCTTTTGCAGTGCTTCCTTGCTCGGCAGGACTGTCTCGTACTTGCTTGCAAATATCTGGGTATTGTCTTCTGGCAGGGTCATTTCCACAACCGCATTGTTTTTGTCTTTGCACAATATGATGCCGATGGTGGGATTTTCTTCGGCAAGCTTTACCTTGCGGTCGTAGTAGTGGACATACATCTGCATCTGGCCGATGTCCTGGTGCTTTAACTCTCCAATTTTTAGGTCAAAAAGGACAAAGCAGCGCAACAGTCGGTTGTAGAAAACAAGATCTACTATGAAGTGCTCTTCATCGAATGTGAAGCGTACCTGTCTGCCAATGAATGCAAAGCCGGTGCCGAGTTCCAGCAGAAACTGCTGCAAATTTTCAATAATACGGCTTTCCAGATCGCTTTCAGAGTAGGATGGCAGTTCATTCAGGCCGAGGAATTCCAGTACATATGGGTCTTTGACGGCATCCATAGGGGACTCTGTTACGTGTCCTTCCTTTGCCAGGCGCCAGACCTTGTCTTTGTCAGTGCTTAAGGCAATACGCTCATAGAGAGAGCTGTTGTACTGTCGCTTCAGTTCGCTGAGGCTCCAGTCATTTTTGACGGACATGATTTCGTAAAAATGGCGTTCGTCAATATTGCTGATGCGCATGAGCTTCAGATAGTGTGACCAGCTTAGGAAAAACTTGCGTCCTGTGGAGACAGATGGCTGGTTCCTGAATTCAGCAGACAGTGTCTGCTGAATTTGGTCTTGCGAGTACACCTGATAGAATATCCGCATCTGCCTTACGTTTGTAGCAGAAAATCCCTTGCCATAGAGTTTTGTCAGATAGACGGATAGTTCTTCAATTATCTGCTTGCCATAGGCCGCCCTGTTCTGGCCGTTCTGTTCTTCCTCTACGATTCTTTTGCCGATTTCATAGTAGGCATAGACCATGGAAAGATTGATGGCTGTCCTGGCATTCTGCTTGGCCTTTTCCAAGATATCGGAAATGCCTTGCAGAAAGCTGTTATTGAGATGGGTGACTATCTTTGTATTCATATTTGCTGCTCCTTAGACGTTGGTCCAGGCTACCTTTTGCTGAAATTTGAGTGCTGAGGAGATTGCAGGGAGACTTTCAAATTGGCTAAACACTGTTTATCCAATTCAGCAGACACTGTCTGCTGAATTGGGTTTTGTGAGTAGCCCAGCCAGAACTGCTGCATCTGCTTCAGGCTTGTGACAGAAAAGTCCTTGCCATTCTGTTCTTCCTCAACGATATTTTTGCCGATTTCATAGTAGGCATAGACCATGGAAAGATTGACGGTTGTCCTGGCATTCTTCATGGCCTTTTCCAAGATGTCAGAACTGCCTTGCAGGAAGCTGTTATTGAGAGGGGCGGGAGTTTTTGTGCTCACGTTTTTCCTCCTTACAGCACCTTTATTTCCGTGTCCGGAGAGGTGTTCTTGAAGATTTCCGTGATATTGATCTTGGAAGGACTGCTAGCAAAGCAGTTGTCACGGAAGACGGCGCACAGGGGCTGCATCTGGGCTATGGCCTTGAACACTTCATCCGGTACGTTTTTGTCAAAGCAGGCGATAAGATCCCCGTCGTTGTAGTTATGGACGGTGCAGCCACCAATCTGCTCTGACTTGTACGGCTGGGAAAGGGGGATACCCCTGTCGATCAGGCAGGCAAAGAGGAGGTCGAGATCGGAACGGTCTTCCTTGATGTTGGACTCAAGGCCAGGGAGCATCGCCTGGGAGTAGTCGGAAGGCTTGTAGTACACGTCCTTCATGTTGGTGCTGTCGATTTTAAGGACGCGGAAACCGCCGTCAAAATGAGCGTCGGGGTGGTCTTCAGCTATCTTCTTTGCGGCACGGCGGATGCGTTCCTTGCCGATTTCGCAGATGTTTGAGTAGCCGGCCTTGAAGGCTTCGCTCTTTTCGTCGCAAGGCTCTTGCAACTGTACCATAATGAACCTGCGGTTGCCGCCGTCTTCGGCGTTGAGCTGCATGACGGCATGGGCGGTAGTGGCGGAGCCGGAGAAGAAGTCCATGATGATGTCTTCTTTATTGGCAGAGAATATTGTTGTACCAGAAATTAACTCGTGAGTTAATGATACTGGTTTGGGATAGCTAAAGTATTTATCAAGTTCTAATGATTTTAAGTCTTTAATTCCATTAGCAGAAAGATGCTTTAATATTGAATAAAATTTAGATGAATCTGTTTTAAGATTTCGTAATTTACCGACTATATTCATTCCATTTGATTTTGGTATGAGTATATACTCACCTTTTTGTAAGCCATCATTAATTTCATCTAGTTTTGATTGTCCTTTATATTCAAGAATTTCTTCATAATGACAATTTCCATACTTGCCAAACTCCTTTCGTAACCAATCTTCTTGAATCCAATATTTTTCTCCATCTTTTTCAATTATTTTGCCTCGTATATCTTTTTGTTTACCAAGAGGGAAGAATTTAGTTATATTTTTCGCAAATACAAAAAGGTAGTCATGACCTTTAATAACTTGCTTTGCCATACCACCACCTTCTGTACGAATAACAACAAATTCTGCTACTTTGTTAGCTTCTCCAAAAATTTCTTCGCATATTTTTTTAACGTTAGTTTGTTCATTATCATCAATGCTTATGAAGATAGCTCCATCCTCACTCAGCAGATTCCTCGCAAGCAACAGCCTTGAGTACATCATGCTGCACCAGTCAGAGTGGAACCTCCCATTGCTGTCAGTATTTCTGAACATGCGGTCGCCGTCTTCATCGTACACGCCGCACTCTTCATCGTACTCATCGGAATCCATCTTAAAGTCGTCCCTGTATATGAAATCGTTCCCGGTATTGTAGGGCGGATCGATGTAGATCATCTTCACCTTATTGAGATAGCTCTCCTGCAAGAGCTTCAGCACCTCAAGGTTGTCCCCTTCGATGTAGAGATTCTCGGTGCTGTCCCAATTTACGCTCTCTTCCTTGCAGGGGCGCAGCGTCTTGCGGATGGGGGTACTTGCTTCCACGATAGAGGCTTTCTTGCCAACCCAGGTAAACTCATACACCTCATTTCCCTCAGCAACATCGCCGGAAAGCATCTGGTGCAGCAGCTCAAAATTAACAGCCTTCTTCGGGTTTCCGTCTGCATCCTTTGTCTCGGTAATGCAGGTCGGGAACAGTTCCCCGATCTTGTCTATATTCCTTGCCGTCATATTGACTGATTCCATGCGCATCTTTTCCATATTGCTCTCCATGTTGCCTGCCTCTCCTTACTTTAAGCCTGTCCTGCGGTACTGTTTCCTTCCAGCCTCATGCCTTTTCCAGTTCCTTCATAATCCTCTTAAGCTCAGCATTTATCTCCATTTTCCTGTTGAGCTGCTTTTCCTTCCTCATCTTGGCCTTAAGCATGTCAGCCATCTTTTCCAGCTGCTCACGCTTTTTCTGGCTTTCGATGTCCTCCTTAAGGCTTGTTCCTTCCTCCTTCCCTCCGCCAAGACGGTCTCCTGCCACCTGCCTGACAAAGTTTTCATACACCTCATCCAGGGTATCTCCTTCCAGATGCAGGGGCAGTTCCTCCTCCTTCATCCAGCCAGTCTGGTAGTAGCTTTTGGCCGGCGTCTGTATGGATCCTGTCGCGCCGATTTCCTTGTACCCCATGACAGCCTGGTACCTGTCTTCATGCACCAGCACAAAGACGATATGGTAGGGGATGATGCGGTCAAGCAGGGCCAGCAGCCCCAAGTCAGGGGCAGGGGATGCCAGTCTCACCTCAAGCACCTCTATTTCAGAGACCTTAACGCCGGCTGAAATCTTCATGGTGCTGACAGCAAGCTTGTTGCGCCAGAAGACGTCAAGGACCTGTTCCTTAAAGGCCTTTCTGGCAGCAGGCGAAGCATGTTCAAGCATCTTCTGCCTGGGAAGCCTTTTGTCAAATTCCGTGGATGCAGGCAAGCCCAGCATACTCCCTCCTTACACCGTCTTCTGCGCAGCTTCTGCTTTTGCTGTGCCCTGTTCCTGCACTGCCAGAAAGCAGACCAGCTCAAAGTCATTCAAACCGGACACGCTGTCTATGAGGGCAGTCGTGCCCCCCGCTGAGAAGAGGCTTAAGACATCGTTCTTTTCCTTGATGTCTATGACTGACCCTATGGCCGCAGTCAGAAGCTT
>CAVFAT010000074.1:0-4218 GCA_963620785.1 Bacteroidaceae bacterium
ACCATCCTTCAAATCAACATAAATTCTCATTCCTCTGCTACTTTGTCAGTGGCAGGGGAATTCTGTTTTCCGGGAGATTCGACTCCACGTCAATAAGCCCAGAACAATTCTCCTGAATAAATTCACTCCATGGCATTAGCTGTTCTATGCCTGCGGACGAGTTCATGTAATCCGGCATATACAGCAGCACCGTATAGAGATACTGGAAAATATTCAGATTGTTTGCTTTCGCTGTTTCGACAATGCTGTACATCACTGCGCTTGCTCCGGCACCAG
Source organism: Bacteroidaceae bacterium (assembly GCA_963620785.1). Lineage (GTDB taxonomy): Bacteria > Bacillota > Clostridia > Lachnospirales > Lachnospiraceae > RUG14243. The sequence goes on from CAVFAT010000074.1 coordinate 277, forward strand.
CTGCAGATGTGTGGAAGAGAAAAGCCTTACGCCCAATCGCGTAACTTTTTGCTTTCCGTTCCGCTCGATTGTTCGAAATTTCACATCTGCCATCCTTCAGATAGTTCATCAGGGTGTCGCGGTGATTTTGGGCATACTTCACCGCTTTCCCAAGCTTGCTTCCGCCAGTTGGATGTAGTGTATCAAGCCAGCTCCAGAATTGATCCCATATGGAAGTTTCTGTTTCTAGCCGTTTCTGTTTTCTTATGTCTGAATCCAGCTCCTTCATTTCCCGTTCCAGATAGAACAGTTTATTGCAATACAGAAGGCCGATCTCCGCCGGATTCAGCTGTTTTTGATCTTCTTCTCCGGGAATTTCAACGTTTTCAATGGCTTCCTCTGAATTGATGTCTAACAACCGGAGATTTTTTCGTCTTCCTGCAGGAATAGCTTCAAAGAACTTTCGTCTTGCATGGGCAAGACAGCATACCAGTATGACATCGTCCAGTTTGTTGTATCCCTGATACCCATCGCAGTGCAGCATACCATGAAAACCTTCCAGGAAACTGCTGGCGCAGTCACCTTTTCGACTTGGTTGGTAATCATACAGCACAATGGGTTCCTTGCCATCATTGCCAGTTGTATACAGCCACATGTAAGAAATCTGCTCCGCATTGCGCCCTTTTTCCCGCAATACCTGGCAAGTGGTTTCATCGGCATGAAGGATATCCCGTTGCAAAAGATTATGATGCATCTTTTCATAGATCGGATAGAAATAATGCTCGGCTACATAGATGATCCAGTTTGCCATTGTTTCTCGGGGCAGGGTGAAACCAAGCTGTTTCATCAGATATTCCTGACGATAATACGGAAGAGCCAGTCCAACCTTTTCCAGAATGATATAAGCCACAATACTGGGAGCTGCCGGACTGTGAGGAATCAGTGAATCCGGAACTTTCGATTCGGAAAAGGTTCCATCCCCATCTTTTTTGCAGGCAGGACAGATAAAGCTTTCCCGATAGTACTGGACACGTTCTACTTTGGCTGGCGTGATCCGCAATTCTTCCCGAACAAAAACTTCTCCAACGCGTTTCATTTGAGCATTACAATAAGGACATTTCTGATCTGCTTCGGACAGCGGAATCACAACCTTATGGATAGGCAAATTTCCATACTGATCCTCACGCGTTGATTTTGCTTTCCTTGTTGTTCTGCTATGGCTTTTTACAGTGGTTGTCGTAGATTTTTCGTTTTCTTCGGAAGCAGACTGCTTCTTTGATTTTTCACTGCTGGTACCGAAAAGTTTCCGCTGGAATTCATTCACAGTTTCCTGAAGTCCGGCAATCTCTTCTGCCATTATTTCAACCGTTTTCTGTAATGACTTAATCATTTCGGTCTGCGACTGAATCATCTGATCTTTCTGTGCGAGCTGGCTTTGAAAAAATGCCTTTTGTTCTTCCAGATCCACTGCGATGTCCTCCTTCTTTTTGATGTACCTATCATACCAAAAAGAAGGAAATCCGGCAAATTTCGATCAGGCTGGCAGTCGGCATTTTGACGAACCTTCGATGTGGATATCTCGCTATTTTTTGAGCAAAAGCAGCTACTTTGCACATGAAATGGATCTGGTTATCCACCTTATTTCCTGCCAAAATGATATTACCCACTCATCATGTTTCAAATGATTTTTACTTGTGGATAATCCATTTTCATCCCGGATTTTCCAGCAAAAAATATTTTTTATTTTCTACATGTTGCACAATCAGAAATCCCTGTTTTTTGACATCTGAATTGCTTTGGGCTGCTCAATAGACAGGCCTTCCATCAACCAGCGGAATTGCTGCCTGGTCAGGGAGCGAACTTCTGAGGAATTGCGTGGCCATTGAAATTTTCCGTTGTCCAGGCGCTTTTGTAAAAGGACAAAACCATCATGGTCAAAATAGAGTGCTTTTAAGGTGTTGGTTTTTCGCCCACAGAACAAAAATACCGCATTTGCAAACGGATCCATCTGGAAATCATCCCGAATAATGGCCATGAGACCATCAAAAGACTTTCGCATATCCGTCCGACCTGTCACGATATAAATTTTTTGCACTCTGGACAAATCCCCTATCATAGCTGATGCAGAGCCGATATGGTATGGAAAATCAGGTCTCTGCTTGCTGTGTTCTGTATGTTTAAAACACAGCCATTTACTGTGAGTGTGATTGCCGGATATTCATTTGCTTTTACAGGAATGTCTGGTTTCCAGTTTGACGTATCCGCTACGAATGCATCATGATCCATGGTCACCGGAACGATTTCGTGGTTTTCCTCTATACGAGTTGAAGTCGGTGCCGGGATGTCGCAAGCTTTCTTTCTGAGATTTTTGAGTGCGCTGTAAAAGGTATTGGGTGAAATTCCTTCCTGTATGCACCAGGCTCTGTCAGACAGGCCGCTGCTACGGCAGATCTGGATGAGTCCCATCCATTCTTCCTGAGTTCTACGTTTGCATTGCATGATTGAGTCCTCCTGAGATTATGTTCACACAGTAATCGACTGTCATTGGTTAGAAAACGGAACAGTGATGCGAATGCATCTGAGACTGAAGACAGAAGACACAGCCTTTTACTGTTATTGGTGTCATTATCTCATATGATGAGGAATTTGTGGGACGGTGGGTTATTCATCGCTTACTTTGTCGAACACTTTTTCTTGCAAAGTGAACGGGCGTGTGTTATCCTGAAATCATAGGATTCCTCTGTATCGCGGGGGAATGTGTATGATCAAAAAAACGTTGGAAGAGCTGGTATTTCATGACGACTTTATGTTTACGGCAGTCATGACAGATCCGGAGAATTGCCGTTTGTTTCTGGAGCGTGTGCTGGAAATCCCAATTGAACGGGTGGTTCTGAACAATCAGGAACAGGGGCTTGTTTTCCATCCTGAGTCGAAAGGGATCCGGATGGATGTCTATGTCAAGGATGAGGACAACACGCATTATGATATCGAGATGCAGCTCACAAAGAAAGACAATCTGGAAAAGCGGAGTCGCTACTACCACAGCCAAATGGATATGGATCTGCTTGCCAAGGGAAAGCAGTATCGTGAGCTTCCGGATACTTATGTCATCTTTGTCTGCAATTTTGATCCGCTGGGACAGGAAAAGTGCCGTTACACCATACGCCGGCATTGTATGGAAACAGACAGGACGGTGGAAGATGGCGTTTGTACGGTATATCTGAACACACAGGGCAAAAACCGTAATGAAGTACCAAAGGAACTGGTGGCATTGCTTGATTATGTAAAGGCCGATCTGACAGAATGCGAAGCCGATTATGAAGATTCTTTTGTTGAACAGCTTCAAAATTCCGTTCGCCAGATCAAAGCCAACCGGAAAATGGGGGAACGCTATATGATGTTTGAACAGTACATGCAGGAATATATGCAGGAACATGCAGACGAGATTCGGGAAGAAGCATGGGCTGATGGCATGGCTGCAGGCAAAGCAGAAGGTATAGCAGAAGGCAAAGCGGAAGGTGTAGCAGAGGGCATGTCCAGGATAAACAAACTGAATGCTTTGTTGCTTTCATCAAACCGTTTGTCGGATTTACAGCGTGCCTTACAGGATCCGGACTATCAGAACCAGCTGTTCCGTGAATTTGGACTGTAGCGGGATGATTCTATAGGCTAATCGTTGCGTATCTAAAAATTAGGATAAGACTGTTCAGAACCCTGCATACAAAAGGCTTTGCATTTCGTGGGTGTGGCGTATCGGAACAGTGATACATCAAGGTCGAATCGACTGAATTTCAAAATCAATACAGGGGAATTCTATATAAAACAGTCAGAACAATTCTATAATAAGGCAATAGAACGCATCGGAGCAGTTAGATGGACTGTTTTCGCGTGAATGCAGAATCTGCAGGGATTTCGCTTTTAAGAAAAAAGATCCCCATTTTACTAATAGTTTATGATGTAAAA
>CAVFAT010000075.1:0-3982 GCA_963620785.1 Bacteroidaceae bacterium
AAGCCTCAGCCAGCTTTGTGCCTGCTTTACACTAGTTATTTGTATTTTGCAGAATTAGGGCTGTCAGTATGACAGCCCCTTTTGTAAAACATATTTATCAATAATCAACATACTGTGGCTTTACACCCGGATACTTTTCACATAAAGCCTGCCAGTCTTTCGGAAGCACAACCTTCTTACAAATTGGTCCGCCATGATCGCCGCCACCAAGATAAGCCATGCCCCAGTCACGTCCGGCAACCATAACAAAACTATGGTCAATATTCCAAAGTAATGGGGCAGAATGAACCAATCCCGCTGCTGGAAATACCAGTCCTTTCCGTGGATGATTATTCCCGATTGCTGCTCTTGGAATCTCACTGGATGGTCTCCGATTATATTCTTTTACGTATGTAAGAATATCTTCCTTCGAATATCCGGCCTCGGCAAAAGCTTTTGCTCCTTCCGGAGGTAAAACAATCATCATTCCTACATCAAAGCCTCCATGCCATAAGCTGCAAAGCTTATCCAGTGCCGCAGACGGATTCATAACCGGAATTTGAGAATGCTCGCTTGGCCAGAAAAGTGTAACTGCATTATTTCCATTTTCCAATCCAAGATCAGCCGGCAAAGAATCCCAGGGCGAATTTTCTTCATCTTCTGCCACACAGAGACCAAATCTGCAGTCTGATCCAGGTCCACTCATATCTTCGGTCTGACTGCGCACGCCGGAAATATTCATGATCATATATGCCATTGCTCGCGAAATACAAGACTGCGCTCTTGTATAAGCAGAAAGGAAATTTCTGCCGCTGTTAATCCCAATGGCATTGCGAATCGGGCCGCTGATTACAATCGTTGGAAGCCAGCCTGCATTTGAACAGGTCCAGCCTTCGAGTTTGATTATATCATGATCTCCCATTCCCTGTGCAATTGCAATCAAAATCGGCATCATTGTCGGTGTACATCCAGCCATAACACCATTAATCGCAATCTTTTCAACTGTTGCCTTTCCATTTAAAGGAGCAAGTGTTGCTACTACATAATCCCTCGGCAGATCTGTTCCACGGCACATCTCTGCCACAGCTTCTTCCGTTGGTAGCTTCATCGGTGTTCCGTTTGTAAAGCCATGCCGATAAAAGAGATCATTCAATTCATCTTCTGTGCCTGTGAATTTCTCTTTTGCATAATCATGCGGTGTCTTTGGATTTTTTTCTTCTTCTGTCAGCGGTTTGGTCAGCGCCTCTACCATCTGAGGAATCATATCGGCAATTACCTTTCGGTAGGTCTGAACGGTCCATTCATTACAATCCACTCCATTTGGAACAAAGCCAGGGCCATCATAGCTTACAATTCGAAGCCCCGGAAAGCTTCTTGCTGATGCCCCCTTTGAAGCTGACGGAATATATTGGTACTTAGAAAGCAGACAAGCCGGCTTTCCCAGTCTTTCTATCTGCGCAAAAACATACCCCATATAAAGTGCGCAGGATCCCATATCCGCTCCAACGCCGATGACACAATCCACCTTCTCCAGCCAGGCTTTGAAGATCGGAAAATTTTCCGAATCCCGATCAATTTCCTGGGTATCAACTATATAAGTATAGTGCTCGAATTTTGCAGTCGGATATTTTTCGGCAAGCTGCCTCTCCACCTCCTGCATAAAGAAAGGATGATATTCTTTAAAAGAAGCATAAAGACCAATTGTCTTTCCCTCTAAACTGTCCAACCTTGGATTAATCGGGAGCTTCTCCGCATGATCTGTTTCTGCCCATGGCGATAAAATTGTGTATTTTTCCATTTTACGCTCTTTCCTTTCCTGCCTGTTTTTTCGCCTCTGCTACTGCATCATCGAACTGTTTTCTGGTAAAAGGACCGCCATGCCCTGAATAAAAGATCCTTGCCTTTGTTTCTGCAATTTTATCCAGGCCTTTAAAGAGCAGATCATTTGCTTTCTTCCGGTCCGGATCGTAACCAAAGTAGGCAATCGTTGGTTTTCCATGGGTAAAATCATCCTCTACCATAAGATCTCCTAGAATTGCCTCTCCGCTGTCCAGAATGACACAGGTATCAGAAAGAGAATGCCCCGGCGTATAGATGATTTTTCCTTTTACCCCATATTCAGACAAATCGAACTCGTCTTCAAAGGTAATATCCGCTTTGATCGGTGGAAGATAATCATCCGGCATTCCACCCTGCCTTTTGGCAAATTCCATAATTTCATCTCCGATCTGATTTCGCGGAAAGACATGCGGCATCTCTGCCTTCTCCATATCTTCTGCTCCTGCCTTTGCTACGAGAATCGGAGCAGCTGACATTTCTCTAAGAAGACCAAGATTACAGGTATGATCCACATGAGCATGGCTTGCTATGATCAGTCGGATTTTTCCGGGATCAATGGCATTTTCCTTCAAATTCTTCTCAATCTCTTCTTTTCCGTAAATTGCTCCTCCGTCAACTGCAATGACCGCATCTCCCTCACAGATAAAATATCCATTTGACATTCCGCTATGATATAAAACGACTCTTGCCATAATTTTCTCCTCTTTTTAACTACAGGGACACTTGCGTGCCCCTGTAAAAAACAATCTTATTCGATTTTCTATTATTGCTGATTTCTTCTCTTTGCCAGCTCTTCATTAATTTCTTTTGATTTTTCAGCGGTAAGCTTATAAGGAATCAATACGACCAAAGCACATATGATCGGAATAATCAAAGAAAGTGTATTAAACATTCTGAGTCCCTGAATTGTAGCCTCTGTCTGTACGCTTGCTGTCTGATCAAAACCTGATGCAATCAGTCCCCAACCGATAATCGTAGAAGCCATCGTCATTCCCATCTTCAAGCCAAAGTTTGCAATTGCATACATTGCTCCCGGTGCATGCACTCCATTCTTGTACTCACCGTAATCTGCTGTATCCGGAATAACTGACCAGGTTCCTGAGAAGGTTAATACCTGCCCCCAGCCAAGAACAAAGGATGCGAGAAGATTCATCGGTCCGCTTGTTCCTGCCAGATAGAACAATACTGCTGCTATAATAATTACAATACATCCCAGAATCAGCTGAAATTTCTTTCCTCTGATTGCTGCAATCTTTGGAATAAAATACATGATGAAAAAGGGTGCAAGGCTCATTACCATCAGAAGACTGTTTCCAAGTCCTGTATTTCCAAGCACAAACTGTCCATAATATGCATTAAACATCTGTCTTGTAATAATTGCCGTTGTGATAAAAAAGAAGAAAAAGATAATACAGATTCCAGGTACATTTCCCTTCAGAACCAGAAATGATTTCAGAATATTGCCTTCCGGCTTTGGCGGCTCAATTCTTTCTTTTGTTGTAAAGAATGTAATTGCTAAAAAGATAAAGCAAAGAAGACTCAAAACCACTGCTGTCAGCTGATAACCTCTTGCTTCTCCCATTCCTGCACTTAGGAAGGCTCCGACAATTGCCGGTACCAGAATGGAACCAGCCAGATTGCCGATAGAAGAACCAAATTCACGGAAGGTTCCCAAAACTGCTCTTTCCTGTGAATCGTCTGTTAATACATTAGCCATAGATCCCAGCGGAATCAGAGATGCGGTATTCGACATACCAAAGCAAATATACATCAATCCACAATATAGAGCCTTTGCTCCCATCGGCATCTCGATATTCGTAAAGGTTAATATCAAAAAGATGCCCATCGGAATGGTTGCAAAGAATGCCCAAGGTCTATAACTGCCCCATCTGCTTCTGGTTCTGTCAGCAATTACACCCATAATCGGATCATTAATTGCGTCCCAGACACGTGCGATCACCATAATCGTTGTAATTACACCTGCGCCCAGTCCAACAACCAGATTAAAATATACAAACAGAAATGTTTGGACTAAAAAGTTGGGAAACTGTTCACCGGCTGTCCCCAAGCCATAGCCCAGTCTCTCCTTTAGCGTAAGTTTCATGATACTTCCCCCTCATATCATTTCAAAATCTGCCTACTTCAAATTATTTAATTTTTCAAT
>CAVFAT010000076.1:0-3975 GCA_963620785.1 Bacteroidaceae bacterium
CCAGCGAGTGCAGCGAGTAGGAAACGCAGCGTGTCTTGGCTGCATATCTCACACGTGCAATGCGATGGTTGATCTGTATGAAACGCTTGCCAACGATTACTTGACAGTAACCTGACGACATTTTACATAGTAAAAAGCTTGAAAATAATCAAAAATACTTATAGAATATACAAAAGGTGTAAATCTATTTTCATCCCAAATGAAAGGATAATTTTTATGAAAACCACACGTCATGAATCTGCGGAAGACTACCTGGAGACAATCCTGGTCTTAAGCAAACAGCTTCCTGTTGTGCGTGCCGTTGATATTGCCAATGAACTTAACTATAAAAAATCCAGTGTCAGCGTTGCAATGAAGAATCTGAGAAACGCAGAACAGATCACAGTTTCTGATGCCGGATATATTACTTTAACCGAAGAAGGCAAGAGAATCGCTGAAATGATCTATTCCCGTCATCAGTTCTTCTCAAAATGGCTGATCTCACTCGGCATTGACGATGAACTGGCCGCAGAAGATGCCTGCAGCATGGAGCATGATATGAGCGAGACTACCTTCCAGGCCATCAAGAAATTTGTTTCCGAACATACTAATCTGGACTTAGCGTAATGATCGAGTAATCATTTGGAATAGTATATAAGATAGTATATAAGGCAGAGAAATTCAGATTTTTAATTTTTAGAATCTTCTTTTCAAAATCCTTGATATCGCTATATCTCTTATAAAACTTATCAGGATCATTTTCTCATAAAGAGAGCTACAAAAAGCGAGATAAAAAACATTTTATTTTTTCAGTATTTTTCTTGACAAATAGATTAATAAGTAATAGAATAGTTTTTGTTGCGAAAGCAATATGTGCGCGTAGCTCAGCTGGATAGAGCGTCTGGCTACGGACCAGAAGGTCGGGGGTTCGAATCCTCTCGCGCACGTGATAAGATCCAAGTCATTTGACTTGGATCTTTTTTTATCGAATAAGATATTTTGCTCCTATGCCATACAATAGAAATACTCCGCAGGAATCACACTGCGGCAAAGTATATATTGCTTGGTCCGCCCTGCTGTAGGCTATATCCAGCAAGCAGAACGCTTTCTTATTTTTCCTTTAAAAGCATTTTCTTTATAAGGTAGCATATTCTCTTTGATGTGCGCTATGAAAGATCTCTATGATTGCTTCTACAATCTGAAAGCAGGCTTCTATGATAAAGGTAATATCTCTCTCCAAACCATGCTTTCCCTCCAAATAAGAAGCATGTGCCTTTTGAAAGAAGGCTTCAATTTCCTGAACACTCTCCAGCTTTTTATATTTCTCTCTCATTGGATCGATTTTCATCCCGGTCATATAATTTCGCAGTTCAATCGTAAGATACTTTTCATAACGGCAATGCGCGATAAAATGTCCAGGGAAGACCTCCGCATTATGGGGATAGGTAAAGGAGTCCGCAATATAATGGGTCACCTCTCCCAATCTCCTGCAGAAAACTCTCATATTCATATCTGAATTTGCCTCATCCACCAGTTCCTCGATCAGATCAATGGTACGATCATAAATTTTATTGTAGTGATGGGGAACTGTCAAAAAGGAGGGCTTACAGTCCGGCAGAAAGGATCCCAGACAAAAGGCCTTTCTGTGATCGCAAAGTTCCTCCCATTCCAGATTATCTGCAAGATATTTTGCAAGATAGACATGCGCTTTTTTTCTCATGAAGTCATCTTCTTTCTAAACTCTGTATTTACCTATTCTATGCAATCTTTATTCTATGCGACCCTTGCGGAGCATCTTTAACGAATAGAAATGATATTTCTATTCGTTAAAAAAAAAGATTTGTAAAAAAAGAACAGCAGGTGACACCTGCCGTTCTTTTAGTTAGTCATCTGATACTTTTTATTTTACAAAGTCTGCAACCTTTTTGCAAATAGAATCTGCATCCAGTCCATATTTAACGATCAGTTCCTTTGCCGGGCCTGATTCACCGAAGGTATCATTGATACCGATCTTCAGAGTCTTGGTCGGAAGATTTGCGGAAAGTGCGTCGCATACAGCACTTCCCAGGCCACCGATAACAGAATGCTCTTCTACTGTAACTACCTTGCCTGTCTTCTTTGCAGATGCAAGGATCAAATCCTCATCCAATGGCTTAATGGTATGGATATTGATTACTTCTGCATCAATGCCCTCTGCAGCCAGCTTCTCTGCTGCTTCAAGTGCATTAGAAACGCAAAGGCCTGTAGCCACGATGGTAACATCCTTGCCTTCTTTCAGTACAATACCCTTGCCAAGTTCAAACTTGTAGGTCTCTTCGTCATTAAATACCGGAACAGCCAGACGTCCGAATCTCAGATAAACCGGTCCCTGATATTCATAAGCAGCCTTAACTGCTGCACGAGCCTCTACATCATCTGCCGGATTGATAACAACCATTCCCGGGATAGTGCGCATAAGGGCAATATCCTCATTACACTGATGTGTTGCTCCGTCTTCTCCTACGGAAATACCGGCATGTGTTGCGCCGATCTTCACATTTAAGTGCGGATAGCCGATTGAATTGCGTACCTGCTCATAGGCACGTCCTGCAGCAAACATAGCAAATGTGCTGGCAAAAGGAATCTTGCCACAGGTAGAAAGTCCGGCTGCAATACCCATCATATTTGCTTCTGCGATACCGCAGTCAATATGTCTCTCCGGAAATGCACTCTTAAAGGTACCGGTTTTGGTAGCGCCTGCAAGATCAGCATCCAGAACGATCAGATCGTCATGCTCTTTGCCGATTTCTACAAGTGCATTGCCATAGCTGTCTCTGGTCGCGATCTTCTTTACTTCTGACATAATGCTTCACCTGCTTTCTCAAGTTCTTCCATTGCCTGCTCATACTGCTCCTGATTCGGAGCCTTTCCATGCCAGCCTGCCTGATCTGTCATGTAGGAAACGCCCTGACCCTTATGTGTCTTGGCAATGATTGCCGTAGGCTTACCCTTCACGGTTTTTGCCTGAGCAAAGGCATCTCTGATCTGATCAAAATCATGACCATCAATATTAATTACTTCGAATCCAAAAGCTTTGAATTTCTCATCGATCGGATAAGGTGAGCATACATCAGCGACATTACCGTCAATCTGAAGTCCATTGTTATCTACGATCAGTACAAGATTATCCAGGTTCAAATGTCCTGCCTTCATAGCAGCTTCCCAGATCTGACCTTCCTGAATCTCACCGTCGCCTGCCATGCAGTATACTCTATAGTCTTTCTGATCAAGCTTTCCTGCAAGTGCCATACCAACAGCTGCAGAAAATCCCTGTCCCAAGGATCCGCTGCTCATATCAATGCCCGGAATATGTTTCATATCCGGATGGCCCTGCAGATAAGATCCCACATGTCTTAATGTCTTCAGATCCTCTACTGGGAAAAATCCCTTATTTGCGAGTGTCGCATAGAGACCCGGAGCGATATGTCCCTTTGAAAGAACGAAACGATCACGGTCCGGATTCTTCGGATCAGCCGGATCAACATTCATTTCCTCAAAATACAGATAAGTAAGAATATCTGCCGCGGAAAGGGATCCGCCCGGATGTCCGCTTGCTGCACTGTAAACAGCCGTTACGATTCCTTTGCGGATCGTATTTGCCTGAATTTGCAACTCTTTATTAGTCATTATAATCCCCTTTCTTTCAGCCATAGAGCTGAGTCTGTTACATTCTTAACTAATATTCTACAATAGTTTTTCCAACTGGACAAGAGCGTAATAGAAAGGAAGTATCCAATTTGTCGTATAGGAACAAAGTTTTCTATAAAAGAAACTATACAATAAAAAATCCCGGAAGCTATTGCTTCCGGGAAAAACGACCCGTGCGGGACTTGAACCCGCGACCTCCGCCGTGACAGGGCGGCGTTCTAACCAACTGAACCAACGGGCCATAAACTGGACCTTCGGGGACTCGAACCCAGGACCGACCGGTTATGAGCCGGTTGCTCTAACCAACTG
>CAVFAT010000077.1:0-3760 GCA_963620785.1 Bacteroidaceae bacterium
TTCAATGGGGTATCCACCTACTCCTTCGTGTATGTGCTTTAAGTAAATGACATTGATTCAGAACTCCATTCGTAAAACCGCTGTTTCACAGCTTAAATTTTACTCATGTGGTTACTTCGCCATATAAAATTGCTATTCTGTATGAATGCAAGCATTCACAAAAAGCAATTTTGCATGGCTCTGAATAGTTACCATAAATTTAACATCATATAAAATAAAAATGATATAGGATTCACATTGAAGATGATAAGTTGATCTTAGAAAACAGCATAAAATGGGGGTGTTTTATGGACAGAAATTTGGAAGAAATGTGCAGGCTCGTAACAGGAAAAGGAGCATGGCATATCGGGGAACTTCAGGTGTCGGATGGTCCGCATGGTGTCCGGGCGCAGGAGGATGGAGCAAAGAATAATGATAGCTATGAGGCAACGTGTTTTCCAACGGCAAGCAGCGTGGCGTGTTCCTGGGATCCGGTCCTCATCGGGCAAATGGCAGAAGGGATTGCGAAGGAGGCAAAGGAACTGGGAGTTTCGGTTGTGCTGGGGCCCGGAATCAATATCAAACGTTCTCCACTTTGTGGAAGGAACTTCGAGTATTATTCCGAAGATCCGTTTCTTGCGGGAGAATTGGCAGTGACTTATATCCGTTCCATGCAACAGTGTGATGTCGGAACTTCGTTGAAGCACTTTGCAGGGAATAATCAGGAAACCCACCGCATGACCTCGAATTCCATGATCGATGAGCGGGCATTGCATGAGATCTATCTGGCGGTTTTTGAGCAGACGGTGAAGAGGGCAAGGCCGGCTACGGTTATGGCCAGCTACAATTATCTGAACGGTGTACCGGCCTGTGAAAACAGGGAACTGCTGACCGATATTCTAAGGGAAAAATGGGGCTATAAAGGGCTTGTCATGAGCGACTGGGGAGCCTGTGTTGATCTTCCTGCCTGCATCAAGGCCGGAATGGATGTTGAGATGCCGGACAGCAACGGCAATCATTTTGAAGATCTTTCTGATGCCATAAAGACAGGAAAACTCCCGGTTTCCAGGCTTGCGGAGGCCGTACAGAGAATTAAGGATCTGAATGAATCCTATGGCAGAGGTGAGAGCATTGAGAAATGCGTAAACGGTGTTAGTTCCGGAACAAGATGCAAAAATCACGAATTGGCAGAGAAAATCGAAGAAGAAAGTGCGGTTCTTCTTCAAAATGACGGGTTTCTTCCCCTAAAGGGAGAAAAGGAAATCCTGATTCTGGGGGATCTGGCACTTCACCCACGAATTCAGGGAGGTGGCAGCAGCCATATCCATACGGAACGGGTTGATTCGGTGATGGAAGCTTTGGAAAAGGAGCATGTTACCGTACGGTTTGCGAGAGGATATCAGGGTACTTCATGGAAAAGAAATAAGAAGATGGAAAAGGAAGCGCTGCTTTTGGCAAAAGAGGCAAAGGAGCGGAAGATTCCAGTGCTGTTTTTTGGTGGACTGACAGATATTGCAGAAGGAGAAGGATATGACCGGGAAAGCTTTTCCCTGCCACAGAATCAGTCAGTTCTTCTGCAGGAGTTGTTGAAGGTAAATGACAATATCGGTTTTATTTCTGTGAGCGGTTCGCCTTATGATATGCAGCTTGTGTGTCAGTGCAGGGCGGTGTTACAGCTTTATCTGGGAGGAGAAGCCGCCGGGACGGCCTGTGCACGGATCGTGTTGGGCAAGGCAAACCCTTGCGGAAAGCTGGCAGAGACGATTCCTTACCGGGAAGAAGATGTACCAAGCTATGGAAACTTTGGGAAACAAAGGGAACAACGACTGCATCCGGATGAGGTGGAATATCGGGAGAGTATTTTCGTCGGATACCGGTACTATGATACCTTTCAGGTACCGGTGCGGTTCTGCTTCGGGCATGGCTTGAGCTATACCAGCTTTTCCTATTCCAATCTGATGATTACAGAGAATGAAGATCAAAGCTATACGGTTACGTTTGAAGTGGAAAACACCGGTGAGACTCCCGGAATGGAGATTTCACAGGTTTATGTGAGAAATCCGCAGACAGAGGACTTTCGTGCCAGAAGGGAGTTGAGGGGATTTGTAAAGACCGCTTTAGAGCCCGGCGAAAAGAAGAAAGTAGAAGTTATGTTAACTAACAGAGCCTTTTCGGTCTATCAGAATTCGAAATTTCAGGTAATCGGAGGTATCTATGAGATTCAAATTGGTGCCTCGCTTAATGACATCCGGCTGGCAGAGGAGGTAGAGGTTCAGGGAGTGGAGCTTGAGAGCCCTTTGAGTCTTAAGGATCCGGTTCCACTTACAAAAGAGGATTTTGACAGGATTTACACTTATCAGAGGACTCATTTTTCCCATATGGTTCCGGGAGAATTTACAACGAAGAATTCTCTTACACAGATGCAGCCGTATTCCCGGCTTGCCGGAAGGTGGATGAGGATCGGAAAGCTGGCAGCGAGACTGATGTATTTCCCGAAGTCTGTGAAGGATCCGGAGGTACGGATGATGCTGGAAGGAATCCTGGAGGGAAACGTGGATAGTGTCTGTAATCAGAGTGGTGGTATGGTGAAGCGAAAGACAATTTTAAAAATTGTAGATTCTGCGAATAGGGGGAAGAAACATGAATGATAAATTAGATGCAAGAACAAAATGGAGCTATTGTATTGGAGCAACAGGACGGGATGCTGCGTATGCGCTGGTGAGTATGTATCTGATTCTTTATGTCCAGTATACGATGAATTTAAGCAGCGTACAGTTTGCCGTGATCAGTGCGGCGATGATTGTCTGCATGGTCTGGGATGCAATCAACGATCTGCTGATGGGAATTATTATTGAAAATACGCATTTCCGGATGGGAAAGTTCAAGCCCTGGATCCTGATTGGCTCGCTCAGTAATGCCGTGGTGATCATCTGTCTGTTTACAATACGACCACAGGGCTGGGGCTTTGTAGCATTTTACAGTCTCTTTTATCTTCTGTGGGGAATGACGTATACCATGAATGATATTGCCTACTGGGGCGTGCTTCCTTCGTTAAGCTCGGATCCGGGAACCCGGGACAGTCTGGTTACCATCATGAGTATTTTCGTCTGCATCGGTCAGTTTTCGGTCGCAGGTGTCGTTCCTGTCGTCATTGCAGGAAATGCGGTAATGGCTTACCGGATTGTTGCGTTGGTCGTGGCATTGGCACTGATTCTGTTCCAGATGCTGACGGCTTTTGGCATCCGGGAAAAGGAACGGAAGGAGCAGACCGAGAAGTTATCTTTAAAGAATATGTATCATATTTTTGCAAGAAATGATCAGCTTGTGGCAGCAGGCATTGCGTCTATCTTTTTTAACATTACCTGCAATATCCTGATTATTTTTGGAGTGAATTTCTTCTATATAGAATATGGTTATTCGGAAAGTGGAAATCTGGTATTTTACTTTACGGTGATGTACGGACTTGGCATGCTGATTTCGCAGGCGAGCTATGCGTTCTTGGCAAAACATCTTTCAAGAGGTAAAATACTTAAGATATGTCTGATTGCCTTACTGGCAGGGTACGCAGGTTTTCTGGGATTCGGTTATGTACTGCCGAAGAATATTGTCCTGCTGAATGCCATAGGATTCCTCATCTTTTTCTTTCAGGGATTGATGAATCTGGTGATCGTGGTTATGATTAACAACACGATCGAATACGATGAGGCAAGATTTCACGAGCGGCATGATTCCGTGATTTCTGCAGTCCGGTCTTTCAGCGTAAAGCTGGCAGGTGGAATCA
>CAVFAT010000078.1:0-3687 GCA_963620785.1 Bacteroidaceae bacterium
TTGAAGCAAATTGCGATGGTTGCATGTCAGGTCTTGCCGAGATGTACCAGGATTACATTGACGGCAAGAAGCAGCATGGCAAATACACCGGCTGGACAGCACAGATCATTCAGCATGAGGTGGATCACTGCCGGGGCGTTGTAATATGACAAAGGATGAATGGTATGCGCAGCTTACATCCGTTTCTGGACATAGCGCTGACTTTCAGGGCGACTAGGTTGACATCTGAATTCAGTGCCCTTGCAATGGAAATGTCATCCCAGCCCTGTATAATATATTCCCAGAGCTGATTCTCATCAAGGCCGATCTGGGCGGCGAAGAGGTTTGCCTCGTACTCCATGCGATTGGTGGTCATATCGAAGAGATTAAACTCCTGGAATTTTTCCTCATTGGTGTTCAATTTCACAGAAACCACCTCCCTGTTATTGTATGTAGCGTATCACGAGTTTAACAATCGAAAGAGGTTATGCCTCATTACCGTTGTCATTCTGAAGATACTTCTTCGGGGTGTATTTTTTATTCTCTCGTTTGGCATCAACATATGCCTGCTGTACGGCAAACATCAGAGCGTCCATATCTTCTTCGGTCATTTAACCACCGGCGAACAGGCCGGTTATTTCATTCATGAGCCGTTCGGCTCCCTTTTTCCCTCTGTAACCAAATTGCTCCCCAGCATCAATTACAAAGGCCTCATCTTCATTGATTAAATAGGTGGGAGTTACTTTGAGTATATCTGCCAGAGCTTCATATACTTTTCTTGTTCTCGGAAGAGCCTTGTCAGTTTCCCAGGCGGTAACGGTACGTCTGGATACTGAAACCTTTGCGGCAAGCTCTTCCTGTGATAAGTTTAAATTCCTGCGCTCACGTTTTACTTTTTCTCCGAACGTCATAGCTGCAAATCTCCTTTTTAAAAGTTTGTTCTGTTAAAATTCACAAAGCATATTTTTTGGGCTGAAGGGAATGGAACACATACTGGCGGGCAAATGTTCTTGCCCCAATCCGCGTCAGGCGGAAAGGACAAAAGTATGTGTTTTGACGCAAAAGAGTTTGGTAAGAGACTTCACGATGTTCGCACTTCCCGTGACATTACGCAGGAGGAGCTGGCGGTTCGCCTGGGACTGGCAAGCAAGCAGCATGTCAGCCGTATGGAGAACGGAGAGCGCAGCTGCTCCATTGATTTGCTGATCGAACTGTCCTGCATCCTCCATGTCAGCACGGATTATCTTCTGATGGGCAGTGAGCCGAGCAAAGAGGAAGTCAAAAATGATCTTCTGAGCATTATTTCGGAGCTGTCCACGATTGCGAAGAAAATCTAAAAAGCATTTTGTCAATCCGCAAGCATTACATGCCTCGTTGGGAAACCAACAGGGTGTTCTTTACTCTGAATCAGACGATACAGAGCATGGAAAAGGTTAGAACGAACAGTATAGAGAATAATATACAGCATAGATGTAAATATTGCTTGGTTCTGTTCCACACCAGGGTATGCGAGAATGGAAAGAAGATAGAGCAACCCTGGGAGAACAAGTGATAAACAATGTTCTGGGAAATAGCCCTTTGATCATGACAAGGTGTACGGGTGATTTCTGAGAGAAGAAATTCCTTTCAGAAAAGATAAGAAGCAGGACATTGGAATCTCCTCCATTGTCCTGCTTCTTTTTTATTCGGTACGGACGGTAATGTGCCTTTGATTACGGCTTTCGCCACATTGAACGGATACTTTGTAATACAAATAACAATTCAAAAAATAAAAACGGAAAATTCGTTGATATCTTCTAATTTCAGGCATATAATAAGATTACAAGAAAATAAAAACGAAAAAATCGTTTTTAGAGGAGGGCTACCCATGAAAATACTCCGCATCACCGCACAAGGACTCCCATTATTCAAAAAAGACTTGGATATTTGCTTTTATACGCAGCAACGTGTTTGCGAAGAGGACAAAGATAGTCTTTACCGTTTGACGGATAACTACTATCTCCACTCTGCCTGTGCTTTCATTGGAATTAACGCATCCGGCAAGACCTCGGTATTAAAGGTCATTAGCTTGGCCTTAAATATTGTGAAAAATGAGCCCATCAATCATGTGGAGGCAAAAAGCATTCTCGGCGGAGCGAAGAAGGCTACAATCCGCACATATTTTTATGATAAGCGCAGCTACGTCTGCTGCTTGGAAACTGTAATTGCAGCAAAGAAGTCGAAAACAGGGGAATACGTGTATTCGATTCTGTCTGAAAGCCTTTGGGAAAAACCAATTGCAACCGTTAAGTCGAAAAAGTATCTGACAGATTTTACAGGAATGAAGCCTGTAGAGCAGCGCAATAGCGATGAAGCATACCTTTCTGATGATGTCAGCTTTGTCATTGCACATAATAAAAAAGCGAATGATACAGTGGAAATATTCAGCCTGCTTTCCTATACGAATGTGAATGTGCTTCCATTTACCGAAGATATTCCATTGGAGGTAATTGCATTTCTCGATCCAACCATTGAGAAATTGTGCTTTGAACAGACAGAGGGAAAAACATTTATCCACTTGAAGTTTAAGGATGAAGAAGAGATTATCCTGAATAATGCGGCAGACCTTGAGCAGTATCTGTCCTCTGGTACGATTAAGGGCATTATTACATTCTCGATGGTAAAGGAAGTTCTTCATTCAGGTGGTTATCTTCTGGTAGATGAAATAGAGAATCATTTCAACAAGGAAATTGTAACGACCTTAGTGCGCTTTTTTATGGACAGCCGACTGAACAAAAATGGCGGAACGCTTATTTTCACTACGCATTATCCGGAACTGCTGGATGAATATGACCGAAATGACGGAATTTGTATTGTAAGAAACCGTAATGGCATTACAGCAGAAAATTTGAGCTATATATTGAAACGTAATGATATTAAAAAGAGTGATGCCTACCAGAGCGGCTTCCTTGAGGGAACAACGCCAGCATATGAAGCGTATATGCGCTTGAAGAAAAGCCTGGCTGCTTCGATCAATTAAGGAGGCAGCAGAATGGAATTAGCAAAATACAAGGCGTGTATATGTGAAGGCTCTGCCGAAGAAGCTATTATCGACATACTGGTTGATAATGATCTTCTGATTTTCAACAGAGAAGAAATGTTGGAAGAATGTGTTATCCGTTGCAGAAGTGCTAAACGATTCGAGGAGCGATACTTACGGAAAGGATTCGATGAGCAGATTTCTGTGATACGGATTTTGGATTCTCGCAGAGAGGAATTTCGATTGAGTAAAGCATATGAGCAGAAAATTGACGTGGTAAATGTCATTACTGCTCCAGAAATTGAAATGCTGATTATTCATGCGGAAGGAGTGTATGATCAATTTAAGCGTTCTGGGAAAAAACCAAGCGAATTTTGTAAAACAAATCTTCGGATGCATGATGTGAAGTCGTATGATTTTGTGAAGCAGTATTTCAGTAACCCACAGCTCTTGGTGAAAGCCATAAAAGAGTATCGCAGAACAGCAAATATCCCCAAAGGAGAATACAGCCTGTCTGATTTACTGAGATGAGCTTTGCTTTTTTGATACATTGGCCGTGACTCAAATGGTCACCAGGAGATAAACGGGTACCAGTTTACAGAAAACAGAATAGAATCGTCTTTGATGCCTCGTCGGGAAACCAACGGGGTATTTTTTTGCCCCAATCCGGATGTATAGAATACTGGAAA
>CAVFAT010000079.1:0-3392 GCA_963620785.1 Bacteroidaceae bacterium
GCGATTCTGTTTATTTACATTTATGGAATGATTAATTTTAACTGGAAATAAAAGTGGATGGAAAAGACCATGTCGCGCTTTCTCTTTAGGGGAGCGGGATATGGTCTTTTTTGGTGTGCGTGGCAACCCGGAAATTCTACGAGGGCGGAAGGTTATGTGGTGTGTCCCGGAAGTTTCATGAAGGGGGCTTCAGCAAAGTGTTTGTCGGCGTCACTGTTCAGCGATGCCCACTACGTCCCTTTTTATCATACGTTATTTTGAGCAGCTCGCTTCAACGTTCCGCCTCGTAAATCACATTCGCCTCGCCGCCGTTTTAGGAATCTGGCGCGGGAATCCTCGGCCATTCAATGACCGAGATGAAAGCGCCGCTTGCTTTTTTCAAAGACTAGGTCTGTTTCAGGCTTGGAGTTTTTCGGGTTCCGAAAAACGGAATTGTCTGAAACGGAAAAAGCAGTTACAATTCGGGTAATGCTCAGCTAATTTGGTATAAATTGTTTGATTCCGTAAATTTCAATGTGAATTTGAAGTCTGTTTGTGAATTGGCAATTCACGCTGTACCTACAATACAAACTTCCTGCCACCTAATGTCTTTCTTGCAATTAAACCTGATCTGTACTATATTGTGTACATAGAGAAAATAGTCGAAAATATGTACGCACTAGCGTGTGTAACCGCAAAAATCCGATTGTTTGATCTGTAAACTGCCGTAGAAGAATCATTCCCCAGGCAATTGAATCTTATATGAAAAAAGATTCGATTCGAACGATTCCAAACGGGAAAAGATTGATGAACGAAAGGAGGAGTTATGCCAAAAGCAAGGAAGAAAAAGAATAGTTCTTTTCAGACGACCATTACAAAGAGTGTTTTTCTGTATGGTCGGCCGAATAAAGAAAAGCTTGCCGCGTTACGGCAGATGCAGAATTCGTATACGGCTCTCATCAATTGTGACATTGAGCTGTTAGAAAAAAATCCTGCTATCGTACTTCAACTGGTAAAGAACGATAAGAAAGATCCGGAAATGCGAAAGCTGGAAAAGGCCATTCGCCCAGAAGGGATCAATTCTGCGTTTTGCCAGAATGCATTTGATGCGGCAGTGGTGCAGGTATCGAGTCGTTTGAACAATATCCGGCTTGATCTTTTGTCAGAAGGTATGGGGATATTCGCCCAGTCGAAGGTATTGTTTGCCATGTCGATCATGGGATGCTCAAAGCAAAAGATGGAAGAAACGATGCGACAGATCGAAGGCACGTTTTATGAGGATTGCACAAAAACACTTCAGGAACTGTCGGAAAAGGAATTTTCGAATCTGCAGCTGGAGTTTCAGGAACGATATGCCTCAAAATCATTGGAATATCGTGTCCCAAAGCTTCGTTTTGTATCGGTTCCATTGGATTCCCGCTTAATGAAGATCGAACAATCAACCGATACCAAAATGCCTTATGTAATCATGATTACAAATCCATTAAAAACAAGGCAGCGTATCACGATTCCGATTGATACCAGCCGTCATTTTTTACATAAGATTCAAAATAACAAGATGGCAGGAACGGTTCTGATGCAGGTAAGAAACGAAAATCTTCGAATTGGCTGGTCCTATGATTCAACTAGGCAGCAACCTGCAACAACAAGCTGTATTGGAGTAGATACCGGAATCTCGGATTGTTTTCATACATCCGATGGTAGGGCAATCGGCTCTATGAGTCCGGTAATTGATTTTTATCATGAAGAGGTAGAGCCTGCCTTCGCAGAACTTTCAGCTCTTCGGAACAAGAAGCGAAAAATTAAGCACTTTTTGAGAAAGCATGAACTGCCGGAAGATGTGAGACGTTCTCTCATCAAAAAGATGGATCGCCTGGAACAAATGATTCAGACGGCAAAAGCACCGTATCGCAAAAAGCGCTGCTACTATGCACAGCTGGATCACGAGATCAAGAAATCCGTCACAACCTATGTGGATAGCATTTCCAAGGATACCTTAACTGCGATTGAAAGACTGGATATCAAAGAGTTCAATAAGAGTCGTAAGATGAATGGAATGTTTTCTACATTTGCTCGCGGAAAGCTTCAAAAAAAGCTGATGGAAGCACTGAATCAGAAAGGATGTGACTTTTTCGAGGTGGAGCCTGATTTTACAAGTCAGGTGTGCCCAGTATGCAACAATCTGAATTCAGAGAATCGACATTCAAAAGGATTCTGTTGTACTTGTTGCGGCTATCAGGATGATGCAGACCACGTTGGTGCTGTCAATATCCGAAACCGGGCAAACGATAAAGAGATACTGGAATTGTGCAAGGAACATCAATACAGTCACAAGAATTTACAGAATGAGATTCGAATCGTATATGAAAAACGACATATCGCATATGAAGAAAAACAAGCAGCATCTGCATGAAAGCAGATGGGACCCTGTAACATCTTCCAAGATGCTACAGGATCTCATCTGTGAGTAGAGTAGAACATATCAATAACCACCGTCTTCTTACAGCATGATTGTAAGATGGACTGTCCAGAGAGGATCTGCCTGTGCTATGCGTATTGTATAGCGCGGACTTATTTTCAAAGGGCGGAAATGGAATGTCCGGCATTCAAGGAAAACTTTGCATGCTCGGCCATTCTATGACCGAGTTATTGAGTTCGCCCGGCGCGAACGTTATTCTTAAAGGTGAAAGTCCTAAGCACGCCCGTTAGTGGGAAGTGCATAGCCAACAAGGCAAGGGTGTCCATCGTGAGGTGGAATCTGAAGGAAGCCTGCGGCAAACCATTGGTTCGACGGATAGAAATCATGTATAAGGCTGACAGCTTGGATAAGGCCGCTCAATAGGTTGAAGTCCTATAACTAACACAGAGCTGGAAGTAGACATGGCGAATAGATGATGGGAAAGATAACGTATTTTAACCGGGGAGATCCTGTGAGTGGTCTCATTAGCCATAGTAACAACGAATCACAGGAAGTCAGCAGCGGCCGTAGTAGCAAAGAAGATGGGGAAACCCATTGGAGCAAAGGGCCAAACAGTTAATCAGTTGGAGTAAATCTTAATTGAGAGTCCTGATAATACACTAGCCGAGAGGAATACATAAGTATTAGGTGTTCAGAACTCACGAAAGGGAAAGGAAACAACGCATGAAGCAAAGTATGCTTATAGAAAACATCTTGTCAAAAGATAACCTAAACGATGCCTACTTACAAGTAGTACGGAATAAAGGAGCAGCTGGAATAGATGGGATGGAATGTAAAGCCCTGCTCTCTCATTTGAGAAAAAACGGGGCACAAATCAGAGAGAGTATAAGAAACCAAAAATACAAACCGATGCCAGTAAAAAGGGTAGAAATACCAAAAGAAGATGGAAGTAAGCGAAAGCTTGGAATCCCAACGGTAACAGACCGTATGATAC
>CAVFAT010000080.1:0-3214 GCA_963620785.1 Bacteroidaceae bacterium
TTTGTCTTTATCAACTGCTTTGACGGCATCTGCAAAATCGCGTCTTGCATGTACCCAACAGTTGGCATTGACGAGTCCGGGGATCGATCTCTCCAGCATGTAATACTGGTTTATCGCATCCGTCTCCAGATATCCCTTAAATCCTTCGAGAAATTTCTCCGGATATTTATGGTGCCGGCCTCTTTGGTAGTCGAACAGCACGATCGGATGCTCCGTATTGAACTGTCCGGTGCGGTAGACCCACATATAATTCTTGTGGCCGGCAGCGCTCTTTTTGTCCTCCGGATCTGAGGGATCATTGTCATTGATCACCTGGCAGGTAGTTTCATCCGCCTGGATGACATCATTCTTCAGTTCTTCCTCCCGAAGGCGCTCCCACAGAGCAGACAGATACTTCTGCGAGAGACTCATCATCCAGTTCGCCATTGTCTGGCGGGAGATGACGATTCCGTTCGCCTGCAACTCCTGCTCAATCCGATAAAGGGGTATAGCATTGGTATACTTGCCATTCATAAGAGCGGCCGCTAAGGAAGGTGTTACGACAGAGCTCTTCAGAAGACGCTTAGGATGATCTCCGCGAAGGAACTCGTCCTGTCTTTCTCCATCCGTTCCGACTGCCACATCAACAAAGTGATCTTCTGCCGTATAAACAGCAGGAACGCAGCGAACGGTCGTATATTCCTCTGTCTTAAGTCTTCTCCAGCAGTTTTTGCCAAAGTAGGCATCCAGCTGCTCATCCGAAAGCTTATGCTCGTGTCGTTCACGCGGCAGATCCTTGAGATCCTCCTGGCGCTTGCCTTTTTGTTTCTTTCTGCGAACAACGATCACTTCCTCTGCGGAAGGTTCAGCGACAGTCGGATCAGCCGTACACTCCACCTCGTTAAACAGCGATAATTGTCCCTCGATCTGATCCATCTTCTCTGTCTTGCGGCCAAACCGACGCTGGTTTGCAAGGCGGATCTGTTCCTGAAGAAACTCCATGTTCTGGTTGATCTTCTCCAACTCTTTCTGGAGATCCCCGCACATGTTGACCAGTTGCTCTTTGCTGAAGCTATTCAGTTCTTCCGAAGAATATTTAGCCATAATCCGTTCCTTTCATCAGTCTTATTATACAAAAAAGACTGATCTAAGGCTACTTTCCGGACTCTTGGCATCCGTCATTCTGCCTATGGATGAGGCACGTCTGCAAGCCCAGGGATGCATTGGAAATATAGAGTTTTCAAGTTTCGAATACTCCTCGGAAACGCATTTTCCGGTGAATTCCGGGCTCTGCAGGCGCATTCCGCGTAGTGCGGAAGTGTTGTTATATCATGAAAAACAGCGGTCAAAAAGTTCTCTGTTTTGCACAAGATTTTTATAAAACCCTGCTCGGATGAACCTCGCGGATCTTTGGACGAAGAGGATTCAGCCCTGTCATCAGCATCTTGTATTGCTCCTTTGTCAGGTGCGCAGCTTCCTCCGGTGTACGCGGCCAGGAAAAGGAACCATCCTCCAGCCGCTTGTACAGCAGAAGAAATCCGTTTCCCTCCCAGATGAGTCCCTTGATGCGATCGGTTCGCCTTCCGCAAAAGAGAAACAGAACGTCTTTCTCGAAAGGATTGAGATCATATTTTGTTCCCACCAGCTGTGCCAGTGAATCCACTCCCTTGCGCAGATCGGTGTATCCGACCGCAAGTATGATCTTCTGAATCCCGGTAGCCTCAGCAAGCATGAGACACCGCCCCTAGAATTCCGGAGATCAGGTGTTCATCCGCATTGTTTGAAAGCTCGACAGACAACTGTCCAAAGCGGATCACTGCAGCTGCTTGAAACGATGGACAAGGATCCATGTCGTTTTGCATTTTTGTCAGGTCAATCTCTGCAAAAGCCACCGGTTCATCAGTGGTAGTCCCATCTACTGTCGGGGCGACAGCAGTACTGCCATTCGTAGCAGCAATTTCTGCAAGAGTTTCCTTCCGAATCTTGCGCAGCCAGTAATAAAACTGCGTTTCAGGAATCTCATTCTGCTTGAGCCATTCCTTCTGTGTTGTTCCCGCAGGCCGCACCTGACACCGCTGGATTACCTGCCTCCAGTTAGCAAGTCTTACTTCGTAAACTTCCTTATCCATCGTACCTCCTTGAAAAAGTTTGCTGAGTTTTTATAGTTTTTGAACTTTTTCAAGTATGGCAAAACATTAGCCTCGATGGAAGGCGCATGATTAGACGTTTACCTTACAAAGACGATTGAGATAGACGGACAGCAGGTGACTTTCCGGGCATCGGCTGCTATTCCAAGGATTTACAGAAACAAATTTCACAAGGATATTTATCGGGATCTGAGTGCTCTGCAGAAGAGTACTGATGAGGAAAATCCGGAGGCGTATAATCGGCTGCCGGTGCAGAGGGACTTTGATATGTTTTAAAAGAAAAAGAGCCACTTTTGCAGTGGCTCTTTTGAGTTATTTGTCGCCGTAATGTCCGCGACAATGTGCAATGTAGATGCGGCCATCCTCTATGTGATAAACAAGACGGTTTTTTTCATCGATCCGACGACTGAATTCTCCTTGAAGATCACCAGATAATGGCTCTGGTTTTCCAATACCTTCCATGCATCCGTTGCGTTCAATGTCTTTGACAAGCTGATTGATGCGTTTCAAGGTTTTCTTATCCTGTGATTGCCAGTATAGGTAGTCTTCCCATGCTTCATCTGACCATATTTTCTCACTCATCGTCCACCTCGATCAGTTCATGGGCGGTACCTTTACCGGCACGCAGCTCCTGAACAGATTTTTTGACATGAGCCATATTGCTTTCAGAGAAAAATGGATCAGAGGCCTGTGTAATCTCAAAAGGAATGCGGTTCTCTCGAAGGACTGCTTTCACAAACATATTGATGGCGGTAGAAGTGTTGATTCCTACATTAGAGCAAAAACTGTCAAATTTGCTTTTGTCAGAAGAATCAACGCGGGCAGTAATGGTTGTCTGTGCCATATGAATCATCTCCTTTCGGTATTCGTTCTGCTTATATTATAACCATATTGTATGTAAATAGCAATGTATTGTAACACAATTCACATATTTTTAATATTTGGAGAGGAGGGAACCAGATGGCTGGCAGAATCCAGGGTATCACAGTCGAGATCGGCGGCGATACCACGAAACTTCAGACTGCCTTAAAGGGAGTCAATTCAGAAATCAGAAATACGCAGAGCCAGCTGAAGGATGTAGATAAGCT
>CAVFAT010000081.1:0-2950 GCA_963620785.1 Bacteroidaceae bacterium
ATTTTGTGCTTTTCGTCGTTTCATCCAATAGAATCTCATTCTTATTGTGCACTTTTACATATTAATGCATATAAAGCAAGGCTCATGCAATCATCAGCCCTTTCCTTCTCTCTTCTCTTGCTTTTCAAGCCAGCTTCTGCAACTCTTCTGCAAATCGTTCGGCAGCAGTATGATAATTATGAAGCTTGCGAGGATAGTTGTTGATCCAGTTTTCTATCTGCCGGATTTCCTCATCTGTTTTGTTATCGAAGTCGCTGCCTTTTGGCAGCTTCCGGCGAATCATTTTATTTGTAACTTCGTTTGATCCTCGTTCGCTACTGCTGTAAGGATGGCAATAATAAACCTTTGTTCTTGCCTTCCCGTCTGCGATCGCTGACCTTTGGAGCCCTTCTGCATCAGAAAATTCTGTTCCATTGTCTACCGTTATTGTTTTAAATATCTTCCGGAAGAGTTCCGCCCCATATCTTCTCTCTAGCGCATCCATAGCATTTACAACAGACTGCGCTGAATGATCTGGTAACTTGAAGATGATCTCGTTTCTGGTCTTTCTTTCGGTCAGGGCGAGGATTGTATTCTTAGATTTGCCCCTCTTACCTAGTACGCTATCCATTTCCCAGTTTCCAAACTCCTCGCGGCTTTCGATCTCCTTCGGCCTGTTCTCAATGCTTTCTCCGGCAGCAGCTCTTTTTCGCTGCCTTTGAACTTTCCTATACTCTCTTTTCTCATTTTTCTTTACCGGAAGATCTTTATTGCTCAGCCTCAGAAATATTCCTTTGTCAATATAACTGTATAAGGTGGCAACGCTGATCGTAACAGTGAAATTCTTCTCTTTCCCCTGTGCTTTCAATTCTCCGAGGACTGCTGCCGGGCTGTAATCTTCATCTACTATTTTGCTTTCGATATAATTCGCATATTCCAGATCCTTCCCGATCTTCAGCTGTGTGCCTCTCGCTTTCAGGTTTTCATTAACCTTCTGCTGTGCCTTATCTGGACTGTATCGAAGTTCCTCTGTGTAGTCGCTATTCCGGTGTAGGTACTGGCCGCGCTTCAGTTCATTATAGATCGTGCTCCGATGCACTTTTAGTCGTTTCGCAATTTCACTGACGCTAAAGCCTTCCCTCAGCAGAGTCTCGATCCGAATGCGTTCTTCCCATTTCAGGTGATGGCTGCCTTTCTTGTTGGCCATGCTCCTGCCCTCACTTTCTCCCAAATAGCTCAAAAGGCCACAAGCCCTCTTTCCTGAGTGCCTGCAGCCTTTCTGTTTCTTTTATTGCCCTTGTTCCTTTTCTGCTAAATCTTTCCGGATCAGTTCCTTTATATAGCCCTGCTTATTCGGTACCGAATCAAGCTTTTCAAGGATGTCCGCATCATATACAAGATTTAACTTCATGCAGATCTTCTTTGTTGCCTTCTTATCATATCTTTCTTGTGGTGTCATTTTTATTCATCACCTTCTTTCTCTTTTCTTCTAATTACAAGCGAAATAATCGCTTTTACAACTCCGACTGCTACTAGAAAAATTCCTAATTTTAAAATCATACCGTTTACTTGCCAATGGGATTATGCTATATTTTCCATAGGCGGAGGGCTTTCGCCCTCCGTTGGCAGGACTTTTAGGTCCTAGCCAAAATATTTACTAAATAAAATTAGTAACATTCCTGTGATTAAGTCTATCAATGCGCCAGCCGCCATTTCGCGCCATTTGATAGGCTTTTTCTTTTTCTTTCCCAAGGCAATCTCTCCTTTCTTTTTTGTATTTTGTTCTTTCCTCCTTCCTCTATTATAATACCATAAGTATATACATATGTCAAGATACTTTTCGCGAAAAGAAGACACTTTTTTGGACACTTTGGACACTAAAAAGGACACTCCCTGCATAATCTACAAAAATCTACAATAAACTACATTGATCAATGAATCTTCCATCTCCCAAAACCGAACTTTGCCGAAACTTTGGCCGAACTTTAGGGGAACGATTTCTGGCAAAAACTTTGCTATACTAAAGGGTTTAAAGGCACTAATAAAAATACGCCCCACAACAGAGGTTTTCTCCATTGCAGGGCGTATCTTTTCCTTATGCTTTCTTGTATACTTTAGCAGCCGCCAGAGTTGCACTTCCGAACGCTCCGTCTGCAGTCACTCCGAGAAGTTTCTGCGCTGCCGTCACCTTTGCTTTTGTCTTTTCTCCATATTTTCCATCAATGGCCAAAGCAGCCATAGAATCATCAATCCAGTTTACCAGACTTTGTACTCTCTTGAGCTGAGTCGGGAAATCTTTTAAAGTTTTGTAACCGTCTCCGAGCTTATACCAGTTCCGGCCATATTTAGCCTTATCAGGAAGCACTGGATAAATTCCAGAATATGTTGCTCCGGTCTTCTTTTCTGTTTCGGAAGTGCTTTCCTGATTCTTCCCGGATAATGGCGTTTTAAACCATGACTCGCTCTTCTTGCCGACGATCTGATTCAGATCTACATCGCCGCTAATGCCAGCAGCTCTTCCTCTGGAAGTGTACTGATGCAAATCGGCATTGGATAAGTATCCATTGTGCGGCTGGCCGTTGTTTGTTCCATACCGCGCATCCCAAAATGCTGCGTTATCATCAAAAGAATTCACGATCTTACTATATCCATATGTCTGATAATCAGAGGAATTGCAATAAAACATTGCTTTATATGGTAATGTCTTCAGGTACTCATATGCCTGGAGGACATTGGCAGCAGTGTTTCCTTTCTCGACATCAAGCACATATCCAACAAAGTTCGCGCCGATCAGCGGCGACATAGTGCTGATCAGATACTTTGTCTGCGCCAGTTCGTTGCCTTTTCGAAGAAAAATATAGATCCAGTATGGAAGGTTTCGGGCCTCGCATTCTTTGATGTACTCTTTTACCTTGCTATCTGTGTAACTTGTTCCCTCCGTTCCCTTCATGATAATAAAAGGACTATTTGC
>CAVFAT010000082.1:0-2863 GCA_963620785.1 Bacteroidaceae bacterium
GCAAACCTGTCGAAGTGCAACATAAAAGACGCATCCTTTGTGAAGAGCAGCATAAGATATGCTATACTTTCACATGGCAGCACTAAAAATACCTCCTTTGAGGACTGCGACATATCAAAGACTGGTCTTTATATGTACGATCTGGAGAAAGTTGCCTTCAAGAACTGCAACATGGAAGGGATTCGTCTTACGATGAGCTCTGCTGTAGAAAGCTCCTTCACGGAATGCAACTTATCATATGCTACTATAAATAATTTAGTGAAAAATAGTTGCTTCACGGATTGTAACATGGTCTTTACTAATCTTTCGACGTGCGGTTTGAAAAAAAACTCCTTCAAAAACTGCAACATGGAAGGTACACTTTTTTCAAAAAGCACGCCACAAAGTACCAGCTTTACAGCTTGCAACATGTTACAGGCTAATCTCTCGTTGTGTTTTATAGAAGATATATCCCTCAAGGATTGTAACCTTGATTTAGCTATTTTTGCAGGGAGCATCATAAACAATTCTTCATTTATGGACTGCAACATGCAATGCGTTAATCTCGTGGAAGGCAGTTTGGAAAATTCTACCTTCAAGAACTGCGATCTGAGTAAGTCTATTCTTCTGGTATGCTTCTGTCTTGGAAAAACATCGTTTGTGAAGTGCAACATGACCGGAGTAGTACAGTCAGACAAGTGGTGACGCTTTAGCAAGGAAAAAAATGGAGCTCACGATGAAGACACCAGAGTACACAAGGGAAGACGTACTAAATGCCATTGCCAGCAAGGAGACGATGTCTGGCTGGGATCTCACGGGAATCAACCTCTCCGGAGCAAATCTGGAAGGCGGAGCCTTTGAAAGAGTCTGCCTTCAGGGGGCAAACCTCTCCATGTGCAACCTGGCAAACACTTCCTTCAAGGAATGCGACCTGACAGGAATAAACCTTTCTGGGAGCAGTCTGGCTGATATCTCTTTTTCTGGCTGCAAGCTGCATGAGGCCAATCTTTCGATGTGCGGCATAAAAGACGCCTCCTTTGTAAAATGCTGCTTAACAGCGTCTATACTTTCACATGGCAGCACTAAAAATACCTCCTTCGAAGACTGCGATCTATCAGAGACTGGTCTATTTAGGTATTTTCTGGAAAAAACTGTCTTCAATTGCTGCAAGATGGAATTGGTTAATCTTTCGCTGTGCTCTGTGAAAGAATGCTCCTTCACGGAATGCAACTTATCATATTCTACTATAAATAACTCCGTGAATAATAGCTCCTTCACGGAATGCAACTTGTCATATGTTAATCTTTCGAGGTGCGGTGCAGTAGATGTTTACCTCAAAGACTGCAACATGAAAACTACAATTTTTACGGGAAGTAAGCTTAAAAATACCAGCGTCACGGATTGCTACTTGAGGAATGCTATTCTTTCTGCTTTCTTTGCAGAAAATGTATCCATCAAGGATTGTAACATGGAAAAAGCTACTTTATCCATGAGTACTATAATAAGTTCTTGCTTTATGGACTGCAACATGAAAGGGACTAAGTTTGCGCCGTCCAGACTGGAAAATACTACTTTCAAGAACTGCGACTTCACACAGTCTTTTCTTTTGCCAAGCGACATAATTGGAAAAACTTCCTTTGTGAATTGCAAAACGACAGAAGAAAAAAAGGTAAAAAAGCTGTGATTCTTTGACAAGGAAGAAAAAAATGGAGCTCACGATGAAGACACCAGAGTACACAAGGGAAGACGTACTAAATGCCATTGCCAGCAAGGAGACGATGTCTGGCTGGGATCTCACGGGAATCAACCTCTCCGGAGCAAATCTGGAAGGCGGATGCTTTGAAAGGGTCTGCCTTAGAGAGGCAAACCTTTCAGGAGCCAGCCTGGCCAATACCACCTTCAGGGACTGCGAATTGGATGAAGCAAATCTTTCAGAGTGTCGTCTGAACAATGCCTCCTTCTCGCACTGTGATACGCAATATGCAAAGTTTTCCCAAAGCTGCCTGGACAACGCATCATTCTCGCACTGCTACATGTCTGATGCTGATTTTCCGAAGAGCAGTTTTGTGAACACCTCCTTTGAGCACTGCGAAATAATAGACTCAGAGTTTCCGGAATGCAGCATGAAAAATACCACATTCACAGACTGCAAAATGCCAAATGCCTATTTTACGAAGGGCAGTGTGGCAGATAGTACCTTCTCTGACTGCGACCTGAGAGGGGTCTTTCTTCCGGAGTGCAGTCTGAATAATACCGCATTCACAGACTGCTCCTTAATGGTGGCAAAATTTTCCCCGGCACGCATGGAAGACATTTCCTTCACATACTGCGACTTGTCTGGTGTAAATTTCTCAAAAAGCGGCCTTTCAAACATTACGTTCACGGACTGCGACATGGATGAAGCAAATTTTTCTAAGTGCCGCCTGAAAAAGCTCGCATTCTCGTTCTGCAGAATGCCACAGGTAAATCTTTCGGGCTGCGAGCTGGGAAAGGCCTCCTTCACGGACTGCGAAATGGACGAACCTCATCTTCCGGAATGAACCTGGAAAATGCCTTCTTCAAGGATTGCGACCTGACATGGGACAATCTTGCGGGAACGCTTTTCCGGGAAAGGAAAAAAGGATGCCTACTATGGAGTTTGCCCGATGAGAACAGTGTATACAAGGAAAGACGTACTGGATGCCATTGCCCATAATGAGACGTTGGAGGATTGCGATCTATCAGGCCTCGATCTCTCCGGTGCCGATCTGACAGGAGCATCCTTCGACGGAGCCAACCTTGAAGCAGCAAACCTTACGGGGTGCAACCTGAAAAACGCCGACTTCTGGCACTGCGACATGTCATGGGCAAATTTCTCTGAATGCAGCCTGAAAAAAACATTCAT
>CAVFAT010000083.1:0-1099 GCA_963620785.1 Bacteroidaceae bacterium
CACGGCAATATCTGTCGTTCTCCCATGGCGGAGTTTATTTTTCGGGATATGGCAGAAAAAGCAGGTGTGTCCGATCAGCTGTCTGTTGCATCGGCAGCAACTTCAAGTGAAGAAATCTGGGGCGGCGTAGGGAACCCCGTCTATCCGCCAGCAGAGGCGGAACTGAACCGGCATGGCTTGAGCGGAAAAGGCAAAAGAGCGGTTCAATTAAAGAAAAA
The DNA here is from genome assembly GCA_963620785.1 of Bacteroidaceae bacterium. GTDB lineage: Bacteria > Bacillota > Clostridia > Lachnospirales > Lachnospiraceae > RUG14243. The sequence goes on from CAVFAT010000083.1 coordinate 219, forward strand.
GGATTATGACGACTACGATTTCCTAATCGGGATGGATGAAAATAATATCCGGAATATGGAAAGAATGACCGGTCATAAGAAGGGAGAGAAAATCAGCAAGCTTCTGTCTTATGCCGGCAGCAGCCGTGATGTTTCGGATCCCTGGTACAGCAGGAGATTTGATGTGGCCTATCAGGATATAGAAGAAGGCTGCAGAGCCTTTTTGGACTATCTCTTTCGGGAGGGCTATTTAAGCCAAAAGTAAAGATAGTAAGGGAAAAATAGCAAGACAATAAAAAGAATATATCACTATATTTCGATGACAGGCGACTTCGATGAAAATATGGGCTAATACGGCTTCGATGAAAATATGGGATTTTCTTGACTTTTTCTTCGTGAAATTCTAAACTAAGGGAAATACTTGGTATCCCTATCTAAATATAGGGAAAAGAAAAAAGGACGAAACAGAAATAAAAGAGAAAAGAAACGGAGAAATAGATGAAAGTATCTACAAAAGGCAGATATGCGGTGCGTGTTATGCTGGATCTTGCCATGCACAATACAGGAGAATATATTCCATTAAAAGAAATTTCAGCAAGACAGAATATTACAGTAAAATATCTGGAGCAGATCATCGGTATGCTCAACAGAGCTGGCATGCTGAACAGCCTTCGGGGAAATAACGGTGGTTACCGTCTGGCAAAGGCACCGGAGGAGTATACGATCGGAGATGTACTGAGAATAACAGAAGGAAATGTTTCCCTGGTTCCCTGTATCGAGGAAGGCAATGAGGATTGCGAGAGAAGATCGGATTGTGCGGCACTTTCCTTCTGGTCAGGCCTGGATAAGGTAATCAATGACTATATTGACAGTTATACCCTGGCAGATCTCATGAAAAAAGC
>CAVFAT010000083.1:1365-2853 GCA_963620785.1 Bacteroidaceae bacterium
AGAAAAAGAAAAAGAAATTTGTGCAGAATTTTCACTTGCGCAAATGAGAAGATAAGAATAGAATACTGGTGTAAGGCAAAGGCGTCGAAACAATCTGTTTCGATGCCTTTTTTTATTTGTAGGCTCTCTGCAAATAAAAGGTCTTGCTTACTTATCCCTATTTTGATACGGAATCAATCTCCTCCGTATCGTGGCCGGTCGCCGACCGGTCATGCGACATCTTCTTTTGTGCCTGCTGCATTATAATACAGCACAGCCTAGCTGGATTTTCTATTAACGCTCATGTGAGTACCTTTCAGACAGCAGGCACAGAAGTTGATATAAATCGGTGCTATCAGTAGCCTAGAAGATAGCACTTTCTATAGAATAACACATTCATACCAATGATCCAATGGAAAAACCAAAGGATTCTATATTTCCTCAATGAGAGAAGAAGCGTGATTTTAAATGGTCGCGCTTTTTTTCGTGAAAATAAAATGGTATGATAGACAAAATACGTAATCATAATTATCTAATGCAATTTCAGCGTGATAATGCGATTGATTAAGATAGCAAGTATGCAAGTAAGGAAATAAAATAAGCAGATGCTTATCGGAGGAATAAAATGAAGGTATTTGTAACAGGCGTTGCAGGTCAGCTCGGCCATGATGTGATGAATGAGCTTGCAAAGAGGAATATAGAAGGAATCGGTACAGATCTTGCGGCAGAATATGCAGGCATTCAGGATGGAACAGCCGTAACCAAAATGCCCTATGTTTCCATGGATCTTACGGATGCGGAAGCAGTAAGAAAAAGGGTAGAAGAGCTACAGCCGGATGTGATCGTGCACTGCGCAGCCTGGACCGCAGTTGATGCTGCTGAAGAAGAGGAAAATAAGTCAAAGGTAGATGCTGTAAATGTCGGCGGCACCCGGAATATTGCCAATGCGGCAAAGCTTGTTGACGCAAAGGTAGTTTATCTCAGTACCGATTATGTCTTTGACGGACAGGGAGAGAAGCCCTGGGAGCCGGATTGCAAGGACTATGCCCCTCTTAACGTATATGGTCAGTCCAAGCTGGAGGGTGAGCTGGCAATCGCCAATACTTTATCCAAATATTTTATCGTCAGAATTGCCTGGGTTTTCGGTATGAATGGCAAAAACTTCATCAAAACCATGTTGTCTGTCGGCAAGAAGTATCCGGAGGTCCGCGTTGTAAATGATCAGATCGGAACCCCGACCTATACCTATGACCTTGCAAGACTTCTGGTTGATATGATCCAGACAGATAAATATGGCTATTATCATGCAACCAATGAGGGCGGCTATATTTCCTGGTATGATTTTACAGTGGAAATCTTCCGTCAGGCCGGTTATGACACAAAGGTTACTCCGGTGACGACAGAAGAGTATGGTCTGTCCAAGGCAGCCCGCCCCTTCAACTCCAGACTGGAGAAGAAAAAGCTGGTGGAAAATGGCTTTAGGCCTCTTCCGACCTGGCAGGATGCATT
>CAVFAT010000084.1:0-2817 GCA_963620785.1 Bacteroidaceae bacterium
AGTTATAATTTACATTCTTCAAAATAACTCTAAAATCTGTCGCTGTTGAGAAAAATTCAGGCTTATATGCCTCTGTATATCCAGGCAGTTTTTCGGTTTCACTGACGATTTTGCGTAGGCCACTTCCACGGCGTTCCATGTATTTCATGCGGTGGAACAGGTCAGCAATTACAGGATTTCGCCGCATGGAACGGATACTGTAAATATCATATTCTTGAATTGATCCGCCGCCAAACATACCGCCAGGAGATGTGATTTCCACTCGATCATCAAACATATCAATATGAACTTCGCTGCCAAGCACAATGTAATCACGATGGATGAGCGCATTGACAAGAGCCTCTGTCACAGCTCGTTCAGCATAATCCGGCTTGTCTACACGATACTGTGCCTCTTTGACAAAACGGACTTTGGAATTATTGCGAATAAATTCACTGCCGCTTTTCAGCAGATAAATCAGGTTCCCCTCGTATTCCTTATCATCCAGAGCATCATCAAAGATAGAACCCTTTTCTAAGCCGTTCCACCTGGTACAGAACATACGGGAGTTATAAACCGTGTGCTGATCAGTCATGAGCTTTCCGGCATTGGTCAGGAATCCATTTTTGTCAGCCAAACCAAAGGAAACATAATCGGATGGCTCAAAGCGGAGACCGGTTCGCTCCAGATAGGTTGCCTCCAGAAGTGTAAAGCTGTAATCCTTTTTCACAGCATCTGTTGTCAGGGTATCAAAGGACTGATTGGTTCCTTTTAGAATTAGTTCATTTACAATGTAGTCCGGGGCAATTACGCTTTCATTTCCAACACGGATATATGCTTCCATCACTCCGTCTGCCTTGTAATAATATGGGGTGCTGCGGCCAGGAGAAACCTCCAGAGCTAACAGGTTTTTACCATCTTCCTGCAATGGTTTTAAGATAAACTGCGGTAATGGTGTGATACGTTCTTTGATTAAGCGGCTGATCGCTTCAGCATCCTTTTGAACATCGGACAAGCCGATAGGTTTCCGGTCATCAGAGATTCCGAAAAACAGAGTCCCACCGATTCCATTGGAAAAGGCACTGACGCTTTTTAACCAGCTTTTTGGCTTTTTCGTTTCGAGAGCAACTTTGAAATCACATTCTGTTGCTTCAGCAATGAGCTGTTCTATCATAAAAATCCCTCCTTTGAGGTTGTAGAATGTCCTTTTTTATTATACCCAGCGGAGAAAGTTATTGCAATGATAGAAGCAAAGAGTTCAGCGAAAACAAAAATATTTATGAGAGGAGGTTCTTCTATTATGGCAACCACAAGAATCATGCCGCTTCATGTTGGCAAGGGCCGCACAGAAAGTCGGGCAATCAGTGACATTATCGACTATGTAGCAAATCCACAGAAAACAGATAATGGCAGGCTCATCACAGGATTTGCGTGCGACAGCAGAACGGTTGATGCGGAGTTCCTTTTAGCAAAGAGGCAGTATATCGCTGCTACCGGGCGAGTGCGAGGTACGGATGATGTGATTGCTTATCATGTGCGCCAGTCTTTTCGTCCCGGAGAAATTACACCGGAGGAAGCCAATCGGCTGGGAGTGGAATTTGCCAGAAGATTCACGAAAGCAAATCATGCTTTTGTGGTATGTACGCACATAGACAAAGCCCACGTTCATAATCATATTATCTGGTCAGCAGTCAATATGGATTGTGACCGGAAGTTCCGAAATTTTTGGGGCAGTACCAGAGCAGTTCGTAGGCTGAATGATACCATTTGCATTGAGAATGGCCTGTCGATTGTAGAGAATCCGAAGCCTCACGGGAAAAGCTATAATAAATGGCTGGGCGATCAGGCAAAACCCTCCCATCGAGAATTACTGCGTGTGGCAATAGATCAAGCGCTGGAGCAGAAACCCGCCAGCTTAGATGAACTGCTGAAGTTATTGCAGGAGAGTGATTGTGAGGTATCCAAACGCGGAAAATCGTATCGTTTGAAACTTCCAGATTGGGACAAGGCAGCCCGTATGGATAGCCTGGGAGATGGGTATAGATTGGAGGATTTGCAGGCGGTACTTTCTGGGAAGAAAGAGCATACACCCAAAAAGAAAAACATCATCCAAACCGAAACACCAAAGGTCAATTTGTTGGTGGATATACAGGCAAAGTTGCAAGCTGGAAAAGGTGCTGGCTATGCTCGATGGGCTAAGATTTTTAACCTGAAGCAAATGGCACAGACCATGAACTATTTGTCGGAACATAACCTGCTGGAGTATGCAGTTCTGGAAGAAAAAGCAGCGAAAGCAACGGCATATCATAATGAACTGTCAGCGCAGATCAAAATAGCAGAGAAGCGTATGGCGGAAATTGCTGTCTTGCGTACTCACATCGTCAATTATGCTAAGACCCGTGAGGTCTATGTAGCGTACCGTAAGGCCGGTTATTCTAAGAAGTTCCGTGATGAGCATGAGCAAGAAATCTTATTACATCAGGCCGCGAAAAAGACTTTTGATGATATGGGAATTAAGAAGCTGCCAAAAGTTAAAGAATTGCAGGCCGAGTATGCAAAATTGTTGGAAGAAAAGAAAAAGGCTTATGCCGAATACCGTCATTCCCGTGAAGAAATGCGGGAGCTTTTGACTGCAAAAGCCAATGTGGATCGGCTTCTGAAAATGGAGGTAGAACAGGATGGGGAAAAGGAAAAAGACCACGGCCAGCGGTAAGCTGGTCCTGGTCAAAAGCGTTCGCAGAACGCGCAGCCACAGAAAGAATTTCTGTGTTCAAGGGGGCTTGGGGGCATTGCCCTCAACAAGCAAGCGGAGAGGAAAATCACAAAGGGATTTTCTTC
>CAVFAT010000085.1:0-2784 GCA_963620785.1 Bacteroidaceae bacterium
GTCGGAAGATTTCTGTGCTTCGGTCTGAGCGATACCGCCTACATTACGCATTTTTGTGTAAAGATAAAGGTTCTTATAGTAATGACTCTCGTCAATAAAAAGCCTGTCTACGCCCAGTTCTTCAAAGGTTACAACATCATCTTTCTTCGTCTGGTCGTTTAATTTATCCAGCTTTTGCTTCACGGATTTTCTTGATTTCTCAAGCTGCTTTACTGAGAAATTCTCTCCTCTGTTACGCTTTAGTTCCGCTATTCCTTCCGTAATCTCATCAAGTTGTTGCTCCAAGATTGCCCTCTGTCTTTCAATAGACATTGGGATTTTCTCGAATTGAGAATGCCCGATAATAACGGCATCATAATCGCCTGTGGCAATTCTTCCGCAAAACTTCTTACGGTTCTTTGTCTCAAAATCTTTCTTTGTAGCCACAAGAATATTCGCCGCCGGATAGAGCTGCAAGAACTCTGCCGCCCACTGTTCCGTCAAATGATTTGGCACTACGAACAGTGATTTATTGCAAAGTCCAAGCCGTTTAGATTCCATAGCTGCCGCCACCATTTCAAAGGTCTTTCCCGCTCCGACTGCATGAGCAAGAAGCGTATTGCCTCCGTAAAGGATATGAGCGACCGCATTTTTCTGATGTTCCCTAAGTTCAAATTCAGGATTCATTCCGTTAAATATGATATGGCTTCCGTCATACTCACGGGGTCTGATTGAATTGAATTTCTCGTTATATGACTTGCAAAGTCTTTCTCTTCGAGATGGGTCTGACCATATCCAGTCTTGAAATTCCTGTTTAATCATTTCCTGTTTTGACTGGGCAATGGCAGTCTCCTTTTTGTTAAGGACTGCTTTTTTCTTGCCCTCATCATCTTCAATATAATCAAATATACGAACATCTTTTAGATTTAAAGTTTCCTCAATAATCTTATAGGCATTTATGCGTGAAGTGCCATAAGTGTTATATGCTTTGACATTGCTCTTGTCATAAGCCTTGCCCTCAATGTTCCACTCACTGGTAAAAGGGGAGAAGTGTACTTTGATATTCCACTGAGCATAGCGTGGGGTCTCAAGCAAATGAAACATAAACTCCCGCACGTCCTCAGGCGGAAGCCAAGTTGCTCCAAGCCTTACGGAAATCTCACTTGCTGTTAAATCTTTGGGCTGAACTTTCTCCAGTGATTCCACATTGACTTTGTAATCTTCGGGATAAAGCTCTGCCGAATTTCTTGCAATCTTTAGTTTTTCTCTGACATTGCCTGATAAGTATTCATCTGCTGTCAGATACTTATTCTGACTGTGACCTCCTTCCTCATAGAGCGGATTAAGAAAGATAACTCCCTTTAAATCTTCGGCAATTTCCTTTTCGGTTTTGCCCGAAAGTTCTTTCATATATTCCATATCAACGGTTGCTTTTTCTCCAAGAGATACTGCCAGTGCTTCACTTGCCGTATCAACGGATGTGACCGGAGTGTGCGGCTTAATTGTCCTCTTTGAGAACATATCAGCCTTTCTTTCCAGCTGTCCGTCGTCTCCGATAATCTCAAGTGCAGACAGCAAAGAAAACGAACTGTCCTGTGAAAATGCTGAGGTATTCGCTCGGCTGTTAATCAGTCCGTACTGCTTAGAAAAGGTGTCATAAAGGCTGTTTAATTTGCTCTGTTCGGCTTTAATTTCACTCTCAGGGTAATCTTCCGTCTGAAGCTCAATAAGTCTTCTGACGCTGTTTCTGATAGAAATCATACCCTTAATTCTGTTCTCAGCTGTTGCCGATACTTCCACAGGAGACATACGGGAGTTCTCTCTGAAATAGATTTTTCCATCAACAAGCGAATAGGAAAAGTTCCTTACATTCGGGTCTGCCGGAATTGAATTATCTTCTTCGGCAAGTTCTTCCTGGGCTTCATATTCTGTAATCTCACCGTGAATATTCGCTACCGCTTCATCAAGCTGTGTGGCAAGGTCTGCATTTTCATATGCTTCGCAAGTCGCCTCCATACCAAACCGACCGTTTACCATTTTCATCTCGCCCAGTATCATTTCGGGGTGTTCAACAAAATATGAATTCATCCTGATTCCGTTTTCGTCGGTATCAAGATGCACCCAGTCAGGCTCAATATCTATAAGCCTGTCTCGCTTTTGTAGGATTAAAATATCCGACACAACCTCTGTCCCCGCATTGCCCTTAAAGGTATTATTGGGAAGTCTGATTGCACCGAGAAGCTCTGCTCTTTGTGCAATATACTTTCTGACTGCTGAGTTTTCCTTATCCATTGTGCCCTTGCTTGTAACAAGTGCCATCACTCCGCCCGGTCTTAGCTTATCCAGTGACTTAGCAAAAAAGTAATCGTGAATAAGGAACTTATGCTTGTCATAGCGTTTGTCAGCAACCTTAAAATCTCCAAACGGCACATTGCCGATAACTCCGTCAAAAAAGCTGTCAGGGAGATTGGTTTCTTCAAATCCCTGTGCCGCAATGGTACTTTTCTGATATAACTGCTGTGCAATCCCCGCTGAAATCGTATCAAGCTCCACGCCGTAAACCTTGCTGTCTTTCATCGACTCAGGCAGCATTCCGATAAAGTTACCGATACCGCAAGATGGCTCTAAGAGGTTGCCCTCCTTAAATCCCATTTGCTCCATTGTCTTATATATCGCTGAGATAACCTCAGACGGAGTATAAAAAGCTGTCAGTGTACTTTCCCTTGCAGAAGCATATTCCTCAGGTGTAAGCACGGTTGAAAGTTCAAGATATTCAGTCCTCCAAGACGGATTATTTTCGTCAAA
>CAVFAT010000086.1:0-2519 GCA_963620785.1 Bacteroidaceae bacterium
GGTACAGAGAAAAACGCTGCTTTCCGGTAAAATATAATCATTCTGAAACTGTCAAATGGCAAACGCTGCCGGGGCTATAAGGGACTGTGCAGACACCCTGGAGAAAATCCTTTTACGAGGTCAGCATAGGCACGTAGGCAGGAGAGGCACGAGTTTTCACTTACTTTTGTTTTTTTATGAAGATTTCATTTGTCATAAGGGAAAAACCGTGCTACGATAAAAATGAAGGTAGGGAGTTATGACAAAAGAACAAATTTACGATGAAAATCAGAAGAAACAGGTCAATAAGCTTGTTGACGATATGACCCTTTTTGATGATGATCTGATGGGTCATGTATTTGATAAAAATATCGAAGCTACGGAGTTGATACTTGGTATTATCCTTGGAGAGGATATTAGGGTAATCAGCGTAACCGGGCAGGATGAGCTGAAGAATCCGATTGTGGGCGGTAGAGACATTACCCTTGATGTGCATGCCATAGATTCTCATGGCAGGGAAATCGACATAGAGGTTCAGGGTAATGCAAACGGTGCCGTGGTAGAGCGGGCCAGATTTCACAGCAGTATGATTGATGCCAGAATGCTGAAATCGGGGCAGGACTTCAAGAAGATTAAGGATTCCTATGTAATATTCATCTACAAACATGATAAATTTAAGGAAGGCAAGCCTCTTTATCATATCGACCGATATGTCAGGGAGACAGGCAAGCTTTTTGAAGATGGTTCACATATCATATATGTGAATGGCAGCTATAAGGGAGATGATGAAATTGCCAGACTTATGGCTGATTTTCATCAGAAGGAATCAGAAGGCATACACTTTAAGGCCTTGGCTGACGGTGTAAAACATTTCAAAGAAACTGAGGAAGGACGTGAGATTATGTGTGAATCAGTAGAAAAATATGCTCAGGATTATGCAGAAAAGTATGCAGAGAAGTATGGTAAAGAGTGCGCTGATAAGTCAATGTTAGAAGGTGTAAAAAATCTAATGAAAAGTGCACATGTTTCATTGGAGCAGGCTATAGAAATGCTTGACCTTAAAGGAACTACTAGAGATTATATACTTTCACAGTTACAGAAGTAATATTGGGTAGAAACTGAGGAAGGGTTCTGGATGTCCAGTGGACATCCGTTTAGAACCGACCGGAGCGAAGCGGAGATCGTGAGATTATGTGTGAATCAGTAGAAAAATATGCAGAAGAGTATGCAGAAAAGCGTGAGATACGAGCGAAGATTGATATTGCAGGAGATCTTATAAAGGATGCTGGTTTTTCAATAGATCAGGCAGTTAAGCTCCTTAAGATCGGGAAGGATCAGCGTGATTTCTTTGTATCGCAGCTCCAGAAGTAACCAACAACAGTTAAATATCAACAATACTAAGCAGTAGGCCAATCACCTGCTGCTTTTGTTTTGTATAAAAATAAAACTAAGTGAAAAAGTGCTGCCTACGTGCCTAAATGCTTATTTTATGCGGTTCGAGACAGTTTTTCGTGCCTAAATCTGGTGCCTAAAGCTGTCCTGAGCCGCTATTTTTATGGAGGAAAAGAGAAAATGGCAAAGACAAATATGACCGTGAAGGTCTTTTATGATGGTAACCGGGAAGCAAGGGATGTAATCATTGATCTTCTTGCTGAGCAAATTAAGAGAAAACTCAAACAGAGTATGGTAAATACAGGGAAAGGGGCATATAATCAGATTATGTCATATGACGATGGCTTGTCTGGTTTAGCAGGGTAATCGGATATGTACAGAATAGAAGAAATGAAAAAAATGATGGCATCTTCCTATAAGGTTGGCATTTACTGCCGCTTGTCCAAGGATGATGATATCAGAGAACATGAGAGTGCCAGTATCGCCCATCAGCGTGAAATGATGCAGAAATACTGTGCAGAGAGAGGGTGGCATGTAGAGGAAATCTATGTAGATGATGGTTTTTCCGGTCTTAACCAGAACAGGCCAGAGCTGCAGAGATTGTTAAGTGATGTGGATGCAAGGAAAATCAATCTTGTTATTACCAAGGATTACAGTCGACTGGGCAGAAATGCCAGGGAGACAGAATATCTCAGAGAAGATTTTTTCCCGAGACGTGGCTGCCGGTATGTGGCAATGAATGACAATATCGATACAGCCTATGACGATGATTTTGCACCATTTAAGGCAATTTTCAATGAGCATTACAGCAGGGATATTTCAAAGAAGGTGCATTCATCCTATAAAAATCAGGCGGAGAAGGGTGTTTATACAGGCACAGTTGCTCCATTCGGTTATCTGAAGGATCCAAAACAGCCGGGGCATCTGATTATCGACCCTGAGACGGTGGATGCAGTAAAACAGATATTTACCTGGGCTGCGGATGGTCATGGTGTGGCCTATATTAAGCGTCATCTGGAGTCAGAGAAGATTGCCTGCCCGACATGGTGGAACAGACAGAGGGGCTTACGTCAGATATATATCTTGATGGCACGCTGCAGTATTCCAAGGATGCGCACAACTGTGGCGGCCACCATCATTAACATAGC
>CAVFAT010000087.1:0-2269 GCA_963620785.1 Bacteroidaceae bacterium
AGTAGCGGAGGGGGGATTTGAACCCTCGACACCACGGGTATGAACCGTGTGCTCTCGCCAACTGAGCTACTCCGCCAAAAAATATGGGACCTACAGGGCTCGAACCTGTGACCCTCTGCTTGTAAGGCAGATGCTCTCCCAGCTGAGCTAAGATCCCATAAAAGCTAGCCGCTAATTTCTTTTGTCTCGCGACTGCTCCTATAATATACCTTCTTTTCCAAAACTTGTCAACAGAATTTTTCTATTTTTTTCAAAAAATTCAATTTATTTTTTCAAAGCGGAATTTTTGCTTAATTTCCGGGTATTTCTGATGGTCAACCTCACTGACAAACATATCATAAGGTCTGGCAAAAATCTCAAAGTCTCCATATAAAGCCTGATAGATCATCAAAGGCTCTCCCGTCTCGGAATGCGCAGCGATGCCAATAATCTGATAGAGATAGGTATTGGCATTTTTCATTTGCTCTGACAGCTTCTCTCTTTTAAAATGCTGTACGATATCCCCCGGATGAAAAAGACCTTCCTTTGTTAATTCACGGATTGCCTCTTCCTCTTCTCCAGCCTGATGGCTGAGCTTCATTCCCTTGCCCGGAAACTGTTCCTCCAGTTCCTTTTGGAAGGCAAGATAATTATCCGTCTCATGCTCCTTGCAGTAAATCGCAAATTCTACCCGCTCAAAGCGTTCTGCATACTGTTCCAGGACAGAATGATAGACCTTTGCTACGATATGGGGATCATTTGCAAAGGCACCGCAGCCAAAAGCACCCAGGATCAGAATATCCACCTCATGTGCCGCTGCAATATGCAGGATATGCCTTGCCCTGCTCTCATGGATCGCATAAAGTTCCCTTGCATCCATACGGATCTTTTCTCCGGTATCCGGATTCTGATAAGCCGGCAGCTCATTTCTCAGATTCGGAGCCGCACAGGTGATCACATCCACCGTAAACCAGTCCTTCTTCTCCATTCTCTTCGGATAGTCTGTATCTGTCTTACAAACTACAATATCCGGAGAATAGATACAGGCATCTGTATAACGAAAGTCATCCACCATCCGGTTTACATCATAATAATCCACCCACATCTGATAGGTATCCAGGACCGGATAGAGGGTTGAACACCTGCAAAGACTTTCCTCCTGTGCTGAGGATCCGCTTTTTACGCCGCCGCCCGGTGTTGTTGCAGATGCAAAATTCAAAACCGCAATTTTCTTTTCCGGATATACCTCGTGCAGCTGTGCTGCTGCCTCCAGGGTTCTGGCCTTTGATACGGTCACCTGGCCGCTTTTTCCTCCCGCAGCCGGCCCCGGCAGATTCGGATATTCATTGGGCAGATAAAATATGGTCTTTTCCTTGCTTTCCTCTACCGCTTCATGCAAATCCGGATCCTCTCCGTAAAACTTTTCTGTATCCTCAAATATCTCTATCAGCTTATGTCGTCGGTCTTCCATTTCTTTCTCCTGTTAGTGTTACATAATTGTATTAAATATACCATAACAGGACTTTAAATGACAGAAGTTTCTTGCAGACTGATTTGGGATATTCTAAAATGGAGAAAATCATGAAATCAGACCATTCCGCTCTGTTTTCTGATATTTTTCTGATATTGAAAAATCCCAACAATCTGTTTTGGAAAGGAGTTCTTATGGCAAAGAAAAAAATTGAGCTATTTGATTACACAAAAGAAATTCTTGCAGCGCTTCCGAAGGGAATCCTGCTTAATACAAAGGCTGACGATAAGGTAAACAGCATGGTAATCGGCTGGGGCAGCATCGGTATCGAATGGGGCAGTCCGATCTTTACTGCTTATGTCCGTGAAGGACGCCATACCATGTCCCTCCTTGAAAAGAATCCGGAATTCACGATCAGCATTCCTCTGGAGGGTGCATTTGATGCGGATATCATCAAGACCTGCAGTGCAAAAAGCGGCAGAGAGATTGACAAGATCAAAGAAGCCGGACTGACCCTCGAGGAGCCGGAGATCATCTCTGTTCCGGGCATTCGTGAATTCGCCCTGACCCTGGAATGCAAGCTTGTCCTTGCCAGTGAACAGGAGCTTTCCAAAATGGATCCTTCCCTTATGAAATGGTATCCACAGGATGTGCCCAGCAGCAGCACCGGCTCTAACAAGGATACTCATATTGCTCTTTCCGGAGAAATTCTTGCCGCCTATATCATCGAGTAATTGAAAGTAATTGAAATAAGTCGAACAAGATAGGTCACAAAGTATTTTAAGGAACAGAAAGTTCCTATCCCCAGTTTTTATCTTT
>CAVFAT010000088.1:0-2191 GCA_963620785.1 Bacteroidaceae bacterium
CAGGGTTGTTTCATGAACTATTTCTTGAGCAGTCCTAACTTATGCAAGCTTAATATTACATCTCCCATATTCTTTCTGTTGATCTGATTACATAAAAAAGCGCAAATTATCCCTGTTCCCTTTACAGTGCCTTTTTTCTGAGGTATTCTTTCTACATAGTCAATACAGACTGGCTATCCCTTTAAACACATACTGTTCTCGCAAGACAGCGTTGTCACAAAAACAGTCCATCATTTCTGTCATTATATTTGTGATGCCTGTCTCGTGCATTGCCAGGCGCAGGATGTTGTATGCGTATTTTCTAATGAGCGATAGATTATTTCGGGATTTTTTGGCTGGTGAGCGGTCTTCCCTGAATGTGTCATCCAATACATGATGGAGCCGGTTCTCTATTGACCAGTGCATTCTTTTTATGCCGCCCAGCTCCTCTGCGGTAAGAATAAGGTCTGATATCAGTGCAGTACACTGAATATCCTTCCCAACCTTCTCTTCCGCAGACGGAACGGGAACTCTTCTGGAGCCTTTTTTCATAAACTCTTCTTTGGATGGAGTGACATCGTTTCCCTGGCTGTCTTTTTCAACCGGTACTCTTACCTGCTTGATCCGTCCAATACTTTGAACGTGCGCCCATTCTTTTTGGCTTTTGGTTAGATTTGAGGCATCTTTACATATTTGACATGTCCTATACTCATTTCTGTCCCGATTCTTTTCCATCTGACTGATTTCTTCATATTTCTCAAGATACTCCCGCATTACAGGATCTGGAGTTTCGCCTTTTTTCTTTTTGGCATCTTCCGCTTCCAGTTTGTCCATGAACGTATGAATCTCCTCATAAGCCTCTGGCTGGTTTTTCTTTACTATCAGCACAAAATGTCCTTCCTGTCCATGAATCTGTTCCATGATTGCGGTCTGCGTTCCAATAGCATCAATCGTTACAATGCTTCCTCGGATATCCAGAAGTTTCAACAATTCAGGAATCACCGCAATCTCATTCGTCTTTGAATCTACAGGAAGCTGTGCAAGTATCAATCCCCGAACAGTTTCTACTACATTCAAAATCATCGGGGTTGCCGCACTTTTTGTCTTTTCCGTTGCGCCGCGGAGTGCTTTCCCGTCAATAGCAAGATGGGTATTCTTCGAGTCCACGATCTCGCCAATCCATTCCATAAAAGCACACAAGGCTAATTCCTCATCTATTCCGCTCAGCATCCGGCTAATAGTAGAAGGCGAGGCAATCCCGTATTTCAATTCCATATGTTGCCGCAGCCATTCCAGGTTGTTTTTGCACCAGTTAAGACTTCTGCGGATCGTTGTCCTGCCACAAAGGAATCCAATTGTGACACATACCAACATGTCTGCCAGATCGTGTCTTTTCTCTCTGTCACATCGATAATCCGGAATCTGCCTGAAATAATGAATCAGCTTTTCTGTCAGAAATGTTCTTTCAGCACATTTCCAGAGCCACCTGTATTTTCTCCAGAAGTTCCTGCTGTTGCTCATTAACTTTTGAAATGATTTCAGTTTTATCCAGACATACTAAATAGATCGTCTCTAACTTGTGCAGTTCCTCCAGACCAACGCCCCATTTTTTATATATTCTGCGGGACAGGGACGATATCTGAGCTATAAACTGATAACGGAAATCCGATTCTTTTTTTATCGTCCTCTTTTTCTGAATATAAGAAGTCGGAGATTGCTTTAAAAGAATAATGGAAAGTACATCTTCCCAATCATCTCCTAATGGTTTTTTCCAGTCATCCGGGCACAATTCCCAGACGGCTTTTGAAAAACCGTATTCCCATACTTCTGCATCTGTTAAAGATACCTTCTTTTTATTGCTTTGTATTACCCCCTCCGGAGTAATAATGCCGATATAAGTATCGACTGGCTGCGGATATTTTTTTCCTTTCACACGCCGGGATGTTCTTTTATAAAGATAATAAGAATCCCCCTTCTTTTTCACGGTAGTCCCCTTTACACGATGTTTTTGAACCCATTCCGGATACTTTTTCTCAGTTACTGGCATAATGTCCTCCTTTCCGTATAGGTAGAGCATACCTATGCTATATAGACATTATACCTCTACTTGAGACAAAAGTCAAGGGTTATACACGCTTATGTATAGCATGTATAACCCTCGATGAAATCTGATCTTTTTAGACTTTTAAAATATCTTCATGAAACAACCCTG
>CAVFAT010000089.1:0-2186 GCA_963620785.1 Bacteroidaceae bacterium
GCAATGAAAGCCATGCATCTGCAACATGTAAAATTGCAGGAAAGCCACGAGGCATTAGGGGCTGAAAATATTGCCCTGAAGGAGGCGCTGAAGGCTATCGCAGAAAAGGAGAGGCTCCGCGTAAAAGAGATCTACGGGCGTGGGACGGAAAGACTCTCTGACCTGCTTGATGATGTCACGGTGGAAGAGGTGAACGATGAGACGCAATGCGAATCAGGGGACTTGGCTGAGGAGGCTGCTAAGGGGAAAAAGAAAAAATCCCGCATTAAGATCTCCTATGGGGCAAGAAGCAAGAAAAAGGCTGCACAGAAGGTCGACTTGGAACGTCTTCCCCAAAGAAGCTGTTTTGAGCTGAACGTAAAAGAACTGAACCACACCTACGGTGAGGGAAACTGGCGGATTGTCTGCTGGAAGGAAAAGAAGACGATTGAACATCCACCAGTTACGGACTATTGTCTTACCACCTATACGCCGGTTCTTTCGGTAGGGCTGGAGCATGAAATGGTTGCCTTCCCTAAGAAAAGCCTCCTTCCGGGCAGCTTTGTTTCACCATCTTTTCTCGCCTACGTGGAGTATGAGCGCCTGTTCCTATCCCTCCCTTTTTACCGCCTATCAGAATCCTTCAGGCATTTTGGCCTGAATATTTCGAGGCAGACTCTGGACGGCTGGTTTCTCCGCTTTGCAGAAACGCATTTTTCCCTGGTTTTCGATAAACTTCAGGAAGAGCTTATGCACATTCCGTATCATCAATGTGATGAAACCTTTTGCCGGGTGAACCGTGACGGACGCCGTGCCGGATCTTATAGCTATATGTGGGTTCACAGAAGCAGCGAACTGTATCCCGATCACCAGATCATCCTCTTTTGCTTTGAATCGACAAGGGGTGCCGATCATCTCCGTAAATTTTACGAGGATTTCCGGGGTGTAATCACCTGTGATGCCTATTGCGCCTATCGCGTCCTGGAATCGGAAAAGGCAGAGGTTGTCAGAATTTGCGGCTGTCTCATGCATCTGCGGAGAAGATTTGCCAATTCCCTGGCTTTAATAGATAAGACCGGCCTTTCCGATGAGGCTATAGACGCCCTTCCAGAAACACAGGCTCTAAAGAGGATCGGCCAAATCTATGCGGAAGACGAGCAACTCAAAAGTCTGGAGCCGCCTGAGAGGAAGAGGCTGCGCAAGGAGAAGGTGAAGCCTCTCGTAGACGAATTCTATACCTACATCGAAGGCCTTCCCGAAGATCCCGGCAGGAGTAACCGGTTAAAGGATGCCATAGGATATGCAAAAAGCCAAAAGGAATACCTCTGTCGTTTCTTGGATGACGGCCAGGTTCCCATTGATGATGGAGCCACGGAACGTGCGATTCGAACTTTCGCCATTTCCAAAAAGAATTCCATGTTTTGTGGATCCCCCCGGGGAGCCGAAGCGACTGCTATCATGTACAGCATCCTGGAAACGGCCAAGGCAAACAACTGCAATGTTTACCTATATCTCAGGTATCTTCTGGAAGAGATCACCCGTCATCTGGAGGATACCACAATGAGCTTTCTGGATGCGATGCTACCATGGGCTGAGGAATATCGGGCATATGAAGCACAATGTCTGGAAAGGTCAATGGATTCCTGGCTTGTTGGTACGCATGGTAAAAAACCGGAATTACCGAAAACTCCCAAGAAGGGGAAACGGAGTAAGCTCAAGGATGAGCCAGCCGCCTGATGCTCGCCACCTGGTGAATCTTCGATTCATCGGGTATTTGGCGTGGAATTTACAATATCTGTATTCTATCACAGCCGATGTCTGAATGAAAGACACCGGCTGTTTGACGTTTACGGAAAAAATCTTGCTTGCGGGACTTGAAAAAGCCGTGGGATATGTTACAATATTGTTACGGAAGCGTAAGGGTGTGAAGGAAAATGAATTTATATGAGGCAATATTTGTAAGGAAATCCGTAAGGTCCTATACAGGGGAGGGGCTTTCCTCCCAATTTTTAGAGAAGGCGGAGAACTATTACCGGGAGCTGACCGGTCTCTTTGGGGGAATTGAGACGGATATGACTATCCTGGACAATCGCAAGGGACAGCAGCGCTTTCTCAGTCTCTTTAGTGTTCGGGCTCCCTACTATATGGTATTTTATTCGGAGAAGGGGCCCAGATATTTGATGAATATGGGATATCTGATGGAGCAG
>CAVFAT010000090.1:0-2031 GCA_963620785.1 Bacteroidaceae bacterium
AAGTTGGAACAAAAGCCTCAGACAGCAGAACAGAAGATCATGTCGGAACTTCTTCAGGAGATGCAACTTTTGTAGATACCGTGACTGTAGATAACCTTGTTCCCGATTCTGAGTACACCGTAAAAGGTGTTCTGATGGACAAGGAGACAGGCAAAGAACTGATCAATTCTGATGGTAAGAGCTTTACTGCAGAAACCACCTTTACCGCTTCTGCTGAAAAAGAAGAGATTGAACTAAAATTCGATATCACAGAGGATATCCTGGCAGGAAAGATGATTGTTGCCTTTGAAAGCCTGGAACATAAGGGCATTGAGGTTGCATATCATAAGAATATCGAAGACGAAGACCAGACGGTTCATTATCCGGATCTGCATACCACAGCGATCGATAAGAAAACAGATTCCCATATCGGTTATGCCGAGAGCGGGGATGCCATGACAAGCATCGTAGATACGGTAAGTTATAAGAACCTGATACCGGGCAAGGAGTACACCATCAAAGGTACTTTGGTTAATAAGGATACAGGCGATGTAATTACAAACGAATCCGGAGATGCTGTAAAAGTAGAAACCACCTTTACGCCGGAGGAAGCAGATGGAGCGCAGCAGCTTACTTTCATCTTTAACTCCTTTGATTACTATGGACAGAGCGTCGTTGTATTTGAAGATCTATATCATAATGACATTAAGGTAAAAGCACATGCGGATCTCGAAGATGAAGATCAGACCGTACGCTTCCCGGAAATTCAGACCAATGCCATGGATAAAGATTCAGAAGGTCATACCGGTCTGGTAAGAAAAGATACGACAGTAGTAGATACAGTAACTTATACAAATCTGATTCCAGGCAAGAGCTATACCATATCAGGCAAGCTGATGGTCAAAGAGACCGGAAAAGAGCTGTTGGATAAGGATGGAAATCCGGTTACGTCTTCCGTAACCTTTACACCGGAAGAAAGAAACGGATCAGTGGATATTACATTTACCTTTGATTCAACGCTGATCTCCGGAAAAACCGTAGTAGCCTTCGAAAAGCTTAGCTATGAGAAGTATACAGTAGCTTTCCACGAGGATCTGTCAGACGAGGATCAGAGCGTACACTATCCGGAGTTTCATACCAAAGCGATCGATGAGCAAACAAAAGATGAGGTTGCAGCTTCAACCAAAACAAAGATTAAGGATACCGTAAGTTATACGAATCTGATCCCAGGCAAAGAGTATACGGTAACCGGATGCCTGATGGATAAAGAAAGTGGAAAAGCCATTACCGTTGACGGCAAGGAAGTAACTGCTTTCAAGACATTCACCTGTGAAAAGGCGGATGGCGAGATCGAGATCATATTCGATATCGATGCAACCGAACTTGCCGGAAAGACAGGCGTGGTATTTGAAGAGATCACTGCAGATGGAAAGGTAGTAGGAGAACACAAGGATCTAAATGATGAGGATCAGACTGTATACTTCCAGAAGATCAAGACTTCAGCAAAGATCGATGGAGGAAAGAGTGCAGACAGATCTTCTTCCATGACTGTAGTAGATACGGTAAGTTATGAGAATCTTGTTATTGGAAAAGAATACACCGTAACAGGTGTTCTGATGGATAAATCTACCAGCCAGGCCTTTCGCGTAAATGGTCAGCAGATAACTGCAGAAACAAAGTTCACGGCAGAAAAGACAAGTGGAACCGTAGATGTAACCTTTACTTTTGATGCTTCTGCCTTATCGAATAAAAGCCAGCTGGTTGTCTTCGAGACGCTGAAACATAAGGATGTGACAGTGGCAGAGCATAAGGATCTGAATGATACTGCACAGACAGTAACCATTAGTATTCCATCAAATAAGGCAACAAGCAGCGTTAAGACGGGAGATGAATTAAATTTGCTGATTTTACTCTTTGCCCTGCTCATTGGCGTAAGCTTACTAAGTGTCGGAGTGTACAAGCAGTGCAATGACGAAGACGAATAAATAGAAAGTGGCTAAAAATAGCGTAGTGAAGAGCGTGTTTCGAAAGAGGCACGCTCTTAATCTTATC